>CAZRBG010000027.1:0-70191 GCA_964598225.1 uncultured Pirellulales bacterium
TTCCGACGGAACTATCCCCATGAAATCGGGAAGTTATTTCGTGCACGATCCTAAAGAGCCTTACAAACCGTTGCTTAACCGGCAGACTTGTGATACCTTGATCAACTTAAGATTAAGAGGTGTAATCGTGTGAAACAGTTCGGGGGTAACGAAAGGAGAATCAGACATGACCGGACAACATAGAATCATCGCTGCAATGTTAGGATTTGGACTGATTATTGGATTGGCGACTGACGCCGAAGCGCAGCAGAACAAGCTGCTTAAAGAAACGAAAGAGGCGATGGAAAAGGCCGATCCTTACATGGGGGATTGGGAGGGAAGCTGGACTCTGGACGGCGACTACGAGACCGGCGCGCTCATGGCCCAGGTGATCGCACTGGGCAACGGTAAGTATCGAGCGAACTTCCACGCCGAGTTCGAATACCAGTGGCCTCCCTCTTTTGTGCTGAAGGGCAAGGTCGAAGACTCGGCGGCACAATTCAACGGGCGAGCCGAATTCGGCCACGTTCTCGACATCGAATCGTCAATCAAGACGGGCAAGTTCACAGGCAAATTCAAAGGCACCTCCGCCGATGGCGAGAATATCTCCGGCACGTTCACCTTGAAAAAGACTATCAGGCTTTCTCCTGCATTGGGCGCCGAGCCGCCTGAAAACGCGGTTGTGCTGTTCGCCGGCAAGAAGGGGGATACTGAAAACTGGCAAGCCGTAAGACAAAAAATCAAGGGCTTCCCCTGGCTCTTGAAAGATGGTGCGATGGAAGTCAAACCGCGAACCGGCGGGATCATAACGAAGCAGAAGTTCGGTGACTGCAAGTTGCACATCGAGTTCCGTACGCCGTTCATGCCGGAGGCGCGAGGGCAGGGTCGCGGCAACAGCGGCGTTTACTTACAGGGCCGCTACGAAGTGCAGATACTCGACAGCTACGGTCTGGAAGGCAAAGACAACGAGTGCGGCGGTATCTACAAAGTGGAAGACGGAGAGCCGGAGGTTAATATGTGCGCCCCGCCGACACAGTGGCAGACCTACGACATCACGTTCCGTGCGCCGCGTTTCGACGAGAACGGCGAGAAGACAGATCTTGCGACACTGACAGTCTTGCATAACGGAGTCAAGATTCAGGATAACGTAAAGGCAAAAAGTCCAACCACGGCGGCTCCGAACCGAACAGAAAAAGGCCTGGGAAGGCTATATCTTCAGGATCACGGCAACCCGGTACAATTCCGCAACATCTGGCTGGTAGAGTTACCCGCGGCAGAGTCATAGAGCGTGTGGGAGGGGCTGTCCTATCGTGGTCTCGGCGCAGGCCAAGATCGGATACCAACGGTCAATATTGTTGCCGATTGTACCAAACGAAAACGGGGCCGTACCGAAACAATCGGCACAGGCCCCGAACCAAACATTATTGCCGCATGGACAGCTTATCGCAACTGTCCGCGGTTCCACAGGCTTACGGCTGAGGCGCCGGAGCCGAGCGGAGCAATACGATATCGTCGATGAACATCGTTCCCGAGCCGCCTGCCGCACCGGGATCACCGGTGGCGCCGAGGCCGATGGCGAGCTCGTCAACCTCGGACAGGTTCACGCCCTGGTCGGCGAATCTGCTCAATTCTATCGGCCACTCGGTCCACTCCACGCTCACAGCAGCTTTCGCGTCTTCATTGGTGACTACGCCGATCGTGCCGTCGGCATTCGACAGCGAAACATAGAACGGCTCGGCCGCGTTGGCCTGAATGCCAATGTCCTGATTCATCCACTGAGCGCCAACATTGCCGGTCATCGTAACATTCGAGAACTTCGCCTCGGTGACCGCCGATGCATCGTGACTGGTAACCGCCAGGCCGATGTAGACATCCGAAGCCATCGGGATGTTATTGGCAATGGTGCCCGCAACCGGATTCCAGGATGAGCCGTCGGTCGAATGAGAAACCGTGAAGAAACCGCCGGCGTCGCGTTCGAGCTTGACCCAGTGCGGCGCAGATATATCCGCCTCGGTGACGCCGGTAGCACTTATACCGGTATCCGTGCGGTTCTGTGTAGCGACACCGCTGGCCGCGGATAACACGGCAAAGGCATACTTAGAATCGGCATCGAGAGTCTCACGGATCATCACGCCGGCCTTGGCCCAGGGATGCGTTTCCTCCAGACTGTCGACTCTGGCGACAATCGTGCCGGGACCGCTCAGGGTCTTGTAGGCAAAGTGGAATTCATCCGATGTATTCCAGATGTCGGAACCCGATGCGGTCATTGTAAATGTATTCCCCGGACCCTGTACGAAGCTGCCATCCGAAGGCGGGAAGCCTCTGTACCACAGCGACAGTATTTCTACGTCGTGTGCGGTCCAGTCGCGCGGAGCCGTCAACGGCAGCACGACCTCGGAATTTCTCACGCCCGCGGTGTTGTCGTAAAGCAGCGGCATGGACTGGAAACCGCCGTGGACAATCGTCTGCTCGGCGTAAGGCGGCAGGACATAGCCGACCTGCGAGCCGTTGGTCGGAACGCCGAAACCGTCAACCCAGGTCTGCCAGATCGCTTCGTCTTCCGCGTCGTTGTCGGTGTAGCTCTCGAAATCGTCAACGAGCAGGAAGTCCGCCACAGTGAAGGTCCAGACTCGGCCTTTGGTTACTGTGCCGTCGGCGTTGTTCTCGTCGATGCGCCAGTAGTACGGCCCGCTGCCCCATTCGAGGTTCTCGGCCGGGATGAAGCTCCTCGAGTTCTGACGGCCGCGATAGATACCAGTCGTGTCTGAGGTGTCGGCGTTGGCCACGGAATTCATGTCCGTGCCGAAGTAGACTTCGTGACTGGTAGCCTCGTCGCCTGCCGACCAGGTCAGAGGCAGAACGTTATCGACGTCCGGCATGGTTTCATCAGCCGGGCTCGGTTTCCAAGCGAGTTTGGGATCGCCGCGCATGACCAACTGAATCTCTTCGGCGGTCAGCGCTTTGCTGTAGATCCGTATATCGTCGACAAGACCGTCGAGCGGATTTCCACCGGGTGTCGGGCTGTTGAAGCTGCCTGCCTCGGAGTTAGCTCCAATGAAGCCAAAACGACTGTTGCCTGTTCCGTAGGTCGGCCCTCCGGTGGTCGAAGGCTCGGCCACGCCGTCGATGTAGATTATCAGGGTCCCGTTATCGAACACACCGGTTATGTGGTGCCAGCGCCCGTCGTCAACACGGGTTACGCTGCCGTAATCGATTTGGCCGGTATCTGTCATAACATGCCAGCCAACCTGGCCTTCATCGACGTCCGGGCCTGTACCACCTACAGCAAGACGCCAGTACTCGTTGCGGTCAAAGGAGATGACAAACTGTCCGCTGTCGCTACTTGTACGGACCCAGGCCGTTACGGTAACTTCAGTTAGACCGGTTTCTGCATAGCTCAGGTCTTGAATTGCCACATAGCCATTATTGAGGTCCAGGCTTGCGTCGCCGAGCCGGGCCGAGGCAGACCATTCGGGACCAAAAAGTGTTCCGTGATAGCCACGCCCCGACATGTCGAGTGCGGTTGTGCCGATACCTTCGTCGAGACTCCACATAGCAACAAGGTTGGGATCTTCGGTTAACGGTATCACCGGAATCGTTGAAAAGCTCCACACGTCACCTTTATGCGTTTCGGTGCCATCGAACTCATCGATGCGCCAGTAGTAAGTCTTTTCTAATTCAAGCGGGCCGGGAGTAAACATCGGGTCCGCCTGGGGCACAGCGCCGGAGGCATTACTCACCTCATCGAAGTCGTCGCCGAAATACACGCTATGTAGTTTTGCGCCAAAACCCGCCGTCCAGCCAAGTTCAACATTCGGATCGATAAACTTCATGCCGTCCGGGGGATCGGCATTGTATGCCGTCTTAGGTGGAACCGTAAAGCTCCATACATCCCCTATCCACGGGCTATTGGGATCGGCGTCGTTTACCTCATCCACTCGCCAGTAGTAAGTTGTGCCGGGTTGCAGTCCATCCGGAGCCGGAAAGCCCGGGAAGCCCACAACCTGGGTCGCAGTTGCCAAATTGCCCACGAACGTATTCTCAGCGCCGGTGTTAACGTCGTCAAAATTCGTCCCAAAATGCAGATCGTGTGAGACCGCGCCGTCTCCGGCTGCCCAGGTCAGCGACACCCACGTCTGCTCGAGAAGAGCGCCGTCTTCCGGATCGGGCCTTCGGGCTCGAGGCAGCCTTCGGGCGGCAGTGACCATGATCGTTTGAATATCTTCAGCCGAAAGGGGATGGTCGTAAACTCGCAACTCATCGATTGTCGCGGCCATCCAGTTCGTATGGTTCCGGTTGAGGCCGAGGGCGAATTCGTTGAAAGTCCTTTGCGAATCGTCCAGACCCGCGGTCGTGGCTTCCTCGCCGTTGTAATAGAACGTGCCGCTGCCGTCCTCAAAAGAAAGAGCCAGGTGGACCCAATCTGTTGTGACAGGCCCAAAAAACTGTCCGCCGGGATTCAGGCGGTAATTTCCGGGATTTCCACCATCCACGTCGAACTGAATGCCTGCCGTGTTGGGGTTGTGGTTGGTAAAACAACCGCTCCATGTGTCCTGTCCGAGACTGTCGGCCTTGACCCATACCGCTATTGTGCCGGCTTCCCATACGGTAGCCCCGCCGGGTAGGGAGTATACAACGAAATCCTCTTCGGCGTCGCCGCCAAAGTGCAGCCCTCCGCCGAGCCGGCCTTCAACCCACTCGGGATCACCGTTCAGGGTTCCTTCATTACCATTGCCGGAAAAGTCGGTCGCAACAGTTCCGGAGCCTTCTTCGAGCGCCCAGTGCACGACCAGATCGGCGTAAATGTTGCCGACAAGGCCCAAAACCAAAAAAATGATCGTCAAACAAGTGAATTTCTTAAACACAACATACCTCCTTCTAAAAAGTAAAGTTAAGTTGAATTAGCGTGAAAGGATTGATTAGACCGCTCCCCCTCTCACCCCTGCTGACATCCAAAATCACCCGAATAGACACAGTCTTCACCATACCTGTATATTAGTAACAAATTGACAGGGAGCCGGTCAAGAGATTTCTCCCTACATCCCGTCATGGATAGGCCATCCCTCAGGGAAAGGAAAAACAGGACCTGCACCCGCCTAAGGTGTCCCCAAGGGAGACCTAACCGGTACAGGCCCTGTTGTAAACAGATTTTCATGCCGCTTACGCTTGGTATTGTCGGTCTAATCACCATTCAGCGGTAAACGGCACAAAACAAAGCGCCTCGATCATTGTTAGAACGGTTTATCGAGCGCTTGGGTTCGGCCCGCGAGGCCCGCGACTTCGCCGTTGGTCAATGCACGCTCATAAATGCGAACCTCATCCACCGCGCCTGTGAAGTAATTGGCCGGCGTTCTGGGATCGAGGTTGAATTCAGTCGACTCCGAACCAAGCCCGATGTAACCAAAGCGTGCAGTTCCGGTTCCGAAGGTCGCGCCTCCGAAAGCGGGTTCCTGCGCGTAGCCGTCGATGTAGACGGTCAGTTTGCCGTTGTCGAATACTCCGGCTACGTGATGCCACTGATCGTCATCCACGCGGGCGTTGCTGCCGTAATCGACCTGGCCGGTATCGGTCATCACATCCCAGCCAACCTCGCCGGCACCGGCGCCGTCGCCGTTGATCTCCAGTCTCCAGTACTCGTTGCGGTCAAACGCGACGATTATCTGATCGTCTTCAAGAGCCGTGCGGATCCAGGCACTGACGGTGATTTCCGTATGGCCGTCTTCGGCGTAGCTGAAGTTGTCGATAGCTACATAGTCATCGAGGCCGTCGAGCATTATGGCCTGGCCGACGTTGCCCATCACGTATGTGGGGCTGCCGAAGGCCGTGCCCTGATTGGCGCCGGCGCTGTCGTTGGTGTTGCCCTCGAATGCATAGTGCAACACCAAACCGGCCGGGTCGGGCTGCACCGGTGTAATCGTCTCAGCAACTTGCGTATACAGCGCAATATCATCAAGCAGCAGCGTGCCCGTGGCGCCACCTCCCTGAACACCTATAGTCATACTTGTGACATTGCTCAGGTTGGCGTTGATACTATCCAGCGGGATATTCCAGGGCCGCCAGCCGGCCAGCGCCAGATCAGACGAGAGTCCGGGGTAATCGACCTGAACACCGTTAACCTTCACGTACAACTGCCCGGGCACGTTGGTGCCTATGCCGGCAAACCACAGAGACAGTGTCTGGAAATCGTTCATGGTCCAGTCCTGTGCGGGCGCAAAGGTGCGCACCACTTCCGAAACACCTGCCGTGGTGTTGTTATACTGGAACGCCACCGACTGACTGCCGCCGTGAACGTTTTCGGTCTCCATAGATTGGCCGGTAACGTAACCCATCGTTGAGCCGTTTACGTTCGGATTATCGAATCCGTCCACCCACGTGACGTAGACGAGATTGCTTCCCGGTTCGCCGGCGGGAATATCGTTGTAAGACTCGAAATTGTCAACGATTCCGAAGTCGGCCGTCGTGAAGCTCCAGACCCTGCCAACCCACGGACTTTCGGGGTTAGCGGGATTGATTTCATCGACACGCCAGTAGTAAGTGGTCTCTAGCTCAAGCGTGCCCGGCTGGTAGCTTTCATCGTCAAGCTGCCTGGTTCCTTTGAATTCCGGAGAGGCTTTTGTGGCGTCGACTACCGCATTGGGATCGGTGCCGAAGTATACCTCATGTGATTCGGCCTGAAGACCCGGCCTCCACCTGAGCGTAGGCGTCCAACTGACGTCGACTGCGCGATTGGCAGGTGTGGCCCCAAAAGCCTTTACCGGCTCGAACGGAGATAAATTCGATCCGGGAATAACCGTGCGCTCGGGGATGCCGGGACCTTGCCAGGCCACCTGACAGTGGTCTCCGCCGCCGCCTTCTTTCCACAGCGCCGCAATGTAGTACTTCTCGCCGCCGACCAACGTAACGGGCGCGGACATTGTTTCGTCGCTACGCCACTCATCGAAGGGCGCCCAACCGGTTTCCTCGGCAATCAGCACGGCACTGCTCGGATCGTCGTCAGTGCTCAGCCACAACTCGCTATTGTCGTCGGTGTTAATCCAGAAAGTATAATCACCGGTAACCGGCGCGTAAAGCCAACCTTCGATCCGTGCTCCGTAATCATCGAGGTCTTCACCGTTCCAGGAGAAGCTGTCGACCGTCTCGGTCACGTCGGGATTCTTTGGGTACCTCAGATCATTCTTGAGCGCATCCAAGCCCGTGCCCGGGATGCCTTCCCACCTGTCCATTACGGCCGTACCCAGACCCGGCAGAGTGGTCGTGAAGCTCCAGACGCCGCCTTTGTGTACCGCAGCAGCGTCAAATTCATCAACGCGCCAATAGTAAGTCTTCTCTAATTCGAGTGTACCCGGAGTAAAGGTTGCTTCCGGTATCGGGGGATTACCGACGGCGTTGCTTACTTCATCGAAATCATCGCCGAAATAGACATGGTGGAGTTTTGCCTCGAAGCCGCCGGTCCAACTCAGGGTCACGTTCGGATCCACAAACTGCGTCCCGTCAATCGGGGATGGATTATAGGCCGTCCTGGGTGGAACGCTGAAGCTCCAGACGTCGCCCTGCCACGGGCTGTCCGGGTTGGCCTCGTCGATCTCATCCACCCGCCAATAATATGTTGTGCCCGGCACGAGACCTTCGGGAATCGGAAGACCCGGAAAGCCCACAATCTGGACCGGCTCGCTGACATTACCTACAAAGGTTCCCTCGGCGCCGGCGTTGACGTCCTGGAAGCTCGTTCCGAAGTACACATCGTGCGAGGCTGCCAGGCCGCCCGCGCTCCAGGCAAGATTCGCCCAGGTCGCCTCAACCAGGCCGCCGTCGGCAGGCTCGGGAGAAGAGGCGAAAGGCCACGGCTTGGCTGCAAAAGCGCCCAGCTCCGCCTCGGTCAGCGCAACATTGAGAATCCAGACTTCGTCAATGGCTCCTTCGAAGTAGTGACCGTTGGTATTTGAGTTGCCGTCGTGAAATACGGCGTTCTCGTTTACGTAGCCTATGGAGTTGTCGTTTGCGTGATTGTATATCTCGCCGCCGGGAGCTGTGGCAATCAATTCCCCGTCCAGCCACATCTCGAATTTGTCGTCTTCGACGGCGTCTGTGCCGTCTCTGATGATCATCGCAACTCCATACCACTGGTCGGATTCGATCGGGGTGGAGAGCCAGGCGCCGTCCCAGTCATACTCCGCCCGGTTCCACGCCGCTGCATATAGCAGTCCGTCGTGCACATAAAAGACCATTCCGCGGGTATATCCACCTTCTTCGAATATCGTCTGTTTGGTCGTTTTGTTGACATTGTCGCACCTGAACATAGCTATTACAGTACGATTCTGCCAGGGACCACTGGTTACGTTGATATTCGCGGAATCGGGGATGTCAACGCCGTCGTCGACACCGTCGAACAGTAATGACTTAGGCCCTTCGGCGCCGGTCGAGTTTAAGCCGACCAACTGCGGATCTCCCACTATGTTGCCGGCGTTGCCATTCGCCGAATCGTCCGACACCTGCCCGCCAACGATTTCTTCGAGCAGGTACACGTGCCCGTCGTTGATAGTAGCCGGATCAAGCTGAGCCCCGGCGTTGCCGGCCAGAGCCAGCATTACAATAAATGAGGTTAGAAACAACAGTTTTTTACACATGACAGAGTCCTCCTACGGAAAGGGAAATTTGGGGAAAAATTGATGATTCGTATCGGAACGCCCGATAATGATTAGATATTCACCTGGATTTGCCTTTATCAATCTCATTTTACACTGAGCATTTCATGCAAAACCACAAGCTTCACCATATATATTTGTACCAAACCGGCCATCTTGACGTCAAGAAAAATCTGGAAAATATGTATCGGCACTTCTTCGGCATAACATCAGGCGGAATTGAACGAAAGACGGCAAGAAATCCGAAACCTTTGAATGAGGCGACTTTACAGCCAAAAAATGGCTTCTGTATCATAATGTCAGGAGTCCGACAGCGATTTGCTTGCCCGAAGGGCAGTTCATGCTGACAGCAACACCGGCATCGTAACGGATCGCTCCGATGGCCTGTCGCTGCGTTTCTGTCGAGAAAATAAAGGCGGTTTCGACATTGGGGCTGCTCAACCTTTCGCGAACATGCTGCCGGGAAGCTGCTTGATGAGGCCTTTGAGGCGCATTGATATCAAAGTGGCGTTGACGACACCCGCGGGCAGATTCGTCTCGGCGATGATCTGCTCGGCGTGCATCGGCTCGGAGTTCAGGCAATCGTATATCTTACGCTCGGCGTCGCTGAGCTTTAGTTTGCGGGCGTCGAAAAGCGTCTTTTCCGCACGTTTGGTTGCGTTCGCCGCCGCAGTGCTTACGTGCTCGGTCAGTTGTTCGCCGATATGCCCGAGCGCTTCGGTGACGTCCTCGACCGACTCGATCAGCCTGGCGCCCTGCTTTATCAACTGATGCGCGCCTTTGCTAAGCGGCGAATCGATCTTACCCGGCACCGCCATTACTTCACGGTCATAATCCACGGCGGCTTTTGCCGTAATCAGCGCCCCCGAGCGCGGCGCAGCCTCGATTACAATCGTCCCCAGCGACAGCCCGGCGATTATCCTGTTTCGCGGCGGAAAATTCTCCCGCAGCGGCTCATACTCCAACGGCAGCTCGCTCAGGCAAGCGCCGGATTCCACTATAAGCTCGAACAGCCTCTTGTTCTCGGGAGGGAAGATGGTCGCGAGCCCACAACCCTGAACGGCGATAGTTCGTCCGCCGGCCGACAGCGCTCCCTGGTGTGCGGCGGTGTCGATGCCGCGAGCCATCCCGGAGCAGATAGTAAATCCCGCCGCGGCGAGAAAGTGAGCGAAGCGCGAGGACTGCTCCTGACCGTAGAGGCTGCACCGCCGCGAGCCAACGATGGAAACCGCAAGATTGTCGTCGCGTCTGAGGCTCCCCTTGACGTAGAGCACAGGCGACGGGTCGTAGATGCGCCGGAGAACCGGCGGATACCGCTCATCTTCAAGATTGATTAGATAAACGCCGAGCTTATGCGCCAATTCCAGCTCCGGCCTCGGATCGAACTTATCGCGCGTCGCGGCTATCCTCTCAGCGGTCTTGAATCCAAGCCCGTTGACCTTCGCCAACTCCGAAACCGAAGCCCCCAGCGCTCTCTCGGTCGAGCCGAACCGCTTAATCAGCCGCCCAAAAATCGCCGGCCCCACCCCGTCGGCCCGTATCAACTTCAGCCAGCTCTCAATCCCGTCCGAATTCGGCTGCAATCTCGCCATCCAATTACCTTTCGCCAGAAACAAGATAAAAATTGACAGACACCGGCCGGACCAATCTCGCTAAATCAGCCACAGGCCCCGCACACGTCTACGCCTTATCAAGCGGCATTTAACCAGACAAATCGCCGAAGGGCAGGCAGAAATCGTCCCAAAACAGCCTAAAGACGATAGCCTCACCGGGAGACCGCTCAGGGCCTGCTGAGGGATTTCTTCCGCCTCTAATTCCTATCTTTGACCTTGAGCCGTCTGTCTGGCTCGAAATCGTATAGGTTGTTTCGCACCATGTCAAGCACCTGGTGGATGCTTGGGCGGTCGCCCCAAAACGTGCCGTAATAGGCGAACCGCACGATTCCTTCCTTGTCCACGATGACCACCGACGGGCGATTGATCCATTCGGAATGGACGGCGAAGGCCATCGGCTGCACGCCATATTCGGCGCCGACAGCTGCCGCGCGGTCAACCAGATGCGGCCACCAGATATTTTTTGTGTAGGCATCTTTGAATGAGGTCTTGCTAAACCAATATTTCGGTTCGAGCTCCTTGCCGACCATCACGCGCGCCGGGAACATGTCGTGACATTCGAGCGTGAAGACCTGCACGTTCGCCTGTTCGAACTGATTACGCAATTCGATCAGCTCGCGGAATTCGCCGTGGCACACGGGGCACCAGTCCGCGAACACCCAGATGAGCGCTACGGGTTTCTTCCCGCGAAAATCAGATAGTCGCCACACCCGGCCCTCTGTGTCGGGCAATTCGAAGTCAACGGCCGACTCCCCCACCTGAACCTGGTTAAAACGCGTTTCGTCAAGGCCGCGATAGGCGTCGGCGAGTTCGGCGGTGGCGACGAGGCCATGCTCAACCGCATACGCGGCCAGCTCCGCCTGATGCTGCACGTCGCGTGACTTGTCCTCGGTCTGCGCCCGACGCAGCAGCGCGAGCGATCCCTTATGCCCAATCTGACCCAGCGCAATAGCGGCCTGTGACCGAACAACCGAATCGCTGTCGTCGCGCAGTGTGCTCTCCAGGTCGGAGACGGCGTTTGTCGCGCGAGTGATACCGAGCACCATCGCCGCCACATGCCGCACGTGGGCATCGGTATCATGCAGTGCGTCCACCAGCTTTGGCGATGCGCCCTGTCCAAGGCGCACGAGGTCGCGTACAGCCAGCGTGCGAACGAGCCAGTCGGTATCCCGGAGATCGGCCACGCCGTGCTTGTTCAAGTGGCGGTCGAAGGTGAACCCATTGCGAACGGGATGAAATTGGTGCTCGCGGACGCGCGATAGAATCTGTTCGACCCGGTTTGCTGCGCCGGCATCGGTCTGCGCGGCCTTCAGCAGATCCTTGGGCGCGAGGCGCACTTTGTAATCGGGATTGGCATAGCTGAACTTAATGACGCCGTCGGTCCCCACAATGAACACCGAGGGCACTGGAAGCAGATGGTGCTTTTGGCCGGATGCCTCTTCGAGATCGATGCCGTATCCCTTGTATTTCGCAAACGTTGAACCATCGATGCGGAAGGCGATGCCAAAGGACCGAGATGCTTTCATGGTATGGTCGGATAGGAGTGTGTACGTGAGCTTATGTTTGTCCATGCTTTCGGCGAGTTTCGCCGGGCGGTCAGGACTGATTGCGAGAATCCGGTAGCCAAGATCCAACAGTTTGGGCTCGATGGTCTGCAACTGCCCGAGATGGCGATTGCAGTACGGACACCAGCCGCCGCGATAGAAGATCAGGATCGTGGGTTGGCTCTTTATTGCCCCGTCCAGATCAAAGGCCCTGCCGTCCACGCTCTGAAGCGTTAAGGAAGGCACAGTCGCTCCGATCGACAGCGGACGAACGTCTTGGGCCGACGTCGCGATGTCAGTTGCTTCGTTGTCGTTTGCATTAACCTCGCACAGCGTAGACAAAAGAAATATCAAACAGAAACCCATTGTCGCTGTCTTCATGGTTGTGTCCTTTCTCAATTTATCGCGAACATTGATTCGAGTTTGGAGCAGAGAAAGCCCCCCGTCTTTCTCTGCGCCGGTTACGTAGCAGCCGCGAACTCATGGAGGCGCTCGGTCAGTTTACGGCCCAAAGTCTGAGCCAGCTCGATTCTGTCAGGCTGTTTCGAAAGGTCCGGTATGATTTCCGGAGTGATCTTTGTTCCGGGCCCGAAGAACATGTGGATCGCGCCGACTTTGCAGGTTTCCCCGTGGCCGCACTTGAAGCAGCTCGCTGCTCCCTGCGCCGAGACTGAGCCGATGCAATCGATCTGGTTGTACTGGAAGAAGCTTCGAATGCCCTCAACCACCCGCTCGCCGGAACTGCCGCCCACCCCCACCGCTACGCCGAGCTTGCCGCTTACGGCTTTGCCCTCTTGGTGGCGGAACTGATACCATCGCTCCATGAAACAGTGAGTGAGGCCGTTGAGGGTGTTAAAGTAGTTTGCTCCGCCGATCACGTAGGCATCGGCCTCGACAATCTTCGCACGCAAGGCGTTCAGATCATCCTTCACTTTACATACATTGTCGCTGACGCATCCGAGGCAGGCAATACAGGGGCCGATCTGTTTACCGGACAGTGACACGAATTCGGCCTCGCACCCCTGCACGCCCGACAGAACAGCTTGTACGAGCTGGTCTGTTGTCGAGCCCCTGCGAGGGCTGCCGCTGATTGCAAGAACTTTCATTTGCTATCCTTTCGTTTTGTTGGTCTTGAGACTTGTTGATCGTTTTGGTCTTGTGCCGCGGAGTTTGCAGGCCGTGATGCAGTCGGTGCAATTTTCGGGGCCAGCAGCACCCGAAGGGATTTCAGGCAGTTCCGGAGCGGGCCATCCTGCTTCGTGAGGCGAGACATCATGATCCCGCCTTCGATGCAGGCGACGACAAGACGGGCAAGCGCGGCGGCGGATTGGTCCCTCCGGATCTGTCCGGCCTCCTGCCCCGTGTGAATCACACGTTCGATACGGCAGAGCCATTCATCGAAAACTTGTTTCACAAATCCGGCATAGATGGGGTTGGAATCGCTCGTTTCAAGCGCAGTGTTGCCCCAGAGACAGCCCCCCACAAAGCCGGTCCTGCGATGTTCACCAAGTGCCGCCTTGAAAAAACGCCCCAGCGCCGCCATAGGCGTGTCCCCCGTGAGATTAGAGTCAATAAAGACCAAGAAATCATCTCTGGCACGCTGGAGGACAGCCAACCCGAGTTCTTCTTTGCCGGGGAAGTGGTAGTAGAGCGTGCCTTTCTTAACCCCGGCCGCCTGGAGCACGTCATTGATTGAAGTCGGGCCGAATCCCTGTCTCTGAACAAGACGGGTCGTCTCATCCAATAGCCGTTCTCGTGTGATTTGAGCGCCATACATGTTATTCCTTTCAATATTATAAACCGACCGGTCAGTATACATTTTAAACAGTTTAACTGCTTCTGCAAGCCATTTTTTATGTGATAACAAAAATTTTTGGTTCGTCCGGACAATTCCGGATCGTATTATTTCCGTGAAATCAGGGTAGCGAACGGGTAAAATAGGGCTATGAAATCGCTTTATGTAGAGACATCTGTTGTGAGTTATCTCGCGGCCAAGCCAAGTCGGGATCTTTTGATCGCGGCCTGTCAGCAGGCAACGCGGACCTGGTGGGACGATTATCGACGTAAATACGATTTGTGTACATCACAGTTGGTTGTGACAGAAGCTCGCCGCGGTGATCCTGAAGCCTCGGAAAGCCGCCTGAATTATCTCAGAGAGATTCCGCAGCTGCAGATCACATCGGAGACGCGGGATTTGGCAGCAGCCCTAATCGAACAGGGCGCATTGCCAAAAAAGGCTGAGGCCGATGCGCTTCACATCGCCGCCGCAGCAGTCCATCAAGTTGATTTACTTCTTACCTGGAATTGCCGACATATAGATAATCCGTCAACCAAGCCGGTGGTCCGTTCCGTCTGTGTGGTACAGGGGTATGGTTGTCCTGAGATTTGTACTCCCATAGAGCTTTTGGAGGCGATTAGCGATGAAAAATGAGATATTAGAGGAACTCTGGCGCAATCGGGATGAGTTTGCCAGAGAGCATAACTATGACATTGACGCTATGGTCGCGACGCTGCAGGAAATGGAGAAACAAAGCCCAAATCGGATCATTAACCGTCGTAGTCAAAATTCCAAAAAGACTTCCGACAACAAGCAGACACGTGACAAACCTTGAGCCTGGGTGGCATTGATTGTCTTCTAATTGTTGATGATTGTTTCAACTGGCGGGGCGTGGAAGAGGGCGAGGTTTGAGATTGTGGGGCAGAGGCGGGAATCCAGGATTCTGATGCGTATTTTGTCGGTGGTTATGTCTTCGGTGCGGCAGATTTTTTTGTAGCCTACGGTTTGGCCTTCGGCGACTTGTTTCCATTTTCCATCGACCTGAGCGTCGACGGCGAATTTGGCGATTCGCTGGCTGTAGTTGCGGATTTGCTCCTGGAACATTATTACGTTGAAGGTTTTCTCTTGCGGCAACATTATTGTCAGGTCGGGCTGGGTGGTCCAGTCGGAAGGCATCCAGCAGGTATCGGTGTCGCCGTCGAGAGCGTTGGCTGGTTTGAAATTGCTGCTGCGGGTGGCTGAGGCGGTTGCCCTGGCGCCGGCGGCAAGGTTGGTTTTAAAAGTCTCGCTGATGATCTTGCCGACTTCGGTTAAGACCTTGCAGTCGCGCTCGGAGAACAGGCCGTCGCTGTTGGGCGGGATGTTTAGCAAAAGGACGCTGTTGCCGCCGACGGCGTTGTACCAGATATCGACGATGTGCTCGGTCGATTTGACTTTCTGTTTTTCATCGCGCCAGAACCAACCGTGCCGGATGGAAGTGTCGGTCTCTGCCGGATACCAGTGCAGATAGCCGCCCTCTTGCAGGACCGCTTCGAGCTTGTCCAGGCTGCCGAGGTCTCTGGCTCTCATATCGGGCCAGGTGAATTTGCCTACCGGAGCATCTATAGGAATAACGCTCCACTCGGCCGGCCGTGCATGGCCTGCTTCGTTGCCGACCCAGCGTACGTCGGGACCTTTGCCGAATATGACCGCCTGCGGCGCAAGCTCGCGGATCATCGCATACCAGTGCTGATAAGTGTATTTCTGGCCGCCCTTGCGCTTCGGGTGCGCGCCGTCGAACCAGACCTCGTGGATCGGGCCGTACTCGGTGAGCAGCTCGAAAAGCTGGTTCATGAAATATTCGTTGTAATCATCCACGACGTACTTGAAAGTCCGTTTGTCTCTGAACGGTCGGCCCGGCACAGGGCGCGGGATGGTCCGCTCGGTGTACTTGCTGAGGTTGCCGTACAGGCCGTCGGGATTCTCGATCTGGTACAGATCGGCCGGCGAAAGATAGACGCCGACCTTGAGATTGTACTTTCGGCAAGAATCGACCAGGTCGCGCAGGACGTCGCCTTTGCCGTCGCGCCATTCGCTGGATGCGACCGAATGTTTTGTGTAACGCGTTTGCCAGAGGCAGAAGCCGTCGTGGTGCTTGGCGGTCAGGATTACCTGCTTCATCCCCGCGGCTTTCATCATCCGGCACCACTGGTCGGTATCGAGCTTTTCAGGGTTGAAAATCGCGGGGTCTTCCATTCCCGTGCCCCATTCCCGGCCGGTGAAGGTATTGACGCCGAAGTGGACAAAACCTATGAACTCGAGCTTCTGCCAGGCTAACTGCCTCGGCGACGGCTTGACACTGACGGCTTTGCGGATGAGTTCCTCTCGGGCGGCCACATCTTTGTCGACTGTGTTGTAGATGCGGACGTAATCGACAGTAAAGTAATCGGGCAGATCGGCCTTTGTAATGTCGCCGCCCCACTTGCCGATTTCCTCGGTGAGCTTTATGAACTGCGGCACCCGGGAGACGCCGCCGGCGCTGGTGCGCCATGTTTCCTTGCCGTCGATGTAGAAGACGTATTCTTCGGGTGTCCAGTGCAGGCCGAACGTGTGGAAGCCTTCGCTGACGCCGGGGATGGTGATTTGTCCGGTTCCCGCGCTCTTGTGGGCCTTGCCGTAGCCGTCCCAGTGGAGGTTCTGCGTGATCTTGTCCTGGCGCCACGGTTTTTCCATGACGTCAATTTCCGTACCGTCGCGGCCACCGTCGCCGACCTTATTAACGCCGGGCCTTGCAAAAAGCCAGAATGCGGGCCAGTGCCCTTCTTCGGTCGGGAATTTGCAGCGGCAGACCCAGTAGCCGAAGGTGTGCTCGAATTTGTCCTGTGTGCGAACGGCGCCGGAGGTGTATCTGTCGCCGTCCTTTTTCGTGCGGAGCAGCAGGTTTCCTTTGCCGTCCAGATACGAATCTTCTCGAACCCAGTATCCGTCCCGACGTTTCCAGTCGCCCATGATCTCCCACTTGGATTCGTCGATCTTAGTCCCATCGAACTCATCGCTCCAGGCCAATTTCCACATCTTGCCCTCCGGCAGCGGCGGCAGAAATGGTTCTTCCGCCAACGCGGCTGTCGTGAAAAAAATTGTGGCCGTGAAAAAGACGACCGGGACTACTGTGCGGCAAGAAGATGGTTTTCTCATAAGACTGTCTCCTCATTCATTCTCTCTATGTGTCGTTATCCAGGCAAAAAGGCTGGATTCTCTATTCCTATCCGGTTGATCTCTCCGCAACAGATACTAATGAACGTCCAAAGTCTTCCAATATGCATTGCCTGAATAGCGGTTCCAGACGATTGGAACCATGTACAGGCGTATAGTCACATTTTGATCCGCCCATTTTGAAAGATCGGCTTTGATAGTGTGGTATTTTCTGTTTGCCTTGCTCCTTTCGTAATCATCCTGAGGAGAAGGAAAATAGTGAGGCAGGAACCAGGGCAACCTACCGTCACTGTCTTTCCAGTCTAACGGCTCGCCGCCGTCGATTACTTGCTCGGATTCGAGGATTGCCGTGTTATCCACGTAAATCTCAAGTGTCCAGGCGCGTCCGGGATCGGCGCCCACCAAAAGTTCCAACACCGGATCTTCATCCAGGTTCACCCGGCGAATCAGATAACAGTTACGGATCTCATTTTTCGGGTACGTCGCCAGCACATTATCTTCGGCATCGTAGAACGTGCCGCCGCGAATACCACGGAAGCCGCCGCCCGGAGTTCCGTAGCCGGCACCAACCAGCTTCCAGTCCGGGTTCCAATACTTCACAAAATTGTTGGGATTAAATAATTCGAGCGGTTGTGTTTTGATATGCGTCTCCATGGGGATACGAATGCCATTATCGGCTCTCGCTGCTCCGCTCCAGTGCTCCATCATTTTCAGGCCCATCGCGACCGTCTTTTCGGCGAGTTGCCGGGTGGTTGTATCCACAGGGGGCGTTAATTTTACCGGTCCGATAGACTTGCCTTTTGTCCGTCCGCCGAAAGCATCAACAAGACGCTCCGGGATGATTTCCATTCCGTGCATCGCCGCTATCACCACGGCGGCACACGCTGCGTTGCAATCGGCATCCGTATAATCCGCCGCCTGCACAGCCGCGTTGAGAGTCTTCATAAAATCTCCGTCTCCGAACCATAGCGCAACAGCGACCATGCCAAAATTCTGCACGGCGCCGTTCGTTGCCGGATAAACGGGCGAGAATCGGTCCATCACGGCGTCGCTGCACTCTTTTGCCGAGCAGCCGTCTTTTGCCTTCGAAATAACCAACTCCAGACACTTCCTGTGCGGCGCCTGCGGATCCAGGACATCGACCGCTTTTTCCAGAATAACGCGGGGATTCTGTTCATAGAAGGCCATGGCAATCATTGCGGCCATGAGGACACCGCCGTCGGTGCCTTCGGCATACGAGTTGATATGGCCCAGACGCCGCGATATTCGTGCGGCCGTATTCGGAAGGCCGGGCAAGAGCATGCCGTAAAGATCGCACCGATTCTGTGCCCCCATCGTGAACCAGACGCGATTGTATTTCGGATGGCCCGCCCATTTTGTAGGAACACCTTTGATCAGGTTCTTTCTCGCTAATCCGCTCGATCCCCAGACGCCGACGTTGTTCTCCACCCAGCGTTTACCCAGTTCTTCCAACGTCATGTCAGGTCCGTGCTCTTCAAGGGCGCGCAGATTGGCCATCTCGTAATACCAGTCGTCGTCGACATATCCTGCGCCGCCGTTGTCTTTGATCCTCCGGCGAATGTCCTCATGGTAATCACTAACCCATTTGACAGCGGCCTGATGATGCTCGAACGGCTTGACGCCGAAAAAATGGCCCACCATTTGAGCCGTCCAGACGGCCTCGCAGCGATCGAGGTATTCATCCATCGACAAGAAAATACTGCGCTCACTG
The DNA here is from genome assembly GCA_964598225.1 of uncultured Pirellulales bacterium. Classification (GTDB taxonomy): domain Bacteria; phylum Planctomycetota; class Phycisphaerae; order Sedimentisphaerales; family Anaerobacaceae; genus SG8-4. The sequence continues at coordinate 18,480 of CAZRBG010000027.1, forward strand.
CCACCTGAAACGACTGATGGTCCCAACAGAAATCCTGCGATCAGCAGGGCCATGGCGCTCCACGTTGTTGTGCGGCAAACGTATTGGTTTCTGATAAGTCTCACTCTTCTTGAGCCAATTGAGGGCCTTGCGTTCGCTGGGTGGCCCGGATACCTGATATTACAGTTACAGTCAACATAACGGCGAACACCACAGACGTGAACCAGTATCCCCAGGCGGCGCTTTGAACGTGCGCCATTCTTATTACGACCGTGCCGATGGCGAAAGATTGAAGGAACATTTTGATTTTGCCGGAGACAGTCGCGGCGAAGTTTACGCCGCGGGCCTCGGCGACGTGACGCAAGACGGTTACGTAGATCTCTCGTGCGGACAGAATGCCGAACGTTCCCCAATGGATAACCGCCAGCGAGGTCGGCCCGAGGTTGAAGAGTCTCGGTTGACCGATGAGGGCAAAGCACAGAAAAGCACCGCAAACGAGGATCTTATCGGCCAGAGGATCGACCATCCGCCCGAATTTGCTGGTGACGTTCAGCTTGCGGGCGGCGATGCCGTCGGCTATATCGGTCAGGCCCGCGATGACGAACAGAATGAACGCAACGTCGAGAAAGCCCGGAAACGAAATTTCACCTTCGGCATAATATCTCGGGGCCAAAAGAATCATGACCAGAAAAATAATGGTCAGGACGAGACGTCCCATCGTAAGAATATTTGGGATAAGCCGTAGCATAAAGGTCAGTTTACTTACACGGCGGGATAATTCAATACTAAATTTGCTCGACGCACAAGTCGTAGTCCTGAGTCCCGACGACCTTTGCATCGATGAACTGTCCGGGTACGGCCGAGCAGTTTTCGATAACGCAAACGCTGTCGATATCCGGAGCCTGTCCGTAGAAACGCCCGCAACCGAGACCGTCGTTTTCAACCGAATCGACAAGACATCGCAGCCTGGCGCCGATCCGGCTTTCGTTCTTCTCAAAGGCAATGTTCTGTTGTGTGAGCATCAACTCGTCCAGCCGCTGTTTCTTGGCCTCATCAGAAACCTGCCCGGGCATCTCGGCCGCGACGGTCCCGCGCTCCCGATAGAACTCAAAGCATCCGAGCGCGTCAAAGCGCGCCCATTTGACAAAATTCAGAAGCTGCTCGAAATCACGATCTGTCTCGCCCGGAAAACCTACCATTAGTGTAGTTCTCAGAATAATATCGGGCATAGCACGATGCAATTTCTCTATGAGCCCTCTTAGTGCATCCGGATCATCGGCTCTGCGCATAGACTTGAGTATATTCAGACTTACGTGCTGGATCGGGATGTCTAAATAATGTACGGTCTTGCAGCTCGTGGCGATGGTTTCGATCAGCTTGTCGTCAATCCCTGTCGGATACAGATACATCAGCCTGATCCACTCAATGCCCTCAACCTTGTCGAGTTCCCGGATAAGAGTGGACAATCCGTTCTCGATTTTCAGGTCCCGCCCGTAGTACGTCGTGTCCTGGGCTATCAGGTTCAGTTCGACAACGCCGGCCGACGCCAGTTCCGCCGCCTCGGCAAGAACGAGATCAACGGGCTTGCTGCGAAACGGTCCTCGTATCGAGGGTATCGTGCAGTATGAGCACCGCCGGTTGCAGCCCTCGCTGATGCGCAGGTAGGCCCAGTGCCCGGGAGTGATGAGCAGTCTGGTTCTATCGTCCGGGGCAGAAAGACCGATGGACGAGGGACGATGGACGAGGGATGCGGCTTGCTTCGTCCATCGTCCATCGTCCATCGTCCATCTTTTCTTTTCCGACAGGACTCTGTTGATTATTTCGACGATTTCATCGCGCTGATCGAGACTCACAACAGCATCTATTCCGGGGACTTTCTCATGTAATTCCGGCCCGAGCCTTTCTCCGAGGCAGCCGGCAACGATCACTTTTTTCACCGATCCGCGGTTCTTGCAATCCACAGCGCGGCGAATAACTCCGAGTGATTCGGCTTGGGCAGGCGCGATAAAACCGCACGTGTTAACGATCAAGACATCGGCACTATCGGTCTCGGCGGTTATGATATAACCGGCCTGGACAATCTCCGCCAACATCCGTTCGCTGTCGACGGAATTTTTTGGGCAACCCAAAGATACGAAACCAACACTGATATCCTGCTTTCCTGTTCCCATAACCTGATCGAATTCCGAAAGTAGTTTTTTTGCCCCCAAATGGGGCCATTTTCCCTAATTTCAAGTTAATATAGATGACGATAAGAAAATATGCAATATTATAACTTTTGGGTCCTCTATGTTCAGACACAGGCAGCGACTATTTGGGCAGAGGCAGACTGCCCGTCGAACTTAGGAAGGCCGAGGACGTAGGGCATTATATGATTAGTGGCAGTAAAAAAGGCCGTTGCCGGCGGATGGCCGTTAGGGTGGGTGTTGTAATACTTCTGATGTTTGGGGGGCTGGGGAGTAGTCTGGCTCAGACGGATACCGAACATGAAGCCGAGGAGACTCTTTCTGACCTGAGAATCAAACTAACCGGCGAGCCTAATGCAACCAGGCCGGAAGTTTACAAGGCCCCGCCGAAGATCTTCGAGCAAATAATCGGCGGTGAGTCCGAGTGGAAACTGGCGTATTTCTGCAAAAACCATACTTCCGACAGTTTGAAACAGATCATCCACGAGCAATTCGCAACCAAGCTTTTCGATAAGAAAGGCAATGCGACCAGAATGGTGGACTATACCGTTTCCAGCAGTCCCGCCACCAATCAGTTGATAGTCAGGTGTCCAACCCGGGATGACGCCCAGGCGGTGCTGGAAGTGCTCGATATAGTCGATGTTCCTCCGATTCAGGTCAAGATTGACTGCCTGATCTCGGAAGTTTACGCCGATATGACTTTCGATCGCGAGACTACAATAGCCATCGAGAACCTGTTTGGCGAGTCGCTCACGTTGAAGCCGGGCGGAACAGCCTTCGGCGCCGATGTTCAGGACCTGGTGCGGGAAGACGAATTCCTGCCGGCGTTTCCCGGCGCTTCGATAAGAGAGGTTGCACGAGCGAGGATGGGTCTCAATGTCGGTTTCCTGGAGGAAGCTGCAGAGGGGCATTCTTTCACCGTCCTGATCGATCTTCTGGAATCACGAGGCTATCTGAAGATTCTGATGAATCCTACTCTTGAAGTGGTTAACGGGGGCACAGCCGAAATTTTATCAAGTCAGCACGTACCGATAGACAGGACCGTCTTTCGTTCGACCGAGACGGACCTGCTGGAAAGCAGGACCGAATATGAGGACGTGATCGATTCTCTGAAGGTGACTGCTCACGTCTTCGCAGACGGCTCCATAGGCCTGGAAACAGACGTAGTGCTCGGATCCAGGAATACGCCCGACGGCGTAAAGCAGGTGCCTATCATTACCAAGAAAGAGGTTACGAACAAGCAAAACCGCATTCGGCAGGGCGAAAGCCTTATAATCGGCGGACTCAGAAAGAATGAAGATTTTGCCGTGGTGCGCGGTGTGCCGATCCTGAAGGACATACCGCTGATCGGATTTCTCTTTTCCAGCGAAGACACCGAGCAGCGAGCGGTCGAGACCGTATTCATTCTGACTCCGACGATTTCCACCAACGGCAGGCCGCGAGAGGAAGTGATGAGTGAAGTGCGGCGAAAGCACGAGCCGGACTCGGCGACGGGGCTGGGCGAAATGATCTCGGATCCGTTCGGGCTTAAGGCTAAGGCACAAGCGCGACAACGCTCGCTCCGAGAGGCCGAACAATCGCGTCTCGAAGCAGAACTTAAGAAAGCTCAGGCCAGGATTGATGTCAGGGAGGCCAACGAGAGAGCTGAAAGAGCCGAAGCTGAGCTTAGCCAGATAAAAGAAGAAGCGGAAAAGGCGATTGCCGACGCCAGGAAGGCACAGGCCGAGGCCGAAAAGGCAAGAGCAGAGGCGGAGAGTAAGAGTGAAACCGGTGAGAAAAACGAAAAGCGTGACTCGGGCACCCCCGAAGAAGAAGGATAGGCCGTATCCGAGCACTTGTCAAAGCTGATAAGGCAAGCGGCAAAAGGATGGTCCGGGACCGCTACCATGCCCGAAAAAGGGTCTAAGACAAGCAAGCAACACGACAGAATAGCATCTTTTTCAGGTCATGTAGTTGTTTTTACTTGATTTTGATCGCACTACCCCTCACACTGATTTAATGAAACTTTAATTATATGTTTAAGGGGAAGGCTATGGACAATCCGGATATCAACAATCCCGAAAAGCAAGACCTCAACGAACCTATTCCTCTCGACGAACCGATACCATTCGATGATATCGGACCCGGCGAAAGCGGCGTTTCGCATGCGCCTCTCGATCTGGGAGGCGGCAGCAAAGCACAGGCTCCCAAGGCCCGGGCTCCGCAGCCGGCGCCTCCGAAAGCGGCTGCAAAACCAAAGCCGTCAGTTGCTAAACGACAGGAAGCGAGCGAGAAGTTGGCATCCGGCGACCGCATATTAGGCATGAAAACCTTCTTCACCAAACTGCACGGAGGCGCTATCGCTTTTCTTGAAGAGCAGATTGCCCGTTGGTTGAAAGATAATCCGGATATCGTAGTAAAACACACTAATGTCGTTACCGGCGATGTCGTGGGCAAGAAGGTCGAACCAAATATCATAATTACCATTTGGTACTGACAGACGCCCCGAACTTATCAGCCTCTTAGGAGGGTATGACGTTTGTTAAGTAATCGGGCGGGGGAAACGTGGGATGTGTCTGTCTTACGGGGCCGCTCGGTCGACTGCGGTAACTTCATATTAGACGGCTTCAAACCGGTAACCAGTCCCATTTCCGACAAAAAAATCTCAACATAAATTCTTGACATACCGTCCGAATTCCATTAATTTTCGTAGCTTGATGATTTGTGTAAAGTTATATGCTCAGGTTTTGTAAATTGTTTGGAGACATTTTGTGGCTAAAGAGCTGGCAAGGAAACTGATTAATGCGGGGGTGCATTTCGGACACGGGGTGAGCCGTTGGAATCCCAAAATGGCCCCGTTCATATTCGCAAAGCGCGGCAATATTCATATTATAGACGTCAAGACTACCCTGAAAGGTATGTTGATAGCGAAGAAACTGATTGTGGAGGTTGTCTCCTCGGGTAAGGACGTTATCTTCGTTGGCACCAAACGCCAGGCCCAAAAAGCCGTCGAGGCTGCCGCTCAAAAGTGTGGAATGCATTATGTTTCCCAGCGGTGGCTCGGTGGAATGCTGACAAATTTCAGGACGATAAGGTCCAGGCTGCAAAGACTCGAACAGTTGGAGGCAATGGCCGAAGACGGAACACTCGACAGTGAAAGCAAAAAGCAGGCTTCAAGACTTAAACGCGAGATGCGAAAGATCAAAGTCAACTTAGGGGGCGTCAGAGACTTGTCTCGCCTGCCGGGGGCGGTTATTGTGGTCGACGCCAAGAAAGAGTATCTCGCCCTGAGGGAAGCATCCAAGCTGGAGATTGCCACGATAGGGCTTCTCGATACGGATTCGGATCCCGATGCCGTTGACGTTGCGATCCCGGCAAACGACGATTCTATAAGAGCGGTCGACCTTATACTTGACGAACTGGCCGATGCCGTGGCGATCGGGAAAACAATGGTTACGGCCCGCCAGGAACAAAAACCGCAGCGGCCGAGACGTGTTCGATCGACGAGAAGATCGACAATGGCAAAGGGGCGCGCGGAGAAACCTCAACCGGCAAAAGCAGTTGAAGCCGGTACGAAAACGAAATCTATTCCTGCACCGACGCCTGCGACGGAATCGGCCTCACCCGAAGCTCAACCGGAGCAGAAGGCCGAATAGTAAAGTGACGAAAATCCAGTTTTCGGCACCAAGGCCGGCGGCCTTGCCGTCGGTCTCAATAGTATGGAGCGACGACCTTATAAGTAAGACAAAGTACAGGAGTTTGTAATATGGCGGATATTTCAGCAGCACGAGTTATGGAGCTGCGAAGGATGAGTGGTCAGGGAATGATGGACTGCAAGAAAGCTCTCCAGGAAACTGACGGAGACGTTCAGAAAGCAATGGATTTGCTGAGAAAGAAGGGCCTTGCCACACTGGCCAAACGAGCAGGACGCCAGACCACCGAAGGTCTGGTCGTCGACAAAGTCAGCGAAGACGGCAGGACTTCAATCCTGGCCACGCTTTGCTGTGAGACCGATTTCGTAGCCAAGAGCAACGACTTTATCAAAACCGCGGAAACTCTGGCCGACTATGCCCTAGTCTGTGAGGCCGACGAAGGCGCCGATGAACTCCTTGAGACCACGGTTAACGGCAAGAAATTCAGCGACCTTTTGACAGAGAACGTCAGCAAGACCGGTGAGAAGACAGAAGTCGGCGACTATGCTAAATACAAGCTGGAAGGGTCGGGCCTTATCTGCACATATATACACTTCAATCACAAAGTCGGGACAATGGTTCAGATCGAAACCAGTGACGATGCAACAGCAGAAGCCGAGCCGATAAGGCAGATAGGCTCCGATATTGCAATGCATATAACCGCCACAAAACCGTTGGCACTGGATAAGGATCAGATCGAACCCGAGACAATCGAGCGGGAAAAGGCTATTTTCGCCGAGCAGGCTAAGGACAAACCCGCTCAAATTATCGATAAGATCGTGGAAGGCAAGATGAAGAAGTTCTTTGCCGAGAACTGCCTTCTTCAACAGGCCTTTGTAAAGGATGACAGCAAGACCGTCGAGCAGGTTCTTGCCGATGCCGCGAAGCAGGCCGGCGGACAGGCAAGCATAAAACGATTCGTCCGCTTCGAAGTCGGATGATTTCGTACTGAGTACTCCGTAAGGAGTCCCTAGGACTGCGTGCTGCGGTACGCAGCGTGAGGGATTCCTTGTGGAGAACGCAGTACGCACAACGCAGAACGAGATGCCAGAGACGAAATACCAACGTGTGTTGTTGAAACTTTCGGGCGAGAGTTTTTGTCGGCCGGGCCAGTTTGGTATTGACGGCGAGGCTCTGCAATCAATTGCCGAGAGGATCGCCGATATTTGTAAGCTCGGACCGCAGGTTGCCATAGTTGTCGGCGGCGGGAACTTTTTACGCGGGGAGAGCTTCTCACAGACCAGCCACATACCGAGAAACACCGCTGACTACATGGGAATGCTGGCCACAATAATCAACGGCTGCGCGCTGCAGGAAACCCTTGAAAAAATCGGCCAGCCCACGAGGGTCCTCAGCGCAATAGAAGTCCCGGCAATGTGCGAACCGTTCATTCGCAGGCGGGCATTTCGTCACCTCGATCTCGGCAGAGTCGCTATATTGGCCGGGGGAACGGGCAATCCGTTCTTCACCACCGATACCTGTGCCGCTCTGAGAGCCGCGGAACTCGAGGTGGACCTGCTCATAAAAGCAACCAAAGTCGAAGGCGTGTATACCGACGATCCCGAAGCCAACTCCGACGCCCGGTTGTTCGACAGGCTGTCCTACGACGAGGTGCTCACAAGGAAACTCAAAATAATGGATCACGCTGCCGTAAGTCTCTGCAGCAATAATAATATCCGTGTTATCGTTTTGAATATTTTCGAAAAAGGCAACATAACAAAGGCTATTTGCGGCGAAAGCGTTGGAACTTTAATATCATAATGCGTCGTCCTTGCTATGCAATACACTATAAGAAACGAAGGATTACATTATGCCTGTTAACGAGATAGTCTCAGACGCCAACTCTAAAATGAACAAAGCGATAGAAATTCTTCAGGACGAACTGAAATCCGTCCGCAGCGGCAGGGCTTCCACCGGGCTAATCGAGCACTTAAAAGTCGATTACTACGGCACGCCGACACCGCTAAAGCAAATGGCTACTTTGGCGACGCCGCAGATGGATATGATCGTGATCAAGCCTTTCGATCCGAGCTCGATCAAGGATATCGAAAAGGCGATCAAAGCCAGCGACCTGAGCATAGCGCCGATGGTTGACGGTAAAGTGATCAGACTCAACGTCCCGGCGCTCAGCGAGGAAAGAAGAAAGCAGCTCGTTCAGCAGGCAAAGCAAACCGGAGAGCAGACAAAAGTCACTACACGCAATATTCGAAGAGACGCCAACAAGCAGCTCGAAAAGCAAGAGAAGGAAAAGCTCGTCACCGAAGACGATGTCGAGAAAGGAAAAAAGCAGATCGACGACATCACCAGGAAATACACCGAGAAGGTTGACGAGCTGATCAAAACCAAGTCGGACGAGATTATGGTCGACTGAATTTGAAAAAGCTACAAGGCGGGTACTATCCGCCGATCACTTGGTGGTGTTCGGCGCCCGTCAAACCTAACTTGATTGCGGAGGTCGAAGGGATGGGAGCCGGAAAAGCTTCAATCGGCAAACCGCGGAAAAGGACTGCCAGGAGGATAATCAAATGGGCGCTGCCGGGCATAACGGTGCTGATAATATTGGTTTTCCTCCTCATACCTGTATTCATATCATCAAAGTCCGGCGGCAGGATGATACTTGCAAGAATCAACGGCGCGATCACGGGCAGGGCGGACTTCGCCGACCTTTCCATGGGATGGTTCAAAGGGATCAAGGTAGATGAGCTTAGTTTCAAAAACGAGGCGGGCGGTGTTTCCGTGGAAGTCGAGCGGGTTTCCGCCAATCCTTCCTACGCCTCGATTTTGGCGGGCAATGTGTCCCTGGGCCGGACCGTAATAGACAAGCCAAAGGTTGACATAGATCTCAGAGGATTTCGGAACGAACAGAGCGGCAAAACGGGCGATAAACGAGCGGACCCGCGAGCGACCGCGCCGCCGGCGCTGCCAATAAAGACAATCGATCTTGTGCTCAACGACGGCAGCGTTAAGTTAACCGGTACCGAATCTGGAACCGTCGAGCTGTCACAAATCAACTCCAAAGTGAACCTGCAGCCGCCCGGAGAGCGGTCGGATTTCGATGTAAAGATGGTGGTGGCCAAGAATGACAAAACCGCGCAGATCAAGGCGTCCGGAAACGTCAAGACGAAAGCCGGGACAGGCTGGAGCCTTGAAGGCACTACAGGCGAACTGACCGCCGAGGTCAATGACCTGGATCTGGAATCTCTGGCCCCGATCTTTGCTTTAACCGGAGTTGAGATTGATGCCAAAGGCGTCGTGACCGGCACAACAACCAGCCGGGTCGAGGACGGCCGAATCGACAATCTGACCGCGAACATAAGGGGAAAGAAACTCGAAATAACCGCCGCCAAATTGAAAGGCGATCGTTTGCATACTTCCGACCTGAATATAGCAGCAAAGCTCACCCGGAACCAGGAAACCATAAGTATTGACAAACTTGGAATCGAAACCGACTGGGCCTCCGCTTCAGCGACAGGCACTATCCCCACCAGTATCGAATCTGCAACCGACTTTCTCGAAGCCGATTCGAAGTATAAATTGAAGGGCGATATTAGCTGCGATCTGGCGGTCCTTGCTTCACAAATGCCCCGGACACTGGGACTCAAGAAGACAGCGCGAATAACATCGGGTACGCTCATCGGAAATGTCGAGACCGTCACCAGTCAGGGAAGAAGGCAATTCCGAGCCGATGCTTCAATTGCCGACCTGGAAGGAACCGTTGACGACAAGAAGGCTGGTCTGTCCGAATCTTTAAGTGCAGAAGCACTTATCTCGTCGGAGGAGTCCGGGATAACCTTCGACAAGCTCGACGTGACGGCTCCTTTTGCCGGGGTCAATTGCACCGGAAATCTCGAATCCCTCCAATATGACGCCGACGTGAATCTCGAAAAGCTCCAGTCGGAACTCGGCCAATTCATAGACATCGTAGAATATGAAATCGCCGGCAAGTTTATCAGTAACGGCCGGGTCTCAGTCAAAGCAGATACAATTGCGGCTTCCGGCTCATCCACTGTTACCGACCTCAAGGTGACCTCGCCGGATGGCCAAAGTGTATCCGAACCCAAGACCGATATAAGATTCGATCTTAACATTGACAGAAAGGAACATTTTCTCGCCGTCAATTCAGCGGGCGCCGATACGACTTTCGGCAACATGAGCATCTCGAACGGAGTTCTGCCATTGGATGAAAAGTCACCGAAAACCCTGAACGCCACCGTATCGGCAAGTAGGATCGATCTGCAGAAGCTGCTTCCTTTCGGCATCATGTTCGCGTCGGTCCCGAAGGAAATGCAGTTATCGGGCATCGCAAATTCGACGCTCTCGGTAAGCGCAGAGGACGGCCTGTATAAAGTCGTTACCGATTCGACAATGATAGACGACCTGAAACTCGTACATCCCGACGCGGAAAAGCCTTTCGGACCGAACGATGTTACGCTGGCATTGGACGCCGAGATTGATCCGAACAAAAAAACAGTCAACGTCAAGACCTTCCAGTTGGAAAGCCCGCAGATAAAGATCAAGAAGGCCCGGTTGAGCAAAACAACAAATGGTAAAACAGCCCGCGTATCCGGCGAAGTGGAGTTGGATTACGAGTGGTCAGCGGTGAGCACCGTAGCTGCGCCTTTTTTGCCGGAAGGTTTGAATCTGGAAGGCAGCAGGAAGGACACAATCCATTTCGGCACTGAATACCCGGCGGACCAATCGGACCTGCTATTGCCGAATCTGAATGCCCGGGGGCGTCTTGGCTTCGAGCGAGCCGACTACAAGGGACTGAATTTCGGATCAACTGACATGGAGGTCCGCGTTGAAAGCGGAGTATTGAAAATCGCACAGTTCACGGCGCCCGTCAACGAGGGACAATTCAGTATCGGCGGGCAGGTCGACTTCAACGAGAAAGAGCCGTTGTTCAAAATCGCCGAGCCGATGCAGATAGTCAAGGATATCAAAATCAACGACGAAATGACGAATGAACTTCTAAAATATGTGAATCCCATTTTCGCCGATGCGGTCAACGTCAGCGGCTTTGCGAATTTCAACTGCGAGCAATTGGCAATACCGCTCAAGAGCGAAGCCAAAAACGACGCTGTGGCTATAGGCACGATCTCAATGAACCGCGTGCGCCTTCAGGGATCAAATCTCGTCGGGCAAATCCTCACCACAAGCGGCGGCGAACCACGCAGCACAGAGATGAAGATTCATCCTACGAAAATTGCTTTGAAAGACGGTTTTCTTCGATACGACGATATGCAAGTGGACGTGGGGGACAATCCGGTCAACTTCAAGGGTGCGATCGGCCTGGACAAAAGCCTGGATATGACTGCGACCTTGCCTTACACTACCGAGGGCAGAACGGCCAGAGTCGGCGAAGAGACCGAAGGCGAAAGGATCGAGCTGCCTATCAAGGGATCCGTCGATGCGCCCGAACTGGATTTGGGTAAGCTGCTTGAAGATCAATTAAAGGGACAATTACAAGAGCAGTTGGAAAAAGCACTTGAAGACCTGTTCAAATGAATAATTCACCGCCGAGAACGCAGAGATCGCAGAGCAACAAGAATTAATATACCTCGGCGTTCTCTGCGGTCAAAGGGAGAAGACCATGATCGTACGCCTTAAAGAGCTCTTGGCCACACCAAGCACGCAACTCAACAGAGCGAGCAGACTCGCCGTCTTTCAGATCAAACTGTGGTCGCATTGCGCCAGGCTCCTCAAGAAGAACCGCTCGGCCCAGCAGGCCGCCGCTTTGTCTTACCACACCATTTTCGGAGTCGTGCCGTTAGCCATCGTAATGCTGTTGATATTCCAGTCTATTCCCGCTTACGGCGACATCAGAGAAAAGATGACGGATTGGGTTTATGAATGGGCTAATCTTAGAGTATTTAAGACACCCGCTGCAGAAGGTGAGCAAGCCGGTCAAACCAAAGCCCTTACCGATCACATTGACAGGATTGTAGCAAGGTTTTTTGCTGAGGAAAACAAAGGCAGCATCGGCCTGTTCAGCGTAATGATAGTTATCTGGGCCGCACTTGTGTTGCTGATCACCATAGAGAAATCGTTCAACAACATCTGGCACGTCGCAAGCGGCCGCAACTTCCTGCATCGAATCATCAGCTACTGGGCCGTGCTGACCCTCGGCCCGCTGCTGGTGGGCGTCGGGATATATGTGGTCACGCAACGTGTAACCGTTTTTCCCCAGATCACATCCTCGCTGTTGTCGTACGGCGTAGCCATCATCCTGTTCTTTTTGCTCTATTACGTCTTGCCCAATACGAAGGTCAACGCCAAAGCCGCGATATGGGGTGCGGTCGTTGCCGCCCTTGTCTGGACGGGAGCCAAAGGCGCGTTTGGATTCTGCATAACAGAGTTGAAACTCTACAGTACCGTCTACGGCGCGCTGGCTATTATTCCGATGACTGTGCTCTGGATCTACATAACGTGGCTGATCGTGCTTTTCGGCTTGCAGTTGACGTATACGACCCAGCATCTCAAGACTCTCGACGCCGATGAAATCGCCGAGGCCAAGGAGACCGAGGAGCATTTTATAGCGAACGATCTCACGTTGATCAACATCGTAAGAGAAATCACCACAGCGTTCGAGAACAACCAGGCCCCCATCGCGTCTGAAGTTATATGCAGCAAGCTGGATCTGCCGGGAGAGTTCGGAGAGAAAATCCTCGATCATCTGGTCGACCGCGGTCTCATAGTGCGCACTTCCGATCCGGCAATAGGTTACGTCCCTGCGAAAGACCCGGCGAACATGAGATTGTCCGAGATAGCCGAGGCAACCGCCGCGGCGGGCTTCGCACAGTCAACAACCGAATGGTCTCCGAGCCTGAAGAAGACAACGCAGTCTCAACACAGAGTGCTCGCCCGCCACACTCTAAAGGAAACCCTGAACCTCGGTGTAGAAGCGAATGAGTCGGAATATGACACCGAAGAGCCGGCCCCGTCAGAAGTAGCCGGCTAATGCCATCACCCCCGATAGAGATATCACAAATACCTGTGATAGAAAGAACAACAACGCCATCAGAGCACTTACTCGCCGATGATCTTCACAAGGAGCCTTTTCTTTCTCTTGCCGTCGAACTCGTAGTAGAAGATGTGCTCCCAGGGGCCGAGATGGAGCGCTCCGTCGGTGATCGCGACTACAACCTCACGGCCCATTACCTGCCGCTTCATGTGAGCGTCGGCGTTGTCTTCAAAGCCGTTGTGCCGATACTGGTCGTAAGGTTTTTCCGGGGCCAGCTTCTCCAGCCATACCTCATAATCGTGATGCAGGCCGGATTCGTTGTCGTTGATAAACACGGACGCAGTTATGTGCATCGCATTGACTAAGACCAGGCCTTCTCTGACGCCGCTTTCGGCGACGAGTCGTTCCACCTCATTGTGAATCGAGACTATAGCCCTGCGTTGCGGCACGTTCATCCATATCTCTTTACTAAGCGTTTTCATGAAAACCTCATTTAGCAAAACTCGTATCCTTACGTAATCGGCGCATAGATCTCCGTCAGCAGCTCTTCGGCGGGAACCTTTCTTGGATCGTTCAGATAGACTTCCCTGGTCGGCCCCGCGACTTTTTTGTGATTGGCTGCGATCCACTCGAACAGTCTCTTGTACGTCGGAGCACTTTTTTCATAAGGCCCCTTGTGCAAGATTTTAGCCATTTTTCCACCCGGCAACTCGTAGCATGTGATGGCCCCCTCGCCGTCAATTACATTCTTAACAGGAACAACAACCTCTACGTCGGCGCTGGCTTCCTCGTTGGCCTTGATTGCATTCCTGATCGTCTCGTGACATATAAATGCCGGCGGCCCGTTGATTTCGGCGCCGCTGGTCCTGGCATAATCGCACACCTCGTCAATCATTGCGCTGACTTCGGCATAAGTGCCGCGCTTCCACATGCCTACGACCACCTGAGGCTCTAATTCCATCACGCTAACCTCACTCATGGCACATACTCCAACTTGACAGCTACAAAAACTAATACTGTAAGCACGCTGTCGTCAGCGGGCCGACAGTTCATATTGTAACACCTTTTGCCGTGTGCGCAAACAGCATCTTGCAAATTCATCCATCTGTATTTATATTGATCTTTACAGTGTCATTCCCGCGAAGGCGGGAATCCACTTTTTTCGGTTCTGGATTCCTGGTTCCGCAGGAATGACAGACTCCTGACTTGTCCGGGATCGAGAAACAAGTTGGGACTTGCGTAAAGGCTACGGAATATGGAAAAGAAAGCCTGGGCAAAACTCATCGTTACCCTGCTGGTGATCGGCGGGGTCGCCGTCGGATTGTATCTTCGCTGGGGTGCGGCGGGGTCCGGCGACGATCCTCTGTCTGCCTGGGGCAAAGGAAATCCGACCCTGTCCGAGAGAACATACTACCTCAGCCGGATAAATCGCATCATCGAAGAATGGGGGAAGGCGGCCAGAATCGCCGATTACGACAGAAATGGGCGCTTCAAGGACTCCTACCGGACGCTCATTGTGATCGACTTGGATAAAGAGGCCGTCTGGATCGAAGAAAACGGTCGGCCCCTCAAGAACGATTACTCTAAATTACCTTCCGGCGTGAAATGGCGGATGCACCACGTTACACCGCAGGGAACAAATGAGTTGAACGGACGAATCGCCCTGAAAATGAGGGGGCGCTACACAAGTCGGCAGGAACCGGAGAAATTCTTCCTTATCGGCACCGGACGCGGCAGCGGGCACTTCAACTTCCAACTCTACGCTCACGGCGGCAGAGGCGACTATCACTTCGGACCATATCGCCCACAACCTGTTAGCACGCGTTCATCGAACAAATCAGAGGATTCTTACGGTTCAATTCTCGTCGAAGACAGCGAGTACGAGCAGTTCGAGGCTAATGACTCAAAACCGACAGTTCAGCTTAACTCTATAATCGAAAAGAACAAGGCAAATTGGCTCAGGGCCGAAAAAGCAATATATGGTCAGATCGAAAGACAAGTTGGAAAAGCCGGTTTCGATCTGTACCGGTTGAAGGTCGAACCGGGACCTGATTTCTCCGCCGGGCACGCGGAAGTGCGAGGTAGAAACAACAGCGTGCTGCGAGGTTTCTTTGGCGGCCATTCCTCGATGGAGACATATCTCAAAATCGATCACCTGGGAAACGATGTATGGTATGCGAATAGTGCTCGTCATCGGCGCCGCCGGAATATTCCGCGAAGAACGCTTGAGCTGGAGTTTCTCGTCCATCCAACGTCGGAGTTTTCGACCTCTGAACGCCGCGATCTGCTCGCAAAGGGGAGAAAATTCCAACAATCCAAGGTGATCGCCCCTTCCAAGTGGAAAGCCACTTTGCCAAGCGGAGCGACAGTCGAATTCATCGGCATCTGCGAGAATCCCAGTGCGGGCAAGCAGTGGTGGGGCCCTGACGGTAGCCCTCTCGACTTCGTGCCGTATATCAACACCGAACCCTACGGCCGACCTCGCGACGATAGAAAGCTCTACGAATTCGCCTGGCGGATACATCATTCGAGCAACGGAGGCGCGACTAGGCATTCTTTCGAGGGCAGCAAAGGTTCATATTACCGCCAAATCCGCGACAGATACGGCAACAGCATGATACAGGGTCTTTCCGCCAATGGTTACGGCTTCGACAAAACCCGGCGCAAGACCACCTGGAACGTAGGACTGGCCGCCGGAGATTGGCAGACCGCCCTCGTCGTAGAGGACAAAGCCGGCGAGACTAAATTCCTTGATAAACAACGGATCATACTCAATCCTCCTGAAATCGAGGACGGCAAGATTGTCGTACGCTGCTTTGTGGACTATCGATCTTACATACGAGATCATCACACAGATTTCGCCCTGATACTTTGGGAAGATTCGACAAGAAAGACTGTTTCACTCAACAGATACTCAGAGAATACGAGTGGCGACAGAAAGACAGGTCTGAGAGAACATATATTTGTTCTCAAAGATGTGAGCATGTCCCAGATCGAAGGCGTATGCTTCCGTTATCGTCGGTTCGACTTTGTGAAATTCAAAAACATCTCGCTTGTCCCCGGCGAAAATCAGGGATTCGAAATCGAGATAAGCCAATAGACTTGGGGCAAAAGGAAAGCCAGTGGGGCGAGGGGCCCGTTCGTAGTACGTGGCGAGGGCATCTTGCCCTTGTTCCGTGGCGGAGGCATTCCCTCTACTACGCTCTGCCTGTGGGAACACTCAACTGCAATCTTATCGTTTTGTCCAGTGAAGCGGCGAGCCAGCGTTTTGCAGGCGTAGGTGCTCCCAGTGCCGCCAGAAGGGCCCGGTCAACATCTTCGGTGATGTTCTCGATCTTCCAGAAGACCCTGAGGGTATTGGATATGATTTTCACTCTGTCGCACAGCGGGCTGAGCTTGACGTTTTGAGCGCAGCATGCAAACGGCGTTTCCGGATGAAGATTTCCACCGATTGCCTTTAAGATTGCAACCAATGCGCCGACGAAGTCCCAGTGGCACGGCATCAAAAGATCAATCGCCATAGCGAGAGAAACCTTTGATTTTCGTCCATCTAACATGTCGTTGATGGTGGTTCTTCTGGTTTGTTCGAGAAAGTCGATATTATGCCTGTAATATTCTTCAGCAGTGCATGGCGCCGGCTCGCCATAATCTCCGACGTTAAGAGCCATTCTGTGATACTGTTGGCTGGAATCCAGCGCTTTGCCTATTCTCTCGACGATTCGCTCCACCTGCCATAGCTTGCGCGGGCTTGGCTCGCCGATGAAACTCACAAGAACAGAGGCTGAAACGTCTCCCACGTCGAGGTTCAAGTTCTCCACATTTTGATTCTCACACCATTTAGCGAGAATCCGACGGCTATTCTCTAGCTCTGCCTTTCGCTCGGGCGCGCGCTCGTTTGATTCGGCTGGGATCGTCCCGATGCTTATTGCGTTAACGATTCGCTCGGCTTCTTCATCTGCGGCACGATAGCACAGCTCGAAGCGCGTGATTAACTGCCTTATTGCCCTGGCCTGATCGTCTAAAGGAGCAATCTCATCTTCCATCGCGTCAATCGCCAGAAGTTCCTCATCTTTGAGAAAGCTCTTGTCATCCGGAGCGTAACAATTCCACCAGCACGAACGGATTTTCTCTGCCATCTTAAACGATCTCCTTGGTTCGGGAAGATGTTCTCGGCTCAACCAACCAGAAGTTTGCGATATACCTCTTCGATTGTATCGACCATCGTATCCGGCGCGAACTTCTTTTTCACCGATTCCCTTGCCTCTCTGCCGAGTCGTTCTCTTAAATCTTTGTCCTTTATCAATTCCGCACAGGCCTGTGTCAATTGTTCGATATTTTTCGGCTCGACTAACCTTCCGGTATTCTCGTTTACAACTTCTCTTGCGCCGTCAACGTCGAACGATATTGCCGGCTTGCCGCAAAGCATCGCCTGCGGCAGCGCGCGGGCGAGGCCTTCCCTCAGCGAGCAGTGTACGAGAATGTCCGATGATTGTATGGCGAGCGGTATTTCAGCGGGCGACAGCAGTCCGGCGAACTTGATCCTGTCGGCTAATCCCAGGTTGCGAGCCTGCTGCTTCAACTGCTCCGAAAGATTGCCGTCCCCGACGAAGAGCCACACGCAGTTTTCGAACCTCCTCGAAAGCTCTGTGGCCGATTCGATTATGTATTTATGCCCTTTCAGTACGAAGAGCCTTGCGATTGCAACGAGCACCACAGCATCGTCGGGGATGCCGTGCTTCTTTCTGAATTCACTTCTGCGCTGCTGTGAGATCGGCTCGAGAAAATCGTTCTCCTCGATAGCGGAATAGGCGGTGACGTAATGCTCGCGCGAGCCGATGCCGACGGCGGCAGCCTGCTGCGTCATCGCATCGGCTACACTGATAAAGAAATCCGTTCGCTTCGCCGCCGATTTCTCTATCGCAATGTAGAACTTGTTCAACAACTCTCTTTGATAGGGATGAAAAGCCAGCCCGTGGATTGTGTGTACTACCGCCGGTTTGTTGTTGTCCAACGTTTTTTTCAAAGCGTGCCCGGCGAATCTGCCCAATATTCCCGCCTTGGCCGAGTGCGTATGAACAATATCCGGCCGCAGCTCGCGCAGAACGCTCTTGATCTGAAAGTAGCTCACGGCATCATTGTAAGGATTGATCTCCCGGCGAAGTCTGTCAACTACCACGACCTTGTAGTCTTGCCCGTTCGCCTGTTCGAAAAGCTCACCCTCCGGCCCGAGCGCAGGGCCGGTGATTAACGTGACGTCGTGTCCCCGTTCGGCAAGCAGCTTGCAGGTAATAAGCGTATTCTCCTGCGCCCCGCCCAGAATCAGCCGTGTTATTATGTGAACGATTTTCAATATAGCCCCAGCGGCAACTATTCCGGTCCTTCAAGAAAAAAGCCTATTTGCACACTGTCATTCCCGCGAAGGCGGGAATCCATTTTTGACGATTGATTTGCTTCAACATCTATAAACTGTCATTGCAGTCGCTGGATTCCTGCGTTCGCAGGAATGACAGCAAGAGTGTTCTGTATT
This sequence comes from uncultured Pirellulales bacterium, assembly GCA_964598225.1. Classification (GTDB taxonomy): domain Bacteria; phylum Planctomycetota; class Phycisphaerae; order Sedimentisphaerales; family Anaerobacaceae; genus SG8-4. The sequence goes on from CAZRBG010000027.1 coordinate 36,807, forward strand.
CCGCGTCCTGTTTCTTACCTTTTCAATATTTTATCCACATCAGACACAACCCGTGAGGCGGCGCGAGCTGGCCTGCGGCGATCCGGTTTTTGGCTTCGAGTATTTCATTGATCTTCTCGGGTTGCCATCTGCCGGCGCCTATATCGACCAGCGTCCCGACAATGTTCCGTACCATATTATACAGGAAACCGTCGCCTTCTACATCGACGTATATCCAATCGTATTGCGTGTTGCCTATTGCGTATTGCGTGGAGGCGACCTCCAATATTGATTTCTGTGACGATGACTCGCACGACGCATCACGCATAAGGCACGACGAGACGACTTCACAGCGGAAGATTGTCCGAATGGAACTTTCGCGCTTGTCTTTTGCCGATGCGAACGATTTGAAATCTTTCTTGCCGACTAAGAGCCTCGCGGCTTCCGACATGGATTCGACATAGAACTTTGCGGGCAAGTGCCAGCAATGCCGGATATTCAGAACCGGCCGGGCCCGCCCGGTGAAAATCGCATATCGATAGAGCTTGCTTGTCACCGAACCTATCAGGTCGAAACCCCACGCCTCTTCGGCCGCTTCAAGCACGGCTATATCGGCGGGCAACTTGTCCGTGATGGCCTTGGCCAGATTTTCCGTCGGTATGGGCGAATCGGTCTCGAATAGTCCGACCTGTCCCAGCGCGCTGACACCGGCGTCGGTACGGCTTGCTCCGTGAACGTGGGTGCGCTTGCCGAAAAGATTCGACACTGCTTCGACAAGCTCGCCTTGGACAGTTCGCTTTCCCGGCTGAATTTGCCAGCCGGAATAATCGAAACCATCGTAAGCGATTGTCAATCGTATGTTCCGAAGGGACATTGGTTCAGAATTCAGAATTGAGAATTTGGAATTTAGAATTATTCAACATCTGTTCGATCTCTGACAAAGTGACGCCTTCCGAATTCTACATTCTCAATTCTTAATTCTAAATTAGATCAATTTCTCCGCGATCTGGACGGCGTTCAGCGCCGCGCCTTTGCGCAACTGGTCGCCGGCGACCCAGAGGTTTATGCCGCGGCCTTCCGGTATCGACTCATCCTGACGAATCCTGCCGACGAAAATGTCGTCCCTGCCGGAAGCGTCTATCGGCATGGGAAAACGATTATTCTCCCGATCGTCCAGAACCGAGACGCCCGGTGCCGTACTCAGAAGCTCTCTGACCTCATTTGGCGTGATTGTCTCGGTGAATTCAAGATTGATGCTCTCACAGTGCGCGCGAAGCACGGCGATACGAACGCACGTACACGTAATCGCAATCTCAGGACAATTGAAGATCTTCCGGGTCTCGTTGACCATCTTCATCTCTTCCTGGTTATAGCCATTCGGCCCCAGCGCCGAATTGTGACAGAACGCATTGAACGCAATCTGATACGGAAACGCCTCGCAGGTCGGCTCTTTGCCGTCCAGAATTTCTCGCGTCTGCTCTTCAAGCTCGACCATGGCCGAATAGCCCGCCCCGCTGGCGGACTGATATGTACTTACCACCATTCTCTTGACAGGATTGGCCTGATGCAAGGGCCATACAGGAACGATTCCGATAATCGTCGAGCAATTCGGATTGGCGATTATGCCCTTATTCTGCTTGATCGCCTGCGGATTGATCTCCGGAATCACCAGCGGCACTTCGGGATCCATGCGAAAAGCCGAAGAGTTGTCCACCACGGCCGCGCCCGCTTCAACTGCGGCCGGCCCGAATTCCTTGCTCCGCCCGGCGCCTGCGCTGAACAGTGCGATATTTACCCGGTCGAAACTGTTCTTCGTCAATTCCTCTACGATATATGTCTTGCCCTTGAACTCGACTTTCTTGCTCGCCGAGCGGCTGCTCGCAAGCATCTTTACGTTATTAAACGGAAAATCGCGTTCGGCGAGTATGCTCAGAAACTCCTGCCCGACCGCTCCGGTCACACCTGCTATAGCAAGATTACAACCCATATTCTCTACCTCAAAATTCCCTTGCCAAAATTCAAAAGGCAGCCAACAAGGCCACCCACCACGCCTCCGGTCATAAATATCGGCATATTATAACGTTAGCAAAGTTAAAAATCAACGCCACGGACTGACATTTTTCCCTCTTTCGAGCAGAATTACAAATCAGCCGGCTTCTCGTCCGGTTCCGTCCTCTGCCAGACCGCCGCCATCGCCGAGGCCGTGATAATGCAAACAAACACGAAAATCGCCGCTGGCAATGCAACCAACGGGCCTTTTTCTTCGCCGAAATTGCCCAATGCCAGAACCGTCCCCAGCCCGGCGTTCTGCATCCCGATCTCGATCACAAGGGTCCGCCGCCTGCGGGTTTCCATGCGAAAGGCCGAACCCACGCCGTAACCCGCCAGCATCCCATAAACGTTGAGAATAACCCCCACCACCAGGACAATACTTGTTACCTCGGCAAGACGGTCTTTGTTCAGGGCAATCACGAGCGAACAGATGAATATTATAAAAGTGACCGATATCGCCGGAAAAACGGGCAGTATTTTCTCGATTTTCTTCTTCAGGTAATGTCGTACGGCGAAGCCGACGAACAGCGGCACCACAACCATAGCCACGACGTCGCCGACCATGTCCAGGAACGGCACTTCCAGCCGCGACTTTGCCAGGATAAACGTCAGACCCGGCGTGAGCAAGGGGCACAGCAGCGTCGAGACGGTTGTCAGAGAAACCGAATACGCCGTGTCGGCTCTGGCAATATAGCTCATCACGTTGCTGGCCATCGCGCCGGGAGCCGAGCCGGTCAGAATCAATCCAACGGCAAATTCCGGCGGCAATTTGAACAGCTTGGCCACGAGGAATGCGCCCAAAGGCATGATGCTGAATTGCGCCGCCGAGCCTATCAGAACGATCGTCGGTCTCTGCGCGATCCTCTTGAAATCCGCAACCTCCAGCACCGCACCTATCCCGAACATCGTCAGAGCAAAGAACCAGTTCATCCCCCTTTCGAGCCGAAGGAATTCGGGCAAGAATTTCTCGATCGTCTCTGCAAACGCTACGGTAATGACTTTTTCGACCTTAATAAAAACATCCGGCCAAAAATAAGCCAGCACCCCGAACGCAACCACCCAGACCGCAAAGTATCTCGTATAAAATGACAGCACTTTTTTCAACATGAGAAAGAGTATAAGCCCCTGCCTATTACGCGACAATCTCAAAAGCAGTCAAACTTCAACTCAATACGAGAAACATAAATGTTCTATTCCCTTGATGTTTCGCCCTTAAACGTTATTCTTGAATTGTCATGGCTCAAAATTCCAAAATCGAATGGACTGAATCCACCTGGAATCCGGTTACCGGATGCACCAAAATCAGTGCGGGGTGTAAAAACTGCTATGCCGAACGGATGGCTCACCGTCTGAAAGCTGCGGGCAGCCCGAATTACGCCAACGGTTTCCGCGTGACGCTTCACGAGCATGCCCTCGAAATACCGCTGCGCTGGAAACAGCCGCGCTCGATCTTCGTTAATTCGATGAGCGACCTCTTTCATAAAGACGTTCCTTTTGATTTCATATCGAAAATATTCGATGTTATGCGCCGGGCATCTCATCACCGATTCCAGATATTGACCAAACGTTCACATCGCCTTCTGCAATTGAACTCAAAGCTTAACTGGCCCGATAATGTCTGGATGGGCGTTACAGTCGAGAACTCCGATTGCGCCTTTCGCATTGACGATCTCCGGCAGACCAATGCAGCGATAAAATTCATCTCGTTCGAACCTCTTTTGAGCCCAATCCACGATATCAATCTCGAAAACATCGACTGGGTAATAGTCGGCGGCGAATCCGGCCCACGAGCCAGGCCGATGGCTCGTGACTGGGTTGTCGACATACGCGATCAGTGTATTGCCACAGATACTCCCTTCTTCTTCAAGCATTGGGGCGGTGTAAACAAAAGGAAAGTCAACCGTATCCTCGACGACCGCATGTGGAACGAGATCCCAGAACCGTTGATTTGCGGGTACCATGAAACGATGGATTTAAGATGACGATTGACAAAGCATACAAGACCCATCAGGTTTTTGAGCAGTTGCGTAAGTACGCCAAGTTTTATAAAAGCCTGTCGTATTCCATTATGCACTTTATTTCACAAGGAACCAAATCACTCATCAATATTGATACATACGTCTATTCTTCGATTCAGGGAACACTTGAGTCAATCAGAGATATCCTGATACAAGGGCGCATTAATGACTCATATGCCTTATTGCGAAAATATTATGACGTGGTAATCATAAATATATACTCAGATTTGTATTTGAATGACCGTTTTGGTCTTGAGAATTTTGTCGTCGATAAAATTGAAAACTGGTTGCGGGGAAAAGACAAATTGCCTGAATATCGAGTCATGTCAAAATATATTCGAACGTCAAACAAATTGGCAAAAATTGTCGACTTGATTTACAAGGATAAAACGTACAAGGAATTAAGGGATCGTTGTAACAACCATATGCATTACAACTTCTATTACAACCTGCTGCTGAACGACAATGAGACCTACCTTGGAAACAGAATAGACATTTTGAACGAATTTTCAAAAGACTTGGAGAATATATTTATTTTGCACTTGTCATTTCTGTTTTATCTTAACGACCATTATATGATGTCGATGGACTATGCGGACAGTATGGATTGTGGATTAACGCCTGAAGAGGGTTCTCAGTACTATGTAGCTCCATTTATTCAAGAAGTTTTTAGTGCAGTCATCAAGAAGAACAGACCGGATTTGGCAGCAGAAATAAAGGCAAAAACATCTATGTCGCTTGAGTAATGGGTGACAAAAAGGTTTGCCCCTCTTCCTTGTGACTTAATGAGAATAGGGGCATGCAACTATTCTGTACAGGCTGACTCAAGTGCACAGTTGTATGTAGGTGTTTGGATTCCCGCTTTCGCGGGAATGACAAGCTAAAGAATCAATCCCGGAAAGGACTAAGCTAAAATGTCTTTGTAATCTGCGCAGAATTTTTTTCTTTTGCATTGGGGGCAGTGGGTTCCTCTCCAGATGTTGTCGAATTGGTCCATTACTTTGGCGACGATCTTTTGGTTGTCGATTATTATGGCTGATTCGAAGTTTCTTTTGTTCTCGCTCTTTGCGCCCATTCCGGCGCCGGTGAGGTTGGCGCTGCCGGTGTAGGCAAAGCGGCCGTCGATTATCACGGCCTTCAAGTGGACTCGCGGGCAGAGGATTCGTTCCATGCCGTTAATCAGATTCGGGTATTTGTCGAAGTCTCTGCGAAACGCCGGGCCCGGCTCTTTGGCGTGGAGCAGTCTTATTTCGACCTGCTTGTCCGCAAGATCGGACAGTATTTCCAGAAACGGGACCATCCTGCGGCCCTTGTCAACGTGGAGGTCTTTAAGATCGGATGTTGCTATCCAGACGAATCGGTGAGCTTTCGGAACTCTTTCCCGGATTACCTGCTCGTATATGTCTTTGTCGGTAATGTAATCAATCATATCAGTTGAATCAGAACCGCGTCTGTCTGCGTGTATTTATTTTATCAGCGACAGCCGCGATACACAATACAATACGCTGGAGACTCGCCGTTCTTGCCATTTCTCCGGCACCTTGCTATAATCCGCGTCGTGAAAGCGTCTCTCGGGCGGTCCGGGCGGATCTCAAGCTCGTGCCGTGCGTAGAGTGATTTCTCGTCAATTGTGATTTGTAGAAGGTTGGTAAATCGCTTAAAAGAAAGGTTCTCACCCATGAAATCAGACAAAGAAACAATGACTCGTCGCCGTTTTCTCGAGACCAGCACGAAGTTTACAGCCCTGGCGGGATTATCGGTTGCCACGCAGGCATACGCAGCCGGCAGCGACCGGCTTCGCGTGGGCCTCGTAGGCTGTGGCGGCCGCGGCACAGGCGCCGCCGCCCAGGCCCTGTCAACCGGTGAAGGCGTGATCCTGACGGCAATGGGCGACGTATTTGAGAATCGCCTGCAACGCAGTCTCAAGAACCTCCAGGCCAACGAAGACTTCGGGCCGCGAGTCAAGGTCTCCGACGATGCTTGTTTCGTGGGTCTGGACGCATACCGGAAGGTTATCGACAGCGGCGTGGACGTGGTTCTCCTGGCCACCCCTCCCGGTTTTCGTCCCCAGCACCTGAAGGCCGCAATCGAGGCCAATAAACATGTGTTCTGCGAGAAACCAATGGCCACCGACGCTCCGGGCGTGCGCAGCGTGCTCGAGTCCGCCGTTGCCGCGAAGGAGAGGAACCTGGCTCTGGTAGCCGGCTTCTGTTGGAGATACCACCCGGCACGCCGCGCTTTTTACAAGAAGGTACACAACGGCGCCATCGGCTCGGTTCGTGCCGTCTACGCCACGTACCTGACCGGACCGGTGAAACCTATGCCCCCATCGGATAAGCGCCCCACGGGAATGAGCGACGTGGAATGGCAGCTTCACAACTGGTACAACTTCACCTGGCTGTCCGGCGACGGGCTGGTGGAACAGGCCTGTCACAGCGTGGACAAGATCGCCTGGGCGATGAACGGCGTCCTTCCGCTCAAGGCGGTAGCGACCGGCGGCCGACAATTCCCGAATCACGAGGGCAATATCTTCGACCATATCGACGTTTTCTACGAGTACCCGGACGGAGTCCGTGCGTTCATGGCCCAGCGGCAGATCAACGGCTGCTACGGCGACAATTCCGACTACCTCATGGGCGCCGACGGATTCGGCGAAATCAAGGGCTGGAACGATCCCGTCATCACCGGCAAGGAGACCTGGGAATATGACGGCCCCAAAGCCAATATGTACCAGGTCGAGCACGATGAGCTGTTCGCCTCCATCCGCAACGGCCGGCCCATCAACGACGGCGTCTGGATGGCTCACAGCACGCTGATGGCCCTCATGGGACGCATGGCCGCATACGCCGGAAAAGAAATCTCCTGGACCGAAGCCCTGAATTCCCAGCAAAAACTCGTCCCCGACAACCTGACCTGGGACATGGAATTACCCATCAGACCCATGGCCATGCCGGGAAAAACCCAGTTTATCTGATCCGTCCGCATGAGCGACGCCCAAAGCATCGTCACAATTATAGTCGTAGGATAAACGGGCGAGTTCGTAGTGCATGAGAGGCGTAGCGAGAAAATGCACCGGCTGTTCGTGGTTCGACTGAAAACAAGAGCTTGCGATAACACGGGATCCGTGCTATCATGTTATAAATGATTCGTATGCCAACACGTCGACCGCCGACGCATCCGGGCCGGATGCTTTTAGAGGAGTTTCTCAAGCCGCTGGGACTGACGCAGAGGCAGTTGGCCGAGGCTATTCACGTCCCTTACCAGCGAGTTAATGAGATCGTCAACGCCCGTCGCGGGATGACGCCGAGCACCGTCCTGCGTCTGGAGAAGTTCCTGGGGATGTCATCGAGCTTCTGGATGAACCTCCAACTACGTTGAAGAAATCACTTCATATATTGCAAGTGCTGCATATACACGAGGCTAACTGTTACGGCTCTGGATGGAAGGTGTCCGGTACAGGTTGGCGCTCTCTTCTATTCAATCCAGCTCCGTCTTGGTAAAGTTCTCAAACGGCCACAGGAGCAGATGCAATTGGATGGCCACCCGGAAAATCAATGACAGACGGACTCGCGTTTGATAAGATATAATCGTCCGTCGGGAACGAATTTATGGTTAGATTGCAAGACTCCGACAACGAGCATATCCGGCAGATGGTCGAACGCTTCTGACGATGCTTTGGAGCTTTCATTATGAATAAAAGTGTTTATATTGAGACAACGATACCCAGTTTCTATTTTGATGTGCGATCCGAACCAGAAATGGTAGCCCGGCGAGAGTGGACGCGTAGGTGGTGGGAGAAGGCAATTGATGAGCATGAGTTGGTTACAAGTGCAGCCGTTGTCGAGGAATTGTCGCGCGGGGAATTACCTGCTCGCGAAGATTCTCTGCGGCTCATCCAAGACCTTCCTCTTGTGCCGGTCGAACCGGAGGTTACGGAGATCGTCCAGACATACATTGCTCGAAAGATCATGCCGGACAATCCAATCGGCGATGCTCTCCATCTCGCCCTCGCATCTTTCCATCGGTGTGATTTTCTGCTTACCTGGAATTGCCGCCACCTTGCAAACGCAAATAAGTTCGAGCACATTAGAATGGTCAACGTGTTGCTGGGATTGTTTGTTCCTGTGCTGGTGACGCCCCTGGAATTCTTAGGAGATGACGATGAAGACGGACGATGAGGGCATTCGTGCCGTACGCGACGTGCGGAAGAAAATCTCCGCCGAGTTCGATAACGATCCGAAGAAGCTTGTCGAACATTATATGGCCGAGCAAAAGAAGCACCAGGATCGGCTGCTTCGATCTGAGACTACACAACGAAGAAATACCAGTACCTGACTGATAAGGCGGTTGGAGGGAGAAAAGGAAAGTAAAAGGTGTTCGGCACATTTTCCGGCTTTTCTTCTCAGTCATAATTTTTAACTGCAAATGTAGACGTGTTGCAGTTTCTTGTTGCCCGGTTCGCCTGGTTGATCAAGGCGTTTTTTTGACACACATTTCTATATAATCTCGCTGGGATGGCCGGAGAATTACTGGAATTTCGGCGGGATTTTGTTATTGTATGGTCTCGAGTTTGTATGAATATTTTAAGGAGCTGTATATGAAATGCCAACTGAAGAATATGACTGCATTTGCGATTTGCGTACTCATTGTGATTGCCTGCGATGCTCAGGTTTCCGCCGCGAGGGATCGCGTGGATGGGGATGGTTCGGTGGAGATCAGCGGCGAGATGAAGCAGTGGCATAAGATAACGTTGACGCTGGATGGGCCGTTTGCGGCCGAGACGGATAGCGATCCCAATCCTTTTACCGACCACCGGATGACTGTTGCGTTTCGGCATGAATCGGGGTCGCCGAGTTATTCTGCGCCCGGTTATTTCGCTGCTGACGGCGATGCCGCGAATAGCTCGGCTGAGGCCGGGAATAAATGGCGGGCGCATCTGTCGCCGGATAAAGCCGGTGTGTGGACATACCGGGTTTCGATGGTAGCCGGAGACAACGTTGTGATCAATGCTGATATGGACGGCAAAGCACTGGCGAAATATCATGGCAGGAGCGGCCGATTCCGCGTCCGCCCGAGTGATAAAACCGGCCGGGACTTTCGTCGTAAGGGGAGATTAGAGTACGTGGGCGAGCATTATCTGCGTTTTGCCGGCAGCGGGGATTATTATCTCAAGGGCGGCGCCGACAGCCCGGAGAACTTCCTGGCGTACGACGAGATAGACGGCACGTACGACGCCGATGCGGGCTCGGGAAGTTACGGCCATATCGGCGGATTCATTCACCAGTATAAGCCGCACGTAAAGGACTGGCGCCCGGGCGATCCGACCTGGAAGGATGGTAAAGGCAAGGGCATCATCGGTGCGCTGAATTATCTGGCGAGCGAAAGGATGAACAGCGTCTACTTCCTGACGTACAACATCGACGGCGGCGACGGGCGAGACACGTGGATGTGGTCGACTGTAGACGAAAGAGAGCGATTCGACTGCAGCAAGCTGGGTCAGTGGGAGATCATATTCGACCACATGGATCGGCTTGGGATCATGCTGCACGTTGTTACGCAGGAGACGGAAAATGATCGTAAGCTCGGCGGCTCGGCGGGCCTTAATCCTATTCGCAAGCTTTACTATCGCGAATTAGCCGCACGTTTCAGCCATCACCTGGCGGTTATCTGGAATCTCGGCGAGGAAAACAATACGCCCGACGCCGACCGGAAGGAAATCGCTGCGTATATCCGTTCGCTCGATCCCTACGATCATCCGATTACGGTGCACACGAAATCGGGCAAGGCGCTTCAGTTTTATGACGGCCTCCTCGGCCATTCCTGTTTCGAGGCGACTTCAATTCAGGGCAATATGGCCAATTACAACAACGAGGCCATCGTGCTGCGCAAGCGTTCGGCCGAGGCAGGGCGCAAGTGGGCCATCTTCGGCGACGAGCAGAGCAAAGCCAGCCACGGCGTTGTTCCCGACGCCAACGATCCTACTCACGACATCCCGCGAAAGCAGGGCCTCTGGGGAAATCTGATGGGCGGCGGCTCCGGCGTGGAATGGTACTTCGGCCACCAGTTTCCGCACATGGACATAAACTGTGAAGACTGGCGCTCCCGCGATATAATGTGGGACCAGACCCGCTATGCCCTGGAGTTCTTCCAGCAGCATTTGCCGTTCTGGGAGATGGAGCCGGACAACGCACTTGCCTCCGGAGAAGGCACACTGGTGTTAGCAAAGCCCGGCGATGTTTACGCGGTGTACCTGCCGACCGGCGGCACGGCTTCGCTGAAAGTCGATGCGGGCGACTACTCGGTGTGCTGGTACAATCCGAGGGCCGGCGGAAGACTCCTAAAAGGCAGTATCTCAAAGACCAAAGGACCATCGACCATCTCACTCGGTTTACCGCCGGGCGACGTTGAGCAGGATTGGACGGTGCTTGTGAAAGCCTCTGTTAGTGCGAATTGATCATAGCATGGTTGACCTGACTGAAATAAAGTTGCTGGTTCTCGATGTGGACGGAGTTTTGACCGACGGGACGCTGATAATCAACGCTGACGGCAGCGAGACGAAGTTTTTCAATACGCTCGACGGGCATGGGATACGCATGTGGCGGCGAGCGGGTCTGGAAGTGGCTATAATAAGCGGCAGAGAGTCGGAGCCTACCCGGCGGCGTGCGGCCCAACTGGGAATCGAACACGTCTTTCAGGATTGCCATTTCAAGCTGCCTGTAATCGAGGAATTACTCGGTCGGCTCGACCTGACGCCGGAGAAAGTGGCGTACGTGGGCGACGATCTGATGGACCTGCCTGTAATACGATACGTCGGATTCGGGGTCGCCGTCGCCGACGCGGCCGACGAAGTCAAACAGTACGCAGATTACGTGACCACCAAGCCCGGCGGCAAAGGGGCCGTGCGCGAGACAATAGAACACATACTCAAAGGCACGGACAAATGGGACAAACTTATGGAAAGGTATCTGTCCTGACGGCAGAAAAAGGCATTTGAAATGCGCAAAGTCCTTATCGGTTTTATTTCATTAGGCGGTGTGCTCGCGGCGTATGTTCTCTATACCGGCGTGAGCGATTCGCCCGTCATCGAGAGCGATCCGGGCGCCGAGTTTAGCGAGGCCGTCGCCGACAGCAATATTGGTGATTTCGACTCAAACGTGGGCAAGATCGGCGGTATTGGAATCGGCACCACCAAGAAGGCCGAGTACGTCACCCTGAACGAAGAGACCAAAGAGGTCGAGCGGATATGGGGCTTCGAGACTTTGCTGAGCAAGTCGCGGGGTATCTGGGAACTCGAGGAACCCTATGTAAATGTCTTCGAGCGGGATTTCACGTGCTACATAACGGCTGACACCGGATGGGCGCGAATGGAGACCGCTGCCGAAAGGTCAACACCCAGGGATGCGACTTTCAGCGGGAACGTGGTAATACACGTCGAGCCAAAAGATTCGAGCGACATGAAGGAGAGCTTTGTCTATCTCGACGACGTTGTTTTTATGAGCGAAAGATCGCAGCTATCTACAAAAGGGCCGGTTGAATACATCTCAGAGGATGTCCACATGCGGGGAAGAGGCCTGGAACTTATATTCAACGACCAGAGCGACCGTCTTGAGTACTTCAGAATTTTCGACCTGGAGATGCTGCGTCTAAAGAACGCGCGGACGGAAATGTTCTCCAGCTATCAGCCGCAAACGGATGAATCAGCCGAGGTTGAAACTCCGGCTGAGATACAACAAGCGGACGTCAATGCCGTCGCTGTCGACACGGAGAAGCTCGAGGAGTCAACCGGCGATGATGCTCTTGGGGACGAGACGGAAGAGGGCGTATATTACAAATGTATACTAAGCAAGAACGTGCTTATTGATACGCCGGATGAGTTGATCTTCGCCGATCAGCGAATCCTCATCAGCGATATCTTTCTGTCGCAAGACTCTCTCTCGTCCGAAACGGCCGACGCAAACGACACGGACACAGTGGCCGCAGCCGAAGAAGGTGTACCCGCTGATGACTCCAACAGTGTCTCTGCAAAAGGCGCGGTCGATCCGAACAGCACCGTCGCTGCGGCTGTCGAGTCGAAAGTTTCGCCTGAGGAACCGAATGATATCGTAATAACGTGCGAGAACGGCATTGTTTTCGTGCCGATGGATACCAACAGATCGCTCGACGAATTCATGCAGGTCGCCGCCGGTTCGGAAAGTGAGCGTCCCGAGGTGCTTGAGACCGACAGCAATCGGACAAAGTTCCTCGCTCCGACGATCGACTATGATGCGGTTACCGGGAACGTTGCCGCCGATGGTGAGTCCAGACTTATTTTGTTTTCCCGCGACAGGACCGGTGCCGATGCAAACGAACCGCTCGCGCCGACAAACGTCACCGCCCGGGACGGAGTAACATTCTTCCAGGCATCCAACCAGGTCGTTTTCACAGGCGACTGCCTTGGTTCCATGCCCCAGAAAGGCTTGACCGAGCCGAGAGACGTGACGTTCCAAGCGCCGAAGATAACTGTAAATCTTCCCGAAAACAAAGACGCGCAACCCGACATGCTTGCGGCAGGACCGGCAAAGCTTACTTTTTACATGCAGGACACAAATGACCTTGGCGCCGCTCCCGATCCGAACGCGCCCGAAAAACCAAACGAACCCACCGCTGTCACAGTAACCGCTCAAAAAGAGGCAAGATTCTCAGGAACTGCGAATCAGATTGTTTTTGTAGACGATTGTCGATGCCTGACGACCCGAGAGGATCCGAACGATCTGACGGGCTACGAGCTTCGGTCGGAATTGATAACCGTGGACCTGCCGGAGGATGCGAATGCGCCCGAGGCGGACTCGTCCGGGTCGACCGGCGGCATCAAGCATCTTACCGCCAGCGGCGGCGTTGTCAGGCTTGCTTCCACTAAGAGGGCAAAAGCCGATCCCAATCTTGTCGAATATGCTCATGATGTCAACGACGCGGAGTTACTCGGCGGCGTCGAGTTAAAATGCGCCCGGGTTGATTTCGATCCCAACGAGGGACTGTTCAAAGCTTCGGGGGCGCCGGCGGAGATAGTAATGGACAATTCCAAAGTCGCCGTCTCCGAACAGGATCCGAACGGATTCAGCCTGAGCGGGCCGTGTTACGCCTTCCTTGCGAATTACGACAGTCTGAAATATTTCATCAACGAAGATCGAATCGTAGCCGAAGCCGTCCCGGGCGGCGCTTTGTGGTTTCATTATGTTCCCGTCGTTGCCGGCGTCCACAATCCGGATGCGATGACTACGGCATCGGCGCCGCGGGTGGAGGCCTTTCTCAAAAAGTTGCCGGACGGCAGAACCGAATTGTCGACTTTGAAAGCGACGGGCGGGATAGATATTAGCGATTTGTCCAATGGAAATCACTTCATCGGCAGCGAGCTGCACTACGATCAGACAACATCCATCATGACAATCAACGGCGACGAGACAACACCGTGCCTTGGCAATGGTGCTCTTGTCGATGGGATCGAGTACAACGTAACCACCGGCAAACTCGACTTCAAAGTGATCGGCCCCGGTGCGATACAGACAAATCAGCAATAAAGCAGACGCACCGGACTCTTTGTCATTCCGAGCTTAGCCGAGGAATCCGGCTAACAATGATGAGGGGTTTTACCTTTCCGAGCCAGGTTCTGCCGCCACGTGTTGCTGCGCATCCCTTCGGTCGACATGACAAAATGTTGCTTGCCAGAAAATTTTGGCGCCCCCTCTTTATGGTCCCAATATTTTTCTTGCTTTCTCAAGCAATTTCGGCTATAATACGGCGAAGATAGGCGGGGCTGGCAGCTTTGATCGGGCCACAATGCGTTGCCCATACGGATTGTCTTGCGTAGGAGACAGAGTATGGATCGGCAAGTGGAAGATTACATACACGGCTTGTCGGATTTGGAGTTGCTCGAGTACTCGAGAACTACGACACACCTACCCGAAGCTCTCGAATTTGCCAGAGAGGAACTAACCGATCGGCATCTTTCCCCTGACCGCATGAGCAATCTCGAAAAGCAGTTGCAGCAGCGAGCCAAAGAACGCGAAGAGCAGGCTCTTGCAATCGCCAACGAGCCGCTGCACTGGGAATGGCGCGTCGCCTGCTTTCTTTCGGGTTTATACATGGCGATTCCATTTGTGCTTTTCGTTCCCGCCTGGCATCGACTTCGCGACGAGGGCGGTGAGCGCAGGTACAAAGAGATGTGGATTGCTGTAATGATCGGTTTCTGCCTGCAGCCTATCCTTGTCCTGGTGGGCATCCCTCCCTGGAGCTGGATCATAGAACTTTTTTGAACGGTTTTTCCATGTCATGTCGAGCGAAGCCGATACCTCTGGTCCACGCGCTGTTTGGTTCTCCTTGTGCGGAGAGATTTTATATACATTGCCATGGAGACTAAGCACAAAGTTGCCGCAAATCTTCCATACTCAGATCGCCAAGCCGTGCGACGACTCTTTCGGCGTCGCTGAGTTGCTCGGCATCGTAGGAGTTTGTCACGGCTATCGTATGCATTCCTGCCGCGTTGCCGGCCTGGAGGCCCCAATGGGAATCTTCTATCACGACGCATTGATCGGCGGTTAGAGGCGGATTGCTGTTTTCGCTCAGCCTCTGCAGCGCCAGCAGATATCCTTCCGGATCGGGTTTGCCATTCCTGACATGCTCAGCCGAAACTATCGTCTTGAAAAAATGCCGCAGGTTCGCTCCATCGACCATGGGCTTAATATCGGCCAGCAGCGCGCCCGAGCAGATAGCCATCGGGATTTCGTTCTGATCGAGCATCTTCAGAAAATCACGTACTCCCTCGAAGGTCCGGTCTTCGGTCTTCGTCAGCTCCTCGAATATCGCGCTCTTGCGTTTGACGATATCCGGAATTTGCCGCTCATCGACTTTGAGCAGGCCATCTTTGACGATCGCCTTATAGCAGTCGAAGTCGCTGAATCCCAGATATTTCTCATAGTAATCCTCTGTTTCTATCTTGACCCCGAACGGTTCCAGCGACTCATTGAAAGCACGAAGGTGCAAACCTTCCGAATCCGTAATCACCCCGTCAAAATCAAATATTACAGCTCTGAACATCCGTTATCACTCCGCAGGCACGGGTCCTATGAGGGCTTCGTATTCGGTGAAGGTTGATTTGTCGCCGGAACGGATTGATTCAGCCAGGGCGGCGATCTTTGGGGTGTTTTTGGTTATGTATCTGCGGGCGATCATTTCTTTTCGCTGTTTCATCGGTATGGTTTTGCCGGCTTCTCCCGAGCCGTCCTCGGCGACCGGGACCTGCATTTCCACCTTCGTACTGGCCTGGCCGCAGAAGAGATAGCCGTTGATCAGGTCAATGGCGATATCCACCAAAGCTCTGCCGTAGAGATCCATGTACTCGTTGCCCTGCTGCTTAACGTAAGCGACGGATTCTTTCAAGAGTTCCCTGCCTTTGGCGAGTGTTTCGAGTAAATCACTGACTTCGGGATCGTAATCCTGCTCTGCAAGCTCTGCCATAAATTTTTCGGCCGTGCCGCTGCATACGCCTCGTACCGCTGCGACCACCTGCAACTGGCTGGTTCCTTCGTAAATAGTCGTAATCCGGGCGTCCCTCGCGTAGCGTTCGCAGGCGTAATCGCGCATATAGCCGCTGCCGCCCAGCACTTGGATCGAATCATAAGTAACGCGGTTGCACATCTCCGAGCAATAATACTTGCTCATCGGCGTGAGCATCCCGGCGTATCTTCTGTACTTTCGCGATTCATTCTTGAGCCTCTTAGCTTCGGCCTTGTCCTGAGGCGGACTTTCGAGTTGTTTTGCATAGCCGATCTCCATATCCACGACTCGCGAGGTTTCATACAAGAGCGCCCTGCCCGCTTCGATCAGGGTTTTCATGTCGATCAGCATGTCTCGCACCGCGGGCAGCTTCTCAATTGCCACGCCAAACTGCTTTCTGGTCGATGCGTAATCGCGGGCGACGCGATAAGCCGCTTCGGCCACGCCCATCGACTGGCCCGCAATGCCGATCCGGGCGCCGTTCATGAGGCTCATCACGTACGTTACCAGCCCGCGCTGGCGTTCGCCGATTAGTTCACAAGGCGTATTGTCGAAGAATATCTCACAGGTCGGCGAGCCATGGATGCCCAACTTATCCTCCAGCCGGCGGATGTGTACCGTCGGACCCGGCTCGCACACGAACAGGCTCAGGCCAAGTCCACCGGCTCGGTCCGGCTCGCTTCGAGACAGAACCAGCAGGACCTCTCCGCAGCCGTTGGTGATGAAGCGTTTTACGCCGTGCAGGAACCATTTGCCCTCGTCGCCCTGGTATGCTCGGAGCTTGATCGCCTGTAAGTCGGAGCCTGCGTCCGGCTCGGTCAGGACCATCGCTCCGGTGACCTTGCCCGCGGCAAATTCCTTCAGGTATTGTTGCTTGATCTCTTCGGAGGCAAATGCATTGATGGTCTCTGCGATTCCCTGCAGGCCGAAGATGTTCATAAGTGCGGCATCTGCCCGCGAAACGATCTCAATCGCCATCGAATAAACGAGATTCGGGAAATTCAGGCCGCCAAACCGGTGTGGCAACGTGAAACCCATGACCTCGGCCTGAGCCAGTTTCTCCAGGTCGTCTGCGATTCCCTTGGCGCGGGTCACGGTGCCGTCTTCGTTTAGCACGTTGCCCTGGCGATCCACATCCTCGGCCCGCGGCGCGATGAATTCTGCGCTGAGCCGGCCAAGCGAATCCAGCACCATCTCGTAGTTCCGTATTGCCTCTTCGACATCGGCCGGGGCGTAATCGAATTCGCCTGCGAACTTAAACCCCTCTTCACAAACATTCGCCGAGCCGGCTACGTCTGTGTGCCGGAACAAGAACTGTATATCGTCGTTATCTCTATAGAAATTAGCCATTCTGGATTTCCTTTTTGCCACTAAGACACGAAGACACTAAGACAGCTCTATATTTTCTTTGTGACTTTGTGTCTTCGTGGCTAAACAGTCTTTTCCTTGATTGATTTTATCATCATCGGCACGACTTCGTTGAGGTCGCCGAGTATTTTGTAGTGGGCGACGCCGAAGATAGGGGCATCGGGATCGTTGTTGATTGCTACGATCTTCTGGCTCTGGGACATTCCCGCCTGATGCTGTACGGCACCGCTGATTCCAACGGCTATATACAGGCTCGGGCGAACGGTCGTTCCGGTCTGGCCCACCTGATGGTCGTGGTCTATGAAACCCAGGTCTACGGCTGCTCGCGTTGCCGCCGGTGCGGCGCCGAGGCAGTTCGCCAGGTCCCACACGAGCTTGAAATTGTCCTTGCTGCCCAGTCCTGCTCCGCCGGCGACGATGATTCGCGCCGCTTTGAGGTCTATCTTTTTCTCGCGTTTATGCTCATCGAGAATCTCCAGCGGCAAGTCCGTCTGCGTGAGTCGAACTTTCTCTTGAATAATCTGACCTTTTCGTGTTTCGTCCGGTTCGGGCGTCATCATCACGCCCTCACGAACGGTGGCCATCTGAGGCCAGCGGTCGTGATTGATAATCGTCGCGACGATATTTCCGCCGAAAGCAGGGCGGATCTGGAAAAGAAGATTCTTGTGTATCTTCTTGTCTCTAACAGTCTTGTGGTCGCCTATTTGCAGATCGGTGCAGTCTGCGGTCAGCCCCGCCTTGGTGGCGCTTGCGATTCGCGGCGCCAGGTCGCGACCGGTCACAGTTGCTCCGTAGAGCACGATCTGAGGCTCGTGCTTGTGGATCAGGTCGTACATCATCTTTGCATAGCTGTTGGCCTGGTAAGCCTGCAGCAACGGGTCCTCGGCAACGTAAACCTTGTCGGCGCCGCGGTGTATGAGCTGCGTCGCGAGGCTCTTGACGCCGTCGCCCAAAAGTACCGCCGCCAGACTCACACCGAGCGTATCGGCCAGATGCCGGGCCTTGCTCATTAACTCAATCGGCGTATCTTCCAGTTGCCCGTTATGCTGCTCGGCAAAAACCCAAACTTCACCTTCTCTATTAACATCTATCATTTGTTTGTATCTCGTATTGCGTATTACGTATTGCGTAGGGTGGGGCTCGCCCCACCATTGTAACTATTTCTCAGCCACGAACCTCTTGATTGCGTCAATAAATTCCTCGATAGTCTTGGTATCGTTTTGTAGGTGTTGATATACCCTCTCATGGTCGAGACGTAAGTAGTCGTGAACCAGGACGTTCCTGAAGAGGGCCAGGTCAACTAATTCGTCCTTGAGCAGGCTTGGAATCACTTTGTTCTCAAACAAAATCCTCGGGATATCAGCATAGGTATCAGGCTTGGCGAAGCCGAACTCGGAAATAACCATATCTCCAACAGTTAAGAACGTTTCCAGAGCTAAATGCAACTGCCGATCCGCCAAATCATAAATCCTCCAGTCGGAGAGGTATTGCTCTACGGGATACTTCTGCATTTCAACCAGGTGTTGAAGGTATCCTTCCAAGTCCTGAATACATTTTGCTAATCTGGCTTTATCTACCACTGGTAGCCTCCGGTCCGAAGACTTCCCTCGTATATCTGTCTATGAAAGGTTTCCAGTCCAGGTACTTGAGCACTGCCTTGACTTCATACTCTAACCGGATCTTATCATTGTCGGAAAAAATAAGAATTCCTTCTTTCAAAATCCGGTGGGCCAGAAGTGGCGGCGTATCGTTGAGGACAACTAAATCGACCTCGTCGGTTTTGTATAGGTCCGTTATTTCTCCTAAGACCTTCAGTTTCAAATCAAAATGCTCTCCAGCATCAACTTCATCATCAAAATACACGGCGATATCGATATCGCTCAAGGAACCGGCGGTGCCTTTGGCCTGTGAGCCGAAAAGGTAAGCAAAAACCACCCTTCGCCTCTTGAAAATCCGGGCTAATTGTTCTTTCGTCTCGGGCTTCATGCTATGATTTTATCGGCGATCAGCTCGTGTATGATGTTTGAGATCGCCTCTTCGGTAGGCTCGATCTCTTTTGTTTCTTTAGCCGCCAGGACAACGCTTTGAATTCGATGGACCTTGGTTGGGGAACCTTTCTGGCCGCACCACGTCAAGTCGGCCTCGATGTCCTCCAGGTCTAATTGCTCCATCAACAAGCCGGACTCAGCCAGCTTGTGGCGCCTGCGTTCGACCAACTCTTTGAGTTCGGCCTCGACGGCGTCGGGATTTTCAGCCCTAATACTCCGCTCGATCTCAGCCGGCGTGCAAGCGTTCTTGTACTTCATCATTTTCTTGGCCGCCGCTACTCTCGGCTCGTTCGCATCGCCGACCACGGTCAGCAGGACCGGCAGGGCGGTTCTAACTCTCTGCCAGCCGTTGCCGATGTTTCTGCGAGCCGTTACGGTTTTGCCGTTAAGGTCTTCAAGTTCTTCCACGTATGTGATCTGTGTGATGCCGAGTTTTTCGGCCAATTGCGGGCCGACCTGGGCCGTATCGCCGTCGATGGCCTGTCTGCCACACAGGACGATGTCGTAATCGATTTTCCCGACCGCACAACTGAGGATGTAGCTGGTTGCCAATGTATCGCTCGCGGCACATTTGCGGTCGGTCAGCAGGATCGCCTCGTCGGCCCCGCGGTAGAGCGATTCACGAAGAATCGCACTCGCGGCCGGCAGACCCATAGTAACGACGGTAATGTGCCCGCCATACTTCTCTTTGATTTGCAGGGCCAGTTCCAGGGCGTTAAGGTCCTCCGGATTGAAGATCGCCGGCAGCGCCGAACGCTTGACGGTGCCGTCATCATTCATCGCATCGCCTGTAACGTTTTTTGTGTCAGGCACTTGCTTTACCAATACAACGCAATTATAAGCCACTTGCTAATCTCCTTGTCCGGCTTTTAATTCACCAAGAAACTCTCTCATCCGAGATACGAGCAACGCATTTTAGCGTGATTCGACGGCAAGTCAACCTCAAAAGCCGCCAAATATCGGCGTAACAGGCAATTTTGCTCGAATTCAGGAAGGCAGCCGGAGTGAGTTTGTCGTTTTTGCCTGGGATGCGGTGCGTTTTAGTCTTGACTTCGGCGCGAAAAGTGCTAAAAAGCAGGTAGTATTTAGATTTGCGGATTTCGAGCTATCAATTATGAACGTTATTGCAATAGACATTGGAAATACGAATATTGACGTAGGCTTCTATCTTGAAGACGAGGAAAAGTCTATCATCTCTATCCCCGGCCGGTCGCGGACAAAGCTGGCCGACCACCTTAAATCGCTCTGGGAGCAGATACCCGTTGTCGAAGGCTCGACAGAGGAAAAACGCAACGGCGTGATCGTGGTCAGCAGCGTACATCCTGAATGGACTGGAGTGGTGCGAGAGATTGCTGCTGATGAACTTGGCGAGGAGATTTGCGTTATCGGTGAAGATATACCCCTTCCGATGAGGATGTGGGTGGATGAGCCGGACAGAGTCGGCACCGACAGGGTGGTTTCGGCCGCGGCGGCCTACGCCGTAGCAGAGCAAGCGGTGGTCGTCGCCGATTTCGGCACGGCTGTAACGATAGACCTCGTAGATGAGAACGGCATCTTCCTCGGGGGGGTTATATGCCCCGGTTTCGAAATCAGCGCCGAGACTCTGGAACAGAACACCGCCCAATTACCGAAGACGCAAATCCGCAAGCCGGATGCGCCATACGGCAAGAACACCGCCGATGCGATTAACTGCGGCCTGTACTATTCGGCAGTCGGAGCGCTGGAGGAAATCATAAGACGCTACGCTGAGATGATCGGCAAATGGCCCCAGACCGTCATCACCGGTGCGGCTGCAAAAACCATAAAGGACGACTGCCCTTTCATCGATTCGTTCGTGCCCAGTCTGGTCGTCAAAGGCATCGTCCTCGCCTACAAAAGACATCTGGCGCAAAGTGCAGTGTAAGGGCGCCCGTGTGTTCGCTCGATAACCTATGACTGTTCAAGCTGCATTAATGACCGGCAGAGGCGTTGGGGCAATATCTACCGTTGAAGTTGTAGGCGATTCGGCGTTAGACGTCATACGAGAAATATTCAAGCCAGCCGGAACGAAAATCGCCACCTTCGAGACGGGCCAAATCCTGCGTGGGACTATCGTAGATGGAACCCAAGTCGTCGATCAGGTTACGCTTGGCTGCGAGAGCGCTGAGAACTTCGCGATTCACTGCCACGGCAACCCGGTTATCGTAGAGATGATAATGGAGCTTCTGCAAAAGCATGGAGCGCAGCCGGTCGCATCAGAACAGTTGCTGGCCGAAACTCTAGCCGCAAAAGGACAATTAGACACAATTGCAATCGAAGCCAGAATTGCCCAAGCAAAGGCCAGGACAATTGAGGGAACCAAGCTGATAGCAAATCAGATAAACGGCGGACTCGCTGAAAGGGCACAAAACTGGCTCGATGGGATAGATGGAGTCTCTCTCAATAAGATAAAAGCCGAAGCTGCCAAAATATTGCAGAATTCTCAAGCGGCCAAACTCATAATTTACGGGTGCACGGCGGTTCTGACGGGCCCTCCAAACAGCGGCAAGAGCACGCTGCTCAATTACCTGGCCGGTCGGAAAAAAGCAATCGTTACCGATATCAAAGGCACAACCAGAGACTGGGTAGAAGCCGAATGCCAAATCGCCCCCCTGTCGGTTACTCTGATTGATACTGCGGGAATAGATGAGAACAATGGCGGGGCAAGCTCCACCCTACACAATGCCACATGCTACGAGCAGCTAACCGGAGTCGAGCACACAATCGACCAAGCCGCACATGAAAGAACCGCCGAAATTCTGAAAATTTCCGATCTTGTCCTGCTGGTTTTGGATCAGAGCCAGTCCACGTTGGAGCTTGACAGCGGTCTTCTGGGCCACATCTCGGAGAAAGAGGCCATAACAGTCCTGAATAAATCCGACCTGCCGGGCAGGCTCGATGTCGCCCGCCTTCCGCATGCCTTGTCTGAACCTGTACGGATCAGCGCCAAAGAAGGCATGGGAATGGAAAACTTGAAGGAGAAAATCCGCCAAACATCCGGCACCTCTAATTTCGATTTGAAGCAATCCATCTGCTTTACACATCGTCAGGAAGAAGTGCTCGGTCAACTGACTAAAGCTGAATCTGAGCAACAGGCCGCTTCAATTATTGCTGATTTAATCAGTGGTCGGACGTAGACAGGTTATCATTGTTCAGATGTGTGGCTGTTCTCAATCATGATCTTTCAGTCCTCACATATCAAAGCCACAATTATTCGTCGAGAACATGCCGAATCCAGTGACTGCCGTTGCGTTTCATCTTCTCGACTTCCTCGGTGGTGTAGGGAAACACGTCGCAGCTTACAGACAGATTGTCAGAGATGAATTCCGGAATTCTGTCAAGGAAGCGCACTGCTTCGATTTAGGATTATCAACAGATCCACGTCGCTTGCCGGGCCGAAGCTGTCGGTGGCGTAAGAGCCAAACAGCCCGACTCTTTTGACCTCCGGCCGAGTTCTTTTAAGTTCCGCGACAAAACGGCGTAATTGGCAGAAGACTTTGTCTCTATCCGCAAATACGACTTTCACCGAATCTAATGATTTCTTCGGCATTTCTAATTGCCTCTTAGGCCTCGCTTTCGGTGTAATGACCGCCGGGCATTCCACTGTCAAAATCGTTCTCTCGAAAACATGGAAAGCGTATAAGTACAACACGGCGATCCTATAATATTACCCTCAGATTCAGGTTTTCTTCTATTGCGACGAAGTCCCTATCGCAATGCAATAAGGTAAGGTTGTTCTCAATACAAAACGTTGCTATGATGACATCTATTGTCTTTCTGACTGTCAATCCTTTTCTTCTCAAATCTCGATAATTCTTGGTACTCTTAACAGCCATGTGCTTACCAAGCATTTCCATAAACATGAAGGAATCAAGTAATTTCTTGGCATTGTTGTAGTCCTGGTCTCGTTTGAAACCCTGGAGAACCTCTGTAAAGATTAGATCGCCGACGACAATCAACTCATTGCTTAGAAGTGCATCCAACTGATTTGTCTGCTTAGTAATCTTACCGTTGAAATAATCGATCCAGACAGATGAGTCCACGAGTATCATTTATCCGTTCTCATTTTACTCAGGTTGCCCGTCCACTTAAGTTTCCCACGAAAGCTTCTTGCGTTCTTCTGTTGGTTTAGCTGCACGAGCAGTTTCAATCCCTCCTCGATAGCTTTCTTCTTGGTCTTATAGCCGGAAAGCTCAAGGGCCTTTTTTACCAAATCGTCGTCAAGTACAACGTTTGTTCTCATTGCTGAGTCTCCCTAAATGTGTAATATATTTGCAATAATACACATTCCGTGGGAGTCATGCAAGGAGAATCTTTTCAATCGCTGACTTGTTAAACGCTACAGGCTGTGTATAATCCTTATCCATGGCCCCGAAGACTGAAAAACTGACTCCTGCCATGAAGCAGTTTCACAAGTTCAAGCAGATGCACCCGGACTGCATCCTGTTTTTTCGCATGGGCGACTTCTACGAGACGTTCTACGAGGATGCGAAGATTTGTTCTAAGGTGCTTGGACTGACTCTTACCAGCCGCAATAAGGGGACCAACCCGATCCCGCTGGCAGGTGTGCCTTATCATGCCGTCGACGGATACGTCAAGAAAATGCTCCAGGCCGGCTACCGCGTTGCCGTCTGCGAGCAGGTCGAGAATCCCAAGACGGCAAAGGGTGTGGTCAAACGCGACGTTGTGCGCATCGTTACGCCAGGCACGCTCACTGACGACGTCTTGCTCGACGCAAAGCAGGACAACTTTCTCTGTGCTGTCAGCCTGGGAACGAAGAGCCAGGCCGTAATTAGCTGGGTGGATATTTCCACCGGGCATTTCTTCGTTCAGGAGCTGCCGGAATCGAGACTACTCGATGAGTTGCTGCGCCTTTCGCCGGCTGAGTGCCTGCTGGCCGACAGGCGAGGAGAGTTGTTCGAGGCCGAGACAAAAAAGCTCGCCAGAGACATCACCCAATTGACTAATGCGGTTGTAACCGAGCGTCCCGGCTGGTATTTCGATCCCTATCAGGCAAAACAGCGCCTGCTCAAGCATTTCGGCACCGCCACGCTCGAAGGTTTCGGCATCGGTGACAACGATGAATATCTTGTCCCGCCGGCCGGTGCAATCATTGAGTACCTTGCCGAAACTCAAAAGACCACGCTCGGGCATATTCAGAGCCTCAAGAAGGTCAATCAGCAGAATTTTCTGCAGGTCGATCCGTCCTCGTTGCGATCTCTGGAAATACTGCGCACCATCCGCTCCGAGAGCAGGAAAGGCTCTCTCCTTGACAGCATTGACGAGACGATGACCGGCATGGGCGCCCGCATGTTTCGCAACTGGCTTTGTATGCCACTGTGCGACGTTGCAGCCATCGAGCAGCGACAGGACGCCATCGAGGAAATTATGGATGCCGGAGACAAGCTGACTGACATGAGAAGGCTGCTCTCGAACGTATTCGACACTGAGCGGATTGCAGCGAGAATCAGCACGTTCCGCGCATCGCCGAGGGATTTGGTTGCACTTACGGCTACATTGCGACAGATACCCCTTCTAAGGGAAAACCTGGAGGAATTTGAGGCCAAACTGCTCGCGAATCTGGCCGAAAGATGCGACAGCATGGATGAACTGGCCGATCTGCTTGAATCAGCTATAGTACCCGAGCCGCCCACGCATCTGCGCGACGGCGGCGTGATAAAAGCGGACTTCTCCGAAGAACTGGACCGGCTTAGATCGATCTCCAAAGACGGCCAAAGCTGGCTCAGGAATTACCAGCAGGAGCAGGCCCGACGGACGGGAATCGCGAACCTGAAGCTGGGTTACAACAAGGTTTTCGGCTACTATATCGAAGTCAATCACACATCAGCGGACAAAGTCCCCGCCGACTACGTCCGCAAGCAGACCATAAAAAACGCCGAGCGCTACATCACCGAGGAGTTGAAGGAATACGAGACCCAGGCCCTCAGCGCCGAGGAAAAGGCGCTCGAATTGGAGCAACAGCTTTTCGATCAGCTTAGGCGACAGGCGGCACAATATATAAGCCGCCTTCAGGCCCTTGCCGAGACCGTCGCTCAGTGCGACTGTCTGGCGGCGCTCGCATACCTTGCTATGCGGCGAAACTATATTCGACCGAAGATCACCGATGGCGGTGAGCTTATCATTCACGAAGGTAAACATCCGGTCCTTGCCGAAACGCTCGGCGCCGAGTTTGTGCCGAACGACCTCGAACTGGGCGACACATCGGGCGATATTCTTGTAATCACAGGTCCGAACATGAGCGGCAAGAGCACTTATATTCGCCAGATTGCCCTTCTTGTGCTGATGGCGCAAACCGGATCATTCATACCGGCAAACAAAGCCGAAATCGGCCTGGTCGACAGGATTTTCACGCGCGTCGGCGCATCGGACGAACTGGTCCGCGGCCAATCGACATTCATGGTCGAAATGACCGAGACGGCAAACATCATCAACAACGCGACTTACAGGTCGCTGGTAATCCTCGACGAAGTAGGGCGAGGCACGAGCACGTACGATGGGCTGTCTCTCGCCTGGGCGGTAACAGAGCATCTGGCCAACAAACTCAAATGCCGGACACTGTTCGCAACGCACTATCACGAGTTGACCGAACTGTCCGAGCTGCTCGAGAACGTCAAGAATTGCAACGTCGCCGTCCGCGAATGGATGGACGAAGTCGTCTTTCTGCACAAGATCCTTCCCGGCGGCACAGACAAGAGCTACGGCATCCACGTAGCGAAGCTGGCCGGCGTGCCCCCGGCGATTCTGGAAAGGTCGAAAGAAATCCTCGAGGAACTCGAAAGCACGTTCCAGAAGGAAGCCACCGGCGAGCAACTCGCACGGCACAAAACGAGAGAATCGGACGGCGACAGCCTCTTCGTCCAAAAGCACAAATCCGTTCTCGACAAACTTGCCTTAACCGACGTCAACAATCTGACCCCTATCGAGGCGATAAACCTGCTCAACGAAATCAAGACGGAAATCAATGAAGACTGACCGGAAGATGAAAAAAACATTTGTAATAGAGCGAACTTGTCGGTTTCAATAGGGATATGTAAAGCCAGATTTCGGCAGGAACCATAATTACAAGGATGCAGGGTGTGCACTGCACACCTTCCAGGCGCATAGGGAGTGGGCTGTGCTCATCCTGTGTATTTTGAAAGGACGAAATACTATGAAAAGTGCCATTATCTCGAAACTTCTGATTTTCTGTTTGTCTGCGGTGCTGCTGGCGGGTTGTTCGGAAGTTGAGATCACCGGAAGAAAACAGCTCAACTTTGTTCCAAGCTCGACGATGCATTCGATGAGCTTCGACGCCTATGATGAGTTCTTGTCGCAGCACAAGCTCAGCACGGACGCCGAAAAGACCCAGATGGTCAAGCGAGTAGGCGGCAGGATTCAAAGAGCCGTCGAAGATTACGCCGCCCGAAACGGCATTGAAGACAAACTGAACGGCTATCAGTGGGAATTTAACCTGGTCGAAGATCCCAACGTCAATGCCTGGGCCATGCCCGGCGGCAAAGTCGTCATCTATACCGGCATCCTGCAAGTGGCGCAGGATGAGACCGGTCTGGCGGTGGTAATGGGCCACGAAATCGCGCACGCCTTTGCCAAACATGGCGCCGAAAGAATGAGTCAGGGCCTTCTCGTGCAGATGGGCGGCGTGGCCCTCTCGACGGCGCTGGACAAATACCCCCAGAAGACGAAGGCCCTGTTCATGCAGTCTTACGGCGTCGGCACGCAGCTCGGTATCCTGCTTCCCTATAGCAGAACCCATGAGAGCGAAGCCGACCACCTTGGCCTGATATTCATGGCGATGGCCGGCTACGATCCCCGGCAGGCGCCGGCATTCTGGGAAAGAATGGCCGCACAAAGCAAGGGAGGCGCCCCGCCGGAGTTCCTCAGCACCCACCCCGCCCATGAAACAAGAATCCAGGACCTTAAAGCTCTGATACCCGATGCGATGACGTATTACCGTCAGGCTCAGCCGTAGGGTGGGGCTTGCCCCAACACCAAAGATCGATGGGTCAAGGCGCACCCTACCGCGACAGAAGAATGTTATATGGAAGGAGAATACACCATGATTTCGCGTTGCCGTAAGGTTGTTCCTGCTGTATTTTTGTTGCTGATCCTGTCGGCCGCTTATGGTGAGCAACTCCCCGATTGGACTGAAAAGATTCGCACGGACCATCCGAGGCTTTTTTTCAACTCCGACACGTGGCCAGACGTGAAGCAGCGGGCTCTCGGCGCCGAGCGCGAGTGGTATGAATACATCAAGCGGCGAGTCGACCGACTGAAAAGAGAGTCAGGCGATAAAGTTGAATCGAGAGAGCTTGGGCCGCAGGCGGCGCGGGCGGCATTCGTTTACCGAATGACGGGCAACGAACAGTATCGGGATCTCGCGAAGAGGTGTCTTGAGAGAAGTCTGAGCTTTTACGAGGAATGCTTCGAGCAGAAAAAGTCGGTCAACTGGTATTCGACCTCACGCGTTCACGCCGCGCTGGCATGGGATTGGCTTTACAACGATCTTAGTGACGCCGAGCGCCGAAAATACATGTCTCGGCTCATCCGCGTCATCAACAAAGTGGTCAAGGCCCGACCTGCTATCTACAGAGAGAATATGTCCGGCTACAGTACGGGCTTCTACGGCGTCAAGAACTGCCTCTGGTTCATCGGCTGCACGGCTTTCGGCACAGGCATTGAAACCGACCTGGTGAACGAGTGGCTCGTCTGGGGAAACGATGAGAACAGAAAATTGCTCGAATATCGCAAGAAGGCTCGTGGCGACGACGGCGGCGGCGCATCGGCCACGCTGGGTTACGTCTTTGGGGCCTATCCCTGGTCGGAGCAGAATTTTTTCTATACCTGGCTCTCGGCTACGGGTGAGAATATCGCGCCCAACTGGCCCGGCAGCGCCATGCTGGCTAACTACGTCATCTGGAACTGGATCGCCGCCGATCCACACCCCCTGGAATTCGGCTATGGCGACACGCCGCACACCACCAACCGACTACCCGCCGGCCGGCTATACACCCACATGGCAAACATCCGGCATCTGCACGGCGAGGCGGCACCGCAGGCCGCTGCTCTTGCCAGGCATATCCAGCAAATCCTGCCGCGTCAATCATATTCCAGCACCTGGTTCATCTACCCTTTCCTGCTGTCCAGGATGGAAAGCTCGCCCGAGCCATTCGCCCCGGAAGATTTGCCTAATGCAAGGCACTTCGATAACATGGGACAGATATTCATGCGATCCGGCACGAGAAAAGACGACACGTACTGCCTCTTTTCCTGCGGCGGCATCCTGACCCAGCATCGCCACTACGACGCTCTGAATTTCGTGATCTATCATCGCGGCTTCCTGGCTCTCGATTCCGGTACGCGGTACAAGGAGTTCGATAATGGCCAGCATCTTGCCAACTATTTCGCCCAGACGGTTGCGCACAACTGCGTGGTTATCCACCAGCCGGGTGAGCCGCCCGCGCGATACTGGGGCGGCACAGTGGAAGGCAATCACGGCGGCCAGCACAAACAGCTTGGCTCGGTGGTTAAAGCATTCGAGACTAACCGCGACTACGTCTACGTCGCCGCCGATGCCACTCGATGCTATCAACACGGAGGACGGAACAACCTTCCTGAAAAGTGCAGTCTCGTCACACGCCAGATGGTTTTTATTATCCCGAATCACTTTGTAATCTTCGACCGCGTCGCGACGACCGACGCTTCGTACCGTAAGGACTGGCTGATCCACACTGCGCATGAACCGGAGATTTCAGGTAGTACCATCCGGGCCGATCACCGCGAGGGAAGGATGCTCTGCAGGACGTTGCTGCCCGCCGATGCCACACTGAGGCCGGTAGGCGGCCCCGGCAAAGAATTCAGAGCCGCAGGCAAAAACTGGGACATAGTCTCTGAAGGACTCAAACCTGAGAGTCTGGCCCTGATGGGACAATGGCGTGTAGAGGTCACGCCCGACAGTCCGCGCAAGAGCGACGTTTTCCTTCACGTCATTCAGGTTGGCGACCAGCAGCTCGAAGCAATGGACGAGACCAGCCTGCTCAGAGAGGACGATATGTGTGGCGTTCGCCTAACCAGCGACGACATGACATGGGAGATCACGTTCAATTCCACCGGTGAATTGGGCGGACACATCAAACGCTCCGGCAGATCACGAAAGATCGACGCGAAGTTAGTCACAACCGTCCAAAAGCAATCCGGGATAAACGCCAATTAGCCACAGTTTCTCAGTAGCCGATGGCGCAGCCGTCCTTGCGGAGGTCTGAGCCCCCGAAGTATCGAAGCGGGTTCTCTTCTCGCCAGATGCCCTGATAGCCTCCGTAGACTCCGATCTCTCTCTTGATGTTGTGTCCCATCTCCGCTAATTTGTTTTTTGCCGAATCGCTGATGCCGCGCTCGAACACGACCTTGCCGCCGCCGACCATTTTCTTGCCCGTCGGAGTCGAGCTTTCGATATGCCTGACCCTCGGCTGCTCACCGGCCTGCTGCGGCGACATTCCGAAGTCGATCAGGTTCATCAGCACCTGCGCGTGTCCCTGCGGCTGAAAATCGCCGCCCATCACGCCGAAGGAAAAGATAGGCTTTCCGTCTTTCGTCACGAATGCCGGGATGATTGTATGGAATGGGCGCTTGTGAGGCTCCAGTTTGTTGAGGTGGTCCGGATCGAGCGAAAATAGCTGGCCGCGGTTCTGAAGACAGAAGCCCATGCCCTCCGGCACGAATCCCGAGCCCCACGGATAGTAAATGCTCTGGATGAGCGAAACCATGTTGCCCTCTTTGTCGGCAGTTGTCAGATAGACGGTATCCGACTCGCTTTTAAGCCTGCCCGGCGCGACGCTTTGAGCGGCGCGCTTCGGATCGATCAGTTTGACTCTCCGATCTGCGTATTCTTTCGAGATCAGTTCCTTAACCGGGACGTCGGCAAAATCCATGTCGGCGTAATAAATCGCTCTGTCCTCGAAGGCCAGCTTCTTGGCTTCTAAGAAAAGGTGCAGGTGTTCCGCCGAATTTGGCTGCATTGAACTGACCTCGAAACGCTCGAGCAGGTTCAGGATCTGAAGGGCCGCGATCCCCTGGCCGTTGGGCGGAAGCTCCCAGACGTCGTAGCCGCGATAGTTCGTGCTGACGGGCTCGACCCAATCGGCCCCGTGATCTCGAAAGTCCCGCATAGAGAATCGACCGCCTTTTGCTCTGGAGAATTCAACGATTCTCTCTGCGATTTGTCCTTCATAGAAAGCATCCGGGCCTTCACGACCGATGATCTCGAAGAAATCAGCCAAATCCGCGTTCCTGAAGATATCGCCGAAGCGGATCGGCTTGCCGTCGGGCATGAACGTCTTAGCGAGTCCCGGGTCTTCAGTGGTGTTGAAAGACCATGTGCGGGCAATAACCGGCGAAACCGGAAAACCTTCCCGCGCATAGTGGATGGGTGCTTCAAGAACCCTGCTTAGGCCGAATTTCCCAAATCTTTCTTGCAGGGCGGCCCATCCGCTGACGCAGCCGGGGATACTCCAGGACAGCGGGCCGTAGATCGGGAGTTCTTTGAGCCCCATTGCCCGTGCTTTGTCGATACTCCAGTCGTACGGCGCCCGGCCGCTGGCGTTGAGACTGGTCAGCTTTCGCTCTTTCGCACTCCATACAATAGCAAACAAATCACCGCCGGGACCGCACATCATCGGCTCGACCAGGCTCAGCATGGCGTTGGCGCAGATAGCGGCGTCAATAGCATTGCCGCCCGCCTTAAGAATCTCGAGTCCGGCCACGGACGCGAGTGGTTGGCTCGTGCAGACGATTCCGTTGCGGCACGCAACAGTCGAGCGGTTCTGATTTCTGTTGGAAAGCAAATCGCGATCCAGAACAACGCTGCCGTCCGGTTTATTATTATGTGGACCACCGGCAACGGAGAAGTTGTTACCAAGTATAGAGGAGGCATACGTACAACCTGCGAGTTTTAGAAATGAACGGCGTTCCATGGCTTCTACTCCAAATGCAGAAACTTACGAATCCTGTAATTCAGGCGTCACGCGCGAAAAACGCGTATCGCCCCCTCATTGTAAATCACAGGATGTTCTCGTCAATAGCTGTGACTGTTATAAAGCAACCTATGCCGGCAACGCAACGGACTCTACGTTTTGAGTGGTTTAAGCCGTATGATTTGTTTAAGTATATCGGATAAGATTGTGTCGAGCGAACGCTCGGTGTCTACCTTAATGTGACTTGTCAGTTCTAACGCATCGGGAGAGTGGTAGCTGGAACTTAAGTAGCCGAAATCTTCCAGCCGTGCATCGGAGACGCTTTTGGAGTTCTTTTGTCGCTCTAACAGCCGTTTCTTAACAACATCGTCCGAAGCTGTCAGCTCCACGAAGCAGTACCGGATATGATTGGACTCCAAAGCGTTTCGCAGTTTTCTGCGCCTTCCGGCGCCGGCATACGTTGCGTCGATCAAAGTGCTCCTGTCCCGACGGGCATTTTCTACGGCTCCGTTCAAAAGCTCATTGTACGTCTTTTCGGTCATTTGTTTGGAATACAGCTTTTGCCGGCTGGCTTCGTCCGGATGCAAGGTTGCGGGAATCCCCGCCAGTTGCTTTCTGACAAGGTCCGAACGCAGGACCCGCCATCCGAGAGATCGGGAGAGTTGTTCGGCAATAGTACTTTTTCCCGTACCTATGCGGCCCATGACAATGATGACCATCGGTTGCGAACCGCTGATCGCGTATTCCAGGGAAAGCTGATACAGGCGGACGGCGTCGTCTCGGCTCTTTTGCTTTTTCGGCACTTCCGGCTCGACGCTCTTCAGGCTCTCTACCTTAGCCCGAACGTAAGCGCGATAACATTCATAAAAGTCCAGCAACCTCAAAAGACCGGAATCCTCGAGGCATTCTGTCATTTGCTCGGCGAAATACCCCGCCAGGTCGCGCCGTCCGTGAAAATCCAGGTCCATCGCCAGAAAAGCGATCTCGTTTGCGACGTCAATATAGCGAAATCGGTCGTTGAACTCGACACTATCAAAGATCCTGACGTTCTCCGGATCGATATGTACGTGCTCCAGGCGCAGGTCGCCGTGGCAATCGAGAATTCTGCCGCCTGTCCGGCGATGATTGAGCAAAGCTGAATAGCGGCAAAAGAATTGTTCGTTGTATTCCTTAATGGCTCGGAAAGCGTGCTCTGCGATCAGATCGCCCACGAAGCGTTCTGTCTGGGCAAAATTTTCATCGATTGGGGCTCTAATACGGGCGATATAAGCATTTTCGGCGATTTTCGGTGAGGATTCCTGATTGAGATAAAACGATTTCAAGTGTTTCGCCAGTCGATCCAGGTCTTGCCGTTCGACTTTGTCTTGCCGCAGGCGCCCGTGCAGAAATCCCTCTGCATCAAGTTGTTTCATCTTGACCGCATAGTCAATGATTCTGCTTGAATCCTCGACCGCCAGGGCATCGTCGAGTCTGGAAATGGGGACCACGCCCTCGTAAATATCCCTGCATAAGCGGCGATTCAGCTCCACTTCTTTTCGGCAGAAAAAGAGACGCTTCTCCAATGTCGTGAAGTCCAGAAAGCCGAGATTAACAGGCTTTTTCACCTTGTAGACGTACGGTGGGGCGATCGCTACGTAGGATATATGGGTTTGAATGAGCTTTACTGTTTCCGGATTATGTGGATATGTTTCCGGCTTTTTAAGAAATTCTATCCATCTTTCTTGTTCAATATCTATTTCTTTTGTCATCACGTCCATTAAATACCAGAAAGCACTTTAATCCTGAACTCATATCTTCCGATGCGAACCGGATCAGAAGTACTGCAACAGTTTCTTCCTTATAATCGCGGCCAGTTCCGGATCCTGCATGGGGTAGATGTCCGGTATGTCCAGACTTATTATTTTACCCTCAGGCTGATTGAAGTCGCGTTTAAGAATATCTTTCATGTATGGTTCCATGACGAATATGATGTCTGCTCGATCGGCTATCTTTTTGGTAACCCGTCTTTCGGCAAGCAGGTGAACCCCCGCCGACTCGCACCGGACGTTCCCGCCTGTTGCCTTGGTCAACTGATTGCAGATCCGTTCGGCCGCTTTGCTGCGATTGCGGTTGATCGAGCAGATAAACAGAAAATGTCGCGTATCTGAAGATGTTTTCGGTTTTTCCATATTACTTAACCTGTATATTCGCGACCAAAGCTAAATCATATGCCTCTATTGATGCAGAGAATATAAGGAAAAACCGCAAACAGGGTTGTCAATTTACTTACTCCGCTCGATCATTCGCCGAATCCGGAATATAAGG
Organism: uncultured Pirellulales bacterium; assembly: GCA_964598225.1. Taxonomy (GTDB): domain Bacteria; phylum Planctomycetota; class Phycisphaerae; order Sedimentisphaerales; family Anaerobacaceae; genus SG8-4. The sequence goes on from CAZRBG010000027.1 coordinate 70,110, forward strand.
GCTTTGCTTATAAGAAATAAGGGCTTTGCCGAATGGCACTTCCATAAGTATTAACTTCCGTTGAGCAAACGTTTTCTGGCAA
>CAZRBG010000028.1:0-68632 GCA_964598225.1 uncultured Pirellulales bacterium
GGCTCCGGCCCATCGTCGGTAAAGTTCCGGCCCCCGGCGGAAAGGTCATGGCACGCCAGATGCCCATCAAGGGTATCAAGGGACTGCGCGCCGCCGACGTGCTCGTCGAGGTTCGCGGCCAGGACATGGACGTCCTCGACGATCTGGCCCGACGCACCGCCCAGACGATGGAAGGGCTTGGGCAGTTCCGTAACGTCTCGGTGTCGATGGACATCACCAAGCCCGAGTACCAGGTCCGGGTGGACCGCACCAAGGCGGCCGAGTTGGGCGTATCCGTCGCGGACCTCTCCGGCACGCTGCGTTCGTTGATCACCGGCGCGGTCGTCAGCCGCTACCGCGAGGCCGGGGAGTACTACGACATGCGCGTGCTGGTTCCCGAAAGCGGCTTCACGTCACGGAAGGATGTCGCGAACCTGGTCGTCTCCGGCAGCGGCGGCGACGCCATCCGCGTCCGCGACGTGGCGGACGTTCGAGAAGCCGTCGGGCCGGTGGAGATCGTTCGTCAGAACCAGGTCAAGCAGGTCACGGTTGAGGCCAGCACCGCGGGTGTCGATCTGGCCACCGCCATGGCCGCATTGCGCCCGGCGCTGGATGATCTGGACCGCCCGGCGGGCTACGAGTTCGACTTCGGCGGACAAGTCGAATTGATGGCCGACATGCGACAGGCCGTCATCGCCGTGGTCGCCTTCGCGGTGTTCTTCTCGTTCATCGTCCTGACGGTGCAGTTCAACAGCGTCAAGCTTCCGGTCCTGATCCTGGGCAGCGCCCCCTTCTGCCTGACCGGCCTGGTGTTCGGCCTGTACGTCTCCGGCCTAGCATTCGGTGCGACGGTGCTGATCGGCATCCTGGTGGTGATCGCCCTGACCGTCAATGACGGCGTGCTGCTGATGACCTTCGCCGAGGAACTCCACCAGCGACAGGGCTTGGCCGGCCGCGATGCCGTCCTCCAGGCCGCCAAGATTCGACTCCGCCCCCGGCTGATGACCACGATCACCACGATGATCGGCTTCACGCCCCTAGCCCTGAACCTCGGCGAGGGCGCGGACATGCTCCAGCCCATGGCCATCGGAGCTATCGGCGGCCTGGCCACCGAAGCCGTCGTGGCCCTGTTTCTCATGCCGTGCATGTACGTTGTGTTTACACGCGGACGGTCAGCGTCATGAAATCATCCCAGATCAACTTTGGTATGGAACAACATAGCAAGGATTCCAAAAAAGATAGGAACACGAAAATCTTAAAAAAGGCGAATAAAGCAGTGCCTTGGCCTTCTTTCCTTAATGATGTTCTGATTTGTTCGTTGGGCGCATACGGAGGTCCGGAGGCACACGTGAGTGTGTACCTGGATCAAATGGTTGTAAAACGAAAATATCTCAGTGAGGAAGAGTTAATCGAGCTGATCGCTCTGTGCAGTATTCTCCCGGAGCGGGAAGCGGGGTCGCATCTTAAATATTGATTCCGCTGATAAACCCATGAAAACCGGCAAAACACCCTCGTTTTTGATAGCGCCAGTGCATGTCACAAGGGGTTTTTCCGCGGAATCAAATATTAACTATTGCGACACTCTATAATAAAAGGGTGCGTACTTTCTCCCTTAAGATAACGCTGGTGTGGGCTGGCTTGTGCCCGACCGCCCCACAGATCAGCGCTCTGTCCAAATGTTTTTTACTTGCAACAACATTATATAGGCAATATAATAACAATATGGATGAAATAAAATTTTCGTGGGATGATCGCAAAGAACGGGATAACCAGCGGAAGCATGGTGTTTCCTTTGACGAAGCTGTTACTGTATTCGCAGATGAAAATGCCAGACTTAAGCACGATCCCGATTATTCGACAAAAGAAGATCGTTTCATCCTGCTTGGCTTCAGCGCTAAGCTCAGAATTCTTGTTGTGGTTCACGCTTACCGACAGGATGAACAGGAAATAAGACTAATTTCGGCACGCAAAGCGACTCGAAATGAAAAGAAGCAATATGGACAGTTCCTATGAGAAAAGAATATGACTTTTCAGATTCAGTGCGAAATCCTTATGCCAAGCATCTTAAGAAACAGGTGACTCTTCGCATCAACACTGATGCGATCACCTACTTTAAGTCTTTGGCGTCTGAAACAGGTATTCCGTACCAGAATTTAATCAATCTATATCTTACAGAATGCGCTCATTCGGGCAAGAAACTTGCACTCAAGTGGATTCAATGACTTCCACAAAAACTGGTCGTCAACTGATGAAAGCCCTGTCAAACAGTGTTTTTCCTGCATGTGAGAAGCTTGTCCAATCGGTTCTTGACGGATAGCGGGAAAAGCTGTAGATTCTGGCCGAAAACGTGAGTTGGCACGTGAAAAGTGAAACTCTTACTCTGAAGTTAAGGAAAGGACATATTAGATGTTTACACTGATAATTGACGTAACGGCCAGGGAGATTCTGGATTCGCGGGGAAATCCGACTGTTGAGGTCGATGTAATGCTCGAGGACGGCGGGTTCGGCAGGGCCGCTGTTCCTTCCGGGGCCAGCACGGGGGCTTATGAAGCCGTCGAGCTGCGCGACACCAAGGCCAAGCGATACATGGGCAAGGGCGTCGAGCAGGCGGTCAAGAACGTCAACGAGACGATCGCCAAGGAAGTGATCGGGATGGATGCCTGCGCGCAGGAAGAGCTCGACAAGCTCATGATCGACCTCGACGGCACGCCGAACAAGGGCAAGTTAGGCGCCAACGCGATTCTGGGCGTTTCGTTAGCCGCGGCTAAAGCCGCCGCGGATTCGGCCGGGCTGCCTCTCTACAGATACCTCGGCGGGTGCGGCGCGAATATCCTGCCGGTGCCGATGATGAACATCCTCAACGGCGGGAAACACGCCGACAACAACGTCGATTTCCAGGAATTCATGATTATGCCGATAGGCGCAAAGACGTTCCCGGATGCCTTGCGGATGGGCGCTGAGACATTCCACGCGTTAAAGAAGGTCCTCGGCGGCAAAGGTTATGCAACGAGCGTCGGCGATGAAGGCGGCTTTGCTCCATCGCTCAAGAGCAACGAAGAAGCGCTCGATGTCGTCGCCGAGGCCGTTAAGAAGGCCGGTTACAAGCCCGGCAAGGATATCTCCATCGCCCTGGACCCGGCGGCGACCGAGATGTTCGACGAGAAGAGCAAGGACTACAGCTTCTTCAAGTCCGCTCCGGACAAGCGCGTCTCCTCGGACGAAATGGTGAAACACTGGGCCGGATGGGCCGAGAAGTATCCGATCATTTCTATCGAGGACGGCTTGGCCGAGGACGACTGGGACGGCTGGGCGAAGCTGAAAAATAAGATCGGCGACAAAATCCAACTCGTCGGCGACGATCTGTTCGTAACCAACACCGAGCGCCTGGCGAAAGGGATCAAGCTCGACTGCGCCAACTCAATTTTGATCAAGCTCAATCAGATCGGCACTCTCACCGAGACTTTCGAGGCGATCAACATGGCCGGAAGAGCCGGCTGGACGGCAGTCATCAGCCATCGAAGCGGCGAAACCGAGGACAGCACCATCGCAGACCTCGCCGTAGCGACGGGCGTCGGCCAGATCAAGACCGGTTCTCTGTGCCGAACCGACCGAATCTGCAAGTACAACCAGCTCCTGAGGATCAACGAAGACCTCGGCGACGCCGCCCAATACGCCGGCTTTATGTTCGAGTAAATGTCAGGCGAAAGACGATCTTCTCCGTTGGTTTGCAAGCTGTGTCATGCTATAATTGTGATAGTGGTCGAACGAAAAGTGTATGGTATATAGGGCTGTAAAGCATTTTGAGGTTACCCATGACGAAAGTCCAAAACTGGAGCGAGAGGTCAAATAGTTGACAGCCAGCGAGCTTGCAGCCTTCAGAAGGTGGTTTAACGAGTACGATTCTGTTGAGTGGGACAAACAGGTCGAACGGGATGCCGCCGCCGGTAAGTTTGACAGGCTGGCAGAGAAAGCCCTTGCGGATCACAAAGAGGGAAGGACCGAAGAGATTTGAAGAATTTCGCGTCACCCGACTTCTGGATCGGAAGCCATGCCGAGTACGACAAGATTATTGGCTGATAGGGAAAAAGGAGATGGCGGGATGGCAAAGGTTGACCGAAGACGTTTTCTGCAAGGCTCGCTCGTGGCGGCGGCGGGAGCCGGTCTCGGTGCGCAGGCTGAAACATCGCCGGCCGGCCGGAGCGAACCGGATTCACGGCCTGCGATCATCGATACTAACGTGTATCTCTCACGCTGGCCGTTTCGCAGCATTGAAGGGGATGATGCCGCCGAGCTTGTTGAACTGCTCAGCCGGCGGGGAGTTACCCAGGCCTGGGCCGGGAGTTTCGACGGCGTCTTTCACAAAGATCTCGCCGCCGTCAACGCGCGGTTGGCCGACGACTGCCGCACCTACGGTAAGAACCTGCTGCTGCCTTTCGGCTCGATCAATCCAAAGCTGCCGGACTGGGAGCTGGACCTGCGCCGCTGTCACGAAGAACACCGAATGCCGGGCGTCCGGCTGCATCCGAATTATCATTGTTATACCCTGGACGATCCGGCTTTCCTCCGGCTGCTGCATGCGGCTTCGGAACGCGGCATGATCGTCCAGATAGCGGCATGGATGGAAGACGAGCGTCATCAGAATCCCCTGATGGCCGTACCGACGGTTGATCCGGCGCCGCTGGCGAAGCACTCGGGCGAATTGCCCGATTTGCGGATCGTCCTGCTCAACGGCGTTCACGTGCCGACAGACAGGCGACTGCCGGCGCTGGTCGAAGCGGGACAGGTGTTCTTCGACCTGGCCAGACTGGAGCTGATCGAGGGGCTGGCCGGGCTGTTGAAACGCGTACCGGTCGAGCGGATTCTATTCGGCTCTTACTCGCCGATGTTCTACTTCGAGTCAACGCTCCTCAAGCTGCGCGAATCGGTGCTGAACGAATCGCAAACCGAGAAAATCCTCAAAGCAAACGCTGCCCGGCTGCTTGTCGCATCGAGACCGGAGGCCGGAAGACCATGAGAATCTGGGACCTGCACTGCCACCTGCCGTCCAAACAAATGCCGTCGGGGACTTTCACCGAGCAGTTGGAGCGAATGCTGGAGATCGCCGGGCGGGTAGGGATCGAGAAGCTCGGCTTGTTTCTTCGCACCGGAAAGCAGGACGGCCCGAACAGCGACCGGGAAATCATGCGCGCGCTGACGAAGTACGAGGGGCGCGTGTTCGGCTTCATCTGGTGCGATTTGTTCGAGGTTCAGGAAAGTATCGATAAACTGAAGCGCTGGATCGGGGACGGGCCGATGATCGGCCTTAAGCTCGGTGGCTACAGCGGCATCTGTAACAAGCCCGAGTACGATCCCGTGTTTCGCCGGGCAATTGAATTGAAAGCCGTTATCTACCAGCACACCTGGATCAAGCTGGGAGGGGATCCGCCGCACCCCGGCGGAGGTAACCTCCCTAAGGAATCGACGCCTGCCCATCTGGTCGAGGTAGCCGCGCGTTACCCCGACTACCCGATGATCTGCGGGCACACCGGCGGCGACTGGGAACTGGGCATCCGCATCGTCCGGGCATCACGAAATCTCTCGGTCGGAGTCGGCGGCGGCTATCCCACTCGCGGACAGGTCGAGATGGCGGTTCGGGAGCTGGGCGCCGAGCGGGTGATCTACGGCAGCGACGTCACGGGGCGCAGCTTTGCAACGCAATTGGGCAAAGTTCACGGCGCCCGAATCTCCGAGAGGCAAAAATCCCTCATCTTCAGCGAAAACTTCCACCGCCTGTTGCGCCCCATCCTGAAGACAAAAGGCATCAAGCTCAAATAGCTAATGTAAACCAATAAAGTTGCTTTTATTGACTTATGCTCTTCTGAATGAATCTCTCACTTCTCGCTCAGTGCATAAGTTTCGCGCTCTGCTTTTTCATTTAGAACAGGAATATCTGTGCTGATTTGACCTTTGTCGGATGTTTGTGCAGATGGGGTGGGAGAGGTCACAGGTTTGGACGGTTTTGGTTGTTAGGTCGGTGAGTTTTTGCTCGCCGACTTCCACGCCGAGGCCGGGGCTTTGGGAGACCCGGGTGATTGCGTTTTCGACGGCGATGGGTTTTTTGAGGATGGGTGCGGCGACCAACGGAGGGCCATTTAGGACGGCGGCGCCGTCGTTTGTGATCTTGATCACCACCGCCGGCTGCCCGGAAGCCCCCAGCCGCGTGGTAAAGGATTTAAAATACGGCCTGGTCGGTTATTCAAGCGGGTAAATATCTATGGATTTGATTTTCATCCGTATCCCTGTTTGAGTTCAAGTTGCGAGCCGTCATCCCGGCTCATCTATGCCCCCTAATTCTCATGAATATACTGCACGCGGGTTCAGCACTGTCTGAAATGCTCCACAAAGTCCTTGAGCTTCCGGGCGTCTTTGACACCCGGTGTGGTTTCCACGGCGGAAATGAGATCGACGCCATAGGGCTTGACAGCGTCTGTGGCCCGCTTGACGTTTTCCCGGTTAATTCCTCCGGCGAGAACGACGGGAACATCCACTTTCACTACCACCTGTCGGGCGATATCCCAATTCAACGGCACGCCGGTTCCGGCGGGCATCGTCTCGGTTCTGGAGTCCAGCAACAGCCCGTCGATGCCGCACCCGGCATACGCTCGAGCCTCGGACACTATCCCCTCGCTTTGTTCGCTTTCTTCGGCGGAGATGCGCAGTGCTTTAACAACGCGCACCGCCGGTAATCCGTTTACGATCTTGCGAACATCTTCAACGGTCTCATCCCCGTGGAGCTGAAGCGCAGCGGGTCGAAGCTGCTCGGCCAACGCGACTACCTTGGCGACTGCTCCGGTGGTGACCAGGACCGCCGTCGTATATGGCGGCACTCCGGCGATCAAATGCCTTGCGTGGGTCGGCTCGATATTCCAGGGCACAGGAACCGGGTAATCCACGACGAATCCCACGGCGTCAACACCGGCTTCGAGGCATAGCTGGAGGTCCGTTTGAGTGCGAATTCCACATATCTTCACTCTCACGTCACACCTCGTAACTCTTTGACCTTCCGAGCAATGTTCTCAGCCTGAAGCAACGCAGTGCCAACCAAGACGGCGTAAGCGCCGGCATCCAGGGCGGCTCGGACCTGACCGTACGTCATGATCGAGCTCTCGCTAACGATGACGGCGTCGTTACGCACAAGACCGCTTAGGCGGGCGGTGCGGCTCACGTCACCGTCGTCTCGCTCCCACTGTCGAATGTTGCGGTTGTTGATACCGATGAGCGGAGCCTCCATCCGGTTGGCTTGACTGATCTCGGCTTCGTTGTGAGTTTCTATAAGGGCATCGAGGCCGACCTCTGCACAGAGCTTATAAAAGCGATCCATATCCTGCTCGCTCATCATGCAACAGGTCAACAACTGGGCGTCGGCACCTGCTTGCAGGGTGTCCCGGATGTCCTGTTCCCGACGAACAAAATCCTTTCGCAGCACGGGGACCTCCACCGCATGGCGGACGGTCTCCAGCAAAGCCAGGTTCCCTCCGTAGTGATCGCTTTCTGTTACAACAGAAACTGCCACAACGCCTCCCGCCTCCATGGCCTGCGCGATTGCCGCCGGGTCGCGTCCCCGAGCCAGGTCTCCGTGCTCCGGGCTGCGCAGCTTTATGTCACCGATGACGGGCACGTCACCACGAGGGCTTCTGCTGCGAATGGCCTGCGACAGCTTCACAGGCCTACCTTGTACGTCTTGAACGCCATGAGCGTCTGCGTCTTCTCGATTCCATCGATTTTCTGCAACTTGCCCACGATGACTTCGGAAAAGTGTTCGTACTCCTTGACCTGAACCTTCGCTATCAAGTCATAAGGACCGGCCACAGAATAGACTTCTGTGATCTCGTCGATTGCACCAAGCTCTTTTGCAATAGCGGGCGCCATGCCCTTGGTCGTATTCAACAGTATCATGGCTGTAAGCATCGATTACTCTCCTATCTGGTTCGAGGCCTCGATCAGCTCGTCAAGTTTTTTCGAAGCTGCGCCGGAATCAATAATCGCCTGAGCAAGTTCAACCCCTTGCTCGAGCGACGCCGCCTTGCCCCCAACGTATAAGGCACCGGCCGCGTTCAAAACTACCATGCTGCGTTTGGGGCCTCGTTCTTTGCCCGAGAAGACATCACGGATAAGTTGGGCATTATAGTCAGGCATGCCTCCGCCGATGTCTTCGAGAGAACACCGGTCCAAGCCGAGTTGTTCCGGTGTCAGCTCGTACTTGCTGATCCGGCCATCCTTGACCTCGGCCACTGACGTCTTACCTAACAGCGATATTTCGTCCAGGTTATCGAGGCCGTGGACCACCAATGCGTGCTCAAACTCCAGCTTGGCAAGAATCTCCGCCATGAGTTCCACCAATTCGGGCTTGAAAACTCCCATGACGTGGCGCTTGGCATCGGCCGGGCTGATCAGCGGCCCCATAATCGTGAAGAAGATCGTCTTGATGCCGAGTTGGCTCTCCGGCGTCCAGACCCGGCCCATGACAGGATGGAAGTTCTGGGCGTTTAGAAATGCGATCCCGATCTCTTCAATGAGTTGCTCACTTTGGGCCGGGGCCAATTCGATGTTGACGCCCAGGGCCTCCAGGACGTCTGCACTGCCGGAGTGGCTGGCGATGGAACGGCTGCCGTGTTTCGCTACGGAGATGCCCCCTGCGGCCGCCATAAGGGAATTGGCGGTGGAAACGTTGAAAGTCGTCTCCCCGCCACCGGTCCCGCAGGTATCGAGCAGAGGCCCGGAGACCTTGGGCTTGATGGGGGTACATTGGTCACGCAGTCCCTGGGCCAGGCCCGTGATCTCCGTGACCGTCGGTCCTTTCATCTTCAAAGCGACCTGGAATCCGGCGATCTGGACATCCGTAAGTTCATCAGCCGCGATCGCCGCGACTACATCGTACGCCTCTTTCTGGGTCAAATCGTACGCGGAGCTAAGTTTGTTAATCACCGTTTTTATTTGCATCTGCCGGTCCCTTTCCTTAACAAGAGAACAACTATGATACCTGGCATCAGAAGCGGACGAACATTCTTCCTGTACGAAACACCCATCGGCCCGTTGGTGTGAAAGGCGTTTATCCTCTTTTTTCTTGCAAAAAATCACAACACAACCGGTACAACGATGATTATACTGTGACCACCTCGGCCATGCCAAGTGATTTTTTTCACCTGATCCGGTCTCTAATTATGGTCAAAATCACTCAGAACGACGGGGAAAATATTACATACGGAGCATCTGATCGTGCCTGATTTCAGGGCTTCTTGTTGCCGAGCCAGTCCTGGAGGTTTTTGGCCAGGAGTTGGACGTCTTTCTTTTCCATGATGTGGGCTATTGTGGCCGGGCGGATTTTGAGTTTCACCATCGCTTTGTGGGCGCGATCCCAGAGGCGATCCTGCTTGGCTTTAGTATCCGCCAGATACAGTTCGGTGACCAACTCGCTCAGCTTGCGGAGCATTATGGTGTCGAGGTTCTTGTAGTAACCCGATATTACTGATTTTTGGTATTGAGAGTATTCTTTTTTACCCATTTTAACCTTTCAATGTCTGAAGACCATCGGCAACACTCTTTCATAATCCATAGAGTCGCATAAATCAAGTTGTCAGCGTCAAACGTCGGCTTTTTGCTGGCTTTGCGGCATCACTTGACTATAATCGGCAGCTAATATCGGCCGCAGGCCGAATTAATATCGTGTTGGTTTTTGACCTCTGACCGCCTGCGGTGGGGCCAGCCCCACCGTACTTTGCATAAGAACGATACGCACGACGGACCGTGAGAATTTGTATGCCGAGGAAGATTCCTCTTATTTTCTGTATGTTTGGCCTTCTGACCGGCCCGGCGGCTCTTAGCCGTTCTGATGCCGCAACGGACGCTCTGCACTTTAAGGGCGAGAGCCATAAAACTTTCTCTCCCGGCACAGGTAAGGGGATTCTTGTTTTCGAAGACGGATTTTCGCTGTCTATCGCTGCCCAAAAGCTATCGAGCGATGTAGCGGTGGTGTGGCTCAGCCGCGACAAAGAATACCGATTGAAGGTGTATATGCAGGGCAATCTGTCGATAGAAGAAGACGACGAAGCCACGGACATAGAATTCAAGCAGACAGTCATAGAAGCAGAGAACGCGATAGCAGTTGAATTCGGCTTTGATGGAGAAATCTACGTTACAACCGATGAGAGGGAGGTGGGCGACCCGCGAGGCTCGGAGCCCTATCTGACCGCGTATGAGATGATGCGAACGGTCGGCCTTGAGCCTGAAGCTTTCGGCGTACATAAACCGTCGGAGGAATCGGCCGAGCCGGAAGAAAAAGCCGTTTTCAGATACCCAATCAATATCTCTCCTCTGAGCAAGGAGCCTTTGGAAGTTAAATACGCCACCGAACCAGGTATCGGCAGAGTAGGGACAGTAACCGACAGGTTCTATCTGTGGCAGAAACAGGACGAAGAAGGAGGACTGCTGGAGTTCCAGGCAGACAGTGCAGTTCTGTTCCTGGCCGAAGACCAGGACCAGTCGGACCCGAACCGGACCGGGGGCGAAATCGTCTTACCAGGCGGAAATATCAAGGCAATTTACCTTGCGGGCGACGTTGTGGCAACAGAAGGTCTCAGGACTTTACGGGCGGAAGAGTTATACTATGACTTCGAGAAATCGAAGATGGTGGCGATCGAGGCTGAGATGAGGACATTCGATCCGGCCGAGGGAATCCCGATCTATCTAAGAGCGGCAAAGATCAGACAGTTAGCCGAGAATAAGTTTTCGGCAGAGGATATGACCCTGACGACAAGTGAGTTTCACGTGCCGCAAATCTCTCTCAAAGCCTCGAAAATCACCGTTACGGACACCACGCCAACCGATCAGCAAGAAGGCGAAGTATCCAAAAGCAGCTATGACGCCATGCTGGAAGACATTCATTTGGAGTCCAATGGCATGACATTCTTCTACTGGCCGTCTTTGCGCACCAACCTGGAGCGGCCTGATCTTCCGATAAAAAGTGTTTATGTTGGCGATGACAAAACCTATGGAACGTCGGTGGAAACTCGATGGTACCTGGCCCGGCTCCTGGGTCTTCAGGAGCCGGAGGGAACCGACAGCACTCTGGCACTGGATTATTTCGGCAAACGAGGCTTCGGCGGCGGAGTGGAAACCCGCTACACAGGAGAGCAATATCTGGGCAGAGTTCTTGGTTATTTGATCCACGATAACGGTCAGGACAGGCTCGGAAGACTCAGCGACCGAAAGAATCTCGAACCGCCGAAAGAGTTACGAGGGCGGTTCCGCTGGCAGCACAGGCAATATCTGCCTTATAACTGGCAGCTCACCTCCGAGGTCAGCTACACCTCCGACCGGAATTTCCTGGAGGGGTACTACCGAAGTGAGTTCAATGTGGGCAAGGAACAGGAAACACTCGTCCATCTGAAGCGAATCGAGGATAACTGGGGCCTGGCCTTGCTGGGCAAAGCGCGAATAAACGATTTCGTCGACAAGCTCGAGGAATTGCCCACTGCCGAGTTTCATTGGACGGGCCAGTCATTTTTCGACGATAAGCTGACTTTCTACAGCGACAGCCAGATTAGCAGATTCCGCCAGCGTTTCGACTCGGCCGATCCCACACCCGGTTCGGAAGAGTTTTACACGTTTACGACGACCAGAAACGAGGTCGATATGCCGCTGGCAGTCGGTAAATCTAAAGTCGTGCCGTTTATAGCAGGGACGGCGGCGTATGAGGACGGCCTGGGATTCTACAGGGAGCTGGACGGGGGGACCGCGACCCGGCAGGACGGCGTATGGTTCGGCGAAGCCGGCGTGCGAGCCTCTACCAATCCGTACTGGAAGGTCTTCCCGGGTGTCAAATCGAAACTCTGGGATTTGAACCAGTTACGGCACGTTATAAGACCACATCTTACCGCTGTAACCTATACTCAGAACGAATCGGTCATCGAACAACGCGATACACTGAACGTAGGTATATCCCAAAGGTTGCAGACCAAGCGGGGTCTTGGCGAAAAACAGCGGATTGTCGACTGGATGCGGCTTAACATGGATATTACGTGGGTCAACGATTCCGGCGATTCATCCGCCGGGCCGGATAAATTTTTGTGGAATAAACCGTTCATTCCGACGATTAACAGGTTTGGCTCGACTATACCGATTTTCGGAGCGCCGGGAGCCCTGGCGCCGCAGCAGGACAGACGCGGAAGCCACATATTCGGCCCGAGACGTAATTATGTCGGGGCCGACTATATCTGGCGCCTGAGCGATACGACTGCGGTTATGTCCGATATGAATTTCGACATCCAGAGCGGCGTGGTTCAGCAATATAACGTCGGGGTCTCGCACCTGAGGTGGCCGAATTTGCAGTTCTATCTGGGCAGCAGGTACTTGAGACGTCTTGATAACAACTTCGGCGAGAAGGGCTCGAATGCAGTCACTTTTGCGGTTACTTATGCTCTGGATCCGCGTTATACTGTGGTTTTCTCGCAACAGTTTGACTTCGACTATGGTAAAACCGTACGAAATGACTTCACTTTGGTAAGGAGATATCACAGGCTCTTCTGGGGTCTGACGTACAGCGTGGATGCATCGAGGGACGAGCATTCGATCGGATTCAGCCTCTGGCCTCAGGGTGTAAAGGAACTGGGATTCGGAGAAAGAAGATACGCAGGTCTTGGAAGTGCCGCAGGCTACTAATATCCCGCTGATATTAAAAAACCTTGCATAATTCAGACTTGACATGTATCATGCGGGGAAGTCCGTTTTCCTGATTTCCTCGAATGACCGTTTGGATAATCGTTCAGTGTCTCTTGTCGTAAGAATGAAAAGCAACCTGATGATTTCCTTTCGGTTGTTACCTGGAATTTCTTTATGACGGCATTAAAGTTGGTATTCTACATACCGGCCAGACCGTGTAAGGTTCTGTAGATGCCCGGTTGGTTATTGTATTTTTAGGAGAGTAAGATGGCGTTAGTCAATACCAGGAAGATGTTCGAGATGGCCTATAACAACGGCTATTCGATCGGGGCGTTCAATGTCAATAACATGGAAATCACGCAGGGAATCATCGAGGCCGTGGCCGAAGAGAAGGCGCCGCTTATCCTGCAGGTATCCAGAGGAGCGCGCGAATACGCGAAAATCAGCTATCTCAAAGCTATCATAAATGTGGTAGTGGACGAGAACCCGGACATCCCCGTTGCGATAAATCTGGACCACGGAAATTCATTCGAGACCTGCAAGCAGTTCGTAGATGACGGTTTCACCTCGGTCATGATTGACGCATCGAGCAAACCGCTCGAAGAAAATATAGCAATAACCAAGGAAGTCGTTGAGTACGCACACGCAAGAGACGTGGTGGTCGAAGCCGAGCTTGGTCAGTTAGGCGGTATCGAAGAAGACGTCGTTGGCGTATCCGAAGACGACGTCAGTAAGTATCTGGCCGATCCGAACCAGGTTGAGGAGTTCGTCAAAAAATCGGGCGTCGATTCTCTTGCCGTGGCTATCGGGACCAGCCACGGGGCTTACAAATTCAAGAAGGAGCCGAAACTGGCCTTCGACGTGATCCAGGAGATCGCGGACAAGCTGCCTGGTTTTCCGCTGGTCATGCACGGATCGAGCAGCGTTCTGAAGGAATATGTCGATTTGATTAACAAATACGGCGGCGATTTGCCTAATGCAATGGGCGTGCCGGAGGAATCTGTCAGCAAGGCGTCGAAAATGGCCGTCTGCAAGGTTAACATCGATACGGACCTGAGACTTGCGCTGACCGCTAAAATCAGAGAAGTATTTGCCGAAAAGCCCGACGAGTTCGACCCGCGTAAGTATCTCGGGCCGGGCAGACAGGCGATTAAAGAAATGGTTAAACACAAGTTGCATGTACTGGGCTGTGCCGGCAAAGCCGCCGAGTGCCTGTGAGAAACTCTGAATTGAGTACGAGATGTAAAAATGAAAGAACCAAAACGTAGTTTAATGTGGCTTGCGGTAATTATTCTTTCGGCCGCAGCCTTTACAAGTGAATTACCCGGTTTTATCTCAAGTCCGTTAGCGACCCGGGCTTCAAAGACATACGCAGGCTCGAGCGCTTCGGTCGGATCCGATGTCGTCGTGAGAGCTTTCGAGTTGATCCACCAGGGTAAGTTCGAAGCTGCCGACGATCTGACAAAACGGGCATACGGCGATTCGGAAAGCCAACTGCCTGTAACCGCGCGCCGTCTGGTTCGAATAATAGGCGAATACAAAGACATCAACAAGCGCCGGAATTCGGCCCGCGAAGAGGCATACGAAGATACGCTTGCCGAGTTGAGCAAGCTCAAAGTCGCAGATGCCAACGACGCAAACGATGTTGACGACGTTAATGATTTGACCGAAGCGCTGTCGGTCATCGCCAAGGCCCGAGAGTTCACCGACTCCGAGCAAAAGGCGAAGCTTATGTCCGATCCGTTCGTTAAAGAAACCTTACAGGACGCGGTGGACAAGGCGGCCGAGTTCGAGGTCAAAGGCAAATGGCTCGAAGCTTACTCGAACTGCTACTACTGGCTGCAGTCGATAGATCCGAATAACGAGGGTTACTCGGATTACGCCGAGCAGCTCCTGGACAAGGCGACCCTGGCGATGGCTTTTGAGGACAGTCCTTGTGAGACCAGCGAGGAGCGTTTCAGCGGGGTCGAAAAAGAGATGTTTAAGCGTTCGGTTGACTTTCTGGATTCGCGATACGTGACCGTTGTAGACTACGACAAAATGGCGGAAGAAGCTCTCAAGCGATGCCGGCTGCTTTCCGATGTTTTGAGATCTTCCGCTCAGTATGCCGATGCTTCAGAGACCCGTGACGACAACAATCCGTTCGTGCCCGAGGGCCTGTTGGACAGCCAGAAAGCAGCGGTCTGGTCGGCTACTCTGACCGAACTGGCAAACGAAGCGAAGAAGGCGTCGGAAGAGACGGACGGACTCGGCAGGAAGGAGTTCTTGCGCATCTTCGAAGCGGTGCTGACACTCAACAAAATGACAATCGACCTGCCTTCGACGGTGCTGATCGCGCAGTTCTCGGAAGCGGCGATGTCCGCGTTAGACCCTTACACGGTCATAATCTGGCCCAAGCAAATACAGGATTTCGAACAGATGATGACTAACGAATTCATGGGCATCGGTGTGGAAATATCCAAACGCAAGGGGCTTCTAACGGTGTCGAGTCTTCTTCTCGATACCCCGGCCTTCCATTCCGAACTCGATGCCGGCGATATTATAGAAGCTGTCGACGGACTTGAAACCAAGGATATGTCGCTCAGTTGCGCTGCCAAGAAAATAAAGGGCCGCGCCGGAACCGAGGTCAAACTCAGAGTAAGACGGCCGAGCGAAGACAAGACGGCGGAGGACAAAGTCTTCAACGTAACAATAACCAGAGACAGAATCACCGTGCCCACAGTCAGGGGATGGCAGAGAACCAGAGAAGGTAAATGGCTGCACATGATCGACAAGGAGAGCAAAATCGGCTTCGTCCGGCTAACCAGCTTTTCCTCGGACACTGCCTCGGGGCTCGAACGGGTGCTGGATCAGCTCGAATCCGAAGGAATGCGCGGATTGATTCTGGATCTCAGATGGAACACCGGAGGACTTCTGGACAGTGCTGTTGACGTTGCGGATAAGTTCATAAAAGACGACGGCCTGGTAGTCAAAAGAAAATCTCTCAGGAAACCGGGGCGCGGCGGAGCAGTCCCCTACGACTACGAGATGGCCCACAGCAGGGGAACGCATCCTAATTATCCTGTCGTGGTACTGATAAACGGCAGTTCGGCGAGCGCCTCGGAAATTGTCGCCGGCGCTTTGGCCGACAACAGGTATGAAAGAGCAACTCTGGTGGGCACGAGAACTCACGGCAAAGGAAGCGTGCAGGGAATAACGGGTTATCCCGGAGATAGTGCACAGTTGAAGTATACGATGGCGTACTATCATTTGCCTTCGGGACAAAGGGTCAAAAGCAAGGATGACGCAAAAGAACAGGGCAGAGAAGACTGGGGTGTAGGACCCGACGTCGAGGTCGAGCTAAGAAGCGACGAACTCAAGAAGCTCTTCGAGGTCCAGAGAAGCAACGACGTTCTTGTCAGACCCGATCACGACGAGCACGACAAAGCCGTCGAGAAGCATACGATCGAAGAAACCCTTGAATCCGATCCGCAATTGGCGGTTGGCCTTTTGATCGTTCGCAGCAAATTACTTCACGATCAGGCGCTGGCCCGGCTGAATTGACTGACTCGCTCGACGACAATCGATCAGATATTTACAGGTGTATTGATTTGACAAATGCAGACGACCTGAGCAAATTTGAACGTCAGAGGCTTGAGAAGCTGTCCCGGATCAAGGAATTGGGTATCGAGCCCTACGGAAACAAGTACGAAGGGGCCGAACCGGCTGAAAAGATCAAAAAGAGGTTCGATGAGGATGACGACACACAGCGGGCCAATTGTGCCGGCAGGATCGTGCTGCTCAGGGACATCGGCAAGCTGATCTTCATCACACTGCGAGACCTCAGCGGAACCGTCCAGGTCGGTCTCAGCAAGAAGCTGCTAAGCGAACAATGGGAGCTGGCCAAGCTGATCGAACTCGGCGATACGATAGGCGCCGCCGGTCAGTTGGGAAAGACCAGAACCGGTGAAATCACGATTTGGGCCGATGAGCTGACGCTGTTGAGTAAATGCCTGCTGCCTCCTCCGGAGAAATTTCACGGCCTGGCGGACGTCGATCAGCGTTACAGGCAGAGATACGTCGATCTATGGGCCAACCCGGAGGTGATGGAGCGATTCAAGACGCGAAGTGCAATAATAACCACGATTCGCGAGCACCTGACGTCGAAAGGCTTTCTCGAAGTTGAGACGCCGATGATGCAGACTATCGCCGGCGGAGCCGCGGCCAAACCTTTCGTCACACACCACAACAGCCTGGATATGGACCTGTTTCTGCGAATTTCGCCCGAGTTGTTCCTCAAAAGGGTGCTCGTCGGAGGAATGGAGAGGATTTTCGAGATAAATCGGAACTTCCGCAACGAAGGATTGAGCAGACGGCATAATCCCGAATTCACAATGATTGAAATATATCAGGCGTACGCCGACTATAATGTTATGATGGACTTGACCGAAGAGCTTGTTTCGCTCTGTGTGGAAAAACACTGCGGCGACAGCAAGGTTGCATTCGGCGATCTGGAAATAGATTTTACGAGACCCTGGAGACGGGCCGCCTATGCCGATCTTTTGAAAGAACACGCCGGCTGCGACATCGACGATATGGCCGCCGTCAGAGAAAAAGCGAAAAAGCTCGATATCGACGAATCTGAAATGGATGATGCCGTAGTCATCAATGAGGTTTTTGAGGCCACGGTCGAGGAAAACCTGATCGCTCCGACTTTCGTGATCGATTACCCCGCGGCGCTGTGCCCGCTGGCCAGGCGCAAAGCGGACAATCCCAATCTCGCGGCGAGATTCGAGCTGCTCGTCGCCGGAATGGAACTGGCCAATGCATATACCGAGCTTAACGATCCGGCTCAGCAACACGAAAATTTCCTCCATCAACTTAGCGGCGAAGAAGAATCGCTCACGAAGATGGACGACGACTATATAACCGCGCTGAAGTACGGCATGCCGCCGGCCGGTGGACTCGGAATCGGAATCGACAGGCTGATAATGGTGCTGACCAATGCGCCGACTATTCGCGACGTTGTTTTGTTCCCGCTGCTGAGACCGGCAAAAAGTTGAGAGGCCCATCCGGGTTGGTGCTCGGCGGCGGTATTGTGTCAAAGCTCAAGTAAGTGAATCGTCATTGCGAGGAGCGCAGCGACGAAGCAATCTCAGCCGTTCGGTTGCGTAACAGTTGAGATTGCTTCGCTTCGCTCGCAATGACATCCGTGTGTTCTTTCTTGGTAACGACAGAGTTGTGAAACAATGCTGAAACTATTTTTGTGTTTACGTTATTTACGCAAGAAGAAGATCGTTTTCTTGAGCATCGCGGCGGTCGCTCTTTCGGTGTCTTTGCTGATAGTCGTGGCGAGCCTTTTCAGCGGTTTTATCAAAGCGGTCGAGCATGCGGCGGTTGAAGCGCTGGGTGATGTCGTTCTCAGCCCTCCCCTCGAAGTCGCGAAATATCCCGTGCTGATCGAGAATCTCGAAAAAACTCAGGCCGTCGAAGCGGCTACGCCATCTCTACGGGCGCCCGGCCTGCTCAGGCTCGACAAAGGTATCGTACGCCCCGTCCAGGTCTGGGGGATCGAGCCGGCCGGGCGCGACAGAGTAACGGGCCTTAAGAAAACTCTGCTCAGACAGAAAGACTCACCTGCAGAGCCGTCTTTTGATGTCCCCGGCGATCCGGGCAAAACGGGCGGTTTTTTGGGCATCGCCGTACTGGGCGAACCCGACGAACAGACAGACGAGTACGACATGGAAGCCGTTAAGAATATGATCGGCGAGCAGGTCGTGCTCACTACCGGCACGGCGTCGAGCTCGGAAATCAATAGAAGACTTTTGCCGTTTTCGATTGCCGATATTATTGAGACGGGAGTCTATCAGTTCGACAAGGCCAACATGTACCTGCCGATAGAAGAGCTGCAAAGGAGACTGTATCCGGAAGCGGAATTCCCTCTTGCAGCCCAGGTTCATATCAGACTTGCCGAAAACACGGATAACAACGTCGCGGTCGCAGTGATCGAAGGAGTTTGGCGCAATTTCGTCGAAGACGAACTCAACGGCGACCCGATAATGATACACCGAACAGCGATCATGACATCCAAAGAGCTGCAAAGACCTTTTATAGCCGCGTATCAGAAACAAATGGGAATCCTCCTGGTCATTTTCGGTGTCATAAGTCTCGGCGTCGTCCTGCTGGTCTTCTGCATTTTCTACATGATCGTCAGGATTAAGCAAAAGGACGTCGCTATCATCAGAAGCTGCGGGATGTCTCGCATGTCTGCGGCTCTGCTCTTTGTCGATTTCGGCCTTTGCGTGGGCGTTATCGGCTCGGTGATTGGAGCGGCCCTGGGCTGGATTATTACCGTGAACATCAACACAGTCGAGGAATGGATTCGCATTATCTTCGGATTAAAGCTGTGGAAGAGCAGCGTGTATTTGTTCAGCAGGATACCCAGCGAGGTTGACTGGGCCTGGGCCTTGCTGTTTATGGCGGTGGCAACCGTAGCGGCGGCAATAGGAACCCTGATCCCCGCCGTTGTGGCGGCTGCAACGAAACCCGTGAATATCCTTCAATACGAATAAGCAGTCTTGCGAAAATGTATAAGATCACTCTTGCAATAAGATACCTGCTGAAGCGCCGAATAACGTATTTCGCCATACTGGCGGTTGCGTTGTGCGTCTTCATCGTCCTGGTCGTAATGACAGTGATGGCGGGTTTGGTAACTGATTTCAAGCAGAAAAATCATCTTTTTACCGGCGATTGTGTAGTCAGCACCGAATCGCTGGTTGGTTTCACTTACTACGAAGATTTCGTCGAAATGCTCGAAGAGAAGGATTTTGTCCGGGCGGTCTCGCCGGCGGTAAAGAGCTATGCGCTGGTTGGCCGCAAGGGATCTAACAGAAGGGAGGTTGTAGAGATACTGGGCATCGATCCGGCCTTACATAGCAAGGTAACCGGTTTCGAGGAAACTCTGGAATACCACGAACAAGACGCTGCCAGAGCCTTCAAGCCCGCTCACGATCCGAATCTGCCCGGGATTGTCTTCGGGATCGACCTGCTGTACAGGCGGGACGTTCACGGCAATTACACGCACGTATCCGCTCCGAGCCGAATGAGCTATTCTGTTAGTTGTTTTCCGCTGACTCCGCGGGGCGCTCAGCCCGGCTCCGGAATGAAGATGGTCGAGACGAAGACTTTCTATTTCAGCGATAAATCGCATAGCGGACTGGCCAGAGTGGACGGAGAAGTGGCCTACCTGCCGCTCGAATGGGCCCAGATTCTATGCGGCATGACTAATCCGAATCGGATCAGCGCCATCCATATAAAGTTCCACCCGGACGTCAAAGTGCAGGCCGGATGCGACAAGGTCGCCGCTCTTTGGGACAGCTTCAAACAGGAGAAAGCCGACGAAAGCAAGGCATACCTGTTGGAGCCGGTGGCGGTCAGGAGCTGGAAGGATTACCGCCGATCATCCATAGCACCAATGGAGAAAGAACAAACCCTGATGACGGTCATGTTCGGCTTTGTCGGAATTACCACTGTATTCATCGTCTTTGTCGTCTCTTACATGATTATCAGCCACAAGACCAAGGACATAGGAATATTGAAAAGCATAGGCGCTTCCAACTGCGATATCATCCAGTTATTTTCGGGATTCGGCTTTCTTGTGGGGGTGTTGGGCTCGGGTATCGGCCTGCTCGCGGGTTGGTTGTTCCTGGAAAAGATAAATGAATTAGAAGACTGGCTCTTCGAGCATTTTACGTGGCAGCTCTGGGACAGGACGATATATGCTATAGGCGATATTCCGAGCCGGATAGAACCTAAAGTCGTGATAACGATCTTCGTTTCGGCTATTATCGCATGTTTGATCGGAGTGCTTGTGCCGAGCCGGCAGGCGGCCAGGCAAAAACCCGTTGAGACTCTGCAGGTGAACCAATTGTGAATGAGCGAACAAATCGAAATGATTTCATACTAAAGGTCGAAGACCTCTATAAGTCGTATCACATGGGCGCAACCGAAGTCAAGGTGCTCAAAGGCGTCGACCTCTCGGTGTCCAAAGGCGAGTTTGTCGCGATCATCGGCGCCTCCGGAAGCGGCAAGAGCACGCTGCTCCATATCTTAGGCGCGCTGGACAGACCCGACAAAGGGACGGTAAGGTTCGAGAAACGTGATATGAGACGATTCGGCGCCGGCGAGCTAAACAAGTTTCGAAATAATGCGGTGGGTTTCGTGTTTCAATTCTATCATCTGCTCGACGAGCTGAGCGTGCTTGAGAACGTCTATTTACCCGCCATGACGGGTAAAAGCATAGCCGGCTGGTTTTCATGTCGAAAAGAGGCCAAGAACAGAGCGGCGGAATTGCTCGCCCAGCTCGGCCTGGCCGAAAGAGCAAAGCATAAGCCCTATCAACTTTCCGGAGGAGAAAGACAGAGGGTGGCTATCGGCAGAGCACTGATGAACGAACCGAGACTGCTTTTGGCCGACGAGCCCACAGGAAACCTTGACTCGGCGACGGGAAATGGTATTTTAGACGTTCTCGAAAAACTAAACGAGGCCGGCCAGACGATTGTCATGGTGACCCACGACGAGGGAATCGCCGACAGGGCCGGACGTACTGTAACATTGGCCGATGGCAGGATAGCGCATTGAAAACCGCATTCTTTTTACGAATGAATAACGCTGCAAAAGGATTCTTCTATGGCACCAAAGATCTGGCTCAACGGTCAAATCGTTGACCCCGAAGACGCAAAAATAACGGTATTCGACCACGGCCTGCTCTACGGCGACGGAGTTTTCGAGGGTATTCGCGTCTACGGCGGCAGAGTCTTCGAGCTTGAAGCCCACCTCGACAGACTCTACGAGTCCGCCAAGGCCATCCGTCTTGAGATAACTACGGGCAAGGCCGAACTCAGCAGCGCGGTAACCGAGACGGTGGCGGCCGGCGAAATAGCCGACGGCTACGTCCGGCTTCTCGTCACTCGTGGCGTCGGCACACTGGGGCTCAATCCGTTTGTCTGCCGGGAAAGCAGCATCATCATTATCGCCGACAGCATTCAGCTTTATCCTGAGGAACTTTACGAAAAGGGAATGAAAGTTGTCAGCGCCAATACGGTTCGCAATCATCCGCTGGCGATCCCGCCACAGGCGAAAACCCTCAATTATCTTAATAATATACTGGCCAAGATCGAGGCTCTGGACAGCGGCGTGCCGGAAGTGATAATGTACAATCACGAAGGATTCGTCGCCGAGGCCAGCGGCGACAACGTGCTGATAGTAAAAAACGGCATAATCCACGCCCCGCCGGCCGAAGCGGGCGCACTGCCGGGAATAACCAGAGGAATAATCATCAAGCTGGCCCGGCAGGAGAACATTCCGGTGGTGGAGAAAAATCTGACAAGATTTGACTTGTATGTCGCCGATGAGTTCTTTCTGACCGGCACGGCCGCAGAGATCATCGGTATTGTTGAGATCGACAAGAGAATCATCGGAGAAGGCAGACCCGGGCCGGTCACAAACCTGCTGAGAAAGAAATTCTTCGAATACGCCCACGGAAAGGAGAAAGATTGACTATTGAATATTGTCTGACGGTTTGCCAACGCTCAATAGTCAATATTAACAGTCAATTCGTATAATCATGCAATTTCCGGCACACATCGACATGCCTGCTCCCACTTCGAGTCCCGAGTTCGCAGCTTTCGAGCTTGTGAGCAAAGACTTGCAACGCGTCAAATCGTTGATCAACGAACAATTGATCGCCTCGGCCCCGGCTTTGGCCGGGCTTGCCTCGCAAGATCGCCGGGATAGACCGGCCGATGCAGGCCGCTTGCTCGAGTACGTCGGCGCTCGAAGCGGCAAAATGCTCAGACCCGGCCTGGTGTTGCTGGCCGGTAAGTGTTTCGGCAAAGTAACCGATCAGCACATTCAGGTCGCCGCGGTCCTCGAGATGATGCACAACGCCACTTTATTGCACGACGACGTCATGGACGAGGGCCAGACGAGGCGGGGGCTGCCGACGGTCAACAGCTTTTGCGGCAATGAGGTGGCCGTGCTGCTGGGCGATTTTCTCCTCAGCCGCGTCTTTAGAATGTGCACACATTTGCAGCCCCAAGCGGCTAAAGTAGTCGCCGACTCGGCGGTCAGGCTCTGCGAGGGGGAATTGGGGCAGGTGGTTCGAAAGCACAACTGGCAATTGACCGAGCAGGAATACGTAGAGATAATCACCGAAAAAAGTGCGGTACTCTTTAACAGCGCCTGCTACCTCGGAGCACTTTTGGCAAAGGCCGATGAGCGGCGCGCCCGGTCGCTGGCCGAATTCGGATTGAATTCCGGCATAGCTTTTCAGATCACAGACGATCTGCTCGATCTGGTCGGCGAAGAAAGCCGGACGGGCAAAACGCTCGGTACAGACGTCGACAAGCAAAAGCTTACTTTGGCAATAATACATCTGCTCGGAACGGCCGATGAAGCCCGGAAAAAGTCCATAATAGACTCTTTCCTCGACGGAAACGATGATCAATACGACCGGCACGCCCTGGTGAAGCTCTTAAATCGCTATGGCAGCCTGGAATACGCACGCAAGAGAGCGAGAGAATTCATCGACGCGGCGATAGAGGCTTTGTCCGATCTGGAACCAAGCGACTCCAAAGACGCACTGATCGCAACCGCCGAATTCATGATCTCCAGATCATCTTAGAACTTCAAGGATGCGCCGATGCTGAAGACCATTTCGTCTTCGGGATTGACCGTATCTTCCCACGACGACTGATAGTAGAACGCCGGCGTAAGATGGACGTTCTCGGCCAATTCGAAACTCGTCGAGACGCCGAACAGAGCGTGCGACCAGTCGTGATCGACAGCGCCGCCCCCGGCGCCGGTGGGTCCGCCGGCAAATCCGTCGTTATATACGGCCGCGGCGCTGAAACTGATGACCTGTTCCGGCGTATCAGGCGAAAGTCCCGGTATTCTCCAGTCATAGTTCAACCCGAAGACGTGGATCCAGCCATCGTAGTTGCCGGGAAGGTCGGGCTTTGCAGTTCCGGCGCCGTCTGTTCCCGAACTGCCGGCAGCAGGCCATATCCGGCCGACGAAATAGCTTGGAACAATGCCCCCCGGGCATATTTCAGGCATAGAAATCTGTACGCCTACTTCATGAGCGTCGCCGGCCTCATCCGCCTGGTCGATGAAGTCGTAGTATCTTCCGTGGGCCCTGACAGCCACGGCCCCCGGCTCGCCCTCGCCGAAAACGGTGCTGTATGCTATCGTGTAGTTGTACTCGGTGGCGTCGACTCTACTGGTGCCGGCACGGTTGGTCGCAGATTTGTTCATGTCGCCGCCTGACGTCGGGTAGGAAGCCCAGACATTAACACTGAAACCGCTGCCGAACAGGTCCACGTCCACGCTCGGCTGGAAAGCGCCCGCGTCGTCCAGGCGGTCGAAGCCGTACCACAGATACTTGCTGACCCAAGTGGCGTCTACAGTGGTAAGCGGCTCTTCCTGAGCTCGGACTAAACCGGTTGTACCGACCAGAACCACGACAACTAAGATAATTCCCTGCTTCTTCATGCTAATCTCCCTGGCAAAAACATGCATGGTTAACTACTTTCAATTGTTACCTTACGACACTAAAAACATCAATATCAATACTGATATCGCTAACCACCACCTAAGAAGATTATCGTCACACAAAGGCAAATCACAACAGGAAAAAAACAAAGTTTTCCGGCTTTTTTACATTGATATGCCGAAGAAGACTCTCTTAACCCCCGAAGCAAATAGTAGGGCTGCGAGAAGAGAACTCGCAGCCCTTACTATACTTCTGTAGAAATCACTGAATTCAGTAATCGCATTGAGGTTATTACGGACACTTGAACATAGCGCCGACACTCCAGCCCCAGGCCTCGCCGGTATAGAGAAATTCGGCCATCAGCGAGGCATTCGGATCGCCAAGGCTCACCAGAGTGCCGATATAGGCGCCCAACTGCAGCTTCTGCTCGAGTTCATACTCATAGCGAGAATCTGACACCGACGGAGCACTCCTGACCTCCAGATCGGCTTCGACAAAGTGCAGGAACGGCCCGCCGTAAATAATCATGTCCTCAGACAGCGGGACTGTCGGCCCCACAGCAAGCTGCACTTCATACCACTCAAGTTTGGCCGGCGTGTTCCCGGAGGGCACGCCGATTGTTCCATTGCCCCATGTCCCTCCACTGCTGGTTACTCTGACATTGTCCTCGCTCTTACCTTGGGTAAACTGGCCCAGGACGCCCCATTTCGTATCGCCATCTTGGGCGAGCGTCCTCTTGGTTCCGATGCCGAATGCGAAGCCGTCATCACCGTCGAAGTCCGGGGCGCCGCCGTCACCGGGGAACTCGGCATTCGCCCATCCTATAGCGCCGTAGAGCTCCCAGTCATTTGAAATGCCGTAACCGAGAGACACATAATACATGTCGTTCTGCAGGTCATTGATAACTGCTCCACCACCGCCCGTGGCGTCGACAGTCCCCGATACCTCCAGGGTCATATCACTTTGTCCGTAACCGATTCCGACACCATACTGCCCCTGTTCCAGCCCGGCCATGGGCGGGCCCATCGGGGCCAGCGCAAAACTCGCCGAGCAAAAAACTCCCACCACCATCACACTCAACAACATTCTTTTCCGTACCATAAGATACTCCTTTCCTACAAGTCCACATAATTTAGTTGCTATTCCAATACTTACCTTACCGCAACAAGAGTGTGTGACAATAATTCATTTTGTTCTCTTCCATGTTTCATCATCATAACGCATATATAGTTAACCCCATAGAACGCTTCAGGTTCAAAAGTCTACATATCTGATAAGGCCAAATCAAGAAAATATCTATTTTTCCAATTTTTTTTTTGCACGTACCTGTTATTAAGAAAATCCGGCAAAAAGGCCTATATCAGCCTAATCACGGCACATCTTATGTCTTCGGCATTCTATGCCCGACTTCATTAAAAGATTGTTATAAGCCTATAATATCTGTACTAACAGGCTTGAAAAGGCTTTCAATCGCTAAAAAAAATGATTGAGAAAACGGCGATATCAATACTGAGAACGCGAGGAGTTTTGTCTTCGACAGGCCCTTGGACTCATGATATAATGACGTCGATGGACCGCAGCGGCACAAAAAAATCTCTATTCGGAATTTCAGAAAAGGCCAATTTAGCCCGGGCGGCGCCGCTGGCGGCGAGAATGAGACCGAGAAACCCGAACGAATTCCTCGGCCAAAGTCACTTCCTCGGCCCGGACAAATTGCTCACGAGAATGCTCGAAGCAGACGCACTCACCAGCCTGATATTCTACGGCCCGCCCGGCGTGGGCAAGACCTCGCTGGCGACGGTAATCGCAAATCACACCAGGGCCGAATTCCATTACCTCAGCGCGCCCGCAGCGAGTGTCAAGGACGTTCGGCACATAAGCGAAAACGCTCGTGACAGGCTCGCAACCGGCAATCAAAGGACGGTGCTGTTTATCGATGAGATACATCGTTTCAACCGCGCACAACAGGACGTTCTGCTCGACGACGTCGAAGCGGGAGTGTTGATCCTCATAGGTGCCACTACTGAAAACCCGTATTTCTCGGTCAACTCGCCTCTGATTTCCCGCAGCACGGTGTTCCGCTTCAAACCGCTGAGCGAGCACGATCTGCTACATTTGCTCAAGACAGCGATTTCCGATCCCGAACGGGGCCTGGGCCGATACGATATCGAAGCCGACGAAAAGGCTTTGAAATTCTTGGCCGTGATGAGCGACGGAGATGCCCGGAAAGCTCTAACGGCTCTCGAAATCGGCGTCTTATCTCAGGCCGCCCGCAGATCCGAAAGTGACACCGATGACGGCAGCGGCAAACAAAGCATAAAATTTAATCTCGAAGTCGCAAAGCAGTCGATACAACAGAAGACGATAGATTACGACGGCACGGGCGATACGCACTACGATCTGGCCAGCGCGCTGCAGAAAAGTATGCGCGGCTCCGATCCCGACGCTACTGTATACTGGC
This sequence comes from uncultured Pirellulales bacterium, assembly GCA_964598225.1. Lineage (GTDB taxonomy): Bacteria > Planctomycetota > Phycisphaerae > Sedimentisphaerales > Anaerobacaceae > SG8-4. Next base: position 26,670 of record CAZRBG010000028.1, read on the forward strand.
TCGCCAGGATGCTGGCGGGTGGGGAGGATACGCGGTTTATCGCCCGGCGAATTGCGGTCTGTGCGGCCGAAGACGTAGGCAACGCCGACCCGATGGCAACGGTGCTGGCGGCCGCAGCCGTTCAGATATCCGAGTTTGTAGGCCTGCCGGAAGCCCAGTTGCCGCTGGCTCAGGCAGCGATCTACGTCGCATGTGCGCCGAAATCAAACGCCTCGGCTTCCGCTGTCTGGAAGGCGGCCTCCGACGTAAAGAGCGAGCCGATCCGGCGGGTGCCGAAACATCTTAAGGACAGTCATTATCAGGCCGCGAAAAAGGCCGGATTCGGAGCCGAATATAAATATCCTCATGATTTCAAAGGCGGCTACGTGCCGCAAAGGTATCTGCCTGAAGGATTCGAGAAAAAATATTACGTACCCAAAGACAGCGGTCGCGAAAAAGATACGAAGCGGTATTTACAAAAGCTGCAAACCTTGCTACAAAATAGCGAACCTGTTTAAGACAGCGCCGTAGATTAAGGATAATCGAAGAAATGGACAAGGCTCAGTTGCGCCGCAAGATAATGGATTGCCTGCTCGCGATCAGTCCCGAGCAGAGAAGCCGGAAGAGCCGAAAGGCATCTGAAAATCTGGTCTCGACAGCGCAGTTCCAGGAAGCCTCGACGGTGATGATGTTCGTATCCCTGCCCCACGAGGTGGACACCTCCGAGGTAATACTTCACGCATGGCAGCTTGGAAAGGTAGTAGCCGTGCCCAAGATATCCTGGCAGCAGAGACACATGATAGCAGTACAGATAAATTCGCTCGAGACAGGTTTTTCCACTTCCGCCTCCGGCCTGCGCAATCCGATATCGGGCGTGCCGGTGCCTTTCGGCGAGATCGACATGGTAGTAACGCCCATGCTGGGAGTCGATAAAAAGGGAAATCGTCTCGGACGGGGAGGGGCTTACTACGACAGGTTCTTCGCCCACCCGGAACTGAAAGCCGTAAAATGCTGCCTGGGATACGAAGAACAAGTTTTCGATTCGATACCTACTACCGATCATGATATATCGGTCGATATGCTCGTCACCGACGAGCAAGTAACTTATTTCAATTAGACAGGCTTTATCTGCAAATTTGCAGTAACCGATCAGTATTCGAAAGGAGATTACAATGGCTCGACATCCTTATGGCCCTCAGGCCAGAAAAAGAGCCCGAAACCGGACATACACAGTTTTAGCCCTGCTCGCTGTAGTTTTGATTATTGCTTTTATGTACGGGCCTTTCGGCGCTGATGCCGAAGATGAAGGCATGCCCGCCGAGAACAACTATCCCGTCGAGCCTAATATGGTTGCTTCTGACTTACCCGACGCCAACGAGACTCTCGCAGCCGAGCAATCGGAACCGGTTGAACCAAATATGGCAACTTTATCCGTAACCGAGAATACAGAGCCGGAACCGCTGCCGGAGGTGGTGAATTTGACTGAGGCCGAGCCAAATCTGCCGACGGTTGCCGCAGAGATGGAGATAGAGACGTTTTCTCCGGGAGAGCCTAATCCGCAGGCAGATACGCTGATAGCCGAGGCGGCGGACCTGATCAACCAGGGTTCCAGCGGGTACCTCGAGGCTCGTGAAACACTAAATCAGGCGTTGCGGATGCCTTTGAGCGCCGAGCAGAAGAAGTACGTCAAACAGCAGCTCTCCGAGCTGTCAAACAGGTGGCTGTTCAGCAGAACCGTCCTGCCGGGCGATCCGCTTTGCGAAAACTACCGGATCAAACCCGGCGACATACTCGAAGTGATCGGCAAAGAACATAAGGTTCCGTATGAGATTCTCATGGAAATCAACAACATTCGTAATCCCCGGTCGCTGCAGGCCGGACAAACGATTAAGGTAATCCACGGTCCTTTCCACGCGAAGGTATACCGTTCCACATTCAAGATGGACATATATCTTCAGAATACATACGTTCGCAGCTTTACCGTCGGCCTGGGCAAGCCCGGCCGGGAAACACCAACGGGCCTGTGGCGTCTGCGGCCCGGCGGAAAAGCCCATGCCACCGTCTGGCGCGATCCTGATACGGGAAAGCTCTATCAGCCGGAAGACCCTAACTACCCGCTGGGATCGAGATGGATGGCCCTCGAAGGACTTCGCGGAGAAGCCAAGGGGCGGCAGGGCTTCGGCATCCACGGCACGAAAGAACCTGACCAGATCGGCGCCGCAGGCTCGCGGGGGTGCATCCGCATGTTTAACGGCGAAGCGATTCTGGTCTACAACATGCTCGTCGACGGCCTCTCGCAGGTCGAAGTAACAGACTGAGAATTGACTATTGTCTATTGCATATGATTATTAGACTTGCGCGCGTCGGTTCTGTGCCGGCGCGTTGATAGTCAATACTCGCTGTCGGGCGATTTGTATTGCAAACCCGGCTCATACCCTTTATCCTGACTGCACGATTTCCATGCCCTGAAAGAGGGGAAACATGGACCGAAATACAACAGAACGTGGTCTATTTGAAGGGACTATGAGAATGCAACTGAATCGCCTCCGAAACCGGCATATTCCCAAGATGGCAATCCTTACAGTGGTCGGTAGGATGGGCAACTTGCACCTCAGGCGCTCGTTGCCCATGTTGTTCATCTGTTTGGTATTGTCTCTGTGCTCGTCATCGACCGCCGCCTGGCAGCCTGCCAAAGGCCCGCTCACGACCAGATGGGGCAGGCAGGTCACGCCGAGAAAAGTCCACCAGGAATACCCCCGCCCGCAGATGGTTCGCGAGGACTGGCTGAGCCTCAACGGACTGTGGGAATACGCCATCCGGCCGAAAGCACAGGAACAACCGGAAGAATTCGATGGCGAGATTCTCGTGCCGTTCCCGGTCGAGTCGGCGCTGTCCGGCGTAATGAAATCGGTCGGCCCGGACAATCGCCTATGGTACCACCGCACGTTCGAGGTTCCCGACAACTGGGACAAAGAACGTATCCTGCTGCACTTCGGCGCGGTCGATTGGGACGCGACAGTCTGGATAAACGGCAAAGAAGTCGGCAATCACAAAGGCGGGTACGACCCCTTCACCTTCGACATAACCGATGCCTTGAAAGAAAACGGCGAGCAGGAGATCGTCCTGAGCGTCTGGGACCCGACCGACGCCGGCACCCAACCTCGCGGCAAACAGGTCCGCAACCCACGCGGCATCTGGTACACCGCAGTAACCGGCATCTGGCAAACCATCTGGCTCGAACCGGTGCCCGATACGCATCTGCGTCGACTTGTGCTAACGCCCGATTTGGATCGGGAAAGGCTGGGTATCGTGATACAAGGCCGGCAGTTGGACGGCTGCACCATACAGGCTCGGGTAGCTGCAGACGGGGACTGGCTCTCCACTGCTGTCGTCGAGCCAGATATTTGGCAAACTACCGATAGCATCACGGTGGGAGTTCCCCGAATGCGGCTCTGGAGCCCGGGCGAACCATTCCTCTATGATCTGACGGTCACTGTGCTCAGGGACGACAAGGTTGTGGATGAGGTCAAGAGCTATTTCGCCATGCGCGAAATTTCTGTAGAAAAGGATGAAAACGGGATTAATCGACTCTTTCTCAACAGCAAGCCGTTGTTCCAGTTCGGGCCGCTGGATCAGGGTTGGTGGCCTGATGGATTGTACGCCGCGCCGAGTGATGAAGCGCTGCGATACGATATCGAGGTTCTGAAAGAGCTGGGCTGCAACATGCTGCGCAAGCACGTCAAAGTTGAGCCGGACCGGTTCTATTATTGGTGCGATAAGCTGGGCCTGATGGTCTGGCAGGATATGCCAAACGGCGACAGGCACATTCGCGGCAGCGATTCGGACCTGGATCGCAGCGAAGAATCGGCGGGGCAGTTCGAGCTGGAATTGACGCGAGTCATCAACACGTTCTATAATCATCCGAGTATCGTCATGTGGGTTCCTTTCAACGAAGGCTGGGGCCAGTACGATACGCCGCGTATTGTGAACCTGATTGAGAAGCTCGATCCCACCAGACTGGTCAACAACGCGAGCGGGTGGGCCGACCGGGGCGTCGGCGACGTGCACGATATTCATAGATACCCCGGCCCGGCGGCGCCGCCGGTTGAGGAAGATCGTGCCGCAGTGCTCGGCGAGTTCGGCGGCCTGGGGCTTCCTATCAAAGGACACACCTGGCAGGACGAGAAAAACTGGGGATACCGCAGCTACAAAACGCGAGACGAGCTTACCGAAGCGTACGTGAGTCTGATCGAGAATCTGCGATCTCTCATCGGTGAAGGCCTGGCCGCGGCGGTGCATACGCAGACGACCGATGTGGAAATCGAGGTCAACGGCCTGATGACCTACGACCGGGCGATAATAAAGATGGACGCCGAAAAAGTCGCCGCGGCTAACAAACGCCTGTATCTGCCGCCGCCGGTTATCAAGACAATCGTCCCGACCTCACAGACTCACCCGCAAACATGGAAATACACAACGAGCAAGCCCCGCGACGGATGGCAGAAATCAAACTTCGACGATTCGACCTGGCAATCCGGCAAAGGCGGCTTCGGCACAAAAGGCACACCCGGCGCCGCCGTGCGCACTGAGTGGAATGGTTCGGACATCTGGCTGCGCAGAACATTTGAGCTTAGAAACGCGAAACTCGACCGCCCGCAACTGTCAATCCACCACGACGAGGACGCAGAAGTGTACATCAACGGCAAACTCGCAGCAAAACTCGAAGGCTACACGACCAGCTACGTCCGAGCGACATTGAACGAAGATGCGATAGAGGCGCTGAAAACCGGCACAAACTGCATAGCCATCCACTGCCGCCAAACCACCGGCGGCCAATACATAGACGCCGGCCTCGTAAACGTCATCGAGCAATAGAAAGTTTTGACTATGGGCGACAACATGAATAGACGGGAATTTGTGAAATTTGTTGCTGCCGGGGCGGCGGGAATGTTAATGGACAAAGGGCAAGCCGAAGCTCGCTCAAGGGCCCCGGAAAAGCCAAACATTATTTTGATAATGGCCGACGATCTGGGCTACGGTGATATCGGCTGTTACGGCAGCGCAAAAATCAGGACGCCCAATCTCGATGCGCTCGCACGGGGCGGCATGAAGTTCACGGATTATCATTCCAACTGCCCGGTGTGCAGCCCGACGCGGGCAGCGCTTCTGACAGGGCGCTACCAGCAGCGATCCGGCATCGAAGGCGTTGTCTATGCGAAAGGGCCGACCAGGCAGACGGGACTTGCGCTCAAAGAGACAACGTTCGCCGAGGTTCTCAAAAGACGCCGCTACGCGACCGCACTTTTCGGCAAATGGCACTTAGGTTACAACGTCGAGTTCAACCCGGCCCGGCAGGGATTCGATGAATTCCGAGGCTACGTCAGCGGTAATGTCGATTATCACTCCCATATCGACGGCGCCGGATACGACGACTGGTGGAAGAATCTCGAAAAAGTCCCCGAAGAAGGCTACACCACGGACCTGATCACAAAGCACGGTGTAGACTTCATAAAACGCCACGAGGACGAGCCTTTCTGTCTCTACCTGCCGCACGAGGCACCGCATTCTCCATATCAGGGCAGAAACGATCCGCCGGAGCGACTACCAGGCGGCAAGAAGGGCAAGAAAGCCAGGGGCGAGGAGATTACTCGGACCTATAAGGAAATGGTCGAGGTGATGGACACCGGGATCGGCCGTATCGTAAATGCCGTCAAGCGGCTGGGTCTGGAGCGAAAGACGTTCATCTTCTTCTGCTCGGACAACGGAGCGAACAAGAGAGGCTCGAACGGGGTGCTGTCGGGCTATAAGGGCAGCCTCTGGGAAGGCGGCCACCGCGTACCGGCTATCGCATACTGGCCCGGCATGATTAAGCCCGGCACAACCACCGATCAAACGGTTATGGGGATGGATCTGTTCGCCACTATGGTTGCGATAGCCGGAGCGAAATTGCCCGCCGGATTGAGACTCGACGGAGTCGATTTGCTCGGAATGATGACGAAGAGTGAGAAACTGCCGGATCGAACTGTCTTCTGGCGTTACAGGAATCAAAAAGCGGCCCGCAAAGGCCCCTGCAAGCTGCTCGTTCGAAACAAAAAGAAAACCCTGTACAATCTCGACGAGGATATCGCTGAAAAGAACGACCTGTCCGAAAAGCAGCCGCGAATCCTCAAGGAACTCAAAGATGAGCTGGCGGCATGGGAAAAAGAGGTCTCCGCCGGCGTCAAACGAAGGGCTTAACACCACTGGAGACGGGAATTATGAATGATGGATCGATAACCCGAAGAAGTTTTATGAAGAGTTGTGCCGTTGGCGCCTCGACACTTGTTTCAGCAAACGCATTTGCCAGGCAGGAAAGCAGGCCCAATATTGTCCTGATCGTCAGCGACGACCACGGGCGCGACGCGCTGGGCTGCTACGGCAATCCGATCATCAAGACGTCGAACCTGGATTCGCTCGCAGCCGAGGGCGTGCGCTTCACCAATGCCTTTTGCACTACGGCCAGTTGCAGCGCCAGCAGGTCGGTGATTCTCACCGGCATGTACAACCACGCCAACGGCCAGTACGGACACGAGCATTCCTATCACCACTTTATCACCTTCCCGGACATAAAATCGCTGCCGGTCCTGCTTGCCGAAGCGGGCTATCACACGGCACGCATCGGCAAGTACCACGTCGCGCCGCAGGAGGTCTACAAATTCGACGTCGCCCTTCGCGGCAACAGCCGCAGTCCGGTACAGATGGCGGATAACTGCCGGGAGTTCATCAGCGGCAACGATGACAAGCCCTTCTTCCTGTATTTCTGCACGAGCGATCCGCACCGCGGCGGCGGCAAGGCAAACGACCTGCCGGGCAAGCCGGACCGGTTCGGCAATCGGCCACAGGGCGGCTACCCCGGTGTTGACGAGGTCAAATACGATCCGAAAGACGTCATAGTCCCGCCGTTTCTGCCGGACCTGCCCGAGTGCCGCGCAGAATTGGCGCAGTACTATCAGTCGGTCTCCCGCGTGGACCAGGGGGTCGGCCGACTGATAAACAATCTCAAGCAAGCCGGCAAATACGACAACACGGTTGTCATCTACATCTCCGATAACGGCGTCGCCTTCGCCGGCGCAAAGACGACACTGTACGAGCCCGGTATGAACCTGCCCTGCATCGTGCGCGACCCTCGACAGAAGAAGCGCGGCATTGCCTGCGATGCTCTGGTCAACTTCGCGGACCTGGCGCCTACGATCCTCGATTATGCGGGGGCGCTGCCCGGGCCCGATTCGCTCCAGGGCCGCTCGTTCAGACCTGTGCTCGATCAGGAGAATCCGAAAGGCTGGGACGAAACCTACGCCTCACACACTTTCCACGAGATAACAATGTATTATCCGATGCGCGTAGTACGGCAGCGCAAGTACAAGCTTATCTGGAACATCGCCTACGGGCTGGATTACCCGTTCGCCAGCGATCTTTGGGCCTCGGCGACCTGGCAGGCTACGATTAACGGCGGCAACAAATACTACGGCAAGCGAACGGTCGAGGCGTATCTGCACAGGCCGGAATTCGAGCTGTACGACCTGGAAAACGATCCGCACGAGGTTGAGAATCTGGCCGATAATCCCGGTCACCAAAGGGTGCTCAACGAACTCAAATCTAAATTGAAGACCTTCCAGAAACGGACCGAAGACCCCTGGATCGTAAAGTGGCGGTACGAATGAAAGAAGTGAAATTCAGCCGTAAGGCCTCGATAACATCAGTCGGAACGCTACAAGACGAGCCGGGATTGTGCTCTGCCGAAGATCCAAAGGTCCGTGACGATTGCCGCATTAAGTCCTGCCCGCCGCGTGCCGATAGAAAAATGTCGGTTAGGCGGCGCTCCGTATGCGCCACCGGCATGAAAAACAACGAAGTTTACCGGGGGCCGGACCTTCTCACTTGACCACGCTCGGGGCTACGATACCGACGAATGTGTATAACTAAGGTACTCTTTTATATGCCTCACAAGCTAAAACATTTGATCGTATTGACGGTCATCGTCTTATTCTCTCGTGTGGTCTATGCCAGCCCTCCAATTCCTTCCCATAACATCGAAGGCAACAGCGGTGTGCTGATCACGAACACTGCGTATCTGATCAATCCGGCTAAAGGGTGGGAAATCTTCGGCGCGCCGAGTTTCTCGGCTACTGCGCTGTTTTTCGCCGAGAAAGATTTCGAGTCTTTCGCGGTTATCGAGAACATCGGCGGATTCATGGAGCTTGGTTATGCCTACGAGCGACTGGGACTCGGAGGCCTGACCGACGACGCCAAGAACGCTCTCGGAGTAACTATCAACCAGCACGTCGGTGTGCATAATCTGAATCTGCGTTATATGGCGATTCAGGAAGGCGATTTCAATTTGCCCTGGATGCCTGCTATTACGTTCGGCGCGCACGTGAAATGGAACGAAAGCCAGACCGAACTCGACGAGGACACTACAATTATCCCGGCCATAGGCGGCCTGCTGGATCGGGTCGGTTCGGATCACAGTCGGGGAGCGGAATTCACCGTAGTAGCCAGTGAAATGATATACGACATTTTACCATGGCCGCTGATGGTCTCGGCGGGGCTTCGCAACGGCGACGCAATCGAAACCGGCCTTCTCGGCTTCGCGGGCGAAAGGAGCACCACCTTCGAGGGCAGTGTTGTCGCTTTCCTTACGGATGAGCTGACACTCGGCGCCGAATACAGACAGAAACCCAACTTCCTCGATCCATTGACCATAAGCGGCTACGATCTTGTCACGCGCGAAAAAGACTGGTTCATAATGTCCTTAAATTTTTCGATCGACGAGGCGATCACAGCAGGCGCTTACGCAAACTTCGCAAGCCGGGTTGACCGCAGCGAAGACAACGTATTCGGACTCCAGTTGAGGTACGACTTCTGAGCAACCACACTGAATCCCAAAAAAAAAAGCCGCGCGCACATTAACCACAGCCTTGCTTCGAAGTGTTTAATCGCCTTATCCTCTTATCCCGTCAAAACTCAGACACTGACTAACACGGCCAAAAAACGTAGGGTGAGATGCTTCGCACCAATTAAGTTTGGATTTAACGCCTTAAGACGACAGCATGAAAGTTCGTACAAATGTACCGGATATCTTTAATTCTCCCGGCGCGTCCTCGCGGGAAAGGGGCACACGGTGCCCAGTGACAAGATCACTCCGGGCCTGATCGGGATGGGAGGGCAGGGCCATGTCAACCTGTTCAATGTCCTATCAATAGCGGGTAACGGTTCTCCACCACTAACGAGATGTCAGGAAATTGTTGCCGAAATCCAGATAGTTGTGTAGGATGGCAAAGCCTTGTCTTACCTATCGGTATTGCACGCATGATCGGTAGAAAAATGACCGTGACCATCCTGCAAGGGCAGTCCAATTTGTGGCCCCAGCAGTGAGGAAAAGAAAGTGAATTCATTACATGTGAGTGAAATTCAATCTGTAGTTCCAGTGAAATGGCGTTGTAGTGTTTGCATCCTCCTGTTCATCATGAGTTGTGTGAAACAAGCTGCGCTCGCACAAACCGTCACGGTGGAGTTGGATGCTGAGCGCCAGCGCATCGTTTCTAATGGCATAAATCTAGAAGGCTTGCATCGCGGTGGCGGAGACGATGTACTGCCGTCGAAATTCGAGGTGATGATGGACCATTTGGCTCATGACCTCGTTCGGGTGGGAATGCCTCTCGCCGAGTGGGAGCCGGAAAATGACAACGACCGGGCAGATCGTATTGAGTGGAGCAACTTTGGCGATACAGATCCCGTGACGAATTCGTTCGTTCGGCTTCAGACCCTTCAAGCAGGTGAGTCACGGTTGTGGCTCGCGGTCTGGGACGTGGCCGACTGGCTCGTGAGCAATCCGCAGCGTGATGCCCAGCGGCGAATCAACGATCTGGACGAACTCGCCGAGTCGATTACGACCTATCTGCTTCGCGCTCGAGATCACTACCAGGTGGAGCCCGCGTACGTCTCCATGAACGAACCGTCTATTGCAAGCGAAAATGGCTGGGGCGGCTATCAGATCGCCTTGACCGCCGAGGAACAGGCCGCCCTCATCCGCAAAACCGGAGAACGTTTCAAGCAATACGGACTCACGACGACGTGGTTCATCGCGGTTCACAAACCATATCCCTCCGAGCTGAACTATGCGAAACAGGTCCTGGATGCTCCGTGTGTCAGGCACTATGTCAGCGGATTCGATTTTCATGGTTACTGGTTTCAATCGGGACACGATGCTGAACTGCAAGCATGGGGTCAATGGGTCGCTTCGACGGGTCTTCCAGCCTTCTGCGGTGAGTGCGACTACGACAATCAGTTCTGGAAACGAGACGATAGATCTCAATGGTCCCACGCAATCGAAGCCGGCAGACTGTTTCACAAGATCTATGCGCTCGCGCGGGCGGCGGGTACGCTGGTGTGGTACGATGACGCCCCCAACGAACGTCGCCCCTATCGATTTGCCGCCCGGCATTTCCATGAACAATTCACCTCTGGCAGCATCCTGGTCAAAGCGGACTCGGATGTGCCGAACGTCTTGGCGATCGCTGCGAAGGGGCCAGCCAAGGACCGCGTTACGATGATCCTTCAGAATGTCTCCGACGAGGAGGTGACCGTTCTGGTTGAAGGGCTGCCGGACAAGCCGATGCACTGGATTCGTTCGGCAGCCGGGAGCTACTATCAATCACGGCCTGTGAAGGAAGCAGGAGAGGGGATGCGCGTCACGTTGGATCCGGGCAGTATCAACAGCTTTTATGTGCAATGAGACATCGATATAGGAAGGAGACAGGAGAATGCGTGCACGAACGAGCCCACTATGTCAGCCTGCGATGCTGGTCGCGTTGGCATTGATACTCAGCGGCGATCATGGTGCGGCGTTGGCAGATGAGTCTGACCGCATCCGGCCGTATGAAGCCAATCCTCACTACTGGCAGTACAAGGGCGAACCGGTTTTGCTGCTGGGCGGCTCGTGGCAGGACAACCTGTTCAACCACCCCGTGGGTCTGGAGAAGAACCTCGACGTGCTCAAGTCCGTCGGCGGCAGCTACGTCCGCAACGTGATGAGCCATCGCAATGCCGGTAACGTCTTCGCCTACAAGCAGGTGGACGGCAAGTTCGACTTGGACCAGTGCGGCCCATCCGGGCCAGGATCGGCATCGCTTCTTCGACTGGATACCGGGCATGCCCCGCTACCACTCTAAGCTCGACCATATCCGAGAGTACCAGGAGAAGCTCGTAGACAAAATGCGGAGGCTTTATGACGATTATGGCAGTATCCATGAAGTTTTTGGGAAGATGAATACCCTGAGTCCCTTGTGCGGGAATCAATAAAAGAGGTACAACAGTACAACACACGATACGGACTGTTGCCCATAAGGCCAACGATAAGGCCATACGGAGGTTTATTCATGAGAAATATACCAGGAGTAGCAATGATAGTGCTGTTTGGTGCAGCCACACTGTTAGCAGCCTCATTACCCGACATTGATGGGAACCATCAGAAATACCGCGTCATATACATAAATAGCGACGATAATGATGTTCCTACTGGAATGGCCATATATCGCGCGGCCGATGCGGGACTCATTAGCCTTTTGGCTGCCATGGGGTGCGATGATGACCGGGCAAAATTAATGGCGCCTACACTTGAAAAAGCCAAAACCTGTTTACTCAATCTCCCTAGTAGTGTACTCCCAGGCTCAAGTGCAATAAACAAGATAAAGACCGAGATCAATAACTCAACGGCAAGCGATCCCCTTCTCATTTTTAACGGTGGATGGTACGCTTACCTTTCAAAAGGACTTATGGTGGCAAATTCCAGTAAAAGAAAGTACTGCTATGTCTACCAGATTTTCACGGGTGGCAAATCTTTTGATGGAATGGGGTATCATGAAAAAAAAGACCCGTCTGAGTTTAAGGCCGTGAAATCATCGGGTGCGCACATCATCATGTGCCCTACCATCCACCCCTGCGGAGGTTCCGACCGTATCAGCACGGTAGGCGCGAATTTTAACTGCAAAGCTTTGGATTCACGCTACTCATGGTTGATTAAAAACGGTGGTTCCTGCTTTAAGCGCGGCCATCAGCAGGATGCTGACGGTGTGATGATGCTCATTTTTCATCTGAGTTATGTGAAAAGTGTTGAAAGACAAGATAACCTTTACCTTATCAAAGACGCAGATCCCAATACCTCGTATGGGAATTACAAGAACATCAGTGCTGCATGGAAGGCCATTGCTGCGGGTGCTTACAAAAAAGCAGGTGACGCGGACCGGTAACTCGTCTTCGAAATCTCATTCGGGCAAAGTAGAATTATGAGAGCAGGAAATGCGTAGAGAAAACCGCCGAGTGTCTCAGATTCACATGATCGTTGTATCGGCCATGATCGTGTCTTGGAGCAGCATTGTGGCGTTAGCAGATGACTCCGCCCGCATACGACCTTATGAAGCCAATCCGTTCTACCGGCAATACAAAGACGAACCGGTTTTGCTGCTGGGCGGCTCGTGGCAGGATAACCTGTTCAACCACCCCGTCGGCCTGGAGGAGCACCTCGACCTGCTCAAGTCCGTCGGTGGCAACTACGTGCGCAACGGGAGAATTAAAGGCGGAGAATTAAAGGTGTGCGGTACATTTTACGGTTCTTCGCCTCATCAATCTTATGCTCCTCCAATTCCGATGTCGTCCATAAGATGCCCTACAGCTATTTCTATATATGAAAAAAACACCTGCATCTTTTCTCGTCCCGGATATCGTCCTGATGTTCATATCGTATCGTTTTGTTCTATCTTGTGTCAAGCAATAGTTTAAAATGCTATCAAAAATAAGTAGTTACCCTTATACGCCGAAAACTACATGTCCGAAGCAAAATCCTGGTTAATCTTGTCATATTCTGCCCATTCTATACATAAAGGCGTTTCTCGACCCCAAATGTAGACGATAAAAATCGCGATTTTTCAAGTTTTTTGGGGAAAAGATAGAAAAACCGCATTCAGGGATCGGAATCGGGGATTCAGGAGAGATTTTTTTTTACCACGAAGGCACGAAGAAGCACGAAGTCTTGATACTGAATGTCTATTTATATTACTTGTCTTCGTGGTTAACCAAAAAGAGTGAAAATCCGTGAAATCGGTGGTTTTTATTTGATTTTTAGGTAATATTATGGTATAATATGCAGGTAGTGAAATATAATGCGGAAAATCAGGTAATCGGGAATTCAGGGGGCCTTGTCATTGAATAATTACTATTGGCTATTGAATATTGATCCTGCTGCCTCGGCTGCGCTCTCGCCCGGGGATGCCTTGCGGCGGGGACCACGCCTGCGGCAAGGAAAAAGATGCGAAACAAAGCCAATTCGTCTGGATTCCCGCTTCCGCGGGAATGACAGCGGGCGGACTTGCCGGCGGGAAGCAAAAAAATGCGAAACAAAGCCAATCTGTTCGTGCTGCGTATTGCGTATTGCGTGAAGGAAATTGCAAAACAAACCCAATTCATTTCGTATAGCGTGTTGCGGGATCCTTATTGCGGAACGAAAAAATGCAAAACAAAGCCAATTTACCCCAAAAGTGGTAGAAGGAGATTGGCCGGATCGGGCGGGGCTGGTTTTCGGCTTGTCGATACTCCGCCGGTTGTCGACAGGAATTATGGCTCGAGCCGGCAAGTATTTTGAAATACGAGAAATATTGTTAATCTTTGAATACGATGTATAAATGTGCCGAAGGTCCGTATAAAATAACGCTTGAAACAGTTGATATGGTGAAACCGTCGGGTCGAGGCCCGATATTACTCTGCAACGGGAGCTTTCCGAAGTTTTCGTATTGATTCGGGCCGCTGCCGGCAGGCTTAAATAGCCCAAGACCGGTTTTTCTTATTCAACTCGGCCAGGACTTCTGCCGATAAAACAGCAAAGACATTTGGGTTTTGTAATGAAAAGGAGATTAACATGGGGATACAAGATTGGTCTGAGGACATTATTCTCGTGGACTTACCCCAGGAACCGGAAACGGGAGACGAACTTAAGGCGGTCACCGAAATGGTGCGCGACAGAGGCGACTGCGAAGTGGTGATTGACTTCTCCAACGTCGATATCATCACCTCTTCGAGTATCTCCAAGCTCCTCAAGCTTCGCAAATTGCTATCGGACTGTGGGCATCGACTTGTCTTCTGCAGCGTAGCGGCGGCGACCCGAGGCATATTCACAGTGACCGGCCTTGACGGTATTTTCGAGTTTGCCGACGACAAGTTTGTCGCCCTGGCCAGTTTGCAGATGGTCAGTTGATATGGACGAAGAAGCTCAGCAGCGAATCGAGCAGAAAATAGGTTATACCTTTTCCGACAAGGATTTGTTAAGCAAAGCATTGACTCACTCCTCTGCCGTCGATGATCGTCTCTTGAGTAATGAAAGGCTCGAATTCCTCGGCGACTCGGTTCTGGCCATTGTGGTTTGCCAGGCCCTTTTCGAGAGGTTTTCCGGTTACCTCGAAGGCGACCTGACAAAGATTAAGAGCAAGCTCGTTTCGCGCGAGACGTGCGCCCGTGTTTCCGCACGGCTCGGTCTTCAGAAATTTCTAAAGGTCGGCAAGGGCATGGTCTCGAATCGCGCCTTGTCCGGTTCTCTCGCCGCGGGCGTGCTGGAGACTGTCATCGGAGCTATCTACGTAGACGGGGGTCTCGAGCCCGCTCGAGAATTCATATTGAAGGCGTTCGACCCATTGATAGAGCAGGCGGACGCCGAACAGGCCCAGGGCAACTTCAAATCGCTGCTGCAGCAATACGCCCAGGACCAGTTCAATGCCACGCCTTCTTACGTGCTGCTCGATGAGAAAGGCCCGGATCACAACAAGTGTTTTGAGCTTGGCGTGGTCATCAACGACCGACATTTCTCGAGCGCGTGGGGCACGAACAAGAAAGAGGCCGAGCAAAAGGCCGCTTTTAACGCTCTTGTGGAGTTGGATGTACTGGAAAAAGCCGCGGTAGATGAGATGTACTGAATATCGGCGGTCACTCCGTAATCAGCCATGCCGCGGCACATAAAACCAGCGCTGTAACAACCATGAAAACAACAATCGAGCCGAAAAGAACCGCACTTTCCCGGATGAAACCGACTGCCTTGATTTTCGGCACCTTCGTCGCTTTGTAGACAATCGCTATCGCCGCCACCAGCGGCAGCAACCACAGCATGGACTGGGGGGTTACGCCGATGTTTTCGGGTACGGTGAAGTTTGCCAGCAACAGGGAACCAAGTTTCGCCATGTCAGTCTCCGACGTCTTCGTTTGGGCCCAGGTGAGCCAGATACACAGCATTGACAATGCACAGAAGATTCAGCAAACCTGCTATGCTCGTATATATCTGGCCGATTTCACCCGGCCTGCCGTATACGGGGTAATCGCCGGTCCTGGTCATCTGTCCCAGCGCCGCCACGGCGGGGGTGTTCATAACCTGCGCTACGTACCAGGGCTTGGCCCCGATCGGATTGATAACACCGATCGAACCGATGTACAATCCAACGCCGAAAGTCAGGGCAATAGTCACAAATATGACGGCCGCGTGTCTTTTCTTTCCGAGCATGATGTGACCTGCGCCCGGCACAAACCAGCCCAGCAGCCCTACAACCAGCAGAAAAACGACATGCCCTTCTTTCGAACGTCGCGCCATTACGATGCGGCCTCCGATTCATTCGGTTCGTTGGTGTCGGCCGGCTCCTCATCATCACGAACCCATTCGATCTCAAGACGTTCCAGAATGTTCTCAGGATTAAAATGAACCGCTGCTAAACTTTGGGAACGGATATACTCCTCGTCGAACAATCTCGAAACCTTGGACTCCTCGTATTGCTCTTTCCACAACCGGTTGACCGAGATACTCTTAAGAGCGTAGTAACTCATCTCCGGCTTGAATTCCATGACCAAAGGCAGTTCGTCAGTCGTGGTCTTGTCACGAGGCACAAGCGAAAAAAGCTTATCCGCCAAACGCTTTTCTCTCTCTACGTCGTACATTGAGAACTGTCCGGCAGGATCTCCTTGTCTGTGCAGGGCCAACGTATTAAGCGTTGCGGCCGATATTCTTCTCAATCCCCTGCGATTTTGGATAGCAAAAGGATCGGGCTCGTTCGCGTCCTTTCCGTATTCTTGTTTATGTTGCTTGTTGACGTTCTCCAGCGCGCTCTGCCAGTCGCCCTCGGCGGCTTGAGCTATAAAACCATCCGCAGTGGTTTTTGCCGTATCTATGGCGGCGAGTTTCTTTACATCTTCGGCCACTTGTTCTTTAACCAAATAGATATTCTCTTCATCCTGCTTCTCGTTCGGGTCGAAGACAAACGAGTGTGTTCTGAAGGTCTGGTCTACACTGTCCGGCGGCGAAGCCTTTCTGACTTCGACCACACGGACGAGCGCCATGATAGTTTCAGAAATGTCTCCATACTCGCTCATATAATCTCTCACCGGCCCGGTGTTTTCGTACATTCTCGGCGCTGGTGCGTCAAATGCACTCAGTTCGATTGCACCCAGTTCTTTCACGGCAAACACAACGCGGCCCAATCTGACCTGGTTGCGCCCGTAACCTCGAATGAACAGGGTCCGAAGCTGTTCGTCGGTCTGCTGAAATTCGAGCGGACTGAGCATCCCCGTCTTGCCCGAGTACACTTTGATTTCATTTTCTTCACTCAAGTTCTCGGCGACCGTTCCATAACGCCCGACCTTCTCCCCATACTTTTCGGCGGTTAAAGCAGCAATTTCCATATCGTTCATATCCTGCAGCCCTTGTTCGGTCTGTGTTTTGGCCTGCAGGATAATTGTCTCTGCTTTGGACATTATCCGGTTCTTGATGAGCGTCTTCTCAATAGTATCCATTACCTCTGCATAGCTTTTGACTCGCGTGGTCACCGAATTCGGATCGTTCGGGTCCGTTCGCACCTCTTCGGTGAATTCCTCGTCCTTGTTTCGGTTGTAGTATACGCCCATTTCATCCTGTGTCGGCGGCTCGATTATCGTCCTAACGTCGCCGAGCTTGACGACGATGTACTCGAGCCGTGCTCTGGCGGGCTGCTTGTACCCTAACCCATACGGATTGTCGTCGCTTAACTGCCCGGCGAAGTAATGTTTATACTTGTCGAATTGCTCGGTCATTTCTTCTTTTGTCGGCTCGTCCATGTTACCGGTGAATGCCGATGCTTCGAATCCGACGTATCCAACGTCCAGGCTCTCCTGCTCGTTTCTTGTCATATGCCTTAGCTGCCGTCTCGTTATATCCTGGCTCGAACAGATGATCTCAGCGTACTGCATTACCGACATCAATTTCCCGAAAATAGCGAGTATTCTGTCTTCCGGAAGCCGCGTCCGATTCATTATCGCCCCGATCACTTCGGAATAACTCCGCCCTTGTGTCAGTTGCGGTATTATCTGTGCGAGTATTCTCTGGGCCTCGTCGTTTGGTATGGCTATGCCGGCCGATTGTGTCTCGTATTGCAGGAAATACCAATAATGGGCCGGCAGGGCCCGGCGTTCGTAAATAGCGCTGAGTTGTTTATCGGTGATATTATATTGGTTCTGTCTGATTATCGTCTTGATACGATTTATCATTTCCGCCGAAGCCGAACGTTCGGTAAAAAGCAGTTCGCCGAGGAGCAAGCCGTGCATATTCTGCATACCCTGGTATCTGAGCAGCGCATCGGCTCCCAGCATTTTCAGGATATCCAGCTCCCGAGCCGCCGCAGAAATGTCGTCACCTCGCACTTTGACTCGGTCTCTCATATGTGCGATAACGTCGCGCATCCTGTTGCTTCTCTGCAACAGAGTCGTCAGCGCCGAACCGCCGATGAAGCCGATCATTATGACGATGACCACTACGGCCATGACCTTCTTGTTATTCTTTCTAAACCACTTGACTAAATTCATATAAATTCTCCGATTCTGCCCGGCTCTGTCATGCCGATTCAGTTTCAAAACCCTTGAGTATAGGCCAATGTCGAAAGTTTGCAAGAAAAATAGCATTCCTATTCGGCGAGTTTGCACCGATTCGGGAAATAAGCTCTGGCATCTTTACGGGCAACCCATTATCTTAGTGCCAGAGCGTTCTTCGACGGCACGGAAAATCCCGGCTGGGGCGAAGAATCCCTTATACAACGTCCGGAGCAAACAAAGAGGTGCCGAGATCGGTGGACGGCGAACTCAGGCCCGCAACGTCGGGGCCGTTTTGGTAAGCACTGCCGGCTACGACCGGTGAAACACTAACTGAGGATAATCTGCGATGGCTCGAGGACGAATCGTGATATATTCATCGACATGCAAGAGCGAAGAGAGGAAGATAAGAAGCCAGGAAGATAGGAAGTGGTTATCAGGGAACCAGTTTATCAGGATGAGAGGCGCACCTGATAACCTGATCACCCGCTATCCTGCATCCTGCCGCCCTGATCGCCTGATATCCAAATGTCACATGTGCTCTCTTGTCCTCTCATCTTCTTATCTTCTTTTCTTCTTATCTTCTCTTTATCTCATCGGTATGTGTGCAAGTGCTGTTGAAGCGGCAAGACATCCAGTGACACGAGATCATCCCCGGCTGCTTGGGTCGAGGGAACATTTGCAGGAGTTGGCCGGCTTCAGGCCGGAGGCATACGAGCGCATGGAGAGAGTGGCTCGCCGGCGGAAGGCCGGTGTTCATGCGAAAATGATCTCGATGGCTCTGGTCTGTGCGATAGAGCGGGACGCTGAGCTCGGCAGGCGTGCCGTCGGGATGGCGATGAAATACGTCAACTCCCCCGTCCGAAAGGGCCACACTCCATTCGCACACGACCTCGCACGCTGTGCTATAGTCTATGACCTGTGCCATGACTACTGGACCGATCAACAGCGAGCCAAATTTAGTGAGTACGTGAACAATACGGTCGACGCCAACGTTCGTTCCGAGACTCATGTTTTCCACAACGGCTGGTACGGCTACAAGCATTGGGGCATCGGTCTGGCATGCTATGCGAGTTACTATGAGAATCCGCGCGCCCCGGAGATTCTCGCATCGCTCGAGCAGGAATATCGCACGCGTGCGGCGCCGGCTTTGGAACTGGCCGGCGGGGGCGGAGGCTGGGCCGAAGGCTACTATGTGAATTACTGGCTCTACGAATGGTTGTTCTTCTGTGAAGTCGCACGTCGTTGTGAAGGTCTCGATTACTGCGCCGCCGCTCCGGGCTTTTTCAGAAACCGCGCAATTGCGAGTATGTTCGAATCATATCCAGGCATCAGGATTTATAACTCGCGCCGATCCATCCCGATGGGCGACGGCGGCGGCCGGGTGTTCGGCGGTGATCGCGATAAAGTTCTTTCGGCCAGACGAATCCTCGTGAATTATTTTCGCGACGATCCGGACCATCAGGTTGTTCACGCCTTTAACGAAACCACGCCGCGTTCGGCTGTGGGGGTCTATGCATACAAGGATTTTCTCTGGCGCGACACAACCGTTGAAAAGGGCGATCTGGAGAGCTTTCGACTTTCGCACTATAGTCCCGGACCCGGTTATGTCTACGCTCGCAGCTCCTGGGACGAGGATGCTACGTACTTCTTCTTCAAGTGCGGCGACAGATTCACGGCCCATCAGCACCTCGATGTGGGAAATTTTCTGATCTACAAGCACAAAGAACTCGTCGGCGACGGTGGCCACTACGATTCATTCGGCTCGAAGCACGACGTTAACTACCACCTGCGGACAATCGCACACAACACGATACTTGTTAAAGATCCGTTCGAGAAATGGCCCGGAATACGCGCGGGCAACGTTACCGGAAACGACGGCGGCCAGCACCACTCGTGGCCTCATCACAACGGTGCTGTTGTCGATGCCGACGCATGGCGCAAAGATGAAGAACTTTATGACATAGCCGATATTCTCGCGTTTGAGGATCGCGGGGATTATGTTTATGTGGCCGGTGACTGCACGCGGGCTTATAGCGCTGACAAACTTGAATATTTTACGCGCCAGATCGTCTTTCTGCGTCCCGGCACATTTGCCATCTTTGACCGGGTCCGCTCGAAGAATCCACAGTTCAGGAAGACCTGGCTTCTCCAGGCCATGAAGACACCGAAGAAAGCCGGGCGCGATTTGGTGATAACCAACGGCAAAGGGCGATTGTTTATTCAGACTCTGCTGCCGAAAGAGCCGCAAGTTGAACTTGTCGAAGAAGGCCGGCTATACAGCTACGGCGGCAAGAATTACCCGCCGAGCCGAAACACAGGCCCCGGGCCGGAATGTCGAATTGAAGTCTCGCCGCCACAACCGGCGGCGGTCGACTATTTCCTGCACGTGCTGACTGCGACCGATGCCGATGTTGAAAGTGTAGACAGAGCCGATGTTCGTGTCGAGGACGATCGGATCACTGCGAAAATCAGCGACGGCAACATCACGTTCCATACGACGGAGGTCGGTGGTAGTATCTCGGTCAATGGAGGCCGTAGGGTGGGGCTTGCCCCACCAAACAACCGCGGTGGGGCAAGCCCCACCCTACAGGATCGCTTTGAGAGGATTTCTGGTCTTTTCAAACCACCTGCTGAGTACGCCGGGGATTTCGCAGGTTACAAGTCTCCTTTGATATTCAATAACGGCACTTTCGTCAAAACAGCGAGCGACTGGTCGCGGCGCCGGCGGGAGATAATCGAAACTTGGGAGAGTTTTATAGGCGCCTGGCCGCCGTTGATCGAGAAACCTGAAGTACAATATCTGTCGAGCAAGCGCCGAGAGGACTTTACTCAGCACAAAGTAACGGTCGAGATAGCTCCGGATCAACAGACCGTAGACGGCTATATACTCGTCCCTGACGGCGAAGGCCCTTTTCCCGCAGTTCTCGTGGTTTACTACGATGCCGAGACGGGCATCGGGCTGGGCAGAGAAGGCAGAGACTTCGCACTCCAACTGGCTGGACGCGGCTTTGTGACGATGTCGATCGGCACGCCGGAGTTTTGCAGTCTGAAAGCTCCGTACAAGCCCCTATGTGACACCAGGTTCCAGCCTCTCTCGGCATTGGCATACGTGGCGGCCAATTGTCATACGGCTTTGGCGAATATGAAGCAAGTCGATCCGGAGCGAATCGGAGTCGTGGGCCATTCGTACGGCGGCAAGTGGGCAATGTTCGCATCGTGCCTGTATGAAAAATTCGCCTGCTCGGCATGGTCGGATCCCGGCATCGTCTTCGACGAGAGCCGTGCTAACGTAAACTACTGGGAACCGTGGTATCTGGGATACGAATCCGGCACGCAGCGGCCGCGAGGCATTCCGAGCGAGACAAAACCGCGAACCGGAGCCTACAAAGACCTGGTGCGTGAAGGTCACGATCTGCACGAGCTGCACACATTGATGGCGCCGAGGCCTTTTCTCGTCTCAGGAGGCGCCGAGGACAGGCCCGAGCGGTGGAAGGCTCTCAATCATGCGATAGCCGTTAATAATCTCCTCGGATACGAAAACAGAGTCGCGATGTCCAATCGCAAAGGCCACGGGCCCACCGAAGAATCGAACGAGCAGATGTACACCTTTTTCGAGCACTTTCTCCAGGGACCAAATTGATGAGAGCTTGACGATTTAACCTGTCCGCTATACGCTATCCGCTAAAAGATATAAACGAGGACTTATATATGAACGATCAGCCCGACCGCGATATCGACCCTAATGATCTGGCTAAAGGGCTGCCGATGTTCACTGCGTCGGCCCCCGAAGTACTTGCGAAGGAGAAGGCCGAACTTGAGAAGGTCGAGGGCAAAGGACTTCTGAAACGGTGGCGGTTTTACGCCGCCAAGTCCGGTCCGGGCTGGCTGCAAAGCGCTCTGGTGCTCGGCAGCGGCAGCGCGATGGCCTCGCTCTTTGCCGGAGCTTATCTTCAATATAAACTGCTGTGGGTGCAGCCTCTTGCCATGGCGCTGGGGATTGTCATGTTCGCGGCAATGTCGTATCAAACGCTTTCCACCGGCATCCGCCCCTTTGATGCTATGAAGCGTTTCATTCACCCGGCGGTCGCCTGGGGCTGGGCGATCGGGGCGCTGCTCGCAACGGTGATCTGGCACCTGCCGCAGTATGCGCTGGCGGCCGGAATGACCGACGACATGATAAAGGCCGCCACAGGGTGGCAGCCGGCGTCTTCGGCCGTGCAAACGGCTGTAATGCTGGCAATCGGCCTGGCTGTTTTGGTCAGCTCGACCACCGTCGTCTGGTTCTACAGCAGCGGTCACAGAGGCATCAGGATCTACGAGCGGACCCTCAAGGGCCTGGTCTGGATGATAATCCTCGCTTTTCTGGTTGTGATCTACAGAGCCGTCAGTACAGGCGGCATAGAATGGGGCGCGCTGTTTAAGGGTTTTCTGCCGCTGCATATTCCCACCGACCGTCGCGGAGTGTCCATCGTGATGGCTGCATTCAGCGCCGCAACCGGAATAAACGCGACGTTTCTTTTCCCCTACACGCTGCTGGCTCGCGGCTGGGGCAAGGAGCATCGGAGCCTTTCCAGATTCGACCTGCTCAGCGGCATGCTGCTGCCTTTCTGCATCGCAACGTCGCTGATGGTTATCGCAACCGGCTGCACGATTTATCCGCAGGAATTTGAAGAAGGCGTCACAATGCTGCCGCCCACAGAAGCGGCGAAAATGCTCGAATCCGTCGGCCTGAGCCTGTTGGTCTCGCGAATTATCTTCGGCCTCGGCGTGCTCGGGATGGCGCTCAGCTCCATCACCATGCACATGCTTGTGTGCGGCTTTGCGGTCTGTGAGGTCTTCGGAGTCGAGCCGGGCGGGTGGCGCTATCGCCTGGCGTGTCTGATTCCCGCGCCGGGCTTCGTCGGCGTTGTGCTGTGGAAACACATCGGACCGTGGATCGCAATTCCCGCCTCGGCAGTTTCCGGCTTGTTGCTGCCGATTGCCTTTATCGCCTTCTTCATTCTGAATAACAGTAAGAGATATCTCGGCGAAAATAAACCTACCGGCACAAAAGCCCTCGCCTGGAACATCGCTATGCTTGCCTCGATCAGCGCTACAATGGCCAGCATAATCTACTATCTTGTATCACGTTTATAGAGGAGAACAACCATGAAATGCTTGACACGTCGTGCCTTTACAAAGAGTTCATTGGCGGGCGCCGCCGCTATGGCGTTGTCGCCGTATTCCCGCGTGCTTGGCGCCAACAACGACATCCGTGTGGCCGTGGTGGGCTTCAGGAGCCAGGGAAGCAATCACATCAAGTACTTCAGTAGAATCCCCGGCGTCCGCGTCGTGGCGCTCTGCGACGCCGACACCAAATTCATCGACCGTGAAGCCAAGAAACTCAAGGAAAAGAATCAGAAAGTCGATACCTACGTTGACGTTCGCAAGCTGCTGGAGGACAAGAACATCGACGCGATCATCACCGCTACGCCCAACCACTGGCATTCGCTCGTCACTGTCTGGGCCTGTCAGGCGGGCAAGGACGTGTACGTGGAAAAGCCCGTCTCGCACGACATCTGGGAAGGCCGCAAGATGGTCGAAGCGGCTCGAAAATATAACCGGATCGTCCAGGCGGGCACCCAGCGGCGCTCCGATGAAGGAATCGCGGCGGCGTTCGAGTATATGAAGCAGGGCAATCTCGGCCGAATCCTTCGCGCCCGTTGCTACTACTTCAGCCCGCGAGGTCCTATCGGCAAGGTTGACGGCCCTCAGCCGATACCCGAAACCGTCGACTACAATCTCTGGACGGGCCCGGCTCCAATGAAACCGCTGATGCGAAAGAGACTCCATTATGACTGGCACTGGCAATGGCCATACGGCAACGGGGACTTGGGCAACAACGGCATACATTTCATGGACCTCTGCCGGTGGGTGCTTGGCTATTCTCATCTGGCCCCGCGCGTGATGAGCTTTGGCGGCAAGTTCCTCTGGGACGACGACAGGCAGACGCCGAACACGCAGGTGGCCTTCTACGACTACAAGCCGGCGCCGATTATCTTCGAGATGCGAAACCTGCCGCGAAAGAAGGGCAGTTCGGCGATGGACGTCACCTATCGCCGCATTCGCACGTACATGGTGATCGAGTGCGAGGATGGCTACTACGCCGGCGGCTGGGCATACAACTACAACGACAAGAAAATCAAACAGTTCAAGGTCAGCGGCGGCGGCAGCCACCACGCCAACTTCATCAAGGCCGTTCGCAGCCGCAAGGTCAGCGATCTCAACGCCGACATTCTCGAAGGGCATCTCTCCACCGCGCTGTGCCACATGGGCAATATATCATATCGCCTGGGACAAACCGCCAATCGCGATGATGTGATGGATTCCGTCAGATCGTCAAACGTGCTGACCGAGTCATTCGAGAGTTTTCAGGAGCACCTGCTGCAGAACGTTGTGAACGTTCACGAAACGCCTCGTATCCTCGGTCCCTGGCTGACGATGGATTCCGAGACCGAGAGATTCACCGGCGATTTCAGCGAAGAAGCCAACAAACACCTCTCGCGGGACTACCGAGAGCCTTTCGTCGTGCCGGAAAAGGTTTGATATCGTGACCGTTCAGCCTTTCTCGGCGCCCGAGCTGGCCCAGGATGTCTGGATGTTGTCCGGGGTTTTCGGGCCGCGGGACATTCGTGTGAATTGGCGCTGAATAGTTAATCCGGCCGACTCGACGACCTTTAGCGCCTCGGCGTTGTCGAGGAGGATGTCTACGAATACGGGCTTGCCTGCGCAGCGTCTGAAAGCGTCGCCGAGCAGTAGCGGACCGGCATACGATGTCGCCGTGGAAGGACCTATTTGGACGGCGTTGATCCCCGGGCGCATCGTAATGAATCCCTCTATCTTGCTATCTCGCGATACGACCCGCGTCAACTCCGGAAATTCGGCGAACAATCTGCCGAGCATTTTCACGCGTTCTCTGCCGGTCATTCGCCTGTCAAATTCGATCAGGTCGTCGTGTATCTCAGGCGTCGCTTCTACTGCCGCCGCGCCTGCTTTGCCTTCGGGGGCTTTGCCCTCGAAACGAGCCAGGCTGTAATCCGGCGTAAATCCAAGTTTTTCGTAGATGGGCCGGCCCTGAGAGGTGGCGTCGAGACGAATGGTTTGCACTCCGCGTTTTTCGAGTTGCTCGATAGCATGTTTTAGTAATGTTGTGCCGACACCATTGCCGCGGGCGTCAATATCGACCAGAACCATTGCGATCCATGCCGTCTTGCGAAAAACGCAGGTCGTGGTCGTGCCCGCGGAACGGCCGTCCAATTCTCCCACGAAGCAGCCGCCCGGCTCCAGCTCGATGAAACGCCGCCAGTCGGCTTGCGTCTGGTTCCAGCCGGCCTGGCCGCTGAGTTTCATCCCGAGCCGAAGATCGCCTGTTGTCATCCGTCGAATGGTAATCATCAGGTGGATTGTATCAGACCATCTGCGGGTGAGAAACCTTCGCTTACTGCGGCACAATGATTTCTTGGAGTACGCAATTCCGTAGGGTGGGGCTTGCCCCACCACTATAATTGCTCGCACCGATATGGTGGGGCAAGCCCCACCCTGCAAGCCTAAGCCTGCCGCTACGGATGGGTAGGCGTATAACCCAATTCGCCCCAGGTGCCTCTCTGCATCCTGTACAGGTCCTGGTAACCCGTCGGTGTTTCCGGAGTCCAGTTGCTGGTATGTTGATTCTCTTCGCTTCTGGCGCGCTGAATCGTGTCGGTGCCTTTCCATTTCCAGTGTTCGGAATGGCCGTCGGCGAAAGACAAGGTGCAGCCGTCGCCGTGGCGCACGGGGGCGTCGTCCCACCATTGTTCCTGGTCATAGTGAACGGCAAAAGCGTCCGGGGTCATGTAACCCTCATCTATGAATACGATTCTGAAGGCGGGCGCCGGGTTGTATATCTCAGACTTCCTCTTGATATGTGCGCCCTTTACTCCCTGAGTGGGAGTATGGTTGACGGCGTTCATCGAGAACATAATGGCGTACGTCAGGGCCTCTCCCCTGCGTCCGGTTGGACATTTGTACATGCCGTGATCTTTGACGTAAGGCCACAAGGCGCCTTGCTCGATCTCCAGCCGCTGTGCTTGCTCATCGCCGCGTGGCGCTAATCCGTCAACCCAGGCGGTCTCACCTCTGTGGTCGCCCCACCCCCTTTGTTGATCACTGTAGCCTATGGCCCCGTTGACAAGCACATCGTCGTTGTCATCGGCGTACATAATCCACGCCAGCGACAATTGCTTGAGGTTGCTCAGGCAAACCGCCCGTTTGCCCTGTTCTCTAACGCGATTGAGCGCCGGCATCAGTATCGCCATCAGAATAGCGATAATAGCGATCACCACCAGCAGTTCTATCAACGTAAAGCCTTTGTACTTATGCATAGTACTCTCTCCTACCTTGTCTTCACCAAAACGAGTTCTTTGCCAGGTCGAAACCCGCTACACAAAGCGTCTTCGACACTATGTTATCTCAAAACCTTTTGTATTATAACCGAAAGCACACCTGTTTACAACATGCCATGGCCAAATCATATTATGAGAATCGCTATTTCCTGGTCCTGCCATCGCAGATCTTGTCCGAACCGCCGCTAAACGCTTGTTTTCACGGCTGACCTATGCTACACCCCATTGTTTTTCTGTAAAAGCTAAATCCGTTTTAATCTGTGACTTGAAAAAAACATGACCGCCACTATTATGATAGATGCGCTTTGGAGCGGAGGTGTTCGCGCTGCCGCGGATCTTCTTGCGGCGACATAGCAGGGGCAGGCAGAAATCGCCTGAAAAAAGCCGCTAAGGCGATGTAAGAGCTTTCAGACGTTGGTGTCTGCGATGTTCGTAAGTCTCCTGTGTCTGATCCTTCTTGGTTTGCTCAATTCTTCACGAGGTCCCGCCGGTTTTTCAACTCGCGCCAGGTTGTCAACACGATCCCTTCGCTCTCAATGAACGCTTTGATATCATTGTCTGTCAACAGGCGCAATTCCGCCTCTCTGGTCGGGCCGGAGCCGGAAATATGCGAAAAAACCTCAGTCTGAACGGTACAATGCACAATAATTTCGGTGATTCCGGGCTTAATATCCCCCAGCAGCTCGATCAGTTCAGCTTTTCTCTGCTGGTAGTTTTTCGCGGTCGTAGGTTGCGTTACCAGATCGTCAATAACGGGCAGTCCGGCATCCCACACCGTCTTGGCGATAGACTTGACAAGCGGCTTCAAAGGCCCGGCCTCAGCGCCGATGTGCTGCATGTGCCCGCCCATAATAAGAATTGGAATCTGTTTCTCGATCCCGACCTTGATATAGCGATCGAGGTATCCCGGCTTGAAACACGTCCCCATGTGCGAGTCCAGATGCGTCGGCTTTATTCCCATCGCCAGGGCCTTGTCGATCTGGGCGCGAATCTCGGTCTCTACCTCGTCGGCGGTGGCGTGCGCCGCGACGTCGGAGACGCTGCGCCATAAATAGCCGTGATTGTCGGTAAGCCCCGGCACGGCGGGCTTTCCGGAGACCGGTCCCCACCGGTAGTTCTTCCACTCCGCAGTATGGGTGAGATGGAGACCCACGTCAACATCCGGGTGCGACTTGAGGTAGTCGACGAACTCAGGAACCCACGGACAGGGCATCATGACGCTGGTAGACGTGGCGACGCCGTCTTCGAGAGCTTTGATTGCCCCCATATTGGAATTGTGCGACATGCCCGCATCGTCGACGTGGAAAATCACGGCCCTTGTGCCTTGCGGCCACCCCAATCGTTCGGCATACGTCGGACTCTCGGTGTTACCTGCACTTGATACAGTAGACATAATAGACAATACGTACATCACTGTTGTGAGACGGCTCATTCGCATGATACTTTCTCCTCGACTCGAAAACAAATTATCTCTTGCTCATCTTCACCCATTTGCCTTGATGTGCTTTAGACCAAGCATTGCCGCTCCTTTCATGGATGACTGTTCTTCATGGACGTATTTTGCATCACGCATCCATCTGGATTTTGCCCGGATCAAAGTGGGATTCACAGCGCCGCCCGTTACGTGAATAATGTTCTGTAGAGTGATACTCTTGCCAACCTCGTCCAGATGTGATTTCTGATACTCGCACAGGCCTCGGACAATGGCTGCTAATATTTCGTCGCGAGTAGTTTGCTGAGTCAGTCCCGAGAGTTGAGCTTTGAGTGGATCGAGGCTATAGCGCGAGCCCATCAGATATGGCACGTAGGTTACGCCGCTCTCGCGGTCGAGCCAGCTCTCAACCGCTTGCGGCAGAAATTGATCGTAAAATTTTTCAACCTCCATTTCGCTGCAAAATAGCCGCCGGAACCAATCGAGGGCTTTTCCCCCGGCGTTCATGACGTGGAGCGTCAGCCAGCGACCGGGCAACACGTGTGCACGGATGTTGAAGTTAGGCGAGACTAAACATTTATCAAGGCACACGAGCGTGATTTCGCACGTGCCGTTGACGTTGATTATTTCACCCGGCTCCTCGATACCCACCGAATAGGCGGCCAGAACGGCGTCGTTGCCGCCGATCAGTACGGACGGTCTCTTCCTGAGGCCAAGCTCTTGTGACAGTGCCGCGCTTACTCTCCCCGCGCTTTCGTATGCCCGGATGATCTTCGGCAGTCGGTCGAGCGAAATTCCGAATGTCGAGGCGATATCCTCGTTCCAGGTCAGGTCGTTGCGTGCGGTATTGTATAACGCAGTCAGCGACGCAGACGAAGGATCGATAAAGAAAGTGCCGGTCAACCAGTGAGCGATGTATGTATTGGAATGTCCGAACTTGCGTGTCTTATCGAAGATTTCGGGATAATTGTCCTTGATCCAGAGAATGCCGGCCAGCGAACACCCGCCGGCGACCGGCATGTTGCCTGTCGTTTCAAGCAAAGACTCCAGGCCGACAGTGTCTATAATTCGCCGAGCCTGTTCACGCGAGCGCTGGTCGAGCATCAAAATCGCCGGGTGGAGAGCTTCCCCGTCGGCATCCATAGCCGTCAGTCCCGGCGTGGTTCCGGAAAGACAAACCACTTCGACCTCCGGAATCACATCTTCCATAGCTTTGCATCCGGCAACAAAAGCCTTTTTCCACTTGTCCTGTTCGATGTCACCGAACAACCCGTCGTTGTAGATGTTAACCTCGTATTCCTGCGAGAACTGTCCGATCATCTCAAGCGATGACCCCGCATCTCGAAAGACACCCATCTTTATTCCGGTTGTTCCGATATCGACGGCTAATATCATCTTGATCCTTACGTGTATAGGGCATACTGACTGCAGGGACCGGCTCTCGTTTGTAGTGTGCTCGTAAGAACATATTTAATAATGTCTTACAACATCGCTGCGAACGGGGTGTCTGTCCCTCTCATGTATTCCTGAATCCTTCATTTATCATCTGTTGTTTAATGTTCCTTGCATCGTCGCCGCTTACCGGAATGAGGGGATAACGAGGCTGACCTCCTCTGAATCCGGTAATGTTCATCGCTGCTTTGACTCCCGGCACGCCCCAGGGGCCTGAAACGGCCTGATTGAGGCGGGATATTCGCTCATGGAGTTCTCTTGCTTCGTTAAATCTACCTTCTATGAACAACTGGTAGAGGTAGCTGCACGGGCGAGGTAGATAGTTTGCTATAGAGACCACTCCGCCGGAAGCTCCAAGATGAAGGCCGGGGTATGTAAAATTAGCAGAACCCGCCAGCACGTGGAAGTCCTCCGCAGGATCGAGGCGGGCCAGGAGCTTGGCCGGGCCTTCCGGCGAGGAGTCTTTCATGCCGACTATATTGGGATGCCTCGCCAATTCCAGAATCGTTTGCGGCGGTATTCTCATGCCGGTAAAACCGGGGGCATTATAGAGCAGCAAGGGAATATCAATCGAATCGGCGATCCGTTCGTAATGTCGCCTGAGAGCGGCGCCGTCTATCTGTTTGGGAAAGTAACTTGGTGTCAGTACACTCGCGTAATCAAAACCCATCTCGCAAACCAGCTTCGATTTCTCGATGGTTTGTTTAGTAGATTCGCAGCCGGTCCCCACCATGACGACTTTATCGCCCTTTTCTTCGGCGAATACTTCGAGGATTTTAATTTGTTCGGCATCGGTCAGAGATCTGAATTCTCCATTCGAGCCGAGTGCAAGGTAACCGGTAAGCTCCGTTTGATTGAGCTTTTTCAGGTTAAACCTCAAGTCATCGAGCGCCACTTCATCAGACCGAAACGGCGTGACCACCGGGGCGAAGATGCCCGAAAGTTTCTTCTTATTTTTTCCCATAATCGCGTCCTAATTTCTGTAGCCCCACCGAGACAATAATTAGATGGTAGGGCAAGCCCCACCCTGCCGGATGAACGATCTAATCCTTACTCCGGGCCCTCTTGCCTGCTTCAAGAATCTCAACAATTGTATCGACGTCGTAAACACAACCGCCCGAAGTACCCCCGCAGGCGTCCTGCAAAGCGGCCCACAGGCGGGTGTCATCGGGCAAACCAACCTGAGGCGCCAAATCAGGCCGTAACGGGCGATCAGCCAATATCCGCTCGCCCAGTTCCACGCTTCGCTGATCCTCAGGCGTATCGGCCTCGCCTATCAAATCTATGCTCCCTTCCAGAGTCGCGCAGTCGATGACAACTTGAATAATATCGCCGTCAACGACTTTTCCAACGGGACCGCCCGCAAGGGCCTCCGGCGCCACGTGGCCAATACACGCGCCGGTGCTGACGCCGCTGAACCTGCCGTCGGTGATGACCGCAACCTCCTTGCCCCAGGTGATAAACTTCAGCGCTCCGGTGATCTGGAGTATCTCCTCCATGCCGCTTCCCTTCGGGCCCGCACAAATCAGCACCATGATCTCCCCGGGTTTCACCTCGCCGGCCTTTATCGCTTTGATCGCGCTGGTTTCGCCGATAAAGACGTTCGCCGGGCCGACCTTGCGGTAAACACCGTCGCCGTCCAGCAGCGTCGGGTCGATAGCCGTGCTCTTGATAACCGAGCCTTCCGAAGCGAGATTGCCCTTGGGCAGCGTTATCGTGCTGGTCAGGCCGCATTCGTGGGCCTTTGCCGGGCTCATAATAACTTCATCCGGGTCGACGCCGTCCTGCTCGGTCAGCAGCTCGCGGACTCTCTGCCGTCGATCCGATGCCTCCCACCAGTCGAGCACGTGACCAAGCGTCTCGCCGGAGACCGTAAGTGCGTGCAACTCCAGCAGGCCCAGTCGTCTCAGGTGCAGCATCACCTCCGGCACACCACCGGCGAGAAATGCCCGAACGGTTGGATGGGTCACAGGGCCGTTGGGCAGCACACTCACAAGACGCGGCACCTCTTTGTTGATCTTCTTCCAGTCCTCGAAAGTCGGCCTTTTCAGCCCGGCGGCATGGACGATCGCGGGGATATGCAGCAGCAGATTTGTCGAGCCGCCGAAAGCCGCATAAACCACCATCGCATTGTGAACGGCTGAGTCTGTCATGATATCCGTAATTTTCAACCCACGCTCGTGCAATCGGACCAGCGCTTTGGCCGAGCGTTTCGCCATATCCAGCCAGATTGCCTGTCCCGAAGGCGCCAGCGCTGCGTGTGCAAGGGTAAGACCGAGTGCCTCGGCGACGACCTGCGACGTTGCCGCCGTTCCGAGGAAATGACATCCGCCGCCCGCGCTGGCGCACGTGCGGCAGGCCATCTGTCGAGCGTATTCAGCCGTCACCTGGCCGTGGGCCAGACGCGCCCCGATCGACTGGACCATCGCCAGATCCTCGCCTTCAGTCGGTGGGAGCGTAACTCCACCGGGTACAAGCACGGACGGCAGATCGTGCATCGCAACCAACGCCATCATCATAGCCGGCAAGCCCTTATCGCAGGTAGCTACGCCGAGCACGCCTTTGCCGTTAGGCAGGCTGCGAATATGCCGGCGAAAGATTGTCGCGGCATCGTTGCGATAGGCGAGGCTGTCCATCATGCCGGTAGTGCCCTGGGTCCGTCCATCGCAGGGATCAGAGCAGAACGCCGCGTATGGCATGTACCCAAGGCGCTGCAATTGCTCTGCGGCCGCCCCGGCCAACAGGCCCAACTCGAAGTTTCCGGCATGGAAGCCGAGCGCGACGGGTTTACCGTCTTCGGCACGAATGCCCCCCTGGGTGCTTATCAGCAGAAATTGCTCACCAGCGGCTTTGGCCGGTTCCCAGCCCATTCCGACATCATGGCTCATGCCGAAGATATAACCGCTCGGGCTCTCGGCAATCGCGTCCTCCGTCAGCGGCAGGCCCCCCTGAGGTCCCGGTCCGCTGGTCTCGATATGGTAAATGCCGTTATTGCCGCTGTCGAAGATCTCTTCTAAACTAATCCCGTCCGGCACAGAAGGGCCTCCTTATCACAAACAAAGTATAGGTTTTGCTTCTTATTCATGCGGCCATCTTAACAATTAAACAAATCTTTGTCAGCGATTGAAAATTTCAGAAGAATCTGGTATGCTGTATTCTCTCGATATTTTTGTACGAACAGCCTACAGCATAAATGGTGGGGTACAGTCTTTATGCCGAATAACGCTTACAGACACAAACTGACGCCGTGTTCAGCCAAATTCAATCGACGTTTATGCGTTCTCGTTCTGGTTGGGATCCTGTTCCCGTGCGGCATTGCAGCCGGGGATGACTGGCCCATGTGGAGACACGACGCGGGCCGCTCCGCTGCGTCGCCTCAGGAACTGCCGGGCCAATTGCATCTGCAGTGGACGCGGGAGCTGGCCCCTCCGAGACCCGCCTGGCCGAAGAGCCAGGACCGCCTGCAATTCGACGCCTCTTACGAACCCATCGTGGCCGGGCAAACGCTCTTTGTCGGCTCGATGGTCAACGACCGCGTGACGGCCTACGATACGCAGACGGGCTTCGAGAAATGGCGCTTCTACACGGACGGACCCGTGCGATTCGCTCCTGTGGTCCACAAGGGCAAGCTCTACGTCGCTTCGGACGATGGTTACCTGTATTGCCTGGACGCCGACAGCGGCGCTCTGATCCGCAGGTTTCTCGGCGGCCCTGACTCCAAAAAGGTGATCGGCAACGATCGACTGATCGGCATGTGGCCCGTGCGAGGCGGTCCGGTCCTCTATGAAGACAAGATTTACTTCGCGGCAGGTATCTGGCCTTTTATGGGCACATTCATCTACGCCGTCGACACCGAAACCGACCGGATCATCTGGGAAAACAGCGGCAGCGGACCGACGTATCTTTTGCAGCCACACTCAAGCCCTGCCTTTGCCGGTGTGGCGCCGCAAGGGTATATGGTAGCGACCGAGGACAAGCTGCTGGTCTCCGGCGGACGTTCCGTGCCCGCAGCCTATGACCGAAGGACAGGTGAGTTTCTCTATTACCACCTGAACAAGTACGGCAAGACCGGAACGTGCGAGGTCATCGCCTCGGGCGATTATTTCTTCAATCGCGGCGCCGTGCACAAGCTATCCGACGGCATAGCCGTCTCCAACGGCTCGGCGTCCGTCGTCGAAGGCGAGGTCATCTTCGGCCAGAGAAATGATTCTATCGTGGCCTACAAGCTCGAGCCGGGCGCCGAGAAAGCGGCGGGGCTCTGGCAAGTTGAAGTCCTGGGCGAAGGCGGCAGGGTTTATATGAAAGCGGGCTCGCGGTTGTATTGCAGCAGCGGGGATGAGCCGGGAACCATTCTGTCCGTTGACGTTCCCACGGACAAATCCGAACCGAAGGTAACATGGCGGGCAAAGATAGACGGAGAGGTATGGAGCATGCTGGCCGCCGATGAAAAACTCTTCGCCACGACCTTAGAGGGTCGCATGTATTGTTTCGGCGGTAAAGAGATTGAGCCGAAACGCCATGCTCTGAATGTCAAGCCTCTGTCGGCCGCGCGAGGCCAATGGGAAGAAAATGCGCGGGAGATCCTTCGAGCAACGCGAGAGAAGGAAGGCTACTGCCTGCTGCTCGGCCTCGGCTCCGGCGAGCTTCTGTATCAACTGCTCGATCAATCCGACCATCATATCATAGCGCTGGATCCGGACGCGGCAAAGGTCACGGCGATACGCCGAAGGCTCGACGAGGCCGGATTGTACGGAACGCGCGTCGCCCTTCACGTGGGCGACATTACAACCATGCAGCTTCCCCCGTACATGGCGAATCTCATCGTCGCGGAAGACCTCAAAGCCGCCGGTGCGCGTAAAGGCGATCTTTTCCTCAAGCGAGTTTTCCGTTCGCTCCGTCCTTACGGCGGCACTGCATGTTTCTCGATCCCTAAAAAGCGGCACGCCGGACTGCTTCAGCGACTCATAGAATTGAACTTGCCCGGCAGTAAGGTGTCCAGCTCGGACGGCCTCTTTATGGTAACACGAAGCGGTTCCCTGCCCGGCTCGGCGCACTGGACGCACCAATACGCCGATGCCGCCAACACCGTCATGTCGAAAGACAAACGGGTCAAGGCCCCGCTGGGCCTATTGTGGTTCGGTGGCCCTTCCAACGACAGAGTCCTGCCGCGGCACGGACACGGACCTTCGCCGCAGGTCGTCGGCGGGCGGCTCTTCATCGAAGGGCGAAACATGCTCCGGGCTGTGGACGTCTATACCGGCAGGCTGCTGTGGGAGAGGGACTTCCCCGACCTGGGCCGATATTACGATTACACAAGCCACGAGCCGGGCGCCAACGAAATCGGAAGCAACTATGTTTCCGTTTCTGACGCGGTGTATGTGGTTTATGGAGACACGATTCACGTGCTCGACCCGGCCACGGGCCTGACAACGAGAGAACTAACGATGCCCGGAGAAGATAAACCACGCTGGGGCGCTATCATGGTTCAAGGGGATGCTTTGCTTGCAACGGCCTCACCGCTTAAAATTCCGCTTCAGCAGGAAAACGAGCAAAAGGCGCCGCCGGATAAAAAGCCGTTGATCGCCGGCAAGAACTTCAAAGCCACTCGTTTGAAAAATATCGCCGGCGTGACGATGCATGCCGATTACGCTTCCGCCAGCAAACTGCTCGTCGCAATGGATCGGCACTCCGGCAAGGTTCTATGGACGCGACAGGCCCGGAACTCCTTCCGCCACAACGCCGTCGTTTTAGGCGAGGGAAAAGTTTTCTGCATCGACGGCCTGAGCGAAGCCAAACTCGCCTACCTCAAACGTCGTGGATTCACCTCGGAAAACACACGTACGCTGTATGCGTTGGACGCCGGGACGGGAGACGTTTTGTGGAAGGCGAATGACGGTGTTTTCGGCACGTGGCTTGCATATTCGAGCGAGCACAATGTCTTGCTCGAAGCCGGCAGCTTCGCAAGAGATCGAGCGCCCGACGAGGCAGACAGAGGCATGGCGGTTTATAGAGTGTCGGACGGCAAGGTCCTTTGGAAGAACGACGACAGCTACAAAGGTCCGCCCATCATCTATCACGACCGCGTCATCACACAGAATACCGGCGGCACCGGCTCGACCGCCGTAGAAGCCAAGGCGCTGTATTTGCCGACCGGCCGCACCGTCGTGGGCAGGCATCCTGTGACCGGGCAGACAATTCCGTGGACGTGGATACGCTTCTACGGATGTAATACGGCCGTCGCCAGCGAGCACCTGCTGACGTTTCGCTCGGCCTCTGGGGCGTTCGCAGATCTTAGCGCCGCCGGGCGGGGAACCGCGAATATCGGCGGATTCAAGTCCGGCTGCACCTCGAACCTGATCGTCGGCGATGGCGTGCTGAACGCTCCGGACTATACGCGAACGTGCGTTTGCAGCTACCAGAATCAGGCATCGCTTGCCCTGGTGCATATGCCCGAGGTAGAGTACTGGACCTTCGACTACTACCGGAATCCCAGCGAGCCTGCTGCTGTCAGGAAGGTCGGCATCAACTTCGGCGCCCCCGGCAACCGTCACACGGAAAATGGCACGCTGTGGCTCGAATTCCCGAGTATCGGCGGACCTTCACCTGATATTCCTGTCCGGGCGAAGTATGACAATCCCAGATGGATACGACAGAACAACTTGCGCATCAAGGGCGATTACGACTGGATAGCCGCCTCGGGTGTCGTTGGCGTCACCGAAGTGGCCGTGCGCATGTTTATCCAGCCGGGGGAAAACTCATCCAGGATCGAAGCCTTCGACAAGCACATCGGGAATATCCCGACGTGGGAAGCAGATAAGATTGTGGGAGCTTTCGAGGAATCGAAACCATATACCGTGCGTTTGTATTTTGCGGAGATTGCCGGTTGCAAAACAGGCCGGCGGGTCTTTGACGTCTCGCTGCAGGACAAGAAGGTGCTCAAAGAATTCGACATCGCAAAAGAAGCGGGCGGCGCAAATCGTTCCGCGGTCAGGGAATTCAGGGGAATACTCGTAAAGGATGATCTGAGAATAACCCTCACACCTGCCGAAACAGCGCAGGCGCAACCGCTGCTCAACGGCATAGAAATCATCGCCGAAGATTGGTAAGAAGATCAGTGATCTTTCTTCACCTCAACCACGTAAACCATAGTCGGTTCGCTCGCTTCTTTTGGTTTGCGGTCGCGGTTGGGGGAGTCCGTTTTTTGCTGCATGTAGTGGTTTTCATCTCGCGGCAGCGGGCCGCGGTTAACGGCGCGGATGTTGGGGATTTGGGGGCCGTTGTCAACCGCTCGTTCGACAGTGTAATCTCCCGCTTTTCCTGTTAATAACTGCTCTCTTGTCAGGAGCATCTGTCCACGTCGAATCTTTGCGTGTCGGTTGCTGTAAGCAATACGGATTTTCTGGTCCTTCATGATTGAGATCCTTGGTGTGGGCGGGCGCTCGGGAATTGTGCCGCGGCCGTGGAAGTGGAAACGATGATTCCAGTCGGTTAACTGGCTTACCTTCCACTTGCCGTTTGTCGGCGTTGCGACATAAAGCTGGTTATAACCGTCCTTGTCGAAACGAGTGTAACCGATATAGGGTCGGCCTTCGCTGTCCACTGCGAAGCTGCCGCCGTTCATCAGGCCGCTGTCCTGCTCGATGTCCTCGACCACATGTGCGCTTTCAGGCGTAATCGGCAGCTCCAGCTTGCGCCCGTCCCAGCCCGTCCACGTTGCGCCGCGGTCGGTGCTTTTAGCGTAGCAGATGTCGAAATTGGTGATTACGTCCGGCGTCTCGCGCCAGCACCAGGCGATATGCCACGTGCCGTGTGTGTCTTCACGCAGGCCGAAGGGATAGGCGTTACAGGTGGGTTTGCGATTCATGCCGTTGGTTAGAATCGGCGTAGCCTTCGTCCACTTTTGAGTCTTTTCGTCGTAATGAAGAAGAATCCGCATCCCGTTTCCGCTGCCGCCGTGCCGGTACATCAGGTAAATCGAGCCGTCGCGGAGTTTGAACAAGGTGGGGTAGGTCACTCTGTTTTCGTAGTCGCCGGTCCACCTATGAATCCCCTCGAAGCTGTGAATATCGCCGGGCTTATTCGTTCGGTAATATCGCAGCGGCGCGCAGTGCATATTGCCCGTCAGGTGGAGATCTCCGGCACGGTCCCGGAAAAGTAATATCTTGTTGTGAGTGTCCCACCCAACACGCTCGGGCAGCCTGGCGAAATCCCATTTTGTTCCGCCGAGTTTTCGCTTTCCCACGGTCATCCGGTGGTCGCCGTCATAGAAGGCGATATACTGGTTCTCGCCGTCGGAGATAAGACAGCGCCCGCCATTCACAGGATGCGATGCCAGTCCTTTGGCAACCGGAATCTTACGCATATTCTTTTTTTCGGCAACGATACGTTCGGTTCCTGCGTCGTAGCCAACCACAAGACCGTCAACCTCCAACCTGCTTGCGAGGCCCTCTCCGGAGATCCGCCCCATAGGGGGCTCATCCTCGCCCGTCAACATTACCACCCAGATATCAGAGTTGGCTGAACATGTCTCGATCTGCAGCGGATCGTCTGCTCTAATGGTGGCGTCGGCGGGATTGAGTACCCAGCCTTTGACCCAGCCGTTCCTGCCACGGAGCAGGAACGTGCCCCGCCCGCCCTCGGTGCTGCCGGATGCCTCGATGCCGTCGTCGCCTCTGTCGTCGCCGAGATTGGTGTTCCAGATGTACGTGTGGCTCTTGCCGCTGCGCACCCGATCAAGCGTGGAAAGTAATGCCGAATTCTTTCCCGGTGCAAAGTCAACGAGCAGGTGGCGTTTCAGATCGTCTACGCCGAGACTGGTATATGTGTCTCCGCCTCCGACGATGACATAGCCTCCATGCTCACGGCCTTCGGCGAGGATGTGTCTGCCGTTCTTGCCGCTGTTCTTTCCGGCGTCAGCTTTGCCGTCGACGAGCAGTCGGCTGTGCAATTTCGCCCCTTTGCTCTTTGACGGGCCGCCGAAGAATGCCGTGCCGTGAGCGATCAGACGGATGCCGGTTGCCTCGCGCTTGTCCCACGCTTTGTGGTTGGCAAGGTCCGAGTAGATCGCGCAGAGGATATCGTCCTCATCGCGCCACCGGTTGCGGAAGAAGTAGCCTCCGGTCTTCTCGTCGAAGTGCCAGGGGGGCATAGCGCCTGTCGGGTCTTTTGTCTCAAGCCCCGGCGGGTAATGAATCAGCGCCCAAATCCAGGCAGCGCGGTCGTTGTCATATTTCTGCTCAGGTTTGCCGGGCGCAAGTGTGCCCATCTGGCGGTCGTAGAACCAGCCGAAGTACGGCAGTTGGTCTTTCGGCACGGAACTGATCGTCTGGCTAACCCAGCCCTCGTCGTTGATTGCCGTGCCGGAAACCCCCTGTTGGAGATACCTGCGCTGCGATGAGGAAGTCATCAGTGACGAACCGGTGAACATCTGCAATTTCCAGAAGGCGTGGTTTGCAAGCTCGTTTATGAGCTTATCGTCCCCTGTTTGAGCCAGCGCATAGCAGGCTTCGAGCAGGTAAGTTCCGCCGTAACCTGTGTATCCGATGCCTTCCTGCGACAGGCCGCCGGGACCGTAAGTGATCGCCATGTGGCGGGCGAGCTGGTTCTTGAGATACCTGAGCCGGTCGTGTCGTTTCCGGTCTTCATACGAGGCCAGGAGCATGACAAGCTCGCCGCCCCGGCAGACCGCCGCCCAGTTCGAGCCCCGGTCCACCTGGAGCTGGCTGTGGTGGTACTTCGGCCAGGCGTCGAGCGAACGGACGAGCACGTCTTTGATATAGTCGCGCTGCTGTTGGCTCCACATATCGTAGCACCAGTCATACGCCAGCGCGAAGCCCTCGCCCACGGTCGCTTTGGCCAGGCCGTAAGTCTTGACCCGGTCGGGCAGCCGCTTGTCGGGATCAGGCTTGTCGTGAACGTCTTTGAGAACGTCAAAAGCCAGGTCGGCATATTTCTCCTGACCCGTTACGACGGCGACAAACGCCGCCCCGCGCGCCATATATGCCCTGTCGTAGTTCCAGTTGCCGCTCGATGGATTATAGGGCCGGCTTCCTTTCTTATCGACCCAGGACTTGAGTGCCTCGAAGGCTTCGGCGTGGTGAGAGCCTTCCACCTCAATTGCAGCCCGAAGCTCGCTCACCTTCTCAGGCTTGAGAAAAAGTCGTGGGTGTCGTTCGTCTGCCGGGGCGGTCTGTATCGACTGGGACAGAGCGATCAAGCCGACGGCCATGACGGATGCTATGCAGTTCATAGAATTCCTTTCGAGTAAGGTGTAACGGGCCAGTCGCAGGCGTTCGCGGCCGGCCGCCTGTCTGTTGCGAATACCTTACGGCATCAGACCCGATAATTCAAGAGTCGCAGCCGCTCTTATCCGTGCCGGCAATATTGCCTCTTGTACCAGAGGCAAAAGGCGATAGAATTATTCGGTGTTACCGTAAATAGATGAGGATGTTGAAATTATGAGCAATAAAGCTTCCGGTAACGGTGGGTGGATCACTCGCCGGGTGTTCCTGAAATCATCGATTGCCTCGCTGGCGGCTCTGCCTCTGTCATGTGATCAACTGGGCGGGCTGAGCAGCGGACCACGCGCCACGCGGTTCGGCATAGTGACGGACTGCCATTACGCCGATGCCGATGCGGCAGGCACGCGTTACTATCGCGAGTCGCTCGATAAGCTGGCTGAGTGCGTGGAGTTGATGAACGCCGAGAAAGTGGACTTTCTCATCGAACTCGGCGATTTCAAGGACCAGGGAAGGCCGCCGGTCGAGCGGGAGACGCTGTCGTACCTCGAGGCGGCCGAAAAGGTCTTTCGTCAATTCAACGGGCCGAAATATCACGTCCTCGGCAACCACGACATGGACAGCATCTCCAAGGAACAGTTTTTGAGCCGAGTTGAAAATACAGGCATAGACGCGGGCCGCAGTTACTACTCATTCGACATCAATCGGCTGCACTGCGTTGTGCTCGACGCCAACTACAGAACCGACGGAGCGGACTACGACCACGGCGATTTCAACTGGACCGACGCCAACGTTCCTGCGGCAGAACTGACCTGGCTGACGCGGGACCTCATCGCGGCAAACGGGCCTGTAATCGTGTTCACGCATCAGCTCCTCGACGGGACCGGCTCGGTCTACGTGAAAAACGCCGATGAGGTCAGGCAGATTCTGGAAGGCTCCGGCAAGGTGATCGCCGTCTTTCAGGGCCATCACCATACTGGAAGCTACAACCACATAGCCGGGATCCACTACTATACGTTGAAGGCCCTCGTCGAAGGGACCGGGCCTGAGAATAATTCCTACGCGACCGTCGAAGTCCGGCCCGACGGCGCCGTCATCGTTACAGGTTATCGAAAAGCCGTGAGCAAGCAGCTTGCGAGAGTTCAGGATTAAGAATAACCGTTATGAAACAACGGAAAAGTGCTTGATGCAACATTACCCTCCGGATCGGTCTCGATCATCGAATTCACGTTGAAATAATTACAAAGAGTCAGCAACTGGTGGCTCAGCCTGGCGGATGATAGCAGACTTTTTTGTCTTTTTTCTGCTTTCCTGAGGGTAAAAACGCCGATTATAAAAATTTTTCCGAATATATTTTATTTTTCTCTTGCAGGTTTTATTTATATAAAATATATTCTTACTTAATCAAATAAGGAGAATATATCATGTCAGCATCGAAGAAGAAGAAAGGCAGGCGAAAGAAGGTGGTCGCCGAACTGACCGAGGCCGAATGGGAGATTATGAACGTCGTCTGGGAGAAAGAGCCTTGTGCGGCCGGGACCGTCCAGGAGGCTCTGGCCAAGAGCAGAGACTGGGCATACGCAACGGTGAAGCTCACGATGGACCGGATGGTCAAGAAAGGCTTTCTGGAAATTAACAAGATACGGAACCTTCAACTGTTCCGCTCCTGTATAACCGAGGTCGAAGCAAGGCGCGGGGAGCTGCGCAAGATGCTCAAACGTGCTTTCGGCGGGACTCTCACACCCATGCTCAAGTTCCTCATCGAGCACGAGGGTCTCTCAAAAGAAGAAGCGGCACAGCTCCGCGAGTTGGTCAGCAAAACCGGCAAGAAGAAAGATTAACGGAACATAATCAAATAAGCGGGAGGATTACAAATGAATCCCATGATTAACAGTCCTGTGACAGGCTTGAACAGCGTTGGTGAAACATTCTGTCAACACGCCGCGGGTGTTTTTGTACAAACCGCTATTCTGGTCGTTGTGCTATATGCCGTCGATCTGCTGTTGCGAAGGCGGGTGCGTGCAGTCTTTCGCTACTGCGTATGGCTGCTGGTGCTCCTCAAACTCATCCTGCCTCCCACACTTTGCCTGCCGACTGGCATAGGATATTGGGCCTCGGATCACGTTCCTTCGAGCCTGAACGTCTCAGGCAGGCCTTTCGACTTGCCGGGGCTCGAATTTGCGGGTGAACTTCCCGACAGGTCTGACGCTGGACCATCCGAAGACACAGGCGAGGCAGGCGCTCCGGTTGCGGCAACAGATACTTCCCTGCCGGATCTGACGTGGAAAGCGGTTCTTTTCATGCTATGGGTTATGGGTGTTCTTGCCTTTCTGGCCCTGCTCATTCAGCGAGCTATGTTTGTCAGGGGCTTGATCGCAGCGAGCACGCAGGCAAATGCGAAATTTACCGAGGTGCTCGAACAGTGTCGCGGACAAATCGGCGTTCGCCGGAAAGCAGACCTAAGAATATCAGGGACTATCTCAAGTCCTGCCGTGTGTGGATTCTTCAGGCCGATTATCCTGATTCCCGCATCTCTAG
>CAZRBG010000029.1:0-68344 GCA_964598225.1 uncultured Pirellulales bacterium
ACATATCGGTCAACCCATAGGCCGGACAGCAAATTCCGAGCCGAACAGGATTGGGGGTGGCCTCAGTTTTATCCGCCGGGCCGCGGCTATCATCGCCATATCACGTTCAACGACAATTCGATGGTGCGTATTCTCGAGTTGCTCATGGATATAGCCGAGTCGTCCGACTATGGCTTCTTCAGCAAAGATCGCCGTGCCGCCGCGAGGAACGCATTCGACAAGGGTATCCAGTGCATCCTGGATTGTCAGATCGTCGTCAACGGCAAGCGGACGGTCTGGTGTGCCCAACATGATGAAGTGGATTTACGTCCCCGCCCGGCACGTTCCTATGAGTTGAAATCGCTGAGCGGGGGAGAAAGCGCGACGATTCTCAAGCTGCTCATGAGCCTTGACGATCCCAGCGGCGAGATACGACGTGCGATCCGAGCCGGTGCGACATGGTATGAATCCGCGAAAATCATGGGCATCCGAATCGAGCGAGTGCAAGGCGACCGCGTGGTCGTCGAAGATCCGAACGCCGCTGGCGTCTGGGCGAGGTTCTACGAGATCGAAACCAATCGCCCGTTCTTCTGCGGACGGGACGGCGTCAAGAAGTACCACTTGTGCGAAATCGAACTTGAGCGCCGGCGCGGCTACGCTTGGTACGGCAACTGGGGCAAAGACGTAGCCGAAGCTTACGATAAGTGGAAGGAACGATGAATCTCACAATTTTACTGGCATTAATGTGTATGGTTTTCCCTGGCGTCTCCGACGATGAGGCGACCTGCGTGGAAATCGAAGGAGCCGTTTATGGAGCAAAGCCGGACCATCGCGGGCCGATAGGCGGTGCAATGGGCTATTCGAACATCATCACCAAGGGGGATTATACAGTCAACGATCTGGATGCTCTGCTGGAAGCGCTGTCAAAGGCCAAGACGGGCCAAATCGTCTTTATCTCGGGCGAAGCGACAATCGATCTGACTGCCCGCATTTACATAGAGCAGCTTGTGCTCGAAATACGGGAAGGTGTGACGTTGGCGAGCGATCGCGGAAACGGCAAATCCCAGGGCGCTCTGCTGACCAGCGATGCTTTGAAGACACCTGAAATGATCCGTGCCGCAGGGCCGGAAGTGCGAATAACCGGCTTTCGCATCCGGGGACCCAATCCG
This sequence comes from uncultured Pirellulales bacterium, assembly GCA_964598225.1. Classification (GTDB taxonomy): domain Bacteria; phylum Planctomycetota; class Phycisphaerae; order Sedimentisphaerales; family Anaerobacaceae; genus SG8-4. The sequence goes on from CAZRBG010000029.1 coordinate 1,149, forward strand.
AAGCGATATCTCGACCATCATCGCCGGTCATTCGGTCCGGGCGACCCCGGCCATAGCTACTACTACAAACTTCCCATATCCGACGGCATAAGTACCAAACACCCGCGGCTGGAGGTGGACAACTGTGAAATATCGGGTTTCTCTCATGCCGCTGTAGAGTTGCGAACGGGCGAGGGCCATCACATCCATCACAACTATATTCATCATTGTCAATATCAGGGGCTTGGATACGGCATCTCTCATAATACGGCGTCGTCGCTGATCGAGTTCAATCTTTTCAACTGGAACCGGCATTCTATCGCCGGAACGGGAAGGCCCGGCTGTAGCTATATCGCCAGGCACAACGTCGAGTTGGGCGTATCGCTGAGCCACTGTTTCGACATGCACGGCGGGCGAGATCGGAAAGACGGCACCGACGTTGCCGGAACGTCGATCGGGATATACAACAATACGTTTCGGGCGCCGCAAACAGCCGTGGTGATTCGCGGCGTGCCGCAGGAGAAATGTGAGGTTCACCACAATTGGTTCGTGAAACATTCCGAAGCGGGACGAGCCGTGCGGGCGACTGACAATACAAGCGTGTTCGATAATATATACACCGCCCGCCCAGCTGCTGCCGAATGATCCCGGCCTGTCAGAAGAATTTTATCTCAAAAGATACCAGCACTTGATGATGTGCGGACCGAAGATAAGCAGGGCAATGACAACCGAACCGGCTGCTGAAATTAGAACCGCACCTGCCGCGACGTCTTTGGCTTTTTTTGCGAGCGGGTGAAATTCCGGCGAGGCCACGTCAGCCAGAAACTCCAGGGCTGTGTTGAGTGCTTCGGCGGTCCAGACCGCCACGATGGCAATAACCAGCCAGCAATAATCCGCTGCCGTAAGATGACAAAGAGCGCCGACGAAAAGCACCGTCACGGACGCCACGGCGTGAAGCCAGGCGTTGTGCTGAGAGCGAAGCATCAGGATTATGCCGTCGATTGCGTGCCTGAAGCTCCGTATCCTGCCCGAGATTGAAAACGGACCCGGATGGAGGTCGGGGTGCGAGAAATCTTGCCCGAAATCTCGTCTATCCGTTTCGTATTTGTCTGTTGTCTGTTGACCGTGTAACTTCATCCCAATTTCATATCGGCAGAAAGCTGATTCAAGTCCAGCGGGAATTATGCGTTTCGAGTCCCCGCACTGAGACTAAAACGCACCACAAGTCTATTTCTGCGGCAATTGTGCACGGTGCTTATCCTTGAACAGGCCGATATTCTTGAATGGAATGGGTTCGAAACCGATCTTTTTGGCCAGCGAATGGTCGCTGAGACGGAATGTTTTTGGAGTTTTTCCCTCTAAAAAGGGCTTTTTCGATAGATAATTGTCCGAAAACGTGATGTAAGGGCGAGCTTGCTTGTGGACGCCGTCCCATTGGCCGCCCCAGGAGATGTTGCGGGCGACAACGTTGCCTTTTGGGGCGGCGGGGTCGTCTTGGAGTATGTTGGTGAGTCTCGGATAGCGCTTGCGCCAGAGTTCGGACTTGTACGGCATAGCCTTGAGTCTCTTTGTCATGGTCGTATCCACGTGGTAGCCGGCCCATCCCATGGCGCGGGCGTCGATGTGTAAAGCCGGGCGGCAGTCAAGAAATATATTGTTTTCGATGCGGCAATCCCGGCCTCCTCCGATAAAGGCCGCCCGTGTTACCCGGCGAAAGATGTTGCCGTAAATCTTCGTTCCGCAGTACATATCATCCAGATAGACGCCCACGCACCCGCGGTCCTCGAAGCCGGTTATGTCGTAAAGATAATTGTGCCGGATGACGGTTCCCCGCATCGTCCAGTTTCTGCCGGCATACATCGCTCCGGCATCGTTTGACTCAAGACAAACGTCGTGAATCTCATTGAACTCAATAATATGATCGTTGCCGCTGAATCCGATAGCCATGTGTGGGGCGTCGTGGATGAGATTGTGGGCCGCTCGATTGCCGACTCCGGAGAGCGAGATCGCCGGCGTGTACATCCGGGTCCATCGCCCGTAGTGGTGGATGTGATTGTTCTCGGCGAGGTGATTGGCAGGCGTCAGGGAAGTCCGGTCGCCGCCTCGAAGGCTGATGCCGCCGGCGCCCGTTCCGTAAATATCGCACGAAACGACGCTATTGCCGCGGCCGCGGGTGACTTGAACGGCGACGCCGCCGAAGTTGCGCAGTACACAGCCGGCTACTTTTGTATTGTCGCAGTTATTCATTATGACTGCAGTGCCCCGGCAGGCTTCCAAGATTATCCCTTCAATGACGACATTGGAGACGTTTTTCATATTGATGAGAGTGTCCGAGACCGAAACCACGGCGCGGCCCTTTTCGATAGGCTTTGGTGGCCATAAATAGAGGATGCCGGCATCACGGTCGAGGTACCATTCTCCCGGCGTGTCGAGTTCGGCAAGGATGTTCATCGCGTAAAACCACTGGCCCTTGCGATAGCCATAGCGATGGTAGGGCGGCTCGACCGAAATAATTCGCTTTTTGGTGTCGATGGACTCGACTTTATGCCGCTGGTCGGACCAGTCCCAGAACCAGTACCCGTGAACCCAAATATCGCTCTCCTGCGCCCACCTTTTCGGCCTGTCGCCGGAGTACATGAATTTGCCCGTCTTGCTGCCTTTTCTGCCTCGAACGTTTTTCGTGCCGGGTTCGACGAGGCCGGCGATCTTTACGAATCCCTCGTTCGGCCATCGGGCCGGCGTCATCGGCTTGTCGTTGAAGAAAAGCTCCAGCCCTCCGCCGCTTGGTTTGCCGTATTCCTCAATGCCGGCATTTGCTAAATTGGCTTTATAAACGTTGCCGCGAGCACCCGGAACGAGTCTGTTGAGGATTTTTTCATCTGTCACAGGCTTGAAACCTGTTACTCGCCTTCCGCCCGAGATTCGCACTTCCTCGCGGCGGTATGCACGATAGATTACCGGCTTGCCGGTTTTTCCACAATCCTCCGCCGTCAATTGCAGGGCTTTATCAAGCTCGTAAACTCCCTTTCGTAACCAGACGCTTATTTCACCGTCCTGCTCAGTTTTGCGCATCGCATTGCGAGCCGCATCGAGCGTTTTGAAGGGGCGAGTCTTTGTGCCGGGATTCGAGTCATTGCCGTGTGGCGAAACGAAGAATTCGGTCTGACCGCAAAGGCCTTTAGTCGTGAATGCAAAGCAGATAATTATGGTAGCAGCAATGACCACTAATGTCATGTGCCCAATTATAGAATGGGATGGTCCCATTATCGAAATACCTCTGTGATTCATATTCATAGATTAATTCCTTCAGAAGTTGATTAACTCTGGTTTGCCAGGGCTCTTGTTAGTGTTACCGCCCAGCCGGCGGCGAGCACGATCACCACCGCCAATATAACATGTCGCATTTTGATCTCTGCGAAGAATCGCTTCACGAAGCTGGGATATATCCCGGAAACCGCCACAAACAGCGCCAGGATTGCGGCGAGAACCGCCAGGCTGTACATCAATCCGGCTGCCGGTTGAATGCTGAAAGCGTGCACTATCCGGCCCTGAGCGAAGGCTATCGTGGCCGTGGTCATGCCGCAAGTGGGACATGGCAGATTCGTCCGCTGTTTGAATCCGCAGTAGCCGAGGTACCGGCTGAGATCGACCTTAACGCTGCCCACGATTGCAAAAGCTGCAAAGTAAAGAACGATGCCCAGACAAATGAGCAGGGAGATGACCCGTTGGCGGGTTGACGCGTGGTGGAACTTTTTCGCTTTATTTACCTGTTGGCTTACCGGCATAACTACGTTAGAATAGCTCAACGTTACGATTATGTCAAGGTTGGATGCGGGTAAACGCAATATGGAATTGGAACAGAAAGATTTGAGCAGCTTGCTGGAGACGGCTATTGTTGCGGCGCGTCTGGCCGGACAACGGGCGATGGAGGAGATCAACTATCTCAAGGTTTCAGTCAAGAAATCAACAGAATTAGTTACACAGGCCGACAGGCGATGTCAGGATATAATCATCGACCGAATCAAGGAGAGCTATCCCGACCATGGTTTCATAGCCGAGGAAGGTGAAGAAGGCAAGATATTTAAGCAGGCTCCACGCGGCGGCGATGAACTTTGGTGGATAATCGATCCGATAGACGGAACGAACAATTTCGCACATCGCATGCTGTTCTTTACCGTCAGCATCGCGGTGATGCACCAGGGCGAGCCGATCGTGGGGGTGATTTTCGAGCCGGCCACCGATTCAATGTACACAGCCGTCAAGGGCGGAGACGCACAGCTTGACGGAAGACGGATAGCCTCCGGCGAGGAAGAAATGAACGAGTTCTCAAGCGTTGGTTTGGAAAGCCATTTCGAGGATGGAGTTCCGGACTGGACGTGCGAGTTAATGACGCGGACGAGATTTCGCAATCTGGGAACCACGGCCCTTCAGTTGGCTTACGTAGCAAAGGGCAGTATGGTGGCGACAATCGCAAACACGCCGAAGCTCTGGGACATTGCCGCAGGAGCGGCGATAAACAACGCCTCAGGCTCTGTGTTAACGAACTGGAAGGGCGAGAAGATATTCCCCGTCGATTTGAGCAACTACGACGGCCAAAAGTACCAGATGCTGGTAGCCAATAAGAAGGTACACTCTGAAATTATCTGTATGTTGAAGCATTGACGCGGACGGACAGCCAATCGAAGGCGGCTTGTCTAAGTCCAACGTTTACAGTGTTTTTTTAAGGTGTGTAGACGGCGTGAATTGACCTTGTTTTGACGGAAGAAATCTGATATACTGTGAAGGTGTACGTATCGGAAGAGCATTAGTTCAAGGTGAGTATAATGGAAGAAAAAACCGAAGGACAGGACAAAACAAGTGTCTCAGAAAAGAGCAGCGAGCCCAAGGAGGTGGGTAAAATGAGATTCGACTACATTAAAAGCAATCAATTCCGTGTTATTCACGCCGATGGGGTACACGGGGGTATTGTGCCCAACTGTCGCTTTATTCAAATGGCTTTCTTCAGTGAGCGCGCGCCAATACCCAAGTGGGAAGAGTTCAAGTTGGATGCAGGAAGATTAGATGCTAAAATAGGAGCGAAAAAGAGAAACGCTGTTGTCCGTGAAGTAGAAGTGGAATTACTGATGACTGTAGAAGCAGCTAAAGCTGTTCACACGTGGATAGGTGAAAAGATTAAAGACTTTGAACATATAGAATCGGAGTTACCAAAGAAATGAGCGGCGCGGTCTTTTATGAGAGCGAGGTACGATATGGATCGGCCTCTGAAACTGGTTTATCCTCTTCACTGCCGGAAATAGGAGAGTTTGAGGCGGCTTTTCAGGCTGGCCACTATTGTCCCCACTTTGCCGAGACGATGGAAGCTACCCAAATGACTGTTGCAAGTACGGCCGACAATGGTGAATTGAGGCATGAGTTTAATAGACTGGCGCGTAAATGGCTGGAAGAAACGCGGTACGTTTCTTCGGTAAGTGACATTATCCTGCATCCAGCATACATGCGAATAATCGGCATGGGAAGACAGGCAGTTCCATGGATTTTGGATCGCTTAACCGAAAGTAGCGAACTGTGGTTTTGGGCACTCAGCTACATGACTGGTGAAGACCCCGTTACCGAGGATCTTAGAGGTAATGTGCAGGCAATGAGACAAGCGTGGCTTGATTGGGGACGAAGGAATGGGCTCTTCTAATGCTCAGGAAATTTTTAGGGCATTTCCTCATTTAACGGAGTCGACATACCGAGAAAGTAGTCCCAAAACAACTGACTACAACTGTATTGCGTGGGCAGTGGGAATAAGTAATTTGTTCATGTGGCCTAATGCATACTCTTACTGGCCACCGCGGTGTCCTTATGAGGAGACAATTGACGCTTTCACAACAGCCTTCGCGTTCTATGGCTATAAACCATGTGAGAATGCACAATACGAGGAGGGGTACGATAAAATTGCCCTGTATGCTCGAGAGGACAGGCCAAAACACGCTGCGCGACAATTGGCGAATGGACTATGGACAAGCAAGCTCGGATCTGATGTTGATATTGAGCACGAATTGGCGGGATTAGAGGGAACTATATATGGACACGTGGTAAAGTATTACCATCGCCCCATTCATTAAGAGAATTCTTTCGTTACTCCCTGTTCTCAACATAAATCGAATGTTTATTGCATGTCCATCGTGAAGCATTTAGACTGCTGAAGTGCTCGCTCCTTCTTTGATGGTTGGACGTCTCAGTCTCTTACCTTGGATCGGGAACCGGGTGCAGGGCGAGGACTCTGACTTTGTCGGACGGGGTTTTTACTTCGCTTCTGTCGAAAATGGCGAGGGCTCGTTTTTGCGGGCCGTCGGTGCCTATACGAACGAGGATATAGGCCGTGAAGACGTCGCTTCGCACAGTTGCGAGATTGCTGATGCGGCTGAAGATAACGTCCATCTCTTCGAAATCATCTACAGCGTTATCGTCCGGAGTCAAATCGGGGAATCGGTCCAGATCGACCGTTGCATGCACCGGATCGTACGCATAGTAAGCCATCTCGGGCACACGCAGCATTGAGCTTGTGCTCTCGAAAGCCCCGCTGACATTGTCCCGGTATTGGACTACCGCCCGGGCGATTGCCGGTTTCATCCAGGGCAGTTGGGCGATCACGAACCACGGAGCTGTGTTGACGTTTATTCGTCCCTTTATCCTGGTCTCGAGCGGCGAATTCCCGTGTTCTGTCGGATCGATAACCGTCAGGTATTGAAATACCTCGTCGAATAAGGGATCGCGCAGGTTGAGTCGAATTTGATCCTCTGCAGGTTCATCCTGGAGTTTTGCGCCTAACATATCGTTCGGCTCGGTGCCGGGGCCGATTGTAAGCGCCCTGGCTATGTCACCAACCGAAAGGAAATCACCGGGAGAACCTGAGAGATTGTAATTCTTCTTGGTTCCGGTCAGGCCGTTACCGGCGCCCAGAGTGTTGCCGGCATCGGCAAATTCCTGATACACGACGTTCCAGTCGCTGTCCGGGCGGGCGTATGACTTAAGGGCATTCTTGGCGGCGTTCCACTCGAACCATGCGTCTTCAGTATGCTGTCTATCGAGATAGAGATCGGAGGTCCGAACCGTCCTGAAAAGATGGATGTTGTATCTTTCGTCGAGAACGTACTCCGGCGGATCCGAATCCGGGACGACGTTGTAAGTTGCCAAAACGAGATTAGGATCTTCCTTTCCGCCCCCGGCAGACATCACGCTGCTGACTCCCAGGCTGTTGGATGCATCGGAATTGTTGGTTATCACGAATCTGCTGTCGTCCGCTATAACGTAACCGGCAAGATTTATCCCGGCCACTATTGCGTTATTCGGATCGCGCAGCTCCAGACGGAAATCGCCTAAAGGAATGTCGGTGTCGAAAGGATTATAGAGTTCTATTGCAAAGTAGTTGTTCGCAGAAACGTCGGCATTAGACTCACTAATCCTGAACGTTATTTCACTGATGAACGGCTGGGCCTCGAAGCCATAAAATGTCTCCGGGCCGATGCGCAGCTCCGTGACTTGCGGATTCCGATCGCGAAGGTCCAGGATGTTGACCGCAAATTGTGCGGCTAATCTTTCGGCCTCGAGAGAATTGGGTTCGTTTTGTACGATCGCTTCTCGCAATGCCGCGTGCAGGAGTTCTTCGTCGGCTGTGTTGACGTTGACCATCTTGCCGTTATTAAAATTCTGTCCGGTGGGATTGATGATCCGATCCATATTATATGTGGTAACGATATGCCGATAGGCATAGTTATCTTCGAGCGGGTCTCCGGCGCGTTTTGCCCAGTCCGCCAGATTCTGAGCATTGTCGTATGGACGATTCGATAGGTTAGGATTCCTGGAAAGTGCGACAGGGGTATTAAGTGCTGGTGACCGGAATTCGCCGCCCCAGGCCTCGAGTCTTGTGTCTATATCCGGATGATTCAGCAGAAATCTGTAGCGAAACTCGAGCTCATCGGACATGTCGAACGGCGTATAGGGTGCGTTTGGTTCGCCATAGGTCCATACGACGCTGCGTTCGTAGGCTCGGATGTTGGATGGATCGACGCCGTTGCCGGAATTCGCCCTTGCTCTGAGTAAGCTTCTTTCTTCGGCAGCAGTGGGGGGTGAGCCGGGCCGACCGGCCATCGATAGAAAGTTTATCTGTGTTTGTCTCGTTCCGGCGACGTCGCGAATGGAGGCATTGGGATCGCGGATGTCGAATTTGTACGCCGTATTGGCGTTGAGCATGGCTCCGTTATCTATTATTCGCACGGCTGCGTAGATAGGTTTTCCCTTGCTGCTGCTTATATTCGGGAGAATCGCCCACCTCGAATCCGCTATGCCGTCGCCGTCTGCGTCGGCCATTACACCCTGGCCTATCACAGTTGGGTCCTGGTAGTCGGGCACAATCGCAGCCGTTAAACCCAGGTTGGGGTCGCCAGTGTCATAGAGCTGGCTTATTTGCCGCCAGTAATAATTGCCGGCGGATTCATACGGCTCCAGGGACGCCAGCCAGAGATTGTTGACGTCGGGATAGTCGTAGTATTCCTGAGTCCGGGCAAAGGTCGAATTCGGATCCGTCTGGCTGTTCGGATCGCCCATGCCCGGTACATCCAGCACCAGCTCGCGTGAGATAGTCGCCACGGTAGTATCGACGGCGAGATTCAGCGATTTATTCTCCGCGATAGCTGTGGTCGCCATCCGGTCGACTCGCGAGACCATAACGAACAGTACGCCGACGATCGCCAAAAGAGTCGTCAGGACTACGGTGAGGATCAGGGCCGAGCCTGAGCTTCGAAATTTGTCATCAATATGTTCTTGCGCTGTCTTCATTATCAGTGGACTATTTGTCCAGGTAAACAATATGAGTAAAAGTCCGGCCTTCCTTCAAAATGCCTTTCGAGTCGTAAAGGGTAAAAGTGAATTTTAACGCTCGCCCGAGTCCCGGAATCTTATTGAAATTGGTTCGATTTACCTGACTTCTCGGATAGTCGATTTTTCGGATTTTCACGCCGCCGTACGGCGGGCCCGGGTACAGAACGCCCGGAACCGCTTCTCCGTAGGGCAGGAACGGATACAAAACGCCCGGAACCGCTTCGGGGTCGAGACCGCCGCCGCTGGGCTCAGCCATGATGAAATGCGTATCCGTCAGGCTTCCATCATTGTCGGGATCAACCTCCGGAATCCATCGCTGCTGGGCGTCGTGCCAGCCTTGGATCTTGAATTCCGCAATGCCTTCGCACAGGAGCATGTGAATCGTATTCGGGTCCGACGGGTCAATAGTGGAACCCCAGAAATCCTCGACGACTGTCGGGACATCGAACTTAATCCCCGTAATAACCGACAGGGCGTTTTTCTTGCTCTCGTAGGGCATTCGCTTCCACTGCTCCGGCGACATTTTGTCGTATTCGTAGTAGTTGTTCCACTCGTACCACTGGCTGTCGGTAAAATTATTCGGATCGAAAAAATCCGGCAGTGTGGCATCTTGCGTAATTATATGCTGATTTCTCGCCAGGATTCGCTTCTCGCGTTTTTGGCCGTCTACTTTTACCGGGGGACGGCCCGGTGTCGCGACGGGTTTCTTGGCGAGCATGTAACAGATTCTCGCCGTGTTGCCGCGGATTGTAGGGGTGGTTCCGTGCGACTGAAAATCACCGTTGGCGAAGAAAACCACTCGGTCAAAACGCTCGTAACCGTCGTAGTTACTGTCGCTTCCGCCACCCGGACCGATGGGCTTTGCCACCCAGGTCATGAAGATTTCACTATTCTTGTCGAGGCCTTTGAAGTCGGCGTTGAGCTGATCGGTGATGGCCCGGACCTTCTGCATAATCTCAGCGTTGGCCATCGCTTTGCGGTGAGAATCGATGCTGACTCTGAATACCACCCCCGAGAAGGCCATGATAAGAGCCAGTATGCCCATGGCCACCATCAGCTCGATCAGGGTAAAACCGCTCGTTGTTCGTTGTTCATTGTTCATTGTTCATTGATTTATAGATCGCTTCAGACCGCTTAGCATTTTGGATAAATCTGTTAGGTTGTGTCTCAAATTCACATAGCCCGGCTGGTTAATATAACTCAAAATTGATCACTTTTTGATAAACTGCAATACAGGGATTTCTGCCGCCATCGACTGGTGGCGGGACAACCCAAACGGATTGGGCCGTTCCGGATTGCCAGATTCTGTCGAGCACGATGGTATTCGGCGCATCCGGGTCGCGCTCCAGGACTCGATAAATCAGCCCGGTTTGGCTGTCAACCAGGGTGCTGCCGGCGTTAATATACGTCTGCTCGGCGGGATTTGTTATTTCAAGCCTGCTCTCATTACCCGCTCCGGAGACGGGTGTAACAGCAACCAGCAGCGGAACGGGTCTCGGAGATCCGCCGGGATACATTGTTGCAGTGCTGACTTTTCTGCTGATCAGGACGGTGACTTGCACGAGCCTGTTATTCGGATCGGAAACGACCGGCCTGCACAGGGCCGACCAGTAATACTGCTTGTTGAGGGGCATATCCGTCGAGGGATATGCAAATTCACTTTCAGCGATTGGATTGAGTGCCTCGTAGCGGGTCAACCGGCCCGATGAAAAGTTCGGGTCCGTCATGTCCAGGCCGTAAAGCCTGATCTTTGCGAATGCCTCGTCGGAAATCACCGCTGCGATTGTCCGTTCCGTGGCAACAGTGCTCAGATGTATCCCGGTGAGAAACGTTCCCCCCACAAAGACCATCCCGATAGCCAACGTGCCGAGGGCCAGCAAAACCTCAGTGAGTGAAAAACCGTTATGTCGCTTGTTGTTTTTCATTGCTATCAATCCGGCGATATAATTCTCCCGGTGTAAGCGTTAATATTGATCCGTTCCAGACTTCTGAGATAGTTCAATCTCCCCTGAGCGTTCAATTCATCGAATTTAGCTTTATCACAAATGACGAAACTGTTTCGGCTCGGTTCTGCGCCAAGTCCGAGTTCCGGGTAGTCGTCCTGAACGAACATGCCGACGTCGAAATTTGTGACGTTATGAGGGGAATTAAACAGATCGTCTGTCGAAGTTGTTGCCGCAGCAGAGTTGTTGGGTCTGCGTATTCCGTCTTTGTTTCGCACGCGCACCTGTCGCAATACCAGCTTGCCGGCAGGCGAAAAAATAATCGAAAACGTGCATGTATCGGTTACAGAAACATTCTTGCCATCGATCCCGATATTGAGCGGGTTTGCGTCGTCAAGATGGACAACCTTCAGCGGTTCATCTATCGCGTCGGACGCGTCCGCCCGGTTGGATCTGACCCTCATATCCATAGCCAGCGTCGTTTCCGGCAGCCTAATCGGCTTGACGCCTTCGATTGCCCGAAAGCCGGGACTCAGGTCCGTTTTCTCAATGTCATGTATTATGTATGTCATGTATTGATTGCCGGTTGAATTCCGCTGGAATCGCACGCCGGCATAATGCTGTTCCTTGGCGGCGATGGCTCGGGCGCCGGAAAGAGCTGCGCTTATCATGCTGCGAGCGCCGCTTTGTGTTTCAAATGAGTTAACAAGCGCACGAATAGCCGGAAGTCCGATCGCGGCCAGAAGCGCCATGATAGCCACGACGACCGTCATCTCAGGTAATGTCAGGCCGAATTGTCTGGACTTCGTTTTCATTTCTGTGCTCACTTGCTGCTCACATCATCGGCCGTGCCGAAAGTTTTGTCAGGCCCGGCCGAGATCATCACCGGGAAGTTATCGCCGGGTTTATATCTGTAATCCAGCGGCATCCCCCAGGGATCGTATATCTCAACCGGCGTTCCGGCCGTTGCCCCGGAGGCTCCGTATTTGTTTTCCAATGACGAGTTGTCGATCTTTTCCAAAATTGTCCTTGAATCCGGAATCGAGTTCAGTTCCTGGTAGAGAAATTCCGAATGGGCGGCGGCATTTGCAGGATTATCCTCCGGCTGCTCCGGGAACCTATCCGTGAACTGCCGATACTCCTGCAAAGCGCTGTCCAGCAGTACAAATGTGCTCTCGACGGCATTTTCTTTCGACTGGTCGTCTATCCGGCTGGCGACACCGACCACAATCGTGGCCAGGATCGCTATCAGCGCCACGACAACCACTATCTCGACCAGAGTCAAGCCGTCCTTGTTTCCGCGAATGCTCATAGCTTTGGCCCGTTAAATGCGTTTCCCGCCGGGCTTTAGTTTCCAAAATTGCGAATGTCGTCGGCCGTTCCATAGAGGCCGTCGGCCCCCGCTGAAATTAGTAGGTAAGAATCGGGCCTGTAGGGCCACAATCTCGCTTCTATCTTCGGATCTCTTATGTATTGCTCGTAGAAAAACTGATACTGATTGGTTCCATCGGCCAGAGGGTGGATTTTGCCGTCAGCCTGCTGCTTCGCCTGAATCATGGGAAAATTGTCTTCCGCTCTATACCTGCCGCGTATTGTTTGCTGAGAGGTATTCGCCCGGTAGTATAGTATGGGCGATCCGGCCTTGACAATTTCTCCATTGTTCAGCCTTACTTTCTTGTACTTGAAGGCATCGCAAAGCACATAAGTATCAAGCGCCAGGGGCGTATTAAAATTCCCTGGGACTGTAGTAAGGTCATTCCAAAGTATGTCGCGTAACTTGAAAGCATTAGCCGTTGCGAGTTCGAGGTAAGGCCCTTTTCTCTCTGCCATTGTGTCGGCAACTCCGTCGTTGTTAAGGTCCCGCGTTTTTGCCGGGTCGTAAGTCATGGGCCCTCCGGCCGCGTCCAGTCCGTCCGCTCTCCATGCCGAATCCGGATGGAATCCCAAAAGGTCCCACCCAAGAAGCGCTTCCGACAGCTTTTGCGCACCGCAATAGTTTGAGCCGGGAGCCGGCGGCAGGGGCCAATTCGACGGAGGATAGTCGCCGTGGTCGTTCTTAAAGCCCGCCAGCGCCAGCTCGATTGTCGAAAACTGCGCTTTCTGCTTGGTTTCCTTGGCGATGTTTTTGACCGCGGTGAGAGCAGGGACAAGAAGCCCGACCAGGAGCATCAGTATCCCCAGCACGATCAACATCTCCATCATCGTGAATCCTGTCTTTTTACGCTTCACAGCTATTCCTTCCCATATTTGTTAGCCGCGATAACAGCTATTACCCTTTATCGCTGCCGGAGCCTGGGGTTAACAGCGGCCGGTTGCATCGCCCAGCCGGCGGCAGAAAGGTCTGCTACTGCACTTCCTGATACTTCCACTCATAATTGCAGACGTCATCGGGCGTACCGTATTCGCCGTCCCACCCTGCGGAAATCAGAATATAAGTATCCGCTCTGTAGGGTCTGGATGCGGTCAGGACCTTCTCGTTCTTGGTATTCATATAGAACCTGAATCCTGGCGGTCTGTTTGCCTCGATTGCCAGCCTGTGCGTGCTTTCTCCGGGTTGGCCTTGATTGTTCGGGTTTGCCTGATTCCAGGGTTTGCCGAGCATGAGCAGCGTCTGATTGTCCCTGTAGTTATAAATATTCTGCGGATTATCCGGATTTTGGACGTCATGCAGGGTGTTCGCAGTGTTTGCTCTGTAATAGAGAATAGGCATGCCTACCTTGCTCCCGATAGTTCGGTGCGTTACACGTTTGTATACATCGCACAACACGCGATGGTTATACTGGAACGGCTGAATTGTTCCGTATAGATCCTGCAGGGAGAACGCATTGGCGTTATCGAGGGGCAGATACGGACCCTTTCTGGTGCTCAAGTTTGACTTATATGCTTCCGGAGACAAGTTGCTGGCATCAGGATATAAGGATCTGTTAACGCCGTCCGTACCATCGGCGCGGAACGTCGAATCCGGATGAAAGCCCAGCAGGTCCTGTCCCATCACTGCTTCGCAGAGCTTCATAGCGCCGCAGTACTCAGCCCCATCGGGACCCCGTCTGCTTGAGTCCGGGTAGCCGTCGAACTCGCTGTTGAAAAGTTCTATCGCTGTGTCGATGCTCTTGAGCTGAGCTCGCTGCTTTACCTCGTAGGCATAGCGCTTCACCTGGTTCAGCGCCGGCACAAGCAGGCCGATGAGAATCACGATGATACTCATCACCGTCAGCAGCTCGACAATCGTGAACGCCGCTCTTCTTTTGGATTTTTTGATCGATTTCATTTTTTTCTCCTTACCTTTCTAATTTCAGTTGAACGGTCAATAATATTTGTCACTTCTCCTAAGAAGCTGAGGAACTCAAGCTCGTAATAATACCAATCATGGGCAGGAATATTGCCAGCACGATAGTCATAACCGTAGCGCCCAGCACGACGATCATGATCGGCTCGAGCATGGACATCAGCGATGCAACCAGCACGTCGACCTGTTCGTCGTAGTTGTCGGCGATTTTCAAAAGCATCTTGTCAAGATCACCGGTTTCCTCGCCGACCGCAACCATGTTCGATACGATCAGGTCAACCGTTTTGGATTGACGCAAAGGTCCGGCGAACGTATCGCCCTGACGAATGGAATTATGCACCTTAGCGAGCATGTTTGCGTAGACTTCGTTACCCGCCGTCTCTCGCGTGACGTTGAGAGCGTCGAGAATTGGCACGCCTGCGCTAATGAGAGTTCCCAGCGTCCTCGTCCACCGCGTTACTGCGACTTTGCTGGTGAGCTGGCCCATAACGGGTAGTTTCAGAGTGATCGTATCCAGCACTAATCTGCCCTGACGGAACCTTTTTATTAATCCAAGTATCGAAAAGAATATGAAGGGCGCCGGTATCAGGACTATCCACCCTCCGAGAGGCCATCCGGTGTAGGGCATGTGGATTTCTTTGCCGGGAATGATAGGGCCTTTTGCTATCCAGCCGCTTATTCCCATAACGACCTGGGTTATCTTTGGTAGTTCATCTTCCCCGGTCATCTCGGCGATGGCGGTCTTGAACGAAGGCACCACGAAAGTCATCAATCCCATAAGGATGAGAAAAGCCGCCGTGAGAACCACGGCAGGATAAATCATCGCGCTTTTTACGCGAGATTTCAGTTTCTGAGCCTTTTCCATGAAGTCGGCCACACGCGAAAGAATCAAGTCGAGCACACCGCCTGTTTCGCCGGCTGCCACCATGCTGACAAGCAGCCTGTCAAAAGTCCGCGGGTGCCTGGCCATGGCTTCCGAGAGGGTCGAGCCGCCTTCGATGTCGTCGCCGACGTAGCCTATAACCTTCTTGAATGTTCCGGACTTCTGCTGCTCCTCGAGAATTCTCAGAGAGCGCAATATAGGAAGACCTGCGTCCTGAAGGGTAGACATCTGTCTGGCAAACTGGGTGACGGCCTTGATTTTGACCTTACCACCGGCGCCGCGTCTCTTTTTCGGTGCCGCGGCAGCCTTTGCTCCGGTCTTTTTGGCCGCTCCTTTTGAATTGACCTTGGTGGGGAAATACCCCAGGTTTCGTATTTTAGCGATTGCTTCCTTCTGGCTCAGGGCTTCAACCTCATCTTTGATTTCCACGCCCTGCGCATCCAGCGCCGAGTATTGAAAGACGGCCATTCTATATACCTCCCATGTGTCGACGATAAGATGTTGAATTTAAATTCATTACTTGGTTCAGGTTCTTTATACCTGCTCTATCATTGTTTCTTTTGCGACCTCATCTATTGTAGTTACGCCGTCGTAGATTGCTGTGAGGCCGTTTTCCCTCAGCAGTCTCATGCCGTTTTTGACGGCCGCTTCGCGTAAGACACCAGAAGAGCCTTGTTCCATGACAAGGTCTTTGATCTCATCGTTAAAATCCATAATCTCAAACAGGCCAACCCGTCCCTTATAACCTGTGCCGTTACACCGGCTGCAGCCCTTGCCGTAATAGAACTCTTTGCCCTGAACGTCCTCGGGTGTGAGTTTCAGTTCCATCAATTGCTCCTCGGTGGGATCAA
This sequence comes from uncultured Pirellulales bacterium, assembly GCA_964598225.1. Classification (GTDB taxonomy): domain Bacteria; phylum Planctomycetota; class Phycisphaerae; order Sedimentisphaerales; family Anaerobacaceae; genus SG8-4. Next base: position 16,956 of record CAZRBG010000029.1, read on the forward strand.
ATCTTGCCTTGCACCTCGTACATATTCTTCTAACCAGCCGCTGGGCAATGATTCCCTCGATGGTGGCAGTAATAAGAAACGGTTCGACACCCAGATCCAGCAATCGGGCCACTGAACTCGGGGCGTCATTTGTGTGCAGCGTGGTAAACACCACATGGCCCGTGAGTGAGGCCTGAGCGGCTATTTCCGCTGTTTCAAGGTCACGAATCTCACCGACCAGGATAATGTCGGGGTCCTGGCGCAGAATAGATCGCAGACATTTCGCAAATGTCAGGCCGATATCCGGCTTCATTTGTACCTGGATGAGTCCGTCAACGTCGTATTCCACCGGATCTTCAGTGGTGATTATTTTTGTCTCGACGTCATTAAGCTCATTCAGCGCTGAGTAGAGAGTTGTTGTTTTGCCGCATCCGGTCGGGCCGGTGACGATAATGATGCCGTTGGGCTTGTGAATCAGCTTGCGGACCAGTTCGTGGTCCTCGGACGTAAGGCCAAGCTCTCCCAGATTAAAGCTTGCCTGGCTTCGATCGAGAACACGAAGCACAACGCTCTCGCCGAACATTGTCGGCAGAACGCTGACACGTAAATCTATCGGATTTCCCTGAACTGCCAGCGATATTCGTCCGTCCTGCGGCAGGCGCCTTTCTGCGATATCCAGGTCGGCCATAACTTTTATACGCGAACTTAATGCCGCGGCGATATATTTGGGCGGCGGCACCATTTCGTAGAGTACGCCGTCGATACGATATCGCATCTTGTATTCGTCCTCGAACGGCTCAAAATGGATATCGGACGCCTTGTCGCGGATTGCCTGGAGCAGCACTAAATTCAGGAGTTTCTTGACGGGGTTGGACTCCGACAATTCCTTCAGCTCGTCGAGGTCGATGCTGGCGTTTCTGCCCTCGAATTCTGCAAGAAAGGTGTCGCCCTGTATTTCATCAATAAGTTCATTTATATTATCATCCTGCTGGGTCTCGTAGTATTTCGTGAGGGCCTTTTCCAGAACTTCCGGATCGGTGATTTTGGCGTTTACTTTTATACCTGTGAGCGTGCTCAGGTCGTCTGTTGCGCGAAAATTCTCAGGATTATCCAGGGCTACACTTAATTCGTTTCTTTCCTTGTTGTATTCGATCGGTACGATTCGGTAGGTCTTCGCCATCTGGGCAGGTACTTTCTCTACCACGTCCGGGGGAACGTCAATTCCTTCCAGACTTACGTATCCCATCCCGCGTTGCGCAGCCAGGGCCATCTGTAGTTGTCCCTCATCGATCAGCCCTAATTCCAAGAAAATCTGGCCGATCTGCACTCCCTTGCGTTGAGCCTGTATTTTGAGGCACTCGTGAATTTTCTCTCTGGTGAGTACGCCCATTTTCATGAGGATCCGACCGAGTGTCCTGCCCTTGAGTTGTTCTATGGGAGGCATCTTTTGGATTGTGTTTGTCTTTCCCATCGAGCATTTCCTTTAACTAATTCAACTTCAAGCTTAAAGTATTATACGTCAATAAATCCTTTTTGGCAAATAAATTATCGTTTGGACACATGGTTTGTCATACCGCCGCAAATGCTTTATTTATCGGATGATTACGGCTTCAATTAGGTGAATATTACGAAAATAAGCAAAAAATATTTGGATGCCAATCAATAACGCCGGCCTTACTTCTTGGTCTCCTCACGCCCGGCCTGGACGAGACTGCCGGAAATCACCGCCTCATCTCATTATCCAGCGTCTCCCCTTGAATATCAAATTGGTACCTGACCGCAAAGCTGCATCGCCTTTCACCGCGTAGCTTAATTCGAGTGTTTTCCTGAGAAAGAGTTTAACTGGCTCACCAGCCGCGTTTTCTGCTATGGGATGAGGTACAATCGCAAGTTCATTACTAAGTCCGGTAATAAATATCTTGATACTATTTGCTTGGGGATCAAAGTCAGGCCAGATTACCGTTATATCTTTTGCATTATCTTCGCCTTCCAGTAGTCTGTTTCCGGATTTGTCCAAAGGTTCGAGAAACGGATATCTGGCCTTATGGCGCTCTTTTATCTGTTGAAAAACAAGAGGAGAGACGAATTTACCTGCCGGAATGATCTGGAAAGTGTCGGTCATCAGATCGCATTTAGGATAAAACTCGACCTCCCGGCCGGTGTTGTTGGTGAGCGTAAGAATGACATACCAATATCGAAGAGGCTTACCATCGGGGGTTTGTCCCACAATGATCTGTTGCGGGTGGGTGAACTCGACATTAACCGTCCATTGGTCCGATGCCGGTACGATCGCCGGTTTAGGTGCAGCCAAGGCACTGCATCCAAATAAAACCAAAATCCCGGCAACTCCAAAATTAAGTCTTTTCATCGCGTTGTCCTCATAAGTAAATAATGCATACGTCCTCCCTTTCGCGAGGCAGAATGCCCTTTTCAATGCTTATTTTACACGAAATAAGCCTGAAATCCAAGAACATTTTGCAAATATAATTGGCTGAATTCAACTTCGCAGATCCAAGAATGAACATATTTCGATAAAGTGTTGCCTCGCGTGGCTAATTGAGTTAGTTTACGCGGACGGGTGAAGTGTGTCATTACTGTTGACCGGAAGATCAAGATGATCGACGAGCAAAGAGAACTGCTGGAAAGTACCGAGCGCTTGCTGGAATCCGAGGACCTGGAGGCCTTGCACGCGCTTGTGGCCGACAAGCGTAGCAGCGACATAGCCGAAGTGGTTGAGCTTGTCGATAACGAGCGAAGACGTGCCATCTTCGATGTTATGGACAAATCAACCGCTGCAGAGGTCCTTGAGAAGGTCGATGAAGCCACACGCGCCGAGTTGTTCGATTTGCTCGGACGCGATGAGCTGAGCATTCTGGTTTGTGAACTCGACACTGACGACGCCGTAGACATCCTCTCCGAATTGCCCATAGAGAAAAGAGTCGCCCTTCTGGACAGATTGCCATTGGCCGAATCGGCTGAGATCCAGGACTTGATGCGCTACTCCGAGGATTCCGCAGGCGGGATCATGGATCCGAACGTTATCTGCGTGCGTGAGGAAGCTACCGTAGGCGAAGCGGTTAGCAAGATTCGTGCCGCAGAAATAGATGAAGATTTCTTTTCTGTATTTGTTATAGACCGAAATCGCCGTTTTCTGGGAGTGGCTCGCATTAGATTTCTATTAACTCGGCCTGAAAATACGAAGGTGGCGGATCTTGTGGACTCGGACACAATCCACGTTTATGTTGACACCGACCAGGAAGAAGTCAGGAATATTTTCAGCAAGAACGATCTCATTGTGGTTCCGGTTTTAGACAGGAATAATAAACTTGTCGGGCGAATTACCGCAGACCGCGTCATTGAGGTAGCCGAAGAAGAAGCGGCAGAGGACTTCTACACGATGGCCGGAACCGATGCCGATGAGCTGGACAAGGTGTCGGTTTTTCACGCGGCTCGCGTGAGGATGACCTGGTTGCTTCCATGTCTGATCGGCACCGGCATTACAGCCCTGGTGCTGATGTTCTTTCGCGACATCGAGAAGCTGGCGCCAATATATACTGTTGCTGTGGTTTTCGTACCAATGATTGCCGCCATCAGCGGCAACGCCGGTTTGCAGACTTCGGCGATTGTGGTATCCGGATTGGCTACCGGCCACCTCGTCGCACTTAGATTGAGTCAGGTTTTCGTACGAGAAGCGCGAATTGCCCTTCTTGTCGCATTGAGTTGCGGTATATTGGGCGGCGTTGCCTGTATTGTACTGACTCGTTCAAATGCCGCCCAGAGCGCAATAGAACCCTTCAGGCTGGTTTTTGCAGTAGGAGTGGCTATGTTCTGCTCGATAATGGTCTCGACCACACTTGGGCTGTTCCTGCCGTTCTTATTCCGCCGAATCGGGATAGATCCGGCCATAAGTTCCGGGCCGCTTGTTACAACAGCAAATGATTCGATAAGTGTGGCGATTTACATGGTGCTAACGTTGCTCTTGGCGGCATGAAACTATCGGGAACAGTTGTTTCTGCGACCCTGATCCACTACCTTGGGGCCAGAAGTCTTACATGTTTCCAGCGACTGTCAACGCATTCGGCGAGTATTGTTGACATCTCGTCTTGCGTCTTTTCTCCTTCTCGGCTTACTTTCGTGAGAGATTTCTCTGATCCTCGTCTTTTTGCCTGTTCGTTTTTTCGGAGGCTGCCCGCCCGGCACTTTGTGTCCGAGCAGTTGCAGGGCGTTTCGACAGACCTGCCTTGTGGAATTATCACTGTGTTTTAGCCCCTGCTCAAGAACTTCCAGCGCCATCTTCTTCATCCTGCCTCGCATCTTCCTGAGACCGTAGGCCGATGCATTCTTGGCCGTAATCTGAAAGTTGCCAAATAAGACTCCCTTCAGGATTTCCAGGCCGTCCTCCTGCATCCAGGAAAGCTGATAGCCCGCCCGTCGCCTCGTCGAAGCATCCGAAGACTGAAGTTGCTCGCCCAGTTTGCGGAGGAGCCTTAATGACGCTTCGCGTTTCTCACGATCTGATAATTCTTCTTTTGTTGACTCCATTATGACACCCTATCATATATCGGCAGGCGAATGTGCTTTGCTGAAGTCGATTTGAATATTTGACCAAACACCTACCCGAAAAGTGGACAAACATGGGACGGCCAAGTTTGCCTGTTTTAACACCGGCGCCGGATCAAAAGCTGTGTAATTTGTAATGAAAAAACAACAATGTCTACGTATCGAGGTTGACAAACCGTATTCGGAGCGTATAATTGGACTGTATAAAAGTAAGTATATCCAGACCTTATGTTAGGATGATCACTCTTCTATGCGGAGCCTTACAGTGGAGGCGTCGTGGTGAGAAGAGTTGTTTTATTAATCTTTTTGAATGGTCGATAATATGGACATGAGCAACCATCACCCTGACTTAAATGTGTCGACTGGCGACCATGAGCCTGAGTTGAACAAGTTCTTTAAGGCTGCCATCAGAAACCGGGCAAGCGATCTGCACCTGAAAGTAGGCCAGCCGCTGAAACTGCGCCTTTTCGGCAAACTCAAGAACACTACCGGCGAGATAATGACGGCCGAGAGAATGGAAAAACTGGCCTTTGAAATACTCACGCCAGTTCAGAAAGAACATTTTCTCAAGCACGGAACACTGGACTTCGCCCACGAAATTGAAGGCGACCATCGTTTCCGAACCAATCTGTTCCGTCAGCGCGGCATGATTAGCCTGGCGGCTCGGTGCGTAAATACTGATATCCCGCCTTTTGAAGATTTGCATTTGCCGAAGTCGTTGGAAGACATCTGCCAGAGCAAACAAGGATTGATTCTTGTGGTCGGCCCCACTGGTTGCGGCAAGACTACTACTATCGCTTCCATGATAGACTATATCAATCGTACCGATTCCTGTCACATCGTGACGGTGGAAGACCCCATTGAGTATCTGTTCAAAGACCAAAAGGCAATAGTCTCCCAGAGAGAGATCGGCATAGACACAAAAGATTTTGATGAAGCCCTGACGTATTTGATGCGTCAGGACCCGGATGTTGTTTTTGTCGGTGAGATGCGCGACGCAAGAACGGTTTCAGCCGGAATGAGAGCGACAGAGACCGGACACCTTGTATTCGGGACGATGCACTCGGCCAACGCCGCACAGGCGGTTCACAGATTGCTTGATTTATTCCCTCAGGACGAGCGAGACTTGATAAGGCAGGCTCTGGCAACTGCCATAAGAGCGATTGTCAGTCAGGTTTTGCTGCCCTGTCTAAAAGAAAGTATAGACCGAGTGCCGGCGGTGGAGATTCTTATCGCAAACGCTTCGACGCGGAAACTCATAGCCGAAAACCGCGAATCCGATCTTCCCAGTGTAATACGAAGCTCGCAGGGCGAAGGAATGCAGGATCTGACGTACCATCTTTGCGACTTAATCGCCAACGGCATGGTCGATCCGAAAGATGCGTTCAGGTATGCACCAAATAAAGATGAATTGAGAATGGCGATGAAAGGCATCAAGTCGACCGCCAGCGGCATTTTGTAAGATTTTTTGGAGTTTCATCCTATGCAGGACCAATTATTGGGAGCCGTCGGATACGGTGGCTACATATCAATATTGAAATTGATCGGCTATCTGGCCCTGTACTTCGCCTGGCTTCCACTTATTGGCTGGGTCTACCACGACGCCAAGGTTCTGGAGGCGAAAGTTGTATTCTGGACGGGCCTCGTGTTGGGTGTCGGAGGCGTTGCAGCGATAATCTGGTTGCTCATACCTATCTATCTGGCGGGTATGCTGTTCTATATAATAGCAGCAGGAGGAGCAGCGCTGGCTTATGTCAAGCATCGTAACAGCAGGGTTCTGGATTACGATCGGGTCCTTACCATCGACCATATCAAGAGTCTGATGGTCAGCAAAGAGAAGAAACTCGAGGAACTGAAGGGTTTCAGTTTCGTCACGGCTAACAAGAACGAAATACCTTTGCCGGAGCCCAGAACCGCTGATTTCTTCGGTTACAAGACAACCTATGATATTATCAATGACGCCATCTGGCGCCGGGCGAGCAGCGTGGCGTTCTCTCCGACAGGCGAGGATTACAAGGTCTCGTACTTCGTGGACGGCACATCGCTCAAGCAGCCCAGCCTGACTAAAGAACAGATGGGTTATTTCATTACTTTTATCAAAGAATTGGCAAGTCTGGACCCTGACGAGCATCGAAAACCGCAGAAGGGCAGGTTCAAGATTCGACAGGGAAAAGATGATATGCCCTGGGAGGTGACGACCGCAGGTTCGACAGCAGGCGAGCAGGTAAGGCTCAAGCATATCGAGCAGGAGACGATCTCCAAACTCGACGAGATCGGGCTTATGCCCGAGCAGTTGGAGCAGTTAAATCAACTCCGTGAGGTGAAGCAGGGTGTAGTTATCATAAGCGGCCCTAAGCAGAGCGGAGTGACCACTACACTATATGCGCTGCTCCGAAATCATGATGCCTTTATAAACAGCGTCTACACGCTTGAGAGACAGCCATCCGGCGATCTGCCGAACATTACGCAAACCGTCTACACAATGAGCGATACCGGCACGACATCATTCGGGGCCAAGCTTCAATCCGTCGTAAGAATGGGCCCGGATATCATGGGCGTCGCCGATTGCGAGGACGCCGAAACGGCCCGAGTAGCAAGTGCGGCGGCAAGAGACGGAAAACTAATGTATGTCACTCTTAAAGCCGACAGCGTCCTGCAGGCGTTGGGTAAATGGATGAAATATGTCGGCGATAAGAATCTTATCTCAGAGACTCTGCTGTGTGTAACCAACCAGCGCTTGCTAAGAAAGCTCTGCGAAGAGTGCAAACAGGGATACACGCCGGATAAAGAGTTGTTCAGGAAGTTTAACATCAAGGCTGATAAGACAAAAGTTCTGTATCGCGCCGGCAAAGTGCAGTACGACAAGCACGGCAAGCCCCAGACTTGCGATAACTGCCAGGGGACAGGCTTTTTTGGAAGAACGGGCATTTTTGAGATTGCCGTGATTAATGATGACCTGAGAAAGGCGATCAGAAAGTGCAAGACGTTGTCGGAGGTCAGCGCGCATCTCAGACGAGCAAAAATGCTCTATCTTCAGGAGCAGGTGCTCAGAAAAGTAATTGCCGGGACATCATCGATAAATGAAATGATAAGGGTGCTTTCGGCTTCGAAACCGAAGAAGGCAAAGCAAGCAAAGTAGTCTGAAAACGGATGAATTGCGAACAAGACCACGTATCCTCGGGAAGATCGGAGACATCGTAATGGCCAGCTTAGTCGTATTGTTAATAGCTTTGGGTTGTGCGGCCCTGCAGTTTTTCAAGGGTACATTTGTAAAAGCTTTTGTGGCGATAATAATCGCTATTATCTCGGGCATAGCGTCCTTTGCATTTTTCGAGTCTGCGGCCAACATGATAATCAGCAGGGGGGACAGCGGCATGCTTCTGTCCATTGCGCCGTGGGCGCAGACGCTCTGTTTCATGCTGATTTATATCGTGGTCTTCGCCCTTTTGCAGACCGGAACCGTTTACCTTCTGCACGAGAACATTGATTTCGGTGAGCTTCCTGAGTATATAGGCCGGGCTGTTTGCGGCCTGATTCTCGGTTTTATTATCTCCGGTTTTCTTCTCACGGCGCTTGCGATGGGGCCCTTGCCATTGAACTATCCTTATCAGCGTTTCGATCCGAGAAGCGTGAACCCAGACGATCCCAAGGGGGTGCTGTTCAATGCCGACGGATTCGCAACGGGCCTTTTCAGCATAGTCAGCAAGGGCAGCCTTAGTGGCAAAAGGAGCTTCGCCGCCATCCATCCCAACTATCTTAATCAGCTCTTTTTCAATCGCCTCATAAAAACTGACAGTATCTCGATCATAAGCAGCAAGTTTCCCGCGATCGATGTACCCAGGCAGGCTGCTGTCTGGGACGCTCCGAAAGACCTGTCAGACCAGGCAAACGCTCTGATCGGCGAGTTGCGGAGCGGCGGTCGAAGAATAAAGACTGCTGACGACAAGACCGTGTCCTTGCCTGTCTCAACTGACGTTGGTGATATCAAGATAATTCGAGTGGCGATACTAAGGAGGGCTTTGAGAGGAAATGCAAAGATAAACGGAGCAGCTTTCACGCTTGCTCAGTTGAGGCTGATATGCACGCGCAGGGGCGCCGGCCAGGATCGCCTCGCAGGAGATGCCGTCAATGTCTACCCGATCGGCCATTTGAAATCTGCGAACCAGATACAGGTCGCCCAGGAGATAAGAATACAGAATCAGGGTTTCGACGGCAATGAGAGACCCATAGATTTCGTGTTCAATGTGCCGAACGGCTGTGAGCCCGTGCTGGTGGAATTCAAACTGAACAGCATCGTAGAGATATTGCCGACGGCTATCGTGACCGATCCCGCCAATATTCCGGCGCCGGCTACTTTTGATGCTTCCTCCAACAGCGGGGGAGGAAACAGAAGCAGACCAAACAGGAACCAGAGGCCACCCTCGTCGCAGCAACAACCATCGACCGAATCAACGCCGGATAACAGTTCCGGGCTCAGTGACACAAGCAGATCGATTGTGGGACCGGCTTTGGATGATAATTAATTGGTGAGCCTGTTGCTCCGGGGCATTTGTAGCCTGACGAATAGCTTCACGCCGGCGAGATATTAAACGCCGGAGTGTTGTCGAAACCAGCAGTGGGAGTAATCAACTGCAAACGAGCAATTCTTCGAGATCCAACTCCATCAGGTGCTCGAGGTAGGACTTCAAATCTTCCTCGCTGAAGCTGGCAAGGAATTCCGGCTTGGCGGTCTTGTTGATCTCACAGATGCAGTCTATCAGCTCCCGTTTGCTCATGCTCACAAATCCTTCAAGAGTGGAATATTCGTTTGCAACCAACACAATATCGGCCGGAGCATCATGATTTCTTTAGCTCCTGTTAAAGCCTCGGAATAACGCCCCATAACAAAACACACTACATGCCCGAATAGGTTTTGTTTTAGCCACTATATATAGATGAGTTATAAGGTGGGCCGGAGAGGTCAATTCCACTGTCCAATAAAATCATTTTCGATGAGACGCAATCCCATCTTGAAAAAATTAACATTTTCCAATTTTCTGTTTTGTGTTGGAATTTCGCTCTTTGTTTGTAAGCGGGACACTACCGAAAAAGCCGGGCGGAAACACTCGGTCTTTTTTGGCATCCGGATCCGGAGCAGCTCTAATCTCACCCCGACCGAAGCGGCGGGATCTGACTCAAATTGGCTTTGTTTTACAAATTTATATTCACCGCGGAGATCGCAGAGACCGCAGAGTAACGATCCTATTGTCATTCCCGCGAAGTGCCTGCCCTGAGCGTAGCCGAACGGGCGGGAATCCGGTAAATTGGGTTTGTTTTTTTTGTGGCCTCTAAGCCGACTGATTTCATATATCCCCTTTCATATAAGATATTTAGGTCAATTTGGATCTTTAATTAGTTGGCTTTGTTTTACAAATTTATATTCACCGCGGAGATCGCAGAGACCGCAGAGTAACGATCCTATTGTCATTCCCGCGGAGGCGGGAATCCAGTAAATTGGCTTTGTTTTGCAAAATTCCATCGTTCAGGATTTAGAGTTTAGTGCTTAGAGTTTCCCGCTTCCGGCGGGCGAATTGGCTTTGTTTTTTCAAATTGGACACAGATTTCTCTGATTACACGGAAACAAAGGAGAACCATACATAGTAGATAGTAAATCGAAAATGACAATGTTCTCTGATTTCCTGCTATGTTGTCTCGTTCAGCATCTTCTTTCCGGCGCGCAAAAGATGCGCCTCTATAATTAGACCAACATGCGCGTTTTGATCGAAAATCTACAAAATTGAAGGCACTGTTTTAGCCGTGAGTCCTTATGCTGCAACGAATAGAAAAAACCTCACACTCTGCTATCTTTATCCCGAGGTATCCGCATATTTTGACTGGATTACAGGATGAACACGGATCAAGAAACTTACAATATCTATGTAAATCCTGTTATCCCGTCTGAAAAATACTTGTCCAAATCCGCATTTTTAGCCCGGAATCGCCGCTTTGCACAATTATTTTCAAAAAAAGTAAGAAAATCTCAATTTTATCGTCTACATTTGGGGTCTGGCAAACGCCTTTATTATAGAAGGGTACTAAACATGAAAGAACTTCTGGAAATCACCAAAAAGCTGAGAGATCGTTCTCAAAGGCATGCCGTTAGTTTAAGCAAAGATGATCAAACTAGAATCAATAATGAAATATTGACACTTTCTGAGCCTGATTTAGATAAATTTGCTCATGCACTTCTTGAAAATTGCGATGATAGCTATGGTCAGTTCTATACAAGAGTGTCTAATCTTCAATTTTATATAGGTTTTGGAGATGAATCAGCAGAAGTTATCTCAAGGATATGGATACATGTGTACCAGTGTATTGAGAGCAATGAAGCCAAAAGAGATTTCTTAAATCAAATGTTGAAAGACAATGCGAGATTCTTTTGGCATTTCATCAGGTCACTTTCAGGCTTTTGCTCAAAGATAAAGTTGTCAGCACCATTTGCTGCTGATTGGTTTTATGGTATGGCTGAAAGAGTTAAAAATGACTTGGCTGGGGGAGGAGTTTACGATGGTGTTGAGAGTTATGCGACAAGTTTTCCTGAGAGTGCTTTGGAAATCTATGATATTTACGAGAAACAGCTTTCAGACATTACGCGAAGGAATTTAGCCTCTTTAATCTTGGGTACCGTAAGGTGTGTGAGAAAAGATTCATTTTCGAAAATCGATGATGTTTTGAAATCAAACGATGATGTAAATAAGCGAGAGTGTTACTACAAGTCTGTTTTTGCATCATACAGAGGTGGCGCAATAGAGTTAAAAGAGCTATCTTCGTTATTGGATGAGATGCTGAATGATGGCAGTGAGCAAGTTGAAGGTGTTGCTTTTTGGATCGTCCAAAAAGCACTCATAAAAGGCTATGCTGAACTTGGAAAATTTGGGATTGACTGGTTAGAAAAGAATTGTTCTCCCACTATATCAGCGAACTCTAACTACAGTGTCATATCATGCACGTGGTATCTTTGCTACGATACAAAGAATGTAAATAGCATTAAGTATACGGTTGCTAACAAAATAATTTCCAAGATATTGCCTATTCCGAATGAACAACTCGGTACATTAAATAGGTTTTCAGACTACGTTTGTGATCGAGCGAAGCGAGTTGAAGATTTTACGAAGACTATACTCTGTTTTCTCACTGACGGAATTGAGAATCTGTTTTTCTTGTTTGAAAATGAGCAATTCGAACACTTCAGAAATGAAGTAAGCAAGCTTGACTTAACAGGTTTGATAAAAGAATTGATCTTTTCAGGTAATGCAGATAAATGCAGATTAGGCTTCCTCTTTTTAGAGCATGCTAAGTTTACACCTTATACATCCAAGACATTGATGAAGGTAAGTGAAGATGCATTGTCAGTAGCATTGACACAACTCATACGGGATCGTGATTTAAAGCAGACAATTGTAAATAAAGTAAGATTCTTAGAACCATTCTTCAGGAAGGCGCCCAAGGAACTCCAAGTTGAGTTTGTTGGTGAAGCAGTAATACAATCTGTCAATTATTCGCAAGGCTGCTTGGAGGAGATTAAACGTTCTGGCCGTAGCAAGTTGTCTAAATCCATAGTCACCAGAGCGGAAAAGTATTTCGACAATTTAGATAAAGCACGTAATTCTCCTGCCAACAAATTCAGTTTTCCTGGATACAAGGAGGCATGCTTGCGGGCAAATAATCGATTCAGTGCACAAGTGAAGAAGATGGCTGAAGAAAAATCGATATTCAGGCAATTTGCCAACAAAGTTATGCTTGTCTACGGGCGTGAATTCAGTTTTAGCACAGGAAAGTCTTTGAGCGATGCGGCTCCTATGGCCCAGTTTGAACATTCAATGGAACTGCCTCGATTAGAACTAGTTGATCCTGAAGGGATGTCGATTCGGAGACTTAGAGCACATATATAGATAGAGTGTTTTCTCGATGCAAAAGAGATTGAGAATATTGGACAAAATTAATAGGAGACTCGCAAAAAAATATGGATAGTAGCAACCTGAACCATTTCTTATACGAATATATCTTGTCTCTCAAAGAGCGAAGCAGGTTTGAGAAAACAGGTTTTAAGAATGGCCTTGATTGGCTGATTTATGAACTTGGCATTCAGAAGGGTTGGCTTCCACTGAGGACGCCCTTTTCGGTGAAACCAGATCAAAGCCTTAAATCAAAAAGCGAGGGTGAACTTGGAATTGATATTGCGTTTCTGTCTAAGAACAAGAAAAACCTATACATATTTGTACTCAAAGACGAGAAGTTGAACAACTCGAACTGGACAGGAGCGGGCTTTGACGCAGATATTCGGAAGGCCATCGCACCAAACATGGTACAGCAAGGGCTTACACAAGTCGAAATCGTCAAAATCATAACAGCATACAACAAGGATGATGATAGGAATGGAATAGAGTTATATCAACGCTTGACAAACAGCTACCCTACTCAGTTTGGCAAAGACAACGAATATAAAAGGAGATTCGAGCGTTGGAATCTTACTAAAATAACAGAAGAAGTTACTAATCATTTGATTACTCCGCAACTCCTACCAAATCACTTAACGTCTCAATTCAGGTATATCTGCTCCCAAATAACCGATTTTGACTATTGCACAAAAGAGTGGATAAATCAGCTTGAGCCCAACTGGAAGAACTTTGTCGAAACTGTAATTGGTGATCAAATCGATGCCAATAAGATTAACCTGCTGGCACTGTCAATGTACATTCTAAAAGATTCATGGAAAAGTGAAGTGAACTCTTACGCTGGATGGTTGGACCTCGTAGAGTGGGCAATGATTGCTCTCTGGCGGCGCTACTATGGTTTGGGCGACAGCAGAAAAGAAAGTCAACTCAAAGCTCACATCTTTTCTGTTTGGAGCAGAGTATATCTCGCTGAGTTGGAGACCTACTTAGTCGCTGTTGATCCGGTGCTACGGACACAGCATGGATTGTCACTTGGTAATCTCCGATATGATATGAACCTTGTACCGATCAATGATGCATTCAGGGCATTCTGGCACATGGCGAGACTAGGAATGTTGAACGTTGCTTTTCAGGAGATAAATTTCGGAGATGATACTGAAAAGATAATGAATATAAGAATCAAAAATATTTCTGATCTTCTGATTCATTTCTTAAAAGCAAATCCGGCAACTTCTAGACCATTGATTGATTTACATCATATTGAATTGTTCCTTGTGTGGCTGATACTGTACCAAGCTGGAAGGGAGGATGAGATTAGAGATTGGCTTAGCGAGTTGGAGAACGTGCTGACGATAAGAAGGTTCTCAAATGCAGTTAATCTACCGTTTATTCAATCAGGCAATGACTTGGATTCGCTGATTGAAACTGTAGTTAGAACTGGAGAAGAAGTTGAGTCTGTCGACACCAGTTCATATTTAATTCTCATGCTGATCGAATTGTGCTTTTCACTTAGCAATCACAAGCAGAGAGATGAGTTAGTGGAAAGGTTTGTGCGAAGATTGGCCAACGGTATAGACGACGATGGACAGCCCTATGGAACGAAAGACGATAACGTAAAAGGAAGTATCGATCTACTAAGCTGGAGTCCGCCCCAAAATTGGGAAGAAATACTCATGACAGGTTCGCTTGCGATGGAGGGGGTGGGAGTCACAACTTGGAATTTTCAAAGATATGATGATTCAACAAGTGAATCTTTACCACACCGAGTTAAATCATTCGTGCAACAAATGAGAAACAAATTTCCACAAGAACGTCCTAAGAAATTACCACTTTCTGTTTGTGTCTTGGCATGTCTAAAGCACAAGTCACCATTGCCACCTGAGTTCTGGCGAGCAACTGTTTTCCCAATTGATGACGTAAACTGAAGTTAGGGGAATGAAAGAATATACGGTACATTTTTCGCAGAGTTGTGCTTGATGATGACAGTCAAGAATGACATGTGCTTTGGTCGGTGGGCTAAAGGCCACCCCACATTACTTCTTTTGTGGTTCGGCGTAGCATTATATTGACAGCATGGGCAAGCCGGCAGATAGGGTGGGGTTAGCCCCATCGATTCTATTTTCAATGATCAAAATGGTGGGGCAGGTCCCACCCTACGTTTGATTTTCGATTGCCTTTTTGAGGTTTTCGCCTTCTTCTTTCATGTGCATTCTTACGAACAGCCGGCGTGAGCCACTCGAACACCTTCTCCGGCGTTGCGTTTTCCTCTATGGAATCTCTAAGGCTCAATCATTCGAGCGATAACAGTGGGGCAATCCTTCGACAGGCTCAGAGCCTGCCCCGAGCAAAGCCGAATGGGACAGGTCCCACCCTGCTGGATTCCCGCCTTCGCGGGAATGACAAGAAACAGCAACAGTCATGACCAAGTATTACTCGTCTTCGCTTTTCTTTGCGTATTGGGCTACTATTGCCTGCTGGACGTTTGAGGGGACCAGTTCGTAGTGGCTGAATGTCATTCCGTAGCTGCCGCGGCCGCCGGTTACGCTTTTCAACTGGCTGTTGTACTGCCTGACCTCCGACAGCGGGACCTTCGCCTTGATGGTTATGAAGTTGCCCGGCAGGACTTCCTGGCCCTGGACCCTACCTCGCTTGGAGGACAGGTCTCCGGTTATGTCGCCAACGTTTTCCGAAGGAATTGTAACCTCCATATCCACGATAGGTTCGAGCAGCACGGGCCTGGCTTTTTGAAGCGCATCGGCAAACGCGCCCTTGCCCGCGGCTCGGAACGCAACTTCCTTCGAATCGACGGGGTGATGCTTGCCGTCATAGACAGAGACCGATATGTCCTGCATCGGAAATCCTGCGACGACGCCGTTTTGCATGATTTCGTTGATGCCTTTAAGGACCGCCGGCTCGAACTGGCCGGGGATCGAGCCGCCGAAGATGTCCCAGTTATACTGTAGCGGCGGATCAGAATTTCTCTCGGCCGGTTCGACGCGGAGGTAGACTTCACCGAACTGCCCAGCGCCGCCGGATTGTTTTTTGTGCCTATGATGGCCCTCGGCTTTGGCGGTGATAGTTTCGCGGTAGGGGATCTTCGGCTCTTTCGTATTGACGGTCAGTTTTGAGCGATTCTGCATCTTCTCCAGCGTTACCCGCAGGTGCAAATCGCCGAGGCCGCTTGCGACCAGCTCCTTGGTCTGCGCGTCTCTCGTGACCTTGAAGCACGGATCCTCTTCGCAAAGTTTTTCCAGTGCCGTGCTGATCTTCTGCTCGTCGCCCCTGGTGGCCGGTTCCAGAGCCAGCGAGAACATCGGCTCGGGCACGTCCGGCAACTCGATCGTACCTGTTATATCACCGTCGTGGATCACGTCGCCGATCTTCAGCTCTTCCACTTTTGCCAGCGATATGATATCGCCGGCGATACCGGCGTCGATTGGTTCATTTTCGGCGCCCTGTGATTTCATGACGTGGCCCGGGCGGATACCTTTTTTCTCATCGTTGCGGAGGAGGTTCGTATCCGAGTTGATCGTCCCGCTGAAAATGCGAATGGTGGAGTGCTTCATATTCGATTTCGGGTCGAAACCGACACGGAATACCACGCCTGCGAGCGGGCCGGAGGGGTCGGGCTTAAGTTCCGCGGTTTCTTCATCCGTCTTTAGTTCGGCCGGCTTTGTCTGCAGGGGCGACGGGGTGTAGTTGACGACAATATCCAGAAGTTCTTGAATTCCGATTTCATTGCGTGCGTCGGTGAATACTATCGGAATGAGCGTTCCGGCCTTGAGCGCCTCCACGAACACCGAGGAAATCTTCTCGGTCGATATTTCCTCGCCGCTGAGGTAACTTTCCATGAGCTCGTCGTCTGCTTCGATCACGCTTTCGATCAGATCAGTGTGAGCCTGGGCCACATCCATCACCGGCGATTCGCCGGAATCGTTTTTGATGCAATCGATAATCGAGGCGTTGTCCGCCCCGGGCAGGTTCGCGCACCGGCATTGCGGCCCGGCGGTGTCCCGGATGTTCTTAACAAGCTCCGCAAACGACACGTTGTCGGCGTCCATTTTGTTGATCACGATCATCCGCGGCATATTCGCTTCTTCCGTTAGCTCGAACATCTTTCGCGTAATGGTCTCGATACCCGCTGCAGCGCTGATAACTATCACGGCTGTCTCGGCGGCGGGCATGGCTTTGATTGCCGTGCCGATGAAATCCGGATAACCCGGTGTGTCTATAACATTTATCAGCTTTCCGGCGTGCTCGACGTGCACCAGAGACGACTGTATAGAGTGCTGGTGTTCTTTCTCTTCGTCGTAGTAGTCGCAGATGCTCGTTTTTTCGTCAACGCTTCCAAGGCGGTTTGTCGCGCCGGTTTTGTGCAGAATAGCCTCGGCCAGCGACGTCTTGCCGCTTCCGCCGTGTCCCAAGAGAACGATGTTCCGAATATCGCCGGTATTAGCCACTTCTAAACCTCCAAAATGCCTATATTAACAAGACTGAGTTTTCGTCAGATGGAGATAACCAGAGCCTCAAGATGCCAAACTTCTCTTGACGCCAAAAGAGATTATAATATATCGCTCCATTGACAATGGGCAAGTTTTTTTTCAAATTTCTAAATACAGGCTCGTTTTCGGTTGATAGTTTTTCTCATGCAAAACGAAAAGGGACAGCCGTTTGTGACTGTCCCTGTAGTTGGCTTGGTGTGTTTAGGGCTGTTAGTCGGAGAGGAATCACAGATGTTACGATCTGAGGATTTCTCCGAGGTCTTCCATTTCCTGCTGTGCCGCTTTCTTCTTCTGTTTGTGTTTTCCGCCTCTCAAGGCTTCTATCTTGGCTGTGGCCTTGTCCTGCAAAGCGCCGGGCTGTCGGCCCTTTTCCAGCATTTGCTCGAGGGTGATCATTCCGGTATCATAGAGACGCCAAAGGTGCTCGTCGAGAAGCTGCATTCCCAGCTTCTTTCCGGTCTGGATGCTCGAATCGATTCGATACGTTTTGTTCTCGCGGATCAGGTTTGCGATAGCGGGAGTCACGACCATAAACTCGTATGCGGCGACTCGCCCCCGGCCGGTTGATCTCGGGCAAAGGGCCTGGCTGAGCACTGCTATCAGGTTACTGCTCAACTGAATACGAATCTGTTCCTGCTGGTCCACCGGGAAGACGTCGATAAGTCGCGTGATTGTACCGGCGGCGCTGGTGGTATGGACCGTACTGAAGACAAGGTGGCCCGTTTCGGCCGCTCGAACGGCGGCCTCGATTGTCTCGAGGTCACGCAACTCGCCGACGAGTATGACGTCCGGGTCCTGTCTGAGCACGCGCCTCAGCGCCTCGGCGAAGCTCGGTACGTCCACGCCCACCGATCGCTGGTTGAGGATCGATCTCTTGTGATTATGGTAGTATTCTATCGGCTCTTCGACTGTAACTATATGACGGTCGAAATTTTCATTAATGTAGTTAATCATTGTGGCCAGCGTAGTGGTCTTACCACTTCCGGTCGGCCCTGTTACCAAAAACATGCCTCGAGGGCGGCGGCACAAAGCCTGGCAAATCTTTGGCAGACCTATTTCATCAAAAGTGAGGATTTTTGACGGAATAAGACGTAGAACGAGTGCAAGATTTCCCTTCTGGCGAAAAACCGATACACGAAACCTGCCTTTGTCGCCAAAGGCAAAGCCGAAGTCGGTTCCACCTTCTTCCTGAAGCTCCTGCTGATTTCGATCCGGCGTGATAGCTCTCATCAGCGACTCGGTGTCGTCCGGATCGAGCACCTTGGTTTCCAGGTTTCTAAGTCCGCCGTCGATCCTCAACACCGGCGCCCGGTTAGTCGTCAGGTGGATATCTGAAGCGCCCATATTAACACAGGCGTCCAGCAATCTATCCATATTTACAGTTGCCATGCAAAAATCCTCAATAACTAAAATAATTCATTTAATCTACTGCTTCGCCTTCTGTCTGTGTAATTCTCACAACTTCAGCCGGCGTTGTTACTCCGTTGAAAACCTTAAGCTTGCCGTCGTGCATCAGGGTTCTCATTCCCGCTGCTTTGGCAGCCCTTCTCAACTCGGTGGTCGGCGACCTCTGGAATGCCAGCTCTCTGATTTCATTGTTCATCTCGAACATCTCAAATATGGCGATTCTACCCTTATACCCGCTGTTCTGGCATTGCGAGCATCCGGCTCCCTTGTACGGGGGATGTTTAGCGGCCTCCTCGGGCGTGATCCCGAGCGACTCCAAATGCTCCTTGTTAGGATTTTCGTCTACCACTCTGCATTTCTTGCAGATGACCCTGACCAGCCGCTGTGCCATGATCGCCTGGATCGAGCTGGCTACGAGAAACGGCTTGACGCCCATATCGATCAGACGCGTAATAGCACTCGGGGCATCGTTTGTGTGCAGCGTGCTGAACACGAGGTGGCCCGTCAGTGCCGCCTGGATTGCAATGTCCGCCACGATTCCGTCTCGAATCTCACCGACCAGGATTATGTTGGGCGCCTGTCGAAGCATCGCCCTGAGAATCTTGTCGAATGAAAGATCGATTTCGTCACGGACCTGGCATTGGTTCATCCCGGCGAAGTTGTATTCCACCGGGTCCTCGGCGGTAATGATCTTCTTGTCGGGCTTGTTGAGTTCCTGTAATGCGGCGTACAGTGTTGTTGTTTTGCCGCTACCGGTTGGGCCTGTGACCAGGAAGATGCCGTTCGGTCTCTTGATGATTTGCTGGAATTGCTCGTAGTTGTCTTGCTCGAATCCAAGGGATTCGATACCGATGTTTACAGCATCCGGGCGCAGAATACGCAGCACGATGCTGGGTCCGTGAACGCCGGGCAGGGAAGAGACACGAAAGTCGATGTCTTGGCCGGCGATCTCGCGCTTGATACGACCGTCCTGCGGCAGCCTCTTCTCGGCAATATCCATCCCCGAAAGAATCTTAAAACGTGTAAGCAGCGGCGGCTGCATTGTCTTGGGAATATTGTCTCTTTCCATACATACGCCGTCGACGCGGTATCTCACACGGACTCGATCTGACATCGGTTCGATATGGATATCGCTGGCTCGCATGTGATAGGCGTTGTCGATAATCAGGTTCACGAGCTTGATGATCGGGGCGTCGTCTTCGGGGTCGGCGGCTTGGGCGCGAAGAGTTTCCGCCGCTAATTCGTCGCCGACTTCGGCAAGCTCAGCGGCAGTGGCGTCGATACTGTGCTTGAGCCTGTCGTCGTCCTCTTCGGTAACCTCTTCAAACGAATCTTCGAGATATTCGCTGATCTTAGTGGCGCTGGCCAGATAGAATTTCGGCTCGGAATTAAGGCGAAAGCGAATAGCGTCCATCATTTCCAGATCCGACGGATCGCTTATGATCACCTTGAGTGTGCCGTTGCTCATATCCATCGGGATGATGTTGTGCCGCTTGACGACTTCTTCGGGCAGCGCCTTTGCGGCCTCAGGGGAAATCGATGCAGTAGCAGGGTTTATGTATTCCATGCCGAATTGCTTGGCGAGGCATTTTGTCAGCTTTTCTTCGTCGATAAGGCCTTTTTCGAGTAGAATTTCACCGACGCGCTTATTGTTGCTCTTTGACGCTTTTATTGCGTCTATCAGGGCCTGTTTTTCCACAAGCCCGGCCTTATAAATTATTTCGCCGATTTTCCTGCGTTTTTGTGCCATAATCTCCTCAGAGTAACCAACATGCCCCAGTCGCCCCAATTATACCATTTCCGGCGCACATAGTCAATCTTTCAATTGCAGGCGGAGCATATTCAGAGCTGTCTGCGCCGATCTCAACCTTACGAAACGCCGCTCATGAGTGAATACGCATCGCTTCGTATCGCAGCCTCGATCAGAATCTACACTAATGTATACAAGTCCTGCGGGTTTTTGTTCGGTTCCTCCGCCCGGGCCCGCGATGCCGGTTATGCCGACTGCAAAATCAGTGCGAGCTTTCTCTCTGGCGCCATGAGCCATTGCACCGGCGACCTGCTCGCTGACCGCGCCATAACGCTCAATCAACTCCGCCGCCACGCCTAATTCGCTTGTTTTGGCCTCATTGCTGTAGGTTACCCATCCGCGGCTAAAGTATTCGCTCGCTCCGGGAACATCGGTTATCAGCTTGGCAAGCAGTCCGCCCGTGCAGGATTCGGCCGCAGCGACGCTCTTGCCGAGCCGACTGAGCCTCTCGCCAACTACCTCGGCCAGAGTCTGCTCGCCTGTGCCGTAAATAACCTCTCCGAGACTTTGCCGCAGCAATTCCTCGTCTTTCAGTACCATGCGCTCAGCGGTCTCGACGTCCTTGGCTGTGGCCGACACGTGCAGAGTAATCACTCCGTAATGGATGGTAGAGTTGATCAGCGGATTTCGCCCCCGCTCCATGATCGGGCCGAGCTTCTGGGCGATTGTGGATTCGCCGGTCCCAAAACAGCGAAGCTTCCTGACCGAAACGGCCTGCCCTCCCGCAAGCCGCCGCAGCTCGGACAGAACCGACTCGGCAAACATCTGCTTCATTTCCGGCGGCACACCGGGCATGGCAAAGAACACTTTGCCGTTCCTTTCAGCCCTGATTCCCGGCGCCGTGCCCCGATTGTTCGGCAGAGCCTTCGCCCCGGCCGGTAAATGCGCCTGAATCTCATTCGTTGTCACCATCTTGAGATTGCGCCGTGTGAAATATTCGCGTATACTTACCAGAAGCTCGCTGTCAAGTTTCAGTTCGACGTTGAGGAATTCTGCCAGCGCCTGTCTTGTTAAATCATCTTCGGTGGGACCAAGACCGCCGGTTAGTATAACCACATCGGCTTCGTCACTTGCCCGCTCCAACGCCCGTACAATTCGCTCGATCTCATCGCGCGCCGAATAGGAGCTGACCACGGGCATCCCGATTGAAAGCAGCTCGGAACTGATATGCGCAGCATTAGTGTCAACCGTCTCACCGGCCAGAATCTCATTACCAATACTGACAATGCTTGCCTGCTTCATAACAGCGGAATTCTAATCTTCGCTTGATCTGCAAGTCTATTCAAAACATCTTCAGAGTTTGCAAACGCTTGTTCCCACTTCTTTTCTGCCCTAAGTTCATTTAATAGCTGTTTAGCAAGTACATTCTGTTCAAATTCTGGCAGCTTTGACGCTTCTTCAAATGCCTTTTCCAGAAGCTCTGTCATGTTTCATCTCCAAAGTATATACACGGCTAATGATGTTTATATGATTTTAAGTTGCACCTAAGGCTTCGGCAATCGTTTCTTTTCGGCTTCTGTCGGGGGGTAATCTGTGAAGGTCGCCCACATGCCGGGCCTTCCGGTGTCCCATGCCTCTTTGTTGAAAACCTTTTCCTTTTTCCTGTACTCGGCATGGCCGTCGTAAAAGGCCAGGCTGACGCCGTCGCTGTGGCGGTAGAGAGTGGGGCCGTCGCAGCCGACCTGCTTGTAAGGCGTGATCGTGTCCTGGCCGAGCACGTCCCATCCAACCTCATAATCGGCGCCTTTCCACCATAGCCACCAATCGTGGCTCTCGGTGAAGATCAGTTCGTTCGCCGGGTTGGGAACGGTCGTGTTCTTGTGGCCGGCGTAGCCAATGCCGAACCAGTCGGAGAAGTACCAGTCGGTCAGGTTGTAGCCGTAGCTGATCCACGAGTCCCACTGGCTGTCGCGGATTTCTTTCTTGGCAATTCTGTCGCTGGGGCAGAGGAATTTTTTGGGCGCGTGCCATTGCTCGTTTGTGACG
Source organism: uncultured Pirellulales bacterium (assembly GCA_964598225.1). GTDB lineage: Bacteria > Planctomycetota > Phycisphaerae > Sedimentisphaerales > Anaerobacaceae > SG8-4. The sequence continues at coordinate 39,134 of CAZRBG010000029.1, forward strand.
ACGCCTCTGGGTTTGTAGCCGCACAATTCCCGAAATTGCTTGTTGGCGGGCCAGTAGCGATTGTCGCCCTGCGTTCTGTCCATAATCGGCACGTACCAGCCGTCATTGCCGTCGGCATAGAGCGTATTTGCCAGGCCCATCGTCTTGATGTTATTGGCGCAGACGATCCGCTTGCCTTGCTCTCTGACCCTCTGCAAAGCCGGCATCAATATCCCCATCAAAATCGCAATAATAGCGATAACGACCAGAAGCTCAATTAATGTAAAACCTCTCTTCATTCCCATTTCAGTCTGCCCCCTGTAACCTTGTCTTAAACAGCCCACCCCCTGTCTCATAAGAGCGCAATCCACACTCAGCCACCTCGCCGAGCAACTTGTTTACATCCTATCAAATCCAGCCTGATAATTCAAGTTCTATCGGCTTCTACTTCGTATTTCTCCCGGGATTCAGTCTGTTTTGACGATCAAGCCCGGAATCGCCGCCTTCAATCGAGCCACGCCTTTGGGCGTAACAAGCGTTCCCTGCAGATCTACTCTCCTCATTTGCTTCAGTTTTTTCAAATGTTCGAGTCCTTTATCAGTCACCAGGGTCAAGTTGAGATTCAAATACGTAATGCTCTTAAAGCCGGAAAGCATAGCGAGTTCCTTATCCGTAATACCAGTACGTTCAAGACCGAGAGTTTCTAATTTCTTCAGTCCCTCCAGGTGCTCCAGTCCGGCGTCGCTTATTGCTATCCTCTCCAGCCACAAACTCCGCAGCTTGGTCAACTTCCCGAGATGCTGTAGACCGTCATCGGTAATTTGCATATCTTGTAGAAACACAAATTGAAGGTTCGAAAGTCTCTCAAGATGTGATAGGCCCGCATCTGTCACATACGTTCCAAAAAGAAAGACCCCACGTATCGAATTGATCTTTGCCACATTCGCCAAGTCCTCGTCGGTGGCGGTCTTCGAATCGAACTGGATAATCCGTTTCGGCACGGGCAGATTCCATTTATCTGCTAATTTACGAAACCAGACAGGTCCTATCGTCTGTTCCCGAAACGAATTGCCCTCCTTTTTCAGAACATCGAGTTGGCTTTCAGTCCACCCGCAATACGCGAGCCAGGTCATAGTCGCCGCCAATACAACCGCCAGCGGGACTAACCCTGCGACCCACTTTCGCTTGTGCGGTTTCGAGCGTTCTGTTTCTTCGATTACAGGTTCTTCCTCTTGCACGATGCTCTCCTGTGGCAGAGCGCTTCGGCTGTGCTATCGCCTGCGTGCGTGACGTCAGTGTTTGTCATTCCTGAGAAGGCAGAAATGACAACGTCGGGTTTCCTTGCTTTTTTTCGTAGAGCGCTTTTATCCCCTGCTTTTGCCGCCGGAGACGTTTATGACTGTGCCGTGAATGTAGCCGGCGCGTTCGGATGCTAAGAAGCATACTGTACTTGCGACTTCGGTGAGCTTGCCGGTTCTTCCTAACGGGATGGAGGCCTGCTCGTATTTCTTGCGGAACTCTTCCACTGTGATGCCGCGAGTATATGCTACGGCACGTTCGTATTCTTCCGAGCGCAGGGCGGTCGCCTCGACGATTCCCGGAGCGACGCCGACCACCCTGATATTGTGCCTGCCGAGTTCTTTCGCCCAGGAGCGGGTCAGGGAATAGATCGCCCCTTTGGTCGCGGCGTAAACGCTCTGGCCCTCTGAGCCTTCCAGGCCGGATTCGGAGGTCATATTGATGATTGTGCCGCCTTTGCCGGACCCGATCATTACTCTGGCGGCCGCCTGGGCACACAGGGCGTATCCCTTCTGGTTTATCGCGATCATCTTGTCCCAGATTTCTTCGGTAAGTTCCTCTTTGCCCGCCGGATCGACGAGCAGCCGCGGGATGAGAATACCGGCATTATTTACGAGAATATCGATCCTGCCGAAGGCGTCCATCGCGGCCCGGACCATAGCGTCCACGCTTGTTTTGCTGGAAACGTCGGTTTTTGTAGCGATATGTTCTCCACCGAAGCGGTCCTTGAGTTCTACTGTTAGTTTCTCGGCTCCTTCAACGTTTATGTCGGCCACAACGAGTTTCACTCCAACCTCCGCCAGGCCTTCGCAGCATGCCCTGCCGATGCCCAAGGCGCCGCCGGTTACGATAGCAACTTTATCTTCCAAATTCAGCCAGCTCATTGGCTTGTAATCTCCAAAAGTCGTCATTGTGAGCGAGGCGAAGCAATCTCAACTGTTCGACACCACAAGATTGCCACAGCCTTTGAAAATAAGGCCCCGCAATGACAGGATTCTAAACTTGAATCATCGCCTTGACCACGCCGTCTTGATACTCGGCCACAAGCTCGAACGCTTCCTGCGTTTCGTCGATGCCGAAATGATGTGTTATCATGAAGTCAACGTCGACTTTGCCCGATCCGATCAAGTCAATCGCCTTCTGCGTGCATTGATTTTGCCTTCTTATGTTGACTATGGTGATTTCTTTTCTGCGTATCAGGTCGATGGCCATGGAGACTCTATCGAAACGCGGAATACCGGTGAGAATCAGCGTGCCGCCGCCTCTGAGCAGACCGACGCACTGATCGACGGTTTCCTGCTGACCCGCACACTCGAATGCGACGTCAATGCCGTCAGGCTGCTGGTTTCGGATTTCTCCGACGATGTCCCGCTCGTCCGGATGGCCGACCCAGGTTGCCCCGGCACGCCGGGCTACCTCGATACGTTCCGGGATTTTCTCGGTCATGTAGCAGGCGTTTATGTTTTCAGCTTTCGCACTGACGAAAGTGCACAGGCCGATTGGACCTGCACCGAGGATTGCGACATTGGCGTTTTCCGGCAATTTCGCCTGCTGGACCGAGTAGGCGCCGATCGAGAGCGGTTCGCACATGACGGCCTGCTCGAGATTGATTGCTCCATGCGTTGGATAACAGGCCTCCTGAGGCATCACGATGTATTCGCACAGGCATCCCGGGCCTTGGCCGGGAGTACCGAGAAAGGTAAGATTGTAACATGTATTCTCTCGACCTAACTTGCACTGGGCGCAGTCATAGCAGGAAACAGCCGGGTCAATCGCGACCTCATCGCCCACCTTGACGCGGGTTACGGATTTGCCTACCGCCTGGACGATTCCGGCACACTCGTGGCCCGTGATGTACGGATACTCGACTACTTGAGAGCCGATTCGACCGGTTTCATAATAGTGTACGTCCGAACCGCAGACACCGACTCTTTCGATCTTGAGCAGGACGTCTGTGTCTTTCTCAATTTTAGGCTCCGGCACGTCGCGTATTTCCATCTGCCGCAAGCCAGTCAACATGACAGCCTTCATGTATTTCTCCAACAATGATTTCCAGAGTCTGACGATAACCACTTACGTCGAGCTTTGCTCAACGAGGGAAGAACTCTTATAGCAGAAGATGGGGTTTCTGGCCAGCGTTATTTGGCGGGGAGTACTTTTATCTCGAAGAGTTTCGGCCAGTTTTTGCCGGTTACGAAGAGGCGGTTGTCGTTCGGATCGTATGCTATGCCGCTGAAGACGTCGATTTGTGCCCTCAAGTTCTTTTTGTCAAGAATGCCCGTGCAGTCTATCCAGCCGAGGACTCGGCCCGTGTTCGGATCGATACGGCCGATGCGGTCTCCGGGCCAGACGTTGGCATAGATTTGTCCCTCGACATACTCCAACTCGTTGAGCCACCAGATTTCTTTTTCCTCTTCGAGCACCATTACCTTGGAAACGCGTTTGAGCGAGTTGGGATCCAGGAAATAGAGCATAGGTGTGCCGTCGCTCATGATCAGGTTCTCGCCGTCGTGAGTAAGGCCCCAGCCCTCGGTCGGATATGTAAATTTGTGGAGCAGTTCGAATGTTTCTTTGTCGTATACAAATCCTGTTTTTGAGCGATACGTCAGTTGATAGATACGTTCGCCGAAGATGGTGATACCTTCGCCGAAGTATTCATCCGGCAATTTTCGGCTTCGAAGAACCTCCCCGGTTTTCAAATCTACCTTGCGCAATTCGGATTGCCCTTTGAGCCCGGTTCCTTCGTACAGGAAACCATCCTCGAAGACCAGACCCTGCGTGAAGGCGTTCGGATCGTGATGGAAGGTATTAACGATCTTATATGTCCAAACTCGCGAGGTGTCGGACTCGCGTCCGTGAAGGGCGAATATAGCCAGACCCGCCGCCAAAATCGCGACAAACGACGCCAGGGACAACTTTAGTGACCGCTTCACGATTATCCTCTCCAAGCAATGTCGTGCTAAACGTTAAACCTGAAATTGATGATGTCGCCATCCTGAACTACGTAATCTTTTCCTTCGAGCCGAATCTTGCCTGCGGCTTTGAGAGCCTTTTCGTCGCCGTATTCCTTCAGCTCATCGAAGCTGAATGTCTCGGCTCTGATGAAGCCGCGTTTGATGTCGCTGTGAACCTTGCCCGCCGCGTCGAGCGCGACGGTACCTTTCTTTATCGGCCAGGCGCGGAGCTCGTCTGAACCGATAGTCAGGAAGCTGATCAGGCCCAGGGCCGAATAACAACTCGCGACGAATTTGCTCGCCGCCGATTCGGTGATGCCCATATCCGCCATGAACTCGGCTCTGCTCTCGTCGTCCAGCTGAGACAGCTCTTGCTCTAACTTGGCGCAGATCGTAATCACCGGTGTCCCATTTTCAAGCCGATCCGAAAGGTCGAATTTCTCATCCAATTGATCTTCTCCGACGTTGACAGCGACCACCACGGGCCGCAGCGTCAGGAATCCGAGAGACTTGATTATTGCGTGTTCGGCTTCGTTCTCGATAGCCGAGCTGATCGGTTTTTCGGCTTCAATTGCTGCCTGCAATTTCTTCTGCACGGCCAGTTCGGCTTTATCCTTCGCCTGAGTTTTGGTGGGCTTGTGGACCTGCTTTTCGAGTTTTTCGATCCGCGTGGTTACAAGCTCCAGATCTGACAGCAGCAGTTCGGTCTGCAGCTCGGCAAGATCTCCGGCCGGGTCTATTCTGTTTCGGTAGGGGGGTACTGCGGGGTTATCGAACGCCCTAACTACCAGAACCAACAGATCGACGGTCCGTATCTCGCCAATCAATCTTCGAGCCGCGGCCCGGCCGTGGTCGTCGGTAAAGTTGAAGCCCGGCACGTCCAGACAATCAATCGTGGCGTGCGTTATTTTCTTGGGCTTAGAGTACTCGGCAAGCCACCCGAATCTCTCGTCCGGCACCGGCACGATAGCCTCAGCAATGGCAGTCGAACCCGGCGGGGGAACCTCTTTGCCCGTCAGACTCGCCAGAATCGTGCTCTTACCCGACTGAAGCAGGCCAAGTAATGCTACTTTCATTACATTTCACTTTCTCATTCGCACCTGAAGGCTTAAAGTGTACGCCGTGTTTCACGTACTACGGACAACTAATAGCCATAATATACCAGCGATGCGGCTCAATGCAAAGATTCAAACTTTGCTTTGCTTGGTTGTCTACTTACTCATTATGATTGAAAAATCGCGCAACTTGATTTCTGTTACTGTCCCACACTTTGGGCGATAACAATTTTTTCAGAATTTTCTGCACCTATCCGGGATTGGTGTGGTATAAAAGAGTTATGGCAAAGTATCCAATATTTCTTGAATTGAGCGGACGGCGTGTGGTTTTAATCGGCGGCGGAAAAGTCGCAGCGCGAAAAGCTCAGGTGCTTCTGGCTTCCGGCGCGCGACTGGTAGTGGTGGCCGAACGAATCGACGAAATGCTAACCGTTCTCTGCAAAGACAAGACTGCCGAACTAATCAGGTCGAAATATGCCAAGAGCTATCTCGCAGAGGCTGTTCTCGTGGTCGCGGCGACGAACAACAATCAGCTCAACAAGCAGATATACAGGGATTGCCAGGAATTGGAGATTCTCTGCAACGTTGTGGACGTGCCGGAGCTATGCGACTTTTTCGTGCCGGCCGTCGTCAAAAGAGGAAGCCTCCAGATCGCCATCAGCACGGACGGGTACTGCCCCGCCTATGCAGGTCATCTACGGAAGAAACTCGAAGCAATTTTTACCGAACAGCACGGCGAGTTTCTTGCCGAACTGGAAGCAATGCGTCAGAAGATAATCAAAGAGATCGAGGATCCCGCCGACCGCAAGGCTTTATTGGGCCGCCTCGTAGATGACAAGTCATTCGAATATTTCCTCGAAAACGGCCCCGCCCAATGGCGAAACTACGCCGACGAAATCAGCAGCAGTGCGCCCCCGATTCGGGATTAGCGATCAGGCTTCGATCTTGTCGATTACGACCTGGAGGTACTTCTGGCGGTGGCCCATGCGTCTTTTGCTGTTCTTGCGGCGGCGAAAGTGCGTCGGATAGAGCTTTTCGCCTTTGACCACGGCTTCTCCGGCCGTGGTTTTAAATGAGGCTATTACCTTGACGTTTTCAAGGTAAGGCGTGCCGATTTGGGCCTCCTCGCCGTCGCTGACCAGAAGAACCTTGCCCAGTTCAATGGTCTTGGCATCGGGAGCAACGTCGGTTAGTTCAATATCGAGAAGATCGCCTTCGACGACTTTATATTGCTTCGAACCCTGTTCAATTACTGCATACATGTCGATATACTCCAGGTTTGAATGTCTTGAAGATCCGATACAAAACCAGAAAGTCTACATACTGAAATTTTTTTGTAAAGCAAAATATCCAATATTTTTGTATTCTGCTGCATAATATCGGCTTGCGGGCTCGGCTTTGTACATTCTTTAAGGAGTAATTCGTGCAAATAGTGATGATACAGGACAAAATTGTTCCGGCTGCCGAGGTTGATCCGGCCCATTACGACCGCGGGATTTTCTTCGGTGACGGGGTTTACGAGGTGTTGCGGAGTTATAACGGCAAGGTCTTTGCGCTCGAAGAACACCTGGAAAGATTCGCAAACAGCCTTTCTGACGTCAAAATTACAGGAGTCGGGATCGAACAGGTCCGCGCCCGGATTCTTATGGCATTCGAAGCCGCCGGGATTGCAGATGCGAAGATATATTTCCACGTTACACGAGGCTCGGCGCCGAGAGACCGGGCCTGGGACGAAAGACTGGATCCCAACTTTTTCCTCAATCTCTCGGAAATATCCGACAACACCGCCAACAGAACTAACGGAATAGCCGTTTCCACCCATCCGGATTGGCGTTGGAAGAGATGCGATATTAAGTCGCTCAATCTGTTAGCCAACGTTCTGGCTGCCAACGATGCGGCGAGAAAGGGCTGTGCGGAGGCCATACTCGTCGACGAGGCCGGGCTGATAACCGAGGGTGCAGGCTCTGCTTTTTTCGCAGTCCGAGGAGAAACCCTGCAAACGGCGCCACTGACGGCCAACATTCTGCCCTCCATAACGCGGGAATTCACACTAAGAGCGGCAGTGAACGTCGGGCTGGGGATCCTCGAGAAGTCACTAACAGTGGAACAGGCCGCGGGCGCCGAGGAGCTTATGATTGCATCAACCACACAGGATATCGTCCCTGTAGTGAAACTCGACGGCCGGCAAATCGGAGGCGGCAAGCCCGGCAAGTATGCCGAACTGCTCAACCGCCAGTTCCGCACCTTCACGAAACAGCAATAACAGTTTGTAATGACGCCGTAACGCATTTTTGTCTAAATGCTCTTACGAGCACACTACAAACGGCCTGCCGGCTCTTTCGTTTCTTGCATTCTTTGGAGTAAGTCTCTAACATATCGGCATCGTTTTGCCATCGAAAGTGATCGATTGAAAGGAGCAGTGACCGTTATGGGAAGACACGTCCACAGAATCAGCCTGATCTTGGCCGTCATTAGTACATCTCTTGTTGGTTGTGCGAGTTTCGACATCGCAAGACCCCTTTGTCCCGCGTGTTACAAGGAGACTATTCGCGTGGCGTGTATAGGCGACAGCATCACCTTCGGCTCGGGGATAAAGGTTCGCGATAGAGACAGCTACCCGGCGCAGTTGGGCAGGATGCTGGGCGAGAAATGGCAGGTGCGCAATTTCGGCGTCAGCGGCGCGACAATGCTCAGGAACGGCGACAAACCCTATTGGGAGCAGCAGGCTTTTGGCGACGCGTTGGCCTACAATCCCCACGTGGTCATTATCAAACTCGGCACAAACGACACCAAGCCGCAGAATTGGAAATTCAAGGACGATTTTGTCTCGGACTATGCCGATATGATCGTACATTTCAAAAACTTGCCGGCTGAGCCGCGAATCTGGATATGCAAGCCTGTGCCGGCCTATCCCGAACGGTGGGGAATAAGCGACGAGCGCATCAAGAATGAGGTAATTCCGCTTGTCGAAGAGGTCGGGCGCACGCTTCACGTGCCGATGATCGACCTGTACGAACCTCTGACCGGCAAACCCGAACTGTTTCCCGACCGCATACATCCGAACGCCGAAGGAGCCTACCACATCGCCGGGGAGGTCTATGCGGCTTTGACGGGCCGACAGATAACAGAAGAATACACCGAGCCGGAATCCGCCAAAGTTCTGATAATCGGTGATTCGATCTCGATAGGTTACTTCAAACCGGTCAAGGAGATGCTCAAAGGCAGGGCGGTTGTGGTGCATAATCCGGGCAACGCGGCTCACACGGCCAACGGCCTGGCTAAACTCGACCAATGGCTGGGCGACACCGAGTGGGACGTAATTCATTTCAATCATGGGCTTCACGATCTCAAGTACGTCGATGAGAACGGCAAAAACGTCCCAGTCGAGCAGGGCAAGCAACAGATACCAATCGACGAGTATGAGAAGAATCTGGAAGAAATCTTAGTCAGGCTAAAAAAAACCGAAGCCAAGCTGGTCTTCGCCAATACCACTCCTGTGCCGGAGGGCGCCAGAATCCGGGTCAAAGGTGATGCAAGAAAGTACAACGTCGCCGCCGAGAGAGTCGTGAAGAAACATGGCGTCCCTGTGAATGACTTGTACTCATTCGCAATGGCGCGGCTCGATGAGATTCAGAGACCGGCAAACGTGCACTTCACGCCGGAAGGTTCTCGCCTGCTGGGCGCTCAGGTAGCCAAACAGATAATCAAAGCACTCGATGAGCGGTAATCGGCCGGAAAACCTTCGCAATGGACGGTATCACAATAGCAATCGTGAACTGGTCGGAGCGGCGGGCCGAGATTACGTCCGTCAGGCGTGCTGTCTTTGTCGAAGAGCAAAACGTCCCTGAGAGCCTTGAATTAGATGGTAAAGATCCCGATTGCCGCCATGTTCTGGCCTGCGACAAGTTGGGTGCCCCCGTAGGCACCGCTCGATTAGATGCGGCCGGCAGAATCGGCCGAATGGCCGTCCTGCGCGAACACCGGCGTTCGGGAATAGGGCGAGAAATTCTCCGTGTTATAATGGATTACGGCCGAGCCAACGGAATTACTAATTTTCGTGTATCGTCCCAGGTGAGTGCTATCGGATTCTACGAGAAAATGGGCTTCGTATCCTTCGGCGAAGAATTTGAGGAAGCCGGCATAATGCACATTGGGATGAGGCTGCCGCATTTTTCATGAAATGTTTTGTCTGGTCATGCGTCATCATTATTATAAGTATTCGCATCGACCTGGCTGGCATTTAATCGATATTGTTGTTTGCAGGAGCATTAATTATTAACCGGTTCTATAATCTCGGAGGACTTGACCTATGAACGGCCGGCAGTTCCACGTAAGTGTAGTTGAACCTTTGACCCCGGCTATAGAACGTGTTAAGACGGTCCTGTTTAGACCATTCGACATAAGAAAGTGGTTTGCCATAGGATTCTGTGCCTGGCTCGCCGAGTTGGGAAAGCATGAGGGCAGCAATGGATCGGGAAGGGGAGGTGGCGAAGGCATAGATTTTCAAAAGTCCGGTGAAGGCATTCTCAAAGACCTTAATCGCGAGATAAACGAAGCTATGGCAATGGCGCGAGAATACATAGAGGCAAATCTGAGTTGGATTATCCCGGTTGCGATTATTGGGCTGATTGTCTTACTCGGTTTGTGGCTGCTCGTCACCTGGCTTAGCAGTCGAGGTCGTTTCATGTTTCTGCATTGTGTGGTAGAAAACAAGGGTGAGGTTGTAGCGCCCTGGAACAAGTTCGGACGTCATGGTGACAGTCTTTTTGCTTTCAGAATTGTACTTGGATTTATGATTTTTATTATCGTTGTGACGGGGCTGATCGCCGGCTATTCAACTCTGATGAGAGCAATGAACAGGGAAGATGAGATTGCTGTCGTCCAGATTCTGGCTGTTATGATTGCCGGGATATTTGTGGTTTCAATCCCGATGTTGATAGCCAAGAAGTTTACGACGGATTTCGTTGTGCCAATAATGCTTATTCAAACAGTTAGCTGCAGGAAAGCGTGGGGACAGTTTCTACGTGTGCTTGTGGGGAACAAGATGCGTTTCTTTCTGTATCTACTGTTCCAGTTGGTCATTGGATTTATTATCATAGTCCTTTTGGTGGCAGTGGCGTTAGCTACTTGCTGCTGTGCCTGCTGTTTTTTCGCAATTCCCTACATCGGTACGGTTGCTCTATTACCGATTCTTGTGTTCGAGCGATCCTATTCCCTGTATTATCTCAGTCAATACGGTCCGGCATTCGATGTCTTCGGGACTGAGCGGGCAACGCCAGCATAAGCATAAGCCGTGTCACTCATTGATTATTGGTAGACTCGATGTGTTCTTACCTAATCGTACACTTTTCTCAAGATAATAACACTTCTGATAATTCTTGCGAATGGGGGCAAATTTGTTATTATTAGTCGCAATGTTGCTTCCATGTGAGCCGGGTGGGTGATCCACGATGGGCTCTAACGTATCGCTATAGAAAGAAAGGAGACACGAGATGAGGCGTTTAGTTCTTGGTTTGATGTTGGTTTGTATTGTAGCGCCGGTTTTCTGCGGCACAGCCGAGGGGGCAAAGAAATCCGACAAGATCGATGTCCTGCTGATTACCGGTGCAGACGTTGGCGTGCATCCCTGGCGGGAAATGTCCGAGACCACGCGGGAGATTCTGGTCGAGACAGGCAAATTCGATGTCAAGGTGTGCGAAGATCCGCACATCCTCGAATCGGCAGCCGCCCTGAAACGATATGACGTCATCGCGTTTCTGATCTACACCAAGCCCACGATTCCCGATGAGGGCATTGAGAATCTTCTGAACTTCGTCAAAGGGGGCAAAGGTTTCTATGTCCAGCACTTGGCAAGCGCCTCGTTTGCCGCCTCCGAGGAATTCGGCAAGCTCTGCGGCCGCAAGTGGGTGATGGGTAAGTCCGGCCACGGTCCGCGATCTGTATTCGAGTCCAACATCGTCGACAAGGACCACCCTATCACCAAAGGGCTTAGCGACTTCGAAACAGACGACGAGCTGTACGCCAAGCTTCAGGACACCGGCCAGAAAATAAACGTTCTCGTAACGGCCGATTCCGACTGGAGCGATAAGGCCGAGCCGCTGGTTTTCACCTCGAAGTACGGCAAGGGACGAACGGTCCACAACGCCTACGGCCACGACCGCAAGGCCCTTATGACCCCCGAGGTTCAGAAGCTGATCGCCCGCGGCGTGGAATGGGCCGCAACCGGCAAGGTCAAGTGATTGCAATTCATTCTCTGATTCTAAAGAGTTTTGACATTGTGCGTATGACAAGACTTCCTCGGTGAATTGCCGGGGTGGCCATGCACATTTCGTCGAGTGTGTTCTTGTTGAGCACCTTGAATTGGGGGCCGGTCTGTATGACGAATGTGTCGCCGTCTTCGCTCAGGCAGAAGATTCTGCCGTGATTTGCCACAGGAGACGCGGTAAAAGCCCTTGCACGAGGATCGATCCGCTGCCTGCTGTAGATCTCGCGGCCCGTCTCGGCCTCATAACAACTAAACGTGCCTCTGTCATAAAGGACATAAAGGTACTTGCCGTAGACGATAGGTGTGGGATTGTACGGGCCGCCTTGTTTGCGGCTCCAGGCGATGAATTCATTGCTGCTCCGTCCTTCTTCGAGCGTGATGTCGCCTTCTGCTCCGGGCCGGATCGCGAAGATCGGACGCTTCTTGTCGCCTACGTAGCCGGAAGTAACATAAAGCAGGCCGTGTTTGGCGAAGGGGGTTGGGATCACTATACTGGACATGCCACCCATTTCCCAAAGGAATTCGCCGTTTAGATTGTACGACCGAACCTTGCCCGTGCCGGATGTAACCAACTCGGTCCGCTTTTCGTTGTCCCAGATGTACGGCGTCGCCCAGTTGCTTTTTTCATCGCGTTCGATACGCCACATTTGCGCGCCGGTTATCTTGCCCAGAGCCACGGCGAAGGATTGCTCTTCGTTGTCATTGACGATGAAAATCCAATCCTTATAAAGTACCGGCGATGCCGCGGTTCCCCAGTTGTGGCGAGTTTTGTATGTGCCGAATTTCTTCGACCACAATTCTTTTCCATCCATGTCGTAGCAGAACAAACCTACGTTGCCGAAATAGGCGTACACGCGCTCGCCGTCGGTTACGGGTGTTTCCGATGCATAGCTATTCTTGATGTGCAGGGAGTGTTTCGGTACGGCCTCGTGGGCGAGTTTCTCCCACAGTATTTTACCCGTGTCGAAGTCGATGCAGTAGACCATCCACAGATGGGTTTTGTCGGAGGGGTTGTCGCGGTTGCCTCCGAGGTACAGCCCCTTCTTGGGCGTTTCGGCGTTGCTGCTGCCTATCGCCGAAGTTACGAAAATCCTGCCGCCCCAGATAATCGGCGACGACCAGCCCCTGCCCGGAATTTCGACCGTCCAGGCTACATTCTCTGTAGTGCTCCATTCAGACGGCAGATCGCCGTCCTCGCTGACGCCCGCTGAAGAGCCATGAAGCTGAGGCCAATTTGCCTCTATTGGTTCGACGTTCATCAGAGCGAGAATTGCTGTTACGGCGAGCGTAAAAGTTCTGTACATGAGCAAGCCCTTTCAATACCTGGATTTCGGTTAAAACCCAAGCTCGGCGACAAGTCCGAGCGTCATGAACCATGATATACAACTTTCAGACTTGTCGCCAGGGCTTTTCAACGCCTGTAAGCCGCTGTTACGGTTCGGCATATCTCATCGAGAAATCCGTCTCTTCGAAATCCACCGGCAGGCCGAGACCGTTCGACAGACCGACAATACCCTCCCTGGCGCCGATATCCAGCCAGGAAAGTCGTATTCTCCCGTCGAAAAACATTTCGATCTGGAACGTATTCGGCGCTGTATTGCTGAACTCAGGCACTTCGTGCCACGTGATCGCAACCCTGTCAGCCAGTTGCTTGCCTGTGATAGCGCCTTCATTTGCGGCCGTCAGGTCGGTGTACAGCCCGGATATTCGCAGCAGCTCGAAATGCTCTTCCAGAGTCTGAGAAAAATCGCGGTCACCTTGAGTGAAGGTTATATAACCGTTAGGACCGACCCAGAAAGATGAGAAACTCCGGCCGAATATTCTGACTCTCGCCTGATTAGCCAAAAGAACCGGAACGGGCCTGTCATCGCCCAGTTTCAGATTCCTGGCTTTGACCAGGCTGGTCGGCAGTTGCGTAATATTTTCCAGTGAACCGATATACGAAGTTTCGTCGGCGGTTGGGGTGAACGTGACTGAAGCGAAATCGAGATCGAAATCTTCCTCGAACAAGAATTCTTCGGTAAGGCTATCGTCCACAGGCGGCTTCGGCGGCAGCTTTGAAGGCAGTTTCGAAAGGTCTGCCTCGATGAAGTCGGGCGGCACGCCCTCACCTTCGGACAGGCCGACAATGCCGCCTTCGGCGTCTACCACAAGCCAGGACAGCCTAATTCTGCCGTCGAAGAACAGTTCGACCTGAAAGGTATTAGAGTTGCTCGTGCCGAACTCCGGGACCTTCGACCAGGTCACGGCGATGCCGCCGGCCGTATCGACCCAACTCACGTTCCCTCCGGCCGACGGATCGAGATCGCGGAACAGTCCGGATACTCGCAGCAGTGCGAAATGATTCGTCAGGCTTTCCGAGAATTCATCATCACCTTCGGCAAATGTGATGTAGCCGTTGCTGCCCACGTGAATGCCCGTGAAACTGTTGCCGAATATAGATACAGCCTTCGGGGTGGTCAACTTGACAAACCTGGAATCATCGTCGCCGAGACCCAGGTTCACACCTCCGGTCGGGTCCGCGGGCAGATTCAAAATGTCCGTAATACGGCCCGTATAGGATTTGCCGTCCGGTGCGGGAGTAAACGTAATCGACTTGTTCATCAGGTCGAAAGAATCCTCACCCGAAAGAAACTGCTCGGTAAGGAATTCGTTCACCGGCGGCTCAACTTCCCGACCTTCGTAATCCTGACCGATTACGGCTGATTTAACGTTCACGTAAGACCTGTCGGCTGGTACGAAGAACAAGTCGTCCTTGAAGGGAGTTGCCGTGCCGGTCCACCCCTTTGGGACTTGATGAGAGTAGTTGCCCTTGTTGGAGGTGATTGCTACTCCTCCGCCGTTGCTGAAAATGAGAATCACGTTGCCTATTCCGGCCCCTTCGGGTGTATGCACTCGGCCGGAAATGACCGGAGACGGAGGTGCGAACACCACCTGGAAGGGATCGATAAAGATTGTTCCTTGAAACTGAACAAAAAAGGTCCAAGTACCTTCCTCAAGAGGTCCGAAATGCCCTTCGAGCCCGCTCACCGAATCGTTTGTAGCCGGCGGATCCGTCGGGGCGGGCGGCACAATTTTGAGTTCTACCCTTCGGGCCGCCGAATCGATCGTCAGAGCCGGTTTTCCGCCCAGAGCCTCCTCTGCCTGCTGCTGATTGGCAAAAGTGTCGGTCGGAATTGTGAAGGTGATTACATCGTTTGTCGTGGGATTCAGAGGCAGGCGACTCAACTCCGGCGGGTTTTCTCCGGACACCCACGATACACTCGGCTCGGCGCCAAAGACTACACCTGTAAACAATACAATGATCGTGATTTGTGAGATTAACGTGCGCATTTTACTATCCTCCATGAATTTGAACTGTTGCTTTTAAGTCAGTAAAATTCCTTTCCGAGGAGCTGATAATTTCGAAGCCTTTGTTTCTTTTGCTCTTGTTGTTGTCTCCCTACTTGATTAATTGACTCTATAAATATTTCCCCATCTGCTTCGATATACCAACACTATTTTGTGATTACGTTAAAATGACGTTCAACGAAATAGGGAATTTGCCTAATCAACTGTCGAAATTTGCCTAATCCACTTAGCTGACCTATGAGTCATAAGCAACTGCAATTTTCTTATAACATGAACCTCTGCCTGTCGGATTCACACCAAAAGCAAACGTATGCCTTCGCCTAGCGCCTGCGATGGTGCCGCCGTCGGTTCGAAGCAGCTCTTACAAGTCTCTGCGATTAACATAGTAATACAGTGCGCGCCGGCAATCTATGCGCAACAACTTTTCTTCGAATGTTGCGATGACAAGAAAGATCCGCGAGTGAGGTTGAATTTTTCCACACACCGAACTTTAGTCGCGGGCAGGCTTGTGCTGTCAATAAGCCGGCGTTGCCATTTCGCATTGGAGAATCGACATCAGCCAGAGTGCCAATGCAAAAAGTGCCCCGAGCCATATCCCATGAAGATGTCTGTCTCTAATCGCCCTTATTATGCTCATTTTTCTATCTCCCGTTCTCTTTAGATTATATTAGATCGGGCTCGAGAAGTTCACCAAAAAACGCGATTTTGGAGAAAACCCTGAGCTTTTGGAGCGGGAACTGCCAGGTGCGGCTGGTCCTTGCATTTTGTGGGATCGAGGACTACAATCCGAGTAGTGTATGCAACAGTTTGTTGGTTCGTGGGCAGAATCAGGGAGGCACAAAATGAACCGCAGAACATTTCTGAAAAGGGCTTGTATGGCAGCGGCGGTTTCTGCCGGTTTGTCGAAACATTACGCAGCCGCCGGGCACAAAAAAAATCCAGACCGAATTTCGTGATAATATTTACCGACGATCAGGGGTATGGCGACCTCGGATGCTACGGATCGAAGACAATCCGCTCGCCCAGACTGGATAAGCTTGCACAAGAGGGTACGCGTTTCACTGATTTTTACGCTCAGCCTGTGTGCGGCCCGTCGCGGTCGGCGCTTTTGACAGGGCGATATCCCGTACGCAGCGGAGGATGGTCGATGCCCGCTGAAGAGACTACTATCGGCGAGCTTTTAAAGGCCGTCGGCTACACTACCGGCTGCATCGGCAAATGGGACGTGTCCAACCGCAGGGATATTCAAGGCCGCATCCCAAACGACCAGGGCTTCGATCACTACTGGGGAACATTGGGCGCCAATGACAGCGGAGCAGTAAGACTCTATGAAAACCGTAAGCCCCTCGACGTCGACCGTGACATGGCAAGCCTGACCCGGCGATACACCGACAACGGCCCGTGGAACAACATGCGGCAGCGCTTGCGCAAAAAGCACAACGGGGCCGTAGCATGGGGTTCGTCGGGGCCTCGCAGAGAAGGCAAAGGTTCGACGTGGGAGGGTGGCGTCCGCGTGCCCTGCATCGTTCGCTGGCCTGACCGACTGCCAGACACCAGTATCGTTCCCAGAAATAAGAATAAGGATTAATTAGAACCAACGCGAACAATTATGAAAATGTCACCGTAATTATGAAAATAGGTAGGAGAATCTGTTTATATCAATTTGAGCCATCATATATTTTCGTAACAAGTTCATACTGTCCTGCCTTCAGCCGATAAAACAATTGTTCTTTGAGGCATCAAGGGTTGAGAATAAAGTAAGCTGCAGTTGCATTGGCTGCGGCGTTATCATATTTTCATAATTCTATTTGGAAGGGCAGTATCATGCGAGGAAATGAAATTCACAGAGCAACGGTCTGGTGTGCGCTGATTTTGTTGGCGCTGGTGTCCGTATCTGCGGCCGGGCCGCGAGATGATCTCTGGAAGCAGTATGATGAGGCAGTCGAGAAAGGATTGCCGCGGACTGCTATCGGAGTGCTGGAGCAAATCATCCCCGCAGCGTTAGAGGATCAGGCTTATCCCGAGGCCGTTAAGGCCATCGCTCTTAAGGCAAATTGGCAGGCCCACATCCAGGGCGACAAGGCGGAGGAGAAAATCTTGCTTCTCGAAGCAGAGATAGCCGAGGTGCCGGATTCGATGAAGCCGGTAATGGAGACGATCCTGGCGCACTGGTACTGGCAATATTTCCGGTACAACCGGTGGCGTTTTGTCAACAGAACGCAGACCGCCGAGCCGCCCGGAGAGGACATTACAACCTGGGACCTGCCGCGAATTCTGGCCGAGATCGACCTGCACTTCACGGTCGCGCTTGAGGCCGATGAGCAACTCAAAGCTATCCCGGTCGACGAATATGACGATCTGCTTGAGAGAGGGACTGTGCCCGATACATACAGACCGACGTTGTATGACTTTCTTGTCCATGAGGCATTATCATTCTACAACGCCGGCGAACAGGCGGGGGCCGAGTCCATGGACGCTTTCGAGATCATGACGGACAGTCCCATCTTTGCTCCCGTAGACGAATTTCTCGGCTGGGCGCCCGAGACTACTGATACGGACTCGCCCAAGCTCAAAGCAATCGGCCTCTATCAGGGCCTGCTGGTCTTTCATCAGGACGACGCCGACAAAACCGCATTCATTGATGCCGATCTGCATCGCCTAACCTTCGGCAACAACCAGGCAATAGGCCCGGAAAAAGAAGAGTCGTACATGGCGGCTCTGGAGCGGTTTGTCGACCAGTGGGCCGGCCATGATATTGCTGCCCGGGCACTCTACGAGTGGGCAAGGGGCGCGCACTCCGAAGGTGATTTCGTGCTGGCGCACGAGCTTGCCAGCCGGGGATGGCAGACTTATCCGGCCAGTGTCGGCGGAATCTGGTGCTACAACCTGATCCAGCAGATCGAGGCCAAGTCCGCAACGATCAATACCGAGCGCGTATGGAACGATCCGCTGCCCAACATTGAGGTCACCTACAAAAATGTTGACAGGGTATTCTTCAGGGCTGTGCCCTTTGACGGCCAAGAAGCCATTCAGCCGGCCTGGAATTACATAAACGACGAAGAACTTGCAGCCTTGCTGAGCATCAGGCCGGCTCTCGAGTGGAGTGCAGAGCTGCCTGTCACTATTGACTACCAGCTTCGCACCGAGACGCTTGCTGCTCCGGAAGGTCTTGAGAAGGGGTTCTATTTCATAATCGCCAGCCATGACCCTTCCTTTGGTGAGACCCACAATCAGGTCAGTGTAGCCCGAGTTTGGGTCAGCGGCTTGGCGCTGGTCGTGCGCAATCCTATTCATGGCGGTCCCGTCGAAGGCTTCGTACTTGATGCCCACAGCGGCGAGCCTCGGGCCGGCGCTACGGTTACGTGCTGGACGTACAGCTACAAAGACAAGAGGTACTGGCCCGGAGTCCATGTGCAGTCTGACGAAAACGGACTGTTCCGCATTCCGTACGAGGGCGGGACCAATCGGATCCTGATCTTCGCCGAGCATGCCGGCGACAAGCTGGCCAGTCAGAACACATACGAGCTTCGTCCGGCGTCAGTTTCGTTGAGTCGGGAGCAGACCGTCTTCTTCACCGACCGCTCGCTCTATCGTCCGGGTCAGACGATTCATTACAAGGGTATCTGCATCAGCACCGATCCTGTACGTGATGATTACCGGACGTTGGCGGGCCGAAGGTTTACGGTGGTGTTCAGAGACACCAACGGTCAGGAGATCGCAGGCCAACAGGTCCAGAGCAACGATTACGGCTCTTTCAGCGGCAGCTTCACGGCGCCTCGCGACCGTTTAATGGGACGTATGTCTATCAGAGCGCAGGACGGCCCATCCGGCAGCGCGTACTTTAACGTAGAGGAATACAAGCGGCCCAAGTTCCGCGTTCAGCTTGATCCGCCCGACGAGGCTCCCAGGCTCGATTCTGAGGTTGTACTTACGGGCAAGGCAACTGCATACACAGGAGTAGCCATCGGCGGGGCCGAAGTCTCCTGGAGCGTCGTGCGCCAGGTTAGGTTTCCCATCTGGTGCTGGTGGGCGCGCTGGCGCTATCCATCATACGGAACCGAGCAAATCATCGCTCACGGCTCGGCGATCACGGAAACAGACGGCTCATTTTCAATCACCTTCACGGCCAAGCCCGATCTTTCGATTTTGCCCGAAGATGAGCCCGTATTCTCATATCGGGTTCACGCCGATGTAACCGACACCACCGGTGAGACGCGCTCCGACGAACATGTAGTACGCGCAGGTTATACAGCTCTGGAGGCTTCAATTCATGCAGATGACTGGCAGACTCCGGAAAAGCCGGTGGAGCTGACGATCACGACTCAGTCTCTCGACGGCGACCCTGAGCCTGCTTCCGGGACCGTCAGTGTTTACACATTGAAGCAGCCGGAAAGGGTTATCCGTGCCGCTCTGGAATCAACAGACTCGCGGCCGGACTCATCCGATCCTGCTACCTGGGAAACCGAGGCTCTGGTCGGCGAACATTCATTCACGACCGATAATCAGGGCGTTGCCGTCGTATCTCTGGCGCTGGAAGCCGGCATCTATCGGGCTGTGCTTGAGACTCAGGACCGCTTCGGCACGCCGGTTACCGCGCTGCATACTATCCACGTTGTCGATCCGCAAGCTGATCACTTTGCCGTCCGCGTACCCAGTCACGTCGCTGCGCCCGAATGGACTGTGGAACCGGGTGAATTATTCACCGCTCTCTGGGGCACCGGATACGACACTGGCCGGGCATACGTCGAACTGGAGTGCCGAGGGCAAATTCTGAGCGCGTGGTGGACTGATCCGAACCGAACTCAGGAAGTCATCGAGCGGGATGTTACGGAAGATATGCGAGGCGGATTCACAGTACGAGTCACCTTCATTCGCGAAAACAGGGCTTACATAAGCGAGCGAATCGTGGATGTGCCCTGGACGAACAAGCAACTGACCATTCGGTGGGAACGTTTCAGGTCCCTGCTGGAGCCGGGGCAGGAAGAAGTGTGGACGGCGATAATTACCGGACCGGATGCCGGTGCTGCCGTCGCCGAGATGGTGGCGGGCATGTACGATGCGTCTCTCGACCAATACCTGCGGCACGACTGGTTGCATGCATTTAGCGGTTTTCGCCGAGAGTGGTCGAGGTTGAACAGCCGATTCGAGAACGACTCTATTTCCTTTGTATCGGTGCTGCGACGTTGGCACACCGACCGTAGGCACGTGATCTTCACCTATCGGCGCTTCCCTAACGCCATAGTCTCTCTAGTCGCGGCGCAACCCGCCCCTATGGCTGGCCGGAGCGGGGGCGGGGGTGGATCCCCGCCAGCCGCAGGACGCTCCGACGGAGATTCGGCCGCCGATGAAAGCAAGGATTCCGATCAACAGCACGGTCAGGATTCCGGCCCTGACCTCGGGCAGGTCTCGACCCGCAAGAATCTGGACGAAACCGCCTTCTTCTTCCCGCACCTGATCTCCGATGCAAGCGGCGTCGCCAGGATCGAGTTTACGCTGCCGGAGGCTCTGACCGAGTGGCGTTTCATGGGTTTCGCGCACGACAACGAAATGCGAAGCGGCTTCTTGACCGGCACGACCGTCACGGCCAAGGACCTGATGGTCCAGCCGAATCCGCCGCGATTCGTGCGGGAAGGCGACGTCATCGAGTTCACGGTCAAGGTCAGCAATCAATCCCCCGCGCGCCAGACGGGCAAGGTAAGCTTGCTCCTATCCGATGCGCGCACGCTGGAGCCCCGTGACATCGAACTGGGTAATGTGGATCCCGAGCAGGATTTCGACGTCCCGAGCCTGGAGTCCCGCACCTACTCATGGCGGCTGGCCGTGCCCGACAACACCGATTTTCTCATGTACAAGGCCGTTGGCGCCACGAGCCGCTTGAGCGATGGCGAGGAAGGTTATCTGCCCGTATTGAGCCGCCGGATTCTGGTGACGGAATCGCTGCCGCTGCCGGTTCGCGGGCCCCAGACGAAGGAATTCGAGTTTACAAAGCTGCTCGAATCCGCCCAGTCCCCGACACTGCGGCATCAGAGCCTGACCGTTCAGATGGTATCGCAGCCCGCATGGTACGCGGTGATGGCTTTGCCATACCTGATGGAATATCCATACCAGTGCAGCGAGCAGATTTTCAACAGACTTTATGCAAATACTTTGGCCTCTTATATCGCCAATGCAGATCCCAAGATTCGCCGCATTTTCGACCAGTGGAAGGCGACGCCGGCCCTCGACAGTCCTCTGGAGAAGAATGAGGAACTTAAATCCGTTGCTCTTGAGGAAACGCCCTGGGTCCGACAGGCGATTGACGAGTCTGAAGCCCGCAGGAATGTCGGGATTCTTTTCGATGAAAATCGGCTCGCCGATGAGACGTCGCGAGCCATGTTCAAGCTCAAGCAGATGCAACTTGATGACGGACTCTGGCCGTGGTTTCCCGGTTTTCGCGGCAGCAGATACATCACGCTTTATATCGTTACCGGTTTCGGACGGCTGCGGCATCTCGGCGCGAACCAGATCGACGTTAGCTCCGCGATCAAGGCCCTGGATGCTCTGGATCAATGGATGGACGAGCGATACAGGTGGATTCTGGAGCATAGCGACAAGAATCAGAATCATATCGGCTCCACGGTAGCACTCTATCTGTACGGGCGCAGCTTCTTCCTCACCGACAAACCGGTAGCGGACCAATACCAGGAGGCCCTCAATTACTGGCTCAGTCAGGCCCGGCAGTATTGGCTGTCGTTGTGGCGCCAGTCACAGGCCCACTTGGCCATAGCGCTCAAGCGCTTCGGCGACCTTGACACTCCCGAACAGATCATGCAGTCGATACGAGAGCACAGCGTAACTGACGAGGAACTCGGCATGTACTGGCGGGACCTTGAGCGAAGCTGGTGGTGGTATCGAGCGCCGATCGAAACTCAGGCGATGATGATAGAGGCATTCGACGAGGTCTCAGGCGATGCACAAGCGGTCGAGGATTGCCGCGTCTGGCTCCTTAAGGAGAAGCAGACGCAGGCCTGGAAGACCACGAAGGCCACCGCCGATGCGGTTTACGCCTTGCTTCTGCGGGGCGCCGACTATCTCGCATCCGATGCTCTGGTCGAAGTAGCGCTGGCGGGCCAATGGATCGAGCCGGATCAGGTCGAAGCGGGCACGGGATTCTACGAGGATCGCTTTGTCCGCGGCGAGATCGAGCCGGCAATGGGCAACATCACGGTCAGAAAAGTCGATGACGGCGTCAGTTGGGGCAGCGTGCACTGGCAGTACCTCGAGGATATGAGCAAGGTAACGCCGTATGAGGGTACGCCGCTGCAACTTGTCAAGACCATCTTCATCAAAAAGATGACCGATGAAGGCGAGGTTCTATATCCTGCGGACAGTGCGCTGGCTGTCGGCGACGAGCTGGTCGTGCGTATCGAGCTGCGAGTGGATCGCGACATGGAGTACGTCCACATGAAAGACCAGCGGCCGAGCGGCGCCGAGCCGGTCGATGTCCTCAGCCGCTATCGCTACCAGGACGGTTTAGGCTATTATCAGAGCACGCGCGACACGGCTACGCATTTCTTCATGGATTATCTGCCAAAAGGCGTGTACGTCTTCGAGTACAGCACGCGAATCCAGCACAAAGGCCGATACCAGACGGGAATTGCGAGCATTCAGTGCATGTATGCTCCGGAATTCAACAGCCACTCAGAGAGCTTCGATATCGAAGTCCAGTAGTTGGTAGGGCGGGCTTTAGCCCGCCGAATAGAGAGGGATGGGGCAACCCTTGAGCTTGCTCAGGGCTTGCCCCACCTTACAATGATATCTGCTTTTTCTATTGCACGCCTCCACGTACATCATGTACACTCTCGGTTGAGAGACGTAAGGCCGGCAGCTTGTTGGCCGCACGCTTCTTTGCCGCTTTCGGAACAAACGATGGTGGGGCAAGCCCCACCCTACGGTTATTTCAATAGGTCCCTCGACAAGCTCGGGATGACAAACGACAACTGAAACCGCAACGAAAGGGAAAGCAATGACCGAAAACAGCATCATTCAAAGACGCCAATTTCTGAAATCTTCCGCTGCAATAGGTGCGGGTCTGACAATTCTGCCCGGCGGCGTGCTCTCCGGCGCAAATGCACCCAGCAATAAGCTCAACGTAGCGCTTATCGGCGTAGGAGGCAGGGGGCGCGCTCACCAGGGGCCGATCTCGAAGGAAAATGTTGTGGCTCTTTGCGACGTGGACGAAAGGGCGTTGGCCAAGGCGGCCAAAAAGTTCCCCAAAGCAAAGCACTACGTCGATTGGCGCAAGTGCCTGGATCAGAAGGGCCTTGATGCCGTGATTTGCGCCACAACCGATCATACGCACGCCTTCGTCGCCAACTGGGCCATGAATCGCGACCTGCACATTTATTGTGAAAAACCGATGGCCAACTGCGTCAACGAGGCCCGCGTGGTGCGTGAGACCTATATGAAGAAAAGGCATAAAATCGCCACGCAGTGCGGCACGCAGCGCCACGCCAAGCCGAACTTCAACCGCGTGCGAGAGCTCATTCTGGACGGGGCGGTCGGAACGCTCACGGATGTTTACGCCTGGGGCAACCGCCAGATTCCCAAGCCCGGCTACCTGCCTGCCGCCGGCGATCCGCCGCCGCACCTGCATTACGACCTCTGGATCGGACCTTCGCCCTGGCATCCGTACAATCCCGGTTATTTTCATGGCTGCCTGAGCTGGAACATGTATTGGGACTTCGGCAGCGGCCAGATCGGCGATATGGGCAGCCACACGATGGACCTGGCATGGTTCGGCATGGACACCACTCTTCCAACCACGGCACAGGCAAAGGGTGATCCGTTCAATCCCGAGGTTACACCTGTCAAGATGGAGTCGCATTTCGACATGCCCGCCAATGACTGGCGCCCGCCTATCCGTCTGAGCTGGTATCAGGGCGGCGCGATGCCCAGATCGCCCAAATCCTACGTCGATCTCAACAAGATCGGACACGGCGCCATGTTCAAGGGCACGAAGGGCTATGTCATCTCCGATTTCGGTTCGCGTCTGGTGCTGCCTTTCGGCAACGACGCGGATATGACCTATTACAATCGGCGAGATGAGGACGAGATTCTGCCCAACATCGGCCACTTCCAGGACGAATGGACCGATGCCTGCAAAGGCGATCTCAAGACCTCGTGTGATTTCAAGTACAGTTGCGACCTGATTGAGACCATGCTGCTGGGGCTGGTGGCGTATCGTGTCGGCAAGAAGCTCGACTACGACGGCGACAAGGGCCGCGTAACCAACAGCGACGAGGGCCACTCGCTGCTGAGCCGAAAGTACAGAGACGGCTGGACGCTGCACGGGTAACAGCCGTGAATGACGTAGTCATAGGGTGGGCTTTAGCCACCAGTAAACGATGGCCGGGCAAGCTCCACCTTGCTTGGTAAGCACAGCATCTCTAAGACGCGGGCAGGATACCCACGTGACGCGCGGGCGAGACGCCCGCGACACGTTATTCCGCCCAGAGCGAGTTGATTAGACTTACCGTCCTGTCGACGAGGAGGTCCCCGCCTTTCGGACCGACAAGGCTGCTGTGAACTACAGCGCTGTAATGACCGCCTCGAACAGCTTTTTCCGTGGGCAGGTATGTCCCAGGTCCGGCCAACTGCACGATAAAGGTCTGTATCGCTTTGCTGCGGGCCTTTATGCGAATCCCGTAGTCCGTGAACAGCTCGAAAGAATTGGTACATATCGCAGCGTCTCCGATGCGCAGGACGTGCAGTTCCATCTCATACGTCGGGTTCGGATCGGTCTTCTGCCTCTTGAATCGTTCCACAGTTACGCCGTACCATTTCATCCGCCGATGCTGCCTCGCGGCCGCCTCGGGATTCTGGGCGATGAGGTCTTGGGCCTTTTTGACCTGGGCTTTTGCCTCGGCGTATTCATCTTCCGCGACCGGACGCATCGGAAGCTCGATCTTCTCGACTTTGTGAATCAAGGGAACATTCGAATGTCGGTCGTTCCCAACTACTTCGTAGCTCTCCTCCACAGCCCTGACGATCCTGCGGGCGATCTCGTCCAAACGACTCAGGCCGCGAAGCTTGCGCATTCTTTCATCCGCCGCTTTTCGATACATCAGGTGTGGCGACTGATCGCCGGAGGCGCCCGTCCAGCCCAGGACGCACAACTGCTGACCGTAATTCTGCTTGAGCGCCTCGCGGACGGGATGCCAGAAATCTGCATTGACCGCTGTTCTTCCTTCGACCTCCTGGGAAGGGCAGGAAACGTTTACGACAACCGCTGCCAGCTCATTCGCGTCGTTCCAGAAAAAAAGAGTGCCTATGTCGTGGTCCTCGTATCCTTCGAGATTTCGAAAGCTCGGCACGTTTGTTCTGCCGTACATCTGAGCGTGACCGTCGGCATAAACGGCCCGGCGGTTATAGGCCACTACGGCATGGCTCAGCCCCCAGGTAACGCTGCCGACACTTCGATTATTCCATGCGCGGGCCACAGTGTCGGCGACTCGCTCTGCGAGAAAGACAATGTATTCTTGAACCTGAACTACGCCCTCTTTGGGAATGGGGTATTTGTCGGGCAGCAGAGTAGGCGCCGTGTGAGTGTGTGTGCCGTTTAGAAACAGCTTCGATGTATCCACATCCGGCAAACGTTCGCCAACGGCCTGGCGCACAAGTTCCAGAACCTCCGTGGGGATATATAAGAGATCGCACGAGACCATGATCGCCATATCATCGCGCGCGTTTTCGCTGCGGGACTCCAGAGCAATTATGTTTGCCGTGATTGGCGTTTCGATCTTTCGAGCGATCCGCAAATGAAACTGGCCGGAAACGGCTACCGGCTCGGTTGGAGTAATGTCGGCTACCCCCGTTCCAAGCAGCAGCTCGTCGGCTATCGCACGTGTCGTCGGCAGGATTGTGACGATAAACAGTGCAACTGCAATAAGTTGTGTGCGAAACATTGGAACTCCTTTCACAAATCAGGCTGTCAAATGTTTTATGATATATCTATTCGTTTTGCTTTGGTTGTCTTTTTCATCAGTTCGCTGACTTCTTTCTCGTCGACTTCGATGCCGAGACCGGGACCGCCCGGCACTGCCACGGTGCCGCTTTTGATGCGGAGCGGTTTCTTCACTACATCGGCGGTAAGGAACTGTGGGCCGTTCAACGCACAGGGTTTGGTAAGCCCGAACGCGCCGTACAATCCCAGAGCGGCCGCCATTGAAATATCCGGGTCGGTCAAGCCGCTGCCCAGCCACATCAGTCCGGCGTCGAGGACAATTTCGATTTGCCGTTTGGCCGGGGCGAGCCCGCCGCAGCGGCACGGTTTCATTGCCAGCCCATCGAGCATCTTTAGCCGAATGAATTCGGTCAGCTCAACCGGGGAAACGACCCCTTCATCCATAAGTATGGGAAGCGCTCCCTCTTTCTTCAGAGCCTGATAGCCGCTGATACGGTTGGGCCGCAGCGGAGCCTCGAGCACGTCGACGCCGGCGTCGGCAAGTCGAGGCGCGGCTTCGAGCGCTGTCGCCTCGTCGTAACCTCCGTTGGCGTCCGCCCATAGGAAACCTTCGGGCGCGCGCTTCCGGACGAGCTTTGCCAGATCAATATCAAATTTCGGATCCGGAGCGACTTTGATGTTGAAGTTCGAGTAGCCGCGTTCGTAGCCGGCATCGATGACCTTGTCGGCTTCTTCGAGCGTTCGTGCGTTCACCGTCCAACTCAGTTTCAGCGGCCTCCCGGCAGGGCGGTTCCACATCTGCGCCAGCGACTGGCCTTTAATTTTGCCTGCCAGATCGTGCAAAGCGAAGTCCAGTCCCGAACGGGCTATCGGCATAGCGGTGGAAAAGCCGGGCGCCGGAGCGCGTCCCATCGCTTGGTGAGCGCCGTCGATATCCAGCGGATCGCGGCCGATCAGGGCCGGCGCCAGATAATCACGCATAACGCTTAGATCGGTTTCGAGAGTCTCGTAACTCCATAGCGGCGATGGTATGCTCTGGCCCCAGCCTGTCATGCCTGAATCGGTGACCATCTTAACGATCACCGCGCCGCGACCGTACGAACCGCGGGGACCGAGGAAGAACTTGAAGTATCCTTCAGTGGGATACCGGACGGGGAACAGTTCGATTCGTTCTATGTTATCGCTTTGCTCTCTTGTGTAAGCGACACGAGTGATAATAGCTAAAGAAGCTGCTGCTGACGCTTCCAGAAATCTGCGTCTGGTGAACTGTTTCAAATTATCTGCGATTGCGGTGGATTTCGATGTACTTTTCATGAGATCACTCCGTTAGTGTTTTGCCACAATGGATTCGTACCATAAATCAATAGCGTTTACAAGCTCATCGCGGCTTTTGGCTGCCATCATCGAAAGCAGAACGGCCTTGCGTTTGGGATGACGGCGAACGTAGCGCACTGCGAATTTTCGAAAATTGCCGACCGCTTTCTTTTCAGGATAAAGCTGGCACATCTGCTCGAAATGCTCCAGCATGACGAATCGCTGTTGAGCCAAATCGGGGGGCGGCGGCAGGGGGCGATTTTCGTACAGGCAGCGAAGGTCGCGAAAGATCCAGGGATTGCCGACGGCGCCGCGCGCAACAAGAAGGCCGTCCAGTCCCGTCTTTCTCAGCAGTTCTATCGCGGCGGTTGCGTCGAATATGTCGCCGCTGCCTATGATGGTTGCGTCTGGAAATCGTCTTTTCACCTCAGTCAGAGTATCCCAGTCGGCCTTGCCGCGATATCGCTCGGAGACGGTGCGCCCATGAATGATGAGGCCATCAACGCCGTGTTCTGCCGCTCGAGTTACGATCTCCCAGAAATTTTCCCGAGATTGAGGTTTGCGATTGACACCGCTGCGCATTTTCATCAGCACCGGACACGCGACGGCATCACGAACGGCCTTGAGAATATCGATAACGGTTCCGGGTTCGTTGAGCAGGGCTCCGCCGCGACCTCGCCGCAGAACCTTGGGGCTCGGACATGCGAAGTTCAGGTCGATAACGTCGTATCCGACAGCCGACAGATCACGAGCCGCTTTCGCCATCGTAGCGGGGACTGTGCCGATTATCTGTGCGCCTATGGGATGCTCTTCGTCGCCGGGGCGAAACAAAGCCTTGCGCAGCACGCGAGGATTAGCCGCACTTTTGGCCAGCATCATGTCGGCCATTGTAAAGGGGCAGCCGAACCGCCGGGCCAGCGCTCGCATCGCATAGTCGCTATAGCCGCTCAGAGACGCCTGAAAGAAGGGCGCGTCCAGCACAAGGTTGCCGAGTTTTAGGTCGCCGATATTACCCATGACTGTTTTGTATCTTGTTTGTTCAAGAGAATCATGTAAGAATATTTACGGTTGGTGAACCAACGACAATGATAATAGCCTTTGAATTTTATGTCAAATTCGCGCCGGGACATTCGGATAGTTGAGTGACAGAAAAAGAGATAGATTAAATGCCCGAGAACCGGCAAATAATTCACGTCGATATGGATGCTTTTTACGCATCAGTCGAACAGCTTGATAATCCCGAGCTGATCGGCAAGGCCGTGGTCGTCGGCGGCGATCCCAGGGCGAGGGGCGTTGTCAGTGCGGCCTCGTACGAGGCGCGCAAGTTCGGCGTACACAGCGCGATGCCCATGTCGCAGGCCCTGCGGTTATGCCCCCATGCGATCGTGCTGCCGGTTCGTATGAAGCGGTATGTCGAATTCTCAAGGCAAATCCGCGCTATTTTCCAGAAGTACACGCCTCAAATCGAGCCGATATCGCTGGACGAAGCATTCCTGGATGTCTCGGGAAGTCTTCGGTTGTTCGGCGGCGCTGAAAAAATCGGCCGAGCCATAAAGGATCAGATCAGGAGGGAACTGCATCTGGTGGCTTCGGTAGGCATTGCACCCAATAAGTTCCTTGCAAAACTCGCTTCCGATCTGGAAAAGCCGGACGGTTTTGTGATTATCAGCGAACAAGACAAACAGAAAATCCTCGATCCGCTGCCGGTCGCCAGGATTTGGGGAATAGGTAAGGTAACACAGAAGGCTCTGAAATTCCATGGTATAGATACAATAAAGCAGCTTCGCGAGTGTCCGATCGAAATTCTCCGCGGCATCTTCGGCGATCAGGCGGACCACGTGCTCCGGCTGGCCCGGGGAATGGACGACAGGCCGGTCGAATCGAGCAGAGAGGCCAAAAGCATCTCCAGCGAGCAGACGTTTGCGACCGACATAAGCGACAAAAGCATCCTTCTGAAAGTGCTGCTGGAGCAGGTCGAGGACGTTGCTTATCGATTAAGGATCGTGCACGAAATAACTTCCCGATTTCATGGGGATAGTTCCGTCGGAA
>CAZRBG010000030.1:0-67669 GCA_964598225.1 uncultured Pirellulales bacterium
TGGCTTATAAATCATACCGTGACAATTACTTAGACATGACAGTGCCATTGGTATCCGGTACTTTTTCGACGTTCTTAACCTCTTTCTGCTCCACTTCGACAGCTTTTTCGAGTACGTCGCTTACATAGGTATTGACACTCTCTTTGTGCTCGGCGGCACACAATGTTATCGCGCGATGCAGGGCCGGATTTATTCTGACGACAAATTTCCCGCTGAAGGGCTTGTCCGGTTTTTCGCCCCGTTCTTTGCAAAACTCCAGATAATCATCCACTGAATCGTGAAAGGCCTGCTCAAGCTCCTTTACGGACTCGCCTTGAAATGTGACCACATCATTCAGATCGATCACTTCGCCGTAAAATACTTTGGCTTCGTCGTCAAAATCCACCGTCGCTCGATATCCTTTATACTCAATCATTACCGTACCCCGCATTTTTTAACAACCTCTTCATTGATTTTACGGCTCCCTTATCCATCTCGCGTTTGGGATGAGGGCGATGAAATACCGCTCTTATCCCATTGAGATAGATTCGCACGCGGGAGCCACGCCCTTCTGAAATTTCAGCACCCATAGCGATCAGAAGCGACTCAACGTCCGACCAAGCTATATCCGACAGCGGCGGCTTTTCAAATATCCTATTAAGCGTCTTTCTCTGTTTACTGTCCACTCTTATATGATACTATATCGTAGTATCATCGCAAGAAGAAAATAAAAAAGCAAAAAATTCTGGTTCATCCGGTTAATGCGTAGGTAAGACGGCGATCCCAAAGACCGAGAAAAATCGTTCGGGGCCCCAGATGTCCAAATTACCCCCCTGGCTGCCCTAATTTGGCCATCTGCCCAAACGATTTTTCTCTCGATCTAATCCCAGGGTCCCGATCTATGCAGCGACCTACTCATTAACCGGATGAAGCGAAATTCTGTAGCACTTCACGATCCTGCTTCGAGTTCATTCCCATTCGGCTTCGCTCAGGGCAAGCTGTGTAAATTCGTGTGCATTCGTGGCTTAAGAAAATCCGCGGTTCTTTTGGTTTTTAGCTGAAGGCTTTTCGCAGTAGGGCGAGGCTTTTGGGGATGGCGGTTTTGTAGTCTTCGTTTCCTTCGAATTCGAGCGAGACATAGCCTTTGAAGTTGTGCTTTCTCATTATCCGGGCGATGCGGGGGTAGTCGAGGTCGAGCTCGTACCAGAGTCCGCCGCCGTAATAGGTCTTTGCCTGCATGAAGACTGTCTGCGGGGCGCACATTTCCAGCTTGTCGTAGGGGTCTTCGAGGAAATTGCCTGTGTCGAGGAGTATCTCCAGCCAGGGTGAGTCAATCGCGTTTACTATTCTAAGCAATCCTTCCGGCGTGCGGGCCAGGCCCCAGTGGTTTTCGAGTCCGAGAATTACGCCGCATTCTTCGGCCTTCGGCAGGCACTTCTCGATGCTGTCGATCACCCATTTGAAGCCGTCTTCTTCCGTGTAGCCTTCAATGGGAGACTCGATGCCGCGATGCGCCATGAGATCGTCGAAATTCTTCGATGTGCCCCACGTGCCCGTATTGATGCGTATGATTGGAATACCAAGCTTGTAGGCTATCTCGATCTGCCGTTTCGTCAGGTCGATGTTCTTGCTGCGCTTGTCCTTGTCGGGCGAGAGAAAGCCCTGGTGCGTGGACATGCAGCATAGATCGACGCCGTTGATTAGAGCGGCGCGTTTCAGATTCCGGCAGTGCTCGTTCTCGTCTCTATCTTCGCGTTCCATCTGCCTGAGCAGAATATCCACGCCGTCGAAACCCATCCTCGAAGCTTCTTCGATGCACTTCTCGATGGACATCATCCGGTTTCGTCTGAACTGCCAGAAGGAATAAGTCGAGACGGCGATAGGATTGGGTCGGCGTTTTGTCGCGGCCGGCGCGACGGCATCTGAGCGGTCGGTTGCAAGTGCAAAGGCACCCGCGGCTGCGATTGAGCTGCTGAGGAACGTTCGGCGTTTAATCGATTCCATGGATCATCTCCTTTTCAGAAAAATCTATCCTGTTTGTAGTGACGCCGTAAGGCGTTTTATGGCGAGCGCATTCCCTCGACTACGCTCGGGACAAGCTTGCCCTTGTTCGAGGCCGAGGCCGGGACGGCCTCGCCACGTTACCGGCCGACAGGCTGGCCCTGGGCCGCTCGTCGGGCGTTGACCTCGGCGGCGAGTTGCATGAACCTGGGGGCTGCGTGGTCCAGAAATTGTTTATAGGCTTCGCAAAAATAGCTTTCCTTGCCGAAGCTGTCCTTGTCGAACGGGGCCCGATCTTTCATGCAGCCGCCCCGGCAGACAGCCAAATGACGGCAGACGAGACATTTATTGGACAGGTTGCGCTTGGCCCTGGCGAAGGTGCGCTTCATCTTACTCGCGGCCAGCTTCTCTATCGGCGTCTCGAAGATATTGCCCAGATACCATTTCGGCTCGACGAAAAAATCGCATGTGTAGGCATCGCCCGTGTGTTCGATAACGATGTACTGGCTGCACTGTTGATCGAACGTACAGATCGTGTGCCTGCCCTGAACGTAATACGATAAGAACGAATCGAAATCTCGAATGCTCAAGTCCAGCGGGCCGTATTCGTACCAGCGATCGAAAACTCGGCATAGAAAATCGCCATACTGTTGCGGCGTGACGGAAAAGTCCGCGATCTCGCCGGTCTTGGGATCAACTTCAACACATGGGATAAATTGAAGATATTTGACGCCGAGGCCAATGAGAAAATCGAAGATTTCGTCCGGATGGTCCGCATTCTTCGCATTCAGCAATGTCAGGGTATTAAACTCGACGTTGTATTTTTTGCAGTTGTCGATGGCCCGCATGACGCGCTCCCAGGTGCCTGAACCGCCATGGTCGGGGCGGTAGTAATCATGGTACTCCTTCGGCCCGTCGATGCTCACGCCCACGAGGAACTTATTCTCGCTCAGGAACCGGCACCATTTTTCGTCGAGCAGGATCGCGTTAGTCTGTATCGAATTGCCGACCTCCTGGCCCGTTACGCCGTATTTCTTTTGCAACTCGACAGCCTTTTTGTAGAAGTCCAAACCCATCAGGGTCGGCTCGCCCCCCTGCCATGCGAATCCCGCCAGGGAGAAGCGAAGCCCCATGTAATCCTCGAGGAGCTTCTCGAGCACCTCTTCACTCATCCGCTGGCGGCCCTGGCCGATCTCGGGCGCGCGGCACTTATAAAAGCAATACTTGCAATCGACGTTGCAGTCGGAACCTGAAGGTTTTATCAATAAAGTAAATGGCTGCATTATTTCCTGATCTCACGGAGCATTTTGCTCATTTTTCCGACGAGTTCCTTGTTCGCGGGCAATTCGGCAATATTCGTGTTCTCCGCCGGGTCCAGCTTGTGGTCGTACAACATCCGGGCGTAAACGCCGCCGTTCTTGCCGCGCCATTCCGTATAGCGATAGCGGTCCGTCTTCACCGAATCACCCTTGTAATACCTGCTGAATACGGCCTCTTTCCACGGCATGTTCGGTTTTTTCAGCAGCGGCACAAAGCTTCTGCCCTGAAGATGCCCGGGCTTCGGCAGATCGCACAATTCGCATAGTGATGGGTAAATGTCCAGATATTCGGTCAGGGCGTTGCTTTTCCGACCTTTGGCGATTTCGGGCCCGGTCACGATCAGCGGCGAATGCAGCGACGTCTCGAAATTGCAATGCTTGCACCATAAGCCGTGTTCGCCCAAATTCCAGCCGTGGTCGCCCCAGAGGATAACGACGGTGTTGTCGCGCAATCCCAGGCGATCAAGTTCGGTTACAACTCTGCCGATCTGCGCATCGGTGTAACTGACGCAGGCGTAGTAGCCGTGAACGAGTTTGCGCGCGAGTTGCTCGGACACCGGTCCTTTGCGCGGAATGCCGTAGTAAGACCGCAGCTCACCCCAGTTGTGGAGAGCGGCGTCGGGCGCGCCCTTGGGCCTGAAGGGGTTGTCGGCCAGGTCGATGTCTTCGGCTTTGTACATATCCCAGTATTTCTTCGGAGCGTTGAAGGGCAGATGGGGCTTGAGGAACCCGAGCGCCAAAAAGAACGGCTTATCGTGCCGTTTCATTCGTCGAAGATCGGAAATTCCCTTATCACCGATCTGGCCGTCGAAATAGGCGTTGTCGGCGACGTCGGCAGCTTCGTACGCCGGCCCGCGGCGCTTTGCACTCTGGTCTACTAATTTTTTGTTTTTTTCAAGCAGATAGTTCAGCCAGGAACCCTTCGGTCGCCAGGGATCTTCGCTCCAGCTACTGCGGCAGTCGTTGCGGTGGTGGAAAATCTTGCCGTTCGATATCGTGTGGTAACCGTTGTTTCTGAAATGCTCGGCGACGCTGAGCGCGCCGGGCAAGTCCTTCTCGGCCCAGGTGGAGTATCCAAGGAAC
Organism: uncultured Pirellulales bacterium; assembly: GCA_964598225.1. GTDB lineage: Bacteria > Planctomycetota > Phycisphaerae > Sedimentisphaerales > Anaerobacaceae > SG8-4. Next base: position 4,383 of record CAZRBG010000030.1, read on the forward strand.
CTGTTCGCAGTGGGACGCGTGCCTGTCAGAAGGCTGGCTCGCGAAGCCCCGCAGACCGGCACCTGGCAGTAAGAGCGCAGGAATGTGACGCCCTCGGATGAGAGCTTGTCGATATTGGGCGAGATCATCTGCTCGTGGCCGTAACAGCCAAGCTGGGGACGCAAGTCGTCGACGGCAATAAACAATACGTTGGGCCTCTTCTTGCCTGCGGCAAATAAAGACCGTGGCATTCCCAGTGCTGCCGCTCCCAGCCCGATCGTCTTTACGAATTCCCGTCGCGTGTAATTAAGTGCGTTCATGTTTGCTCCTCGACAATACTTTCAGATTGACGTCATTAGTTCTCTCTGTCGGCGGCTTCCCTGGCTCTTGAAATAGTCTTCAGGACAGAGACGCCCTTTAAGTTGCCGCTTATCAGCACCGGTCTCGATCCGGTAACAATCGATAGTCGATCGGCAATAAAATCGCCTCTGCGGCCGACCCACTCTCGAAATCCCCAGCCGGTGCGATATGGCTCGTATCCCAATTGATGGATTTCGAGTTCGCCGGCCGGCGAATCTGTCTTTAGGATGATCTGCCGATCTTTGTTGTCCGAACACCATACAGCCCATACGTCGTTTTCCGCGTTTTCGAAGTGAAGGATGTCGATGTTGCTGCTATCGGCGTCGATTCGGCCGACAAATCGACCGCTGGCGATCAGATCGGATATATCGGCCATGACGTGATAGCTCGGCTTAGGCGTGAGATCGGGGCGGACCAGGCCGAAGTTGTGCTCGTTGTGCTCCGGGTTCCAGCCATCATCCTGAAAATCGTACCACCATATCCCGCGAAACGAAGGCGACGTCCGCGCCAGCAAATACAGGCGTGCCAGATACGAAGCCGACAATTCCGGCGCCGTTCCCCTCCTGCCCACATGGGTGGGCCAGCCCATCTCCGTAACGTAGAACGGCACGTCCTTGCCGTTGTTGTAATTGCTAATCATGTCCCGCACGCCGGCCATCCACTCAGAGCACGTTTCCGGGGAGCGCTCGGGGAATCCGGCGCTGTAATTGTAACTGTGGATCGAGACGGCATCGCAATAATCAAGAGCGCCCAGCCTGAGAATGCCCTCCAGCCAGCCCCTTCTTACGCCGCCGCTGGTCGATCCCCCACCCATGACGGTAATGTCGGGATCGACGGCCTTTATGCGGGGATAGACGGCTTGGAGCAACTTAACATAATCTTCCGGAGAGCCGCCCACATTGTAAGGAGATCGCAGGCCTATACCTATGTCCCACTCGTTCCAGATTTCGTAGAGCTGCACGTCTTTGCCGAAGTGGCGAACCACGAATTCAGCGTAACGGCAGAATCCTTCTATCGCCTCGGGCGATTTAGGCCGGTCGCCGTCGTCGTAGAAGCGGTTGGAATAGTCGAGAATTAGCAGCGCGTCGAGACCGGCCACACTTGCCTTGCGGACGTAATTGTCGAACCGCTCCGGCATAACCAGCGTGCCTTTTTGCCGTTCGACGCTCGACCAGCCGACTTCGTCTCGGATCGAGTCGATTCCGGCATGTTTTATGCTCCGAAGGTTCATCTCGACGATGCCCTTGCCCTGACTGAAATGCGTGCAGGCGCCAACCTGAAAACGCCCATCCGTTTCAGGCGGCGTCTGGGCGTATGTGGCCGAATTAAATGCGAGCGACCCAGCAAAAACCACTGCGGCGAGTGATCTGAGAACTCCATATCTGTCCATCATAACGATACCCTTTACTCAAAGACCAGATGATAGCAGCAAACCGCTTACTGTTCCAGCCTTTTCTCCCCGTTTGTCATTCCTGCGAAGGCAGGAATCCATTTTGTTCACGAGTTTCTGGATTCTGCCTTCGCAGGAATGACATTTAACATTGGGTAGCAGCCTCATCCCGATTGTCGTTTGTCGGGATGGGGCTGGTTCTTTCTACGGCCGTTTTACGTTTCTCCTACTCAATGCTCAGTCTGATCTTCTCGGCTGATCGGGTGTGCCTTTTGAGCGAGCCGTTTTGTATCGCCGCTGCGACTTGCATGAACTTCGGCACCGTATAATCGAAGAATTGCTTGTAGCTTTCGCAAAAATAGCTTTCTCGATACTCGATGCTGATACCGAGAAGGAAATTGTTCTCAGCGAAAAACCGGCACCATTCGTCGTCGAGCAGCACGCCGTTGGTTTGCAGCGTATTGCTGACCTGCTGGCCTGCCGTGCCGTATTGTTTCTGCAATTCAACCGCCTGCCTGAAGTAATCAATGCCCATCAGCGTAGGCTCACCGCCCTGCCACGCGAAACCGCTCACGGGAAATCCCAGGCTCATATAGTCCCGCACGAGCTTATCGAGCACCTGCCCGCTCATACGCTGTTTGCCGTGCCCGAACTCTAACGGCCGGTCCTTGTAGAAACAGTACTCACAGTCAATATTGCAATCCGACCCCGACGGTTTAATAAGAAGTGTAAAAGGTTTCATTATGACTCAGACCGATCCTGTTCGCACGAACCCAAAACACCCGCCACTTTGTTGTTCTTAAATGTCTTCATTCGCGAAACAGTGTACGAAAATGCCCGCCTGAAATCAATATCCGCCTCGCAAAGAGGGTTTATCGCATTGTTGCTGCCAGCAGATAGCAAAACGATTGTGAAAGCAATGACCAAATGGTAGGATGTGCACCGCACACCGCAAAGCTTTTTGATATTTTCATCCAACGAATATTACTTTTCCTTTTTATGCCTTTTCTTCATCTCATCGTAATAGTATTTACTCTTTTCTTCTGGACCGAGGGCAATGTCACATAGAAGCTGCAAAGCCATAATTCTTCCTGGAACAATCTTATCGACATTTATGTCCTGTTTGTCAAAATCGGGATTACAAGGGATTTCAACACCTACAATCCACCAGACTTCAATCTTCCGCAAAAGCTCAATCATTTCTTTAAAACATTGCTCAAAATTGGGAGGTAATCCCTCATTGCGGATAAAATATGACATTCTATGGGCTAAATGGTTGCGACACGTCCGAATGCGATCAAAGGACTCAATATCAGCATAAGTAATTGCTCCATTTTCACGTAACCAACCAAGACTTGCATCACGATGGTTTGAACTGCGTCTTAATACTTCATCTTTGTATTTGACATGATCTTCTGAGAAGGCTTTGATGTAATCTCTTGTCGTTTTGTCAATAGGGCTTTTCAAATCTGGAGGTGGATCTGTAAATCCCTCATAAAACTCTATTACGCGTTCGATTATTGATCTCTCCAAAAACTCAAATGCGGCAATATATACAGAAGCGCTAATAAGGCGAGCTCGCATGACTTCAGGATTAAGGAAAAACTCCCATGGTTGTTGTTCAGGTTGATTTTTGTTTTCTTTATTTTCCATGTGCTATCAGCGGTTGTCGCTTGGTGGTTTTGTTTGGCATGAATCAAGTTTTATTACGCTTTCTGTCCCACCATTTCCAGCCAGATTGCATGATCTAATTCTGCCAGGTTTTTGGCGATGTTTGCAGTATTACTCTTTAAAGCATTGCGCAGTTTGATGGAAAGGTCTATGTACGTGGCACCATCACTGGCACTACTGGGGCTTTTATATTTGTTTTTTCGCAGCCATTCTCTGATTGGTGTATTTAATAAAGGGTATCTTTTTGGGAAGAAGTGACAAAGCATCTCTGAAAGCCATGAATGCCTCGCGGGATTACGTGCCGAAGCCAATTTGTCGATCTCTTTTTTCACGAGATTATCCATATCTCCAACTGATAAAGCTGAACTTTTCGTAAGTATTATTGAAATGGCGGTACATATTTCTTTCCAGTTACCGCGTTTTCCCCTAATATGAAATCCGCTGCCTTGAAAGCGAGATTCATGATGTCCCCACAGTTGCATCATATCTCCATAGAACTTGGTATTCGGAATTTCTCCACTTGCACAGCTCTCAATTAAACTTACTAACTTGGGTTTGATGTCTGCAAACGCTTTCTGTTGTGCTCTACGCTTTTTGATTGCGGCGTTAATGGCCTTTCCAGAAGGTAAGTTCAGTGACACTACCGGAGTTTTCCGACCCCTTCTCGGAGATGCAGGTCTTTCTTTTTCTTTGTAACTGTTGATCCAATCATTAGAAATAGGTGAGCAGTGGAGCCTAATATAACTGATCCATCCTTTGATCGAATCGTACCGTTTCGGCGAAATGTTTGAAGAATGCATATTAGCTTCATAATTAGTGGTAAATGCTGCCTGTGTCAGGTTTGATGATCCAAGCACAATATTGTGATCCTCGTCAATACTCTTCCAAAGGACCAATTTGGGATGAAAGCCTGATATCGTATCGGCTGCCAAAAAATCGTTTTTCATGCTCTTGGGAAGCCACTTCAGTACTGAACGACAAGCCTTTCTGGTAGTAATACCAAAATCAGTCCCTACTATGAAGGAGAGTTCTTCGCAGTCATCCCGAACGGCTGATTTTGGCTTCCAATCTGTGAGGTAGGCTGTGACAATAAACAGTTCAATGGCTTCAGAAATGGCTCTGTCGTAGAGATTTGTTAGAGACTCCTCGTCTGATGCGCCAGCAGGCGGCTGCAATAATATGCTCATTTTACACCTCGCTTATTGTGCTTATGCTATCTGCAGACCTGACAACAATCATAAAACGAATACAATCCAGTGAATAGGAATCATCTCTTCTTTTTCGTGACAATATACTTTCTCTGGAGCATCGCGCATTTTATCAACATTTCGCTGATTAGAAAGTATCACGCCATGAGGTGTGTTTCAATAATAAATTTGAAAAAATGCCGTGCTAACTTAAGCAAGAGGATCACTTATGTGTCGAGCGTTTTTGGAGCCAGCGTTGTGCCCATTCTTTGGCTTGTGAGGGGGTCTGTAACATTCCCTCGAGTTGGGCGATGTAGAGTTCTTCGGCTAACTGGCCGAGGGCGGGGCCGGGGGTGGCGCCTAATTTTATGAGGTCGTGGCCGTTTAGCAGAGGTTTGGGTTGAAGCTCGACGTCGCCGAGGGCTTTTATTCTTTTGCGAAGGCGTATCAGTGGAGCGATTGCTTTTCTGCCGCCGCCTTTTGCTTTCTGGATCGCTCGCTGGAGTTCGTAGAGGTCTCGGAAGTAAGGCTCGGCGAGGATTTTCTTGAGTTGGGCCAGGGACATCTCGGCGTCGAGCAATTTACCGCGATTGGACAAGAGGAACTTTACGTGTCTGTTCTGGTTTCTGCTGAGTTTCAAAACGCGGCAACTACGCATTGCCGTGTCGGTTTCCGCGTATGCGAAAAACGCGGCCAAGGCGAGCGCGAAATCGACTTTTCTTCGCAATTTTTGCACGACGGCGACGGCATCTCTTGCCTGCTCTCGCGGCAGCTCGGGGAAGATCGTCTCGGCCAGGCCGCTTTCGATGAGCATAGACACTCCTGCGGCGCGGTTGGGATCGATGAGTATGCCCTCTAATTCCATTGCGATTCGCTCGCCGCTTATTCTGCTGATTTTTGCGGCATTGCGTCGTATGGCGCGCCAGGTCTCCGGCTCGATCTCGAACCCGAGTTGAGTCGAGAATCTCACCGCGCGCAGCATGCGCAGGTAATCTTCGCCGAAACGCTCGGAGGGCTTGCCTATGGTTCGTATTATTCGAGCCTTCAGGTCCGCCTGGCCGTTGACGTAGTCAATTACCTCTTCCTGCAGAGGATCGTAGAACATGCCGTTAATCGTGAAGTCCCTTCGGCTTGCATCTTCGGCGGCGGTTGTGAACCGGACCGAGCCGGGGTGTCTGCCGTCGGCATAGTCCGTCTCTGTCCTGAACGTGGCCACTTCGACCTGCCGGCCGTCGAGCAGGACGATCACCACGCCGAACTGCGCACCGACCTTCAGCGTGCGTCTGAACAGTCTTATCACCTCTCCGGGCTGCGCTTCGGTGGCGACGTCGTAGTCCTTGGCCCGCCGGCCCAGCAGCATATCGCGGACGCACCCTCCGGCAAGCAGGGCCTGGTAGCCGCTCCTGTGCAATCTTTTGACGACTTCGATCGCTGTTTGTTTGTTAGCCATTTGTTCGTGCCGCGTGCTGCGTGCTGCGTTCTCCGAAAGGAGTCCATAGGACTGCGTCGAAAGCTTTGCCGCCTACGTTTAGCTTTTGGTCAGGATGGTCACTGCCATTGTGCCCCATTCGCGGCGTTCTTCCACCCGGAAGCGCCCGTATCCGTCCAACAGGTTTACTTCCTCACTGGTTCTGACTACGGCAATTCCGTCATCGGTTACCTGATCAACCCACAAGTCGAGCAGGTCCGCCAGCGGCGAATCGGTGCCGGCGTCCATTGAATCTGCGTAGGGAGGATCGACAAAGATAAGGTTATAGTCATCTTCACCCATTCCGACGGCGGGGGCGACACGGAAAGCATCGGTTGTTATGATCTTTGTGTTTTGGACAAAACCGGCTTTTTCTATGTTTCTTTCCAAAATTGTGACGGTTTCAGTATCTCGCTCGACGAAGGTCACGAATCGAGCGCCCCTGCTAAGCGATTCAAGCCCCAGCGATCCGACGCCGCAGAACAGATCGGCCACCACCGCATCTGCGGGCAGGTCGTATTTGTCCAAGACGCTGAAAAGGGACTCTTTGACTCTGTCGGTAATCGGCCGCGAAGCCCGCGTCGCAGGGCCGAGCAGTTTCATTCCTCGTTTCGAGCCGGCAATTATTCTCATGCACCCTAATATACTATAAGGGCCTGTTTGATGCCACTTTGCTTTCAGCCTTTGAAGACAGTCGGAGTGACCAGACGAGCGATGGGATCGACTCGGAAATACCGTATAAGTCCCATAACCCCAAGGGGCAGGCGTTGCTTACCAACATTGTTTTTTTGCTTGGAGCTTACCGCTTTGGGTTGCTTCCGTGAAATCACTTGACAAATGCGGGTTTTAAAGTTAAAGTAGATAAAGTCTGATGCAACATTGCACGGGAGACCGTCTAACTCAGGAGCCGGGTCTTAATAAGGGTGTTCGCAAAATGAAGATAAAACTGGCGTTTTTTGCTGTTCTGGTAGCATTTCTTATTCTGGCGATGGATTCGCGTCTGACTGCCGTCGACACGCGGGACATCGATCAGGTTCTCAAGAAGACAGTTCTCGATGCTCGTGATTTCGAGATCATCGACCAGTTTCTCGACGAGGCGGTTCAGGAGTTGGTCCGGGAGAGAAACTTCACGGAAATCGCCAAACGTCGTGCGGTTATCATCAGCAGAAAAAGCGAACAGGGCCAGTACGCCGAGCAGTTTTCCAAGTCCGCCTACAAGCACATCCGGGAAGGCTTCGAGCAGGCAAAGCAGTTGGCGCCTGAGAAGCGCAGGACGAATGCAATTGTCAATTTGCTGATATTAATACATGGACTTCAAGACCTCAGACTGGCGAATCTGGCCGCTGACTGGCTGGAAAGTGATCATGCCGTCATTCGCTATTGGGCGGTCAAATGCTTGACCAGCCCGGCCATTATTCAGCAGTTGAACGCGGCTGCGGAGTCAAACCCCGAACAAGCGGCGGCCATCGTTCGCCGGCTAAGGCCTCTGGTCGATACGAGCAGCGCTGAGACTCTCGTTCAAATAGCAAGATTCGGCGCCGCCGTGAACATTCCACAGGCTGAGCAGCTCCTTCTCGATGTAGCCGACGAGCGAATCGAGAGATATGCCGACTGGACGGTCAAACACGAGCTTTCAGATATTGTCCTGCTGAAGCTGCTCGAGAGCAAGCTACCCGTATCTGCCGCGGGTTCCCCCTCAGGTGCGAGTAAGCCCGAGGTGGCGAGGAGATTTGCTCAGTTGTACTCATACGTGATACAAAGATACCTCAAAGGACCGGTTGTTTTGAATGAAACGCAGAAAGAACACCTGGCGTCGGTAATAGTCGAGGTCCAGGAAAAGTGTGTCAGCAGGCTTCTCGGTTCGCCGCAAACGAGTTTCAGGAGGGCTCTTGAGCGCGAAAGCATGGACGCGATCTCAGCCGAACACGACGCCTTGCTCGGCAGCGGCAACAACCCCGGCCTGCTACCCACGAAGTTAGGCTTCGACTACGGCACCGACAGCGCCGGCGCCAAACGAGCCGCACCAATCCCCTTGCCGGACGCTCCCCGTAGATGATCGACGATCATTGATTATCCGCAAGCCTACAGTTTTTCCTGACCGTGGCCAATTATTTGAACCCCGCAGTGCCACAGAGAATTCGCCCGAATGTTCGTTGCCCTCGGCCAAAGTTCCTGCTAATATACAGTCCGTTCACGGACGAGAGTTTCCGTTGACACCGGTTGTCCGACAAAAATGAGAGGACTTTGATATGGGTATTGATGCGAACAAGGTGTCGGCCTGTCTTGAGGAGTGCAGAGAACATTTCACGACCGAATTGCTTCCTTTCTGGCTGGATCGCTGCAAAGACGACGAAAACGGTGGATTTATCACGCACTTCGACGCCGACGGCAACGACAGCGGCGAGGATGAGAAATCCATGCTCGCTCAGGCCCGAACCGTCTACTCGATGGCGTCCGCTGACCGGGCCGGCTTCGGCGAAGGACGCTGCGCCGAATACGCCCGGCACGGCGTCGATTTTCTCATCGACAAAATGTGGGACGACGAATATGGAGGCTTCTACTGGATCACCGATCGCGCCGGAAATGTCACCTCCGATAAGAAGATACTCTACGGGCTGTCTTTCATCATGTATGCACTCAGCGAGTATACGATGGCCACGCAGGACTCTCGGGGCATCGAATACGCCGAGAAGACCTTCGACCTGGTGAAAAAATACGCAGCGGACACCATGTATGGCGGCTATTTCGAGATGTTCGAGCGAAACTGGGACCTCTGCGGACCCGGCAGCGGCGGAGGTGACAGAAAGACGCTCGACGTCCACATGCACCTGATGGAAGCGTTCACGACGCTCTATGAATGCAGCGGCAAAGCGATCCACAAGCGAACGCTTGTCGAGGATATCGATCTTTTGCTAAAGCGAATCCTCCACCCGGAGTACGCAACGGGAATACCCCAGTTCACGCCGGACTGGAAGGTTGCGCCGCAGATCAAATTCGAGATCGTATGGGGCTGGGACCGCTTCGCCGAAGGCGGTCAGAAGGATAACGCCGAAGACAACACCTCAGCCGGGCACAACGTGGAGTTCGCCTGGCTGCTCGCGCATGCAACGGACGTTATGGGCGGCGGATTCGAGCAGTACGAACACGTCATCAAGAAGCCGATGGATCACGGCATGGTGAACGGCATCGATCCCGAGTACGGCGGCGTCTATGTCGAGGGCCCTCACTCAGGCGGCGTTTACGACATGGAGAAAGAATTCTGGCAGCAGGCCGAGGTAATGATAGGAATGTTGGAAGCGTGTCTGCGTTTCGGGCCGGAGCCATACTGGGATGCGTATGAGAACGTGCATCAGTTTGTGTTCGATAAGATGATAAACCATCCGGTCGGCGAGTGGTGGCCGTTGCTGACAAGAGAAGGCGAGCCGATCTGGACGCACATGAGCCATTCGTGGAAGGTGAACTATCATACGATCAGATGTATGATCCAGTGCATGCAAAGACTCGAGAAGCTGCTTGCCGTTTAATTGTAACCACGAATGAACACGAATAAAAGAGAGAAGATAAGAAGATAGGAAGATGAGAAGATAAGAGACCACCTGTTCATATCTTCCTATTTTCTTATGTTCCTAACTTCCTATCATCGTGTGCATTCGTGGTTTCGATAAATTATTCTTAGCTACGTAATGGATATGGCATGATGAATGAACAGCGTATCAGAGAAATTGCGGCGCAAATTAAAGACGTCAAGGTGGCGGTTTACGGGGACTTCTGTCTCGATGCCTATTGGGTGCTCGATCCGCGGGGCTCGGAAGTCTCGCTCGAGACAGGCCTTCAGGCCCGCGCGGTCGGCAGGCACTACTACTCGCTCGGCGGAGCATCGAATGTTGTCGCCAACCTCGCCGCTCTCGAACCGGCGGCAATTCAGGTGATAGGCGTTATCGGCGACGACATCTTCGGCAGAGAATTAATCCGCCAGTTCGAGCAGCTTGGCGTCGATACCACCCGGCTGATCGTCCAGCAGGAGAATTTCGATACTGTTGTGTTCGGCAAACCTTACCTCGAAGGCACCGAGCAGCCAAGGATGGACTTCGGTTTCTTCAATGAGCGAACCGAGCAGACCGACCATGCCCTTCTGGACGGCATAAGAAGCGCACTTGAAACGGCGGATTCACTGATCGTGAACCAGCAGGTCCCGGGCTCGATTACGAATGAATCATTCATCGACGGCGCTAACGCTCTTTTCGAGGAGTTCTCGGACAAAGTGGTGATGCTCGATTCGAGGCATTTCGGACATAAATTCAGGAATATCTACCGCAAGACAAACGATTTCGAGGCCGCCCACCTGAACGACGTCGACGTAAAGCTCGATGATGTTCTTACTCTTTCCGACGTGAAGAAATATGCGTCTAATCTTTATGAACAGTTCAAGAAACCCGTATTCCTTACCCGGGGGCCACGAGGCATCGTGACGGTTGACGGCGACGACGGCATCCACGAAGTTCCGGGCATTCAGTTATTGAAAAAGCTCGACATTGTCGGCGCCGGCGATACAGTGACCGCTGCGCTGGCTCTCTGTCTGGGCGCGGGCGTCTCGCCGGGCGAAGCATCTGAATTCGCTAACTTCGCCGCCGCCGTTACGGTGCAGAAACTGTTCCAGACCGGGACCGCATCGGCAACCGAAATCATCGAGATCGGCAAGGATCCCGATTACATCTATCAGCCGGAGCTTGCTTCCGATATTCGCAGCGCGCGTTATTACGAAGGTACGGAAATAGAACTTTGCTGCGAAGACTTAACGCTCGGCCTGATCAGGCATGCCGTGTTCGATCACGATGGGACCATAAGCACGCTGCGGCAGGGTTGGGAGAAGATAATGGCGCCTGTGATGATAAAGGCTATCCTCGGTGAAGAATACGAGACCGCCGATGAAACACTCTATCACAAAGCCCGAAATCGCGTGCTTGATTACATCAACGACTCGACGGGAATCCAGACAATCGTGCAGATGGAGGCGCTCGTCGAGATGGTAAAAGAATTCGGAGTCGTTCGGCCGGAGAATATCCTGGACAAGTTCGGTTACAAACAAATCTATAACGATGCCCTCATGGAGCTTGTCAACAAACGAATCGAAAAGTTCAGGCGAGGCGAGCTTGACATCAATGACTACACGATCAAAGGCTCCGTAGACTTTCTTCATGAGCTTAAGAAAAGGGGTGTAAAATTGTATCTCGCCAGCGGGACGGACCGTCAGGACGTCGCGGCCGAAGCAGGAGCGCTTGGTTACGCCGAGTTGTTCGACGGCGGGATATACGGCAGCGTAGGTGACGTCGCCCGGTATTCTAAGAAGATGGTCATTGAAAAAATAATGACGGAAAACCATCTGCAGGGATCGGAACTGGCGGTCTTTGGGGACGGTCCGGTCGAAATCAGGGAATGCCGCAAGCGCGACGGTGTCTCGGTCGGAATCGCCAGCGATGAAATTCGCCGCCACGGCCTGGACGTCGAGAAACGGACCCGCTTGACAAAAGCCGGAGCGCACATCCTGACGCCTGATTTTTCAGTAAGCAAATCGCTGCTAAAACTTCTGTTCGGGCAATAGCGGCTGCCTTTTTGTCTCAGGATGCGTTTATCTCGGCGAACAGTTTCTCAAAACGGTCAAGTGCTTCGTTGAGATTCGGCAGCTTCTTGAGGCATTTTTTTGTGTTCTCTGCAAGGTACTCGGCCGGCCTGTACCGGTCGAATGCACCGACACCCAGCCCCACGGTTGCAAAGTGCTCCTCGACCTGGGGAAGCAGGCTGCTCGCCTCCTTAGAGGTGTCGGTAGGCCGCAATCGGGCCCGCCGGGGCAATTCGTAACAGAGATTCACGAGGCCAAGATACGCGGGACCGCCTATGAGGTCTTCAATGCTCCCGCCCTTGGATCCCGCAAAGTCAGCCAGACTGAGAATTCGAGAGCCTCGCAGAAGCTCCTGATCGACGGGCTTTTCGAGCCTCTGCTGGCCATCGACTGCGCTCATCAGCGCTACTACGTTACCCTGATTGCCGCCGAAGAGTCCCAAAAACGCTCCTACTCTTTCTCCACCGCCGCACGGCACGACCGACCATCCGGAGCCAAGGCCCACTCGATTTTCATCAGCGAGCCTCCGAGAGAACCATTTCAGGTACATCGCGTCGGCGGCGGTCTCAACGAGCAACGTCCTTTGGCCGTTCATCGTCCTGCTCATTTCGTAGCCAAGAGCCGCGCGCAGAGGAATGAGAGTATCGGGATTGGTGCTGAGCACGTGCTGTCCGACTTTGGTGCCGAGGAATTTCTCCCGTCCGTTATCGTCAATGGTGACAACATCCTCAACCGTCCTGCATTGATCCAGGCTGTTGGCGCTAATCATGAACGGCGAATGTGTCGTATAAATCACCTGGTAGAGGGGCATGAGTTCTTTGGCAATGTACCCAAGCAGGTCCTCCTGCGCTCTGGCGTGCAAGCCGATGCCGGGGTCGTCCAGAAGCACGAAGAGATTGTCTCCGTACGTTCTCTTGACCTGAGAGAACCATACGAGGAACGAAAAGAACCACGCGAATCCGGTGCTGCGCTCGTCGAAGTTCAGAGTGATGTTATGCCTGGTGTTGAGAATGCGCGTCTCCAGCACGTATCCTTCGTCGAACGGCGGCGGATCCTGCGGTTTGCCCGGATGGAGTTGGAAAGCCACCCTTAGAGACCTGTTCTGGCTCCAGTGGTCCGCGATATGTTCGGTGATAGGCGCCGAGGCGGCCTCCAAATCGGCCGTAAGCTCCTCCGAGTTCTCGATGCTCGCGAGATACTCCGGTTTGGTGCCAACCAGATCGAGCAATGCCAAAAACACTCGCTCCGGGCCGGACAACATGCCGCGCTGCTTCTTTTTGAGGAGAAAGTCGACCGAAACGCGCCCGTCCAGGATGCTGCATTTCTCGAAATAGAGAAACTTGGGCAGCAGCGTGTTGAGTTTGGCCCGAGCGGCTTGCGGCATGCCGGATGTTTGAATCGGCTCGCAACCCTCGAATGTCCACCACGAGCCGGCGTAATAGCCCTTGCGAATCTCAACTGTCCCGGCCTTCACGGCGGCGTCGCCGAATATGTTCTCCATCTCGGCGGCGTCCTTGTCTTCGATTTGCCAGCGAGTGATAAGCGCGTCATCAGGATTCTTGGTAGCTCGGCGTTCGTACTCCTTGCGGCGACGTCTGGGGTACTCCAGAAGCACATCGAAATCCGCCAACTCGGCCACGTCCGGATTCAGCTTGTGCAGGGCTTCAAGAATCGAGGTCTTGCCCGCTTCATTCTTGCCCACAAGGCACGTTACCGGGCAAATGTCGAACGGGGTCGAATCCTCGATGCACTTGAAGTTCTTGACTTGCATAGACTTGAGTTTCATAAGAAAACTCCTCCAAAATCCGCATGGAAAAGGTATCTTTCTTTATTAACGAGAGACGATTCTCGTTATTCGTATTTACTTATCAGATACGAGCCTTAAATTAATCCTACAAAGCACTTTGATGACTGTCAAGACATTTCCATTACGTTTTATTCCTTGAGTTTCTATGTGCGTTCCGGGAGCTCTTTCTATACCTCTATCCGTCAAGGACTTAACGCTTATGGAATTGCGATTCAGGTCTGATCCTATCAATCTTCGTGTTCTTCCCTTGAGCGGCCAGGCTGCGATTGGCTCGAAACAGCCGGTCCTCTGCTCGTTGCGTCTCACCTGCCTCCTGATACGCTTGGCCTGCGCGTCGCAAAGTGAGCGCCATGTCGCGATAGTGTTTCGCCTCTTGAAACAAGACTGCCGCACGATCAAATGCCTCTGCGGCCTCGGCGGGATTGCCCTCCAGTAAGAGGATGTTCCCGGCGAGTCGCTCCCTGGCGGCCAGCAGTGGGGCATCGGTGACGTGATGCTTGTCTGCCTCGACCAGTGCGGTCCTGGCGCGCGCCGGGTCGTCCTGCTCGCAGGCTATTGTCCCCTTCAGCAGCGAGGCCTGAAAGCGATAGTTTTCGTCCGGTGACGCCGACAGTACCTCGTCGGCCAGCGACAGCGCCAGCTCCATTTTGCCTTGCCGTTGAGCGACCGTCGCCTCCAACAACAGAACGTCAGCGGGATTGCTTCGGTTCCGTCTAAATGCTGCCTTGGCCTCGGCCAGCGAGGCACTCGCCTGATCGAGTTGTCCCAGGATGATGTGGCAGAGCGCGAGGTTGTAGGCGGCATTGCCGATCTCCGTTGCGTCGTCCATGGCGCGCGCCCGGTTCAGTGCTTTTCTGTAAAGATCAATGGCCTTGGCAGTCGCACCCTCTTCGAATGCGGCACGGGCGAGGTTGCCGGCCTGCGAAAGTTCCTTGTCTTCAGGTTCCACGGTCGAACTCGGCGAGGTGGCGCAGCCGACCAACGTCAGAAGAGTCAGGGTTATGAAAAACCTTCTCATGGCACGACCTCGTTGGGTGGGATGCGTGTGTTGGGCTGGGGCTGCTCGATGTACTTGCGGATCAGCCAGTGTTTTTGGACTCCTTCGATCAGTCTCTCCAACTCGTGCAACGTCTGCTGCGCCTGCAAAACAAGCCCGGGGAGATCTTCAGCCTCTGTGGCAAGGGCCTCGCTAACCACAGCCAGATCGTCGCCGGCGAGCTCCACGTCTTTCAGAATGACCTGGAGTTGATCCATAGACACGTTGCCTTGGTCGAGGATAGTCTTCAACTCGTCCGCGATGGCCGGATCAGTCAGGAGCTTACCGGCTGTGCCTTTGCCCTGCTCGACGCTGGCGACAAGACCATCGAGTCGCCCGATGAGTTGATTCAAGTGCTGCCGGGACTCGCCCAGGTTCGTGCCGAGTTTCGTCCACGCCTCCGCGCCGGCGCTCAGTTTCTCACCGAGTGTAGTCCATGTGTCGAGGCCCGCGCTGAATTTCTCCAAAACAGGCAAGACCGCACTGCGGACTTCCTCAATCGCGTTTTCCATCGTGTCCGGCAACTTCTTACAGATGATGGAAGCATCCTTCTTGGGCAACGGCCGGCCCTCGCCTCGCATGATGTCAAAATACGAATCGCCCGCCACGCCGAATTTCTTCTTGACAACCGCAAACGAATCTTCGCGCAAGAATCGGAAGAAGTCGCTGCGGATGCTCGTTTCCGCTTCCATACGACCGGTGTCATCTACGATGACATCGAAGACCGTTCCTACGAGCGTGCCCAGGAAGTACACCTGCGAACCCTCGCGGATGCCCGCAGCGCCCGCCTCAGGCAGAACAATCCGCAGCGTGACAGTACCTCGGAACCAGCGCTGGCGGTAGCCCGTCCACACGATGGCGGCGATCAGCGCCGCCACGACCAGGATGACGAACGTGCCGGTTATCTCGTTCACGTGCCGGAATTTGAAGCGTTCTTTCATCATCAGAGATACGTCAGGAATGACACCACCGTGGAGATTACAAACAATCCGATAAGGGAGCGTACCAGCGCACGTTGCGTAGCCTGCGGAACTTTGGTCAGCGACCCGCCAACGTCCATCCCGCCGATGCAACATGATGCGCTGGCAAACAGGGCGGGCAAGATGCTCTTACTGAGGATGGCGAGCACGTCTTTGGGCCGAACCGCGCGCAACACGGTATCCACAAGCAACAGCAAATCGCGACTGGCTTTCCCCACCATCGCCCCGAACAGGTACCCGCTCGCAAGAGCGACCAGAATAAAGACGGCCGTCAGGCAAAACGCGGACACGGCAGCAGCCAGTACGCGCGGCATGACGAGATAGATGAATGGAGAGATGCCCTGCGCCTGGAGCACGTCAACCTGTCCGTCAGTCTTCATGATTCCCATCTCCGTCGCCATTGCACTGCCGCTGCGAACGATAACCACGATACAGACAAGGACCGGGGCCAGTTCGCAGGCCACGACGGGCACCAGCAGCGACCCGAGCATCTGTGACTGTCCTAACTTCTCGACCCATAACGCCAGTTGCACCACCACCGTGATTCCGACGAAGACCGCCAGCCCGCAGACAAGCCCGACCGACTCGACGCCGATCGCCACCACCTGCCGGACAAACGCCCCTCGCACTGGGCGCACCCAGTATAACGGGCGAACAGAGACGTAGAGCACCGTCCCAATCACCGCCGCCTCATGGCGCAGCTCGTCCCACTGCCCCCAAACCATCTCCCCTAATCCGCCAATCACACGCATCAGTGTTTCCTGAAACCCGCCAGCCACTTCGGTCAACCCTACGAACATAGTGTGCTTCTCAGTTCAAAACCGCCTGATCGCCGTAAAAGCACAAGAGGATTGTTATTTGTTTACCAAATATGCATAGTGTTTCCGCCCGCCAGATGGTTTCCGACCATCCTTTTCCAATATGCCTCTCTCAGCGGCGTGCTTTTTCGGCTCAGGCATTCTACCGCCTCTGCTTTTCTTTGTCATTTGCAATTGCCCATTTTTTCCCGGTTTTCCGTTCCCGGGTTTTCCATTGAACATACTCTACACTATTGGCCGGCTGTTGTCTATACCCTCTGCCATAAAGGCCAGTTTCATCCGGATAATGAGTAGGTCGCCTGCATAGATCGGGGCTCCGGGGCTGGGCCGAGAGAAAAATAGTATGGGCAGATGGCGGTCTGTAAAAAGGAGATTTGGCAGTGCCGATATTCCGTTTACCAAATTATCTACTCTCAGTCTCCATTGCTCCCATCCTTTCGTTGGGAGTTTCAACCGAAGGCAAGTCATTTTTATCGACACTGATACCGTCGGCCTGCATTTGATCCTTTGTAGCACGGTATGAAACTGTTCCTTTGGGGAATTGGTAGGGCCCGGGATAGTCATAGCTCTCAAGATTTTCACGCACCATGAGCACGTTGGCCATGCTGCCCAGCACCGTCTGGCCGAATTGGCCCTTGTAGCCCCTCATTGGAATACTGTTTGCCGGTATGGGCATCCCGGTTCGCGTCATATCCATCATACCCGAGGTTCCCATTGTCATATAGCCGGGGATAAGCTCGCGGACTTTCTCATCGAAGCCTTCTTTGTCAAAACCGATCATATTCGGAAAATCGTGCCCCATCTGCGTCATCGTGTGATGAGTCATGTGGCAGTGAAAAAGCCAGTCGCCCGGGTTGTCGGCGACAAACTCCACCACTTTAGCCGAACCGACCTGAACCAGGACCGTCGTCTCGGGCAGCAGCCTGGATTTGTCCCGGGCCCATCCGCCGTCGGTACCTATAATCTTAAATGCGTAACCGTGCAGATGGATAGGGTGATGATCCATAGCGCTCAGATTTCCAAAGCGAATCCAGACCTTATCGCCGATCCGTGCGACGAGGGGCTCGGTGTCGGGCATTGCCTTTCCGTTCATGGTCAGAACACTGAAATCCGTCATTTCAATGGGATTAGGCCTTGAAGTTCCGGCGTCTATGCGCCATTCGTGAAGCATGATGGCAAAATCCCTGTCCGGACGCTTGTCTTTGTCAGGCTGTCTTTCATGAACGAGAATCATGCCCGTCATTCCCATTCCTTCCTGAGTCATCGAATCGAAATGGGGATGGTACATGAACGTTCCCGCATCCGGAAAGATGAACTCGTAAACGAAGGTCTGTCCGGGCTGTATCGCGGGTTGTGTCAAACCCGATACGCCGTCCATGCCGCAGGGCAAAAGGACGCCGTGCCAGTGAACTGACGTAGGGGCCGGCAGCTTATTTGTTACGTATATCCTCACACGGTCGCCCTGAGCCAACTCGATCATAGGGCCCGGAACCATGCCGTTATAACCCCACGTTTTAATGTGCAGACCTTCGGCAACTTCCCATTCGATGGGTTCGGCAACAAGATGGAAAACTTTTACGCCATTGACGATTCTATACTCTGCGGTTTGGCCGTTTGGAACGACAGCCGGTGTATAATCGGCTCCCGGTTTGCCGGCCGGTAGTTGTTCTTTGGCTGCATCTGCCCACGGACGCGGCGGCTGGGCTTCCTCTGGCGGCCGCAAAGTAGGAGAAGTATATTCTTTGTTTTGGGCCGGACTCGCAAGAGCACAAAATAGTATTAAAACAGACAACAAAAGAAGGCTATTCACCCTGAACATCAGCTATTCTCCAGATTATCAATACTACACATCAATGACCGCCGGACTGCATCATCTCGGGGCCGCCATTTGAAACATCGACCGATGTTTGCTGTACGAAATGGCCGTCAAGCAACAGTTCGAGTTCCGTCCTTGCGATCCAATAGTCTCTTAGTGCATCAATATAGCTTCTCTTGAAACGAGGTTGCATCTGCCGGGCCTGCAGCAATTGAAACACACCAAGCTGCATGGCATTGAACTGAAGTTGCGTCTCCAGTGCGATCTGCTCTGAGAGCGGGACTATGACCTGCTTGTAGTAATTGGCCTGTCTGCGGGCATTAACCAGGCGATATTTCGCGCTTCTGACGGCCGATCGGATCTCTATAGCCAGAGCCGTATAATCATTCCAGAGCTTTCGAAGCCGGGCTCGCCCCGCTGCCGTCCTGGCCTGACCGAGATCGAAAATCGGGATTCCTATTGCGAATGCCGGCCCGACGGACCAGGTTCCGTCGCCTTCGCGTTCTGCTTCCGCGCCGGCGGCCATTTCCGAAAAGACCAGTTCGGCGGTATCGATATTCATTCTCGCGGCCACGACTTTCATCTCTTGCCGGGCGGCAGTGAGGTCGAGACTGTTGGCGATTGCCTTGCTTTCGAGATCGTTCATATCTATCTGCTGAGTGGGCAAGTCAGGCAGTTCCGGTATCGTATCCAATATGACATCTGCGCCCCATAAACCCATCAGGGCGCTTAGCTTCTCGCTCTTTTGCAGCACGTCCGTCTGTGAAGACGCGAGTTCGAGTTTCGTCTGCTCATACAGAGAACGTTCTGTGGCGAGTGCCAAATCGGTAATGTTGCCGGCTTTATGCAATCTCTGGGCGGCTTCCAAAGAAAGTCCCGCCGCTTTAGTGATTTCCTTGTTCGATCTGTAGGTCTGCAATGCTGCCTGGTAAGAGTAAAAAGCCATTTGCGTTTGACCCGCGAGGTTTATCACCTGTCCGGTAACTTCCGACTTCGCTGTTTCGAGCTTCGCTCTGGCCAAATCCTTGCGAAGGCCGATTAACAAAACATCCAGAAAATCCTCGACCACCCCCATCTCTATAATGTAGTCGTTGCTCGGTCCCTCGACAAATCGCAGGGACATATCGAAAACAGGATTCTTTAACAGGCCGGCCTGAACCAGTTGTGCCTGTGCGATGCCGAGTCGCTCGTAGATTCCCTGAATGCGAGGGTTTTTTAACAGGGCGATCTGCACCGCGCGATCCGCCGTCAATTTCTTTTCCAGCATTTCTTGAATTCGTGCCTCGACTGCGGCGTCTTCAACGCTATTTGTCTTCCACTGAATGAGCTGCCCGTTTCGCCGGGACACCTTTCTTTGAACCTCACTGAAAGCGGGTCCCGGATCGGTGGAAACATTCTGGCAGCCTATCAGAAAAACAAGTGATAACGTTAAAGCTCCTTTAACGCTGAATTGCATTAGGGTGTTCTTCCACCTCATATTCGATACTCCATAGAAGACGCTTGATCATCGTCGGTCCTATGCTTCATATGTGTTTCCGAGCCTCTCATTTCAGGAGGCCTCTGTGGCAAATTACTTTCATCCACCTCCAGCGGATTGGTAAATTCGCGATCCGGCGCCGTAGCTGCATCCGGATGTGCAGGATGGCTTACGCCGGCTTCAGGGATGTCATAGCTTTTGCACCCCAATCCTGACAAGATAAGCAACAGCAACAATACAATTCGGTTTTTCATACCTTTACAGTCTTTTGAAAATAGAAAAATGTCACGGCCGATTATCGAGCGAACGAATCCGTGTTTCCATAGGGATTTGACTGAATTCTCTTTATCCAATTGCTTAGATAATTTCGATGGAGCGTCACTCCTGGCCGTTACTATCACCTGAGCAGTGTGTTGATGATTTGCTCGGCTGTGGTATCGCTATCCGACGAGGCGACTGCAAAGTGAACCAGATTGCAGCATCGGCTGATGTATGCAATGTTGAATCGCCGGGACAGGGCGTTGAAACCGATTTTGCTCATTAAGGGATTTTGTGGTTTCCATGAGCTTCTGGATTCCCGCTTCCGCAGGAATGACAAAACGAAGACCTCTTGCAGCACAAGCAGGACGCAAGCAAGTTTCTTTAGAGACGCTTTATCTTCACATTGCGGTACCATACGGGTCGGCCATGGTCCTGGAAACCGACGTAGCCAACTCTTGCGAAGTCCTTTATTGCTCTTGAGAACTTGTTCTTGGCTCTTTCAGGCTGCGGATTCCATCCTGCTTCGGACCACTTGTCCAGATCCATATCGATTACCTGCTCACCGTTGAGCACGACCTTAACGCTGCTGCCCTTACACGTGAGTACGCAGTGATTCCACTCGCCGGGCCTGTTAATCGCGTTCTTTGTCGGCTTGAGACAGTCATAGATCGCTCCGGCCGTACCCCTCCTGTTTACGTCGTCGCGGCCGTAGGAATTGCACACCTGCACCTCGATTCCGGTATAGACCGGATCTTTCAAATCCGACGTGCGAAAGAAGATGCCGCTGTTCGTGCCCTCGACAACCTTGAATTCCAGGTCGAGGACAAAATCGCCGTACTTCTCCTTCGTCCAGATGTAGTCGAAGTTGTGCTCGCGACCGTCCATATCGCGTTTTACCGTCAGCACGCCGTCCTTCCAGACCCAGGCGTTGTCGCCTCCCGTGATGGAGTCCCTCAAGTCTTCGCGCTGAAAGAGCTTTTTGAATTCCGGCTCGTTCTTCGCCCGGGGCTTTTCTTTGTCGAGGCGGCGTATCCAGATGTTTCTGAACTGGATCAGGCTCGAAGCGCCGCTCATCTCGCCGGTCCTTCGGTTGATGCCGCCGTGGTGCTGCAGGCCGATCGGCCCGCGTTCGGCGATACCGGGTATTTTGGCATTTTCGATCACGAGCTTGCCGTTTAGCATAATCGTCACACGGTCGCCCACGAGGGTAATATCCATCGAGTTCCACTGGCCCACCGGATTGTCCGCTCTGACTTTGGGAACAGCCGCGGCACGAAGTTCCGGAGCGAGATCTTTGTTGTTGCGCACCGACCACAGCTCACCTGAGCCTATCGGCCAGCACCAGAGATTTGCCTGGCCGCCGGTGTTGCCGCGAAGAAGAATGCCCGAATCGGCGTTGGGGGTGGGCGTTCGTATCACCTTGCCGTCGGCATCGGTCTTGTAGGACCCGTCCGGCAGAATCGTCGGCATCTGATACAGGCCGGAGGTGCGCTTGAACCGCCATTCGACGTGCAGAGAATAGTCGCCGAATGATTCTTCCGTCCAGAGGCTCTTGTTGCCTTTTGCCTCGGACATGGCGTCATAGTCGATCACTCCGTCAACGACCTTCCAGTGGCCGTTATCGCCTTCCGGAACCTTCCAGCCGGAGAGGTCCTTCGTGTTGAACAACACATCATACTTGGGCCATTCTCTCCACGTCGGATACCGCTCGTGCGGCGGCAGTTTATGCGCTCTTCGCGGTGTCGGCGGCTCGCCATGATTGTAGAAGACATAGAGCCCGCCCTTGCCGGCGATAATCACGTCCCGGCGGCCGTCCTTGTTCATATCGGCAATGTTGAGCTTCATTCCCACGCTGACCACGTAATTCGGCGGCGGGTTGAGTCCGCCTTCGTCGGGATATTGCGGCAGATGATTGAACGAAAGGACGTGCCGTTCGAATTGCCCGCCTTTTATGTCATACCAGAAAGCATACAGAGGCTCGAACGCTCCGATGTCGCCGCCGTGATGGGCGAAAAGCCGCTTGCCGGTGACAAGGTCGTTCTTGCCGTCGCCGTTCAGATCGCCCATCGCCAGGGTGTGAAACTGACTGAATTCGGTGTCGGCCCAGTGGTTTTTGAAACTGCGCCTGCCGCCTTTGACGACCTGTTCGAGCCAGGCAAGGCCGTAGGCGTGCGACGATCCGATGATTATGTCGTTCAGGCCGTCATCATCAACGTCGTGGACAAGGATCGGATGCGAAGCGCCGCCTCCCCTGCTCTTGGCCGGAGCAAACCTGTAATCGGCATGGAACTCCCAGGGCGTATCGGTCGCGCGTCTGGGCTGCTCGTACCAGCCGATGGGCGTGACGATATCGACTCGTCCGTCGCCGTTGATGTCGCCTAAGCCGTTGCCGTGAACGTCGCCCTTCGTCCCCACGACGTGTTCCACAAACCACGGCTCTCTGTCGATGTGTTCGAGCCATGTCATCCCCTGGCCCTCTACCAGCGACCAGTGGTTGCAGAGGATGTCATCGTCACCGTCGCCGTCGATATCTCCGTGGATTACGCCTTCCATATTGAGAGCGAAATGAATCCTTCTGGACTTCCAGACAACGCCCTTCTTGCCGGGATTCTCGTACCAGAAAGCCCCTTTCATGAACATCCAGCCCGAGCTGACGATGTCCGGCCGGCCGTCGAAGTTGACGTCCATCGCAAATTCGCTGTTGTCGTCGGTTTCCGGCCCGTTAGTCTCGGCGCCGTCGCGGTAATCGGAATGCTTGATCCAGTGCGGCGCCTCGTACCAGTTCCGCCCGGAAGCTATATCCAGGTCGCCGTCGCCGTCAACGTCCAGAACCGAAGCACACTCGCAAAACGGCCCGAACCAATAAGTATGATTGGACGGGTCGTGTTCGGGACCGTCAATTTTGACGGGGATAAAAATCGGCTCTCCCGCGTACACGGCAACAGATGCCACAAACAGTAATCCAAACACAGAACATTTTAGACTACGCATAATCAACTCTCCTTACAGTAATCAGGTAGGGTGGGACCTGCCCTGAGCGAAGTCGAACGGGTTGCCCCACCAACGTGTCGCGGGCATCTTGCCCGCGGCTCGAGGACGAGACGCCCTCGACACGGGCCAAGACCCACTCTACAATAATCACAAAGTCCAACCCGAACGATAGTCCGGCTTAACCTGCTCGTTTGCCTCGTCGTTATTGGCAAATTCCATCTTCTCGGCGTCCCATTGGAGGCTCTTGCCGGTTCTTATTGCTATGTTGCCCAGCAGCACCGCCTCGGTGAGAATGCCGGCCCAGTCGAAATTACAGCTTGCCGGCTCGCCGCCTCTGATGGCTTCGACCCATTCACCCCACGTTCCCGAGCGGCGTTCGAGGGTTTTGGGCGGCTTCTTGTAGGCCCTGCGCTTGGATTCCGGGATGATCATCTCGTGGCCCATGCCGCCCATCATGACCCCCTTGGTGCCCACGTACATGTTGCCGTCGTTGGGCAGCTCGCGGCCCGGCTCCAATTCTTTGGGACGCGGCGGCTTGAGACCGCCGTCATACCAGAACAGACGCAGGGGCGGCATGTCTTCGCGCGCCGGAAACTCGAAGGTCACGATAGAGGCAAGGGGTGCGCTTTCGTCAAAGACCTTGCTGGCGGTAGCGCTCACACCGGTTGGGAAACCGAGCTTCAGGGCTTTGAACGCATGGTTGAAGTGATGACAGCCCATGTCGCCAAGAGCGCCCGTTCCGAAGTCCCACCAGCCGCGAAAATTCCAGGGGTGATAGACTGCGCGCCGCGGATTCCTTGCTTTGACCTGGTGAAGAGCCATATGATCCTTCGGCCATTTCGCCACGAAGGGCCTCATCGGGGCCGGACCGATCCAGAGGTCCCAGTCAAGGGTATCGGGGATTCGGTCGCGTCCCGGCGGGCGGAGCATTCCCTGCGGCCACAAGGGACGATTGGACCAGATATGGGCTTCGTACACGTCGCCAATGGCTCCGTCCCAGAGCGTCTCCCGCACGCGGCAGGACGAGTCCGAGGTATGGGCCGAGGCGGTCACCTGCGTGGCGACGCCGGCCTTCTTCGCTTCCTTCATCAGATGACGATTCTCGTAAATCGTCCGCGTCAGCGGCTTAACGCAGAGCGTGTGCTTGCCTTTTCTCAGCGCTTCCCGGCAAATAACCGTGTGGGTATGATCGGGCGTGCCGCAATAGACCGCATCGATCTTGTCGTCCTCGGCATTGAGCAGCTCGCGATAGTCGCGATAAACTTTGGCTTTCGGAAAGCGATCGTAAGTTTTCTTGGCGTAGGCATCATCGACGTCGCACAAAAAGGCGATCCGCGTACCTTTCTGCTTTGAAATGCTGGTGATTTGCCCGTGGCCGACCCCGCCGATTCCGATGCCCGCGACCTGAATCGTCTCGCTGGGCGGTATGGTGCCGACGCCGCCGATTACGTGACGAGGGACGATTGTCATGCCAGCCAGCACAGGACCGGCCGTTCGGATAAATTGACGCCGGGAGAGTTTCGGACTCTCTTTTTTGGTGTCTCTGTTTTGGTGCTCCATAATAGTGCTCCTCTTAATTCACTCTGTTTGTTCACGAGCATCTGGATTCCTGCCTTCGCAGGAATGACAGCCCGCCTGGGTGGCAGCCTCAACGGCGATTGTCGTTTATCGCCGATGGGGCTGGTCCTTTCCCGGCTAAACAAATACGCCGCATTAATTTGTCAAACCTGCGATAGCAGCCCCGATTAAAGTCGCATCTTCCACGCGAACGAACTCAACGAACCGCTCATGCTGACTTTGCAGAAAACACCTCATATATGACTCAATTCTCTGTTTGAGTGATTTCAACTCATACAAAGTCGTACCTTCTGCAGTTATGCAGACAGGCTCGCACGGATCGTGGCCTTGATCCATCTCAAGAACAACAGACGACAGCATCGCCGCAACGATCCGTGTCGCTCTTTCAATCAGCCCCTCGAGCAAATACCATATCGCGGCACGGTCCTGCACTGTAGATTCCGCACATATCGCGGCCAGCGGATTGTCGCCTTGAGGATATCGCAGGAAATTATTTACGTCTTTCGTCTCGAGGCCACCGGCGGCAAACAGTTGCTCGGCTGATTTTGACGCCAAAAGTCCATCCTTGCTCGCCTGCTGCAGGGCCTTCAGACAGAGCGGCCCGAAATAACCTCCCGAAAACATCTTCTCGAACGTGTACTTGCCCGGATCGAGAGTTGACTCATCCAGCAGAGCATCTATCGCCCCCCGCGGAGCCTTGCCGAACGAGCCGGACTCGACGTTTACGATCTGTTCTCCTGCCGGATCGAGGTCGGGCGTCTTCGTGATCCTGCGATTGGACTCGATGT
The DNA here is from genome assembly GCA_964598225.1 of uncultured Pirellulales bacterium. Classification (GTDB taxonomy): domain Bacteria; phylum Planctomycetota; class Phycisphaerae; order Sedimentisphaerales; family Anaerobacaceae; genus SG8-4. The sequence goes on from CAZRBG010000030.1 coordinate 29,607, forward strand.
AACAGCAATTCGATCCGGTTCCGAGGATGAAGCCGATGTAGCTGTCGAAAGTCCTCTTTCCGGAAGCGGACATTCCCGCCAGCAGGGTCGCGACGGTATCGTTGAGGATGGCCACACGCTTGCCGCCTTTGTGTCCCGCCGCCTCAATAGCCGCGAGAAGATTCTGACCTATAAGCTCGCCCTCGACCTCCCTGGCCTTGACTTCCTTGCAGAATCGAATGAGTCTGCCGTCTCTGTTGGGAAGTATTTCGGTCGGGTACGAAAAGCAAAAACCGATGTTTTCGCCTGCGTCCATCACGCCGGACATATAATCGACTATCGCGGCAAAGAATTCTTCCTTGCCGACCTCTTTGTCCAATCCCGGCATAGGTTTCTGGACAAAATTTTCGATGACAGGCTTGCCCGATCGATCAAAGTGAACAGCGGCAACGCGAAAGTTCGTGCCTCCCGCGTCCAACACAATGACTCGTCTGTCTTTTGGAATTTCTTTGCCGACTTCGATATAAGTAGGGATCATCGCCAGTGAACTGCCCGGCCCTTCCAGACCTGCCTGCATTTCCGCCCTGAAGACATCGCAGAATTCGTCCATGTCGATATCTTCGTACCACGCTCCATTGTCCCTGAGAAACTTTTCGACCTTGTCTTTAACTTCTTTCATAGCAGGAATATCTATAGAGGTAAGAACTGTTTTACATATTCGCGGCTCTGCACGAGGGACTGTTTTCTAACCTTGAGCGATCCCTCATACGAGCGATCCTCGACTTCTACGCAGGCTGCTCCTTTGTATCCGATATCGGTTAGGGCCGAGAAGAATTTGCCCCAGTCCACGTCGCCGAGTCCGGGCAGCTTCGGTCGATGGAACGACAGCGGAGTCGCCAGAATTCCGACGTCATCGAGCTGATCGCGCATGACCTTGGCGTCTTTTATGTGTACGTGGAATATCCGACTCTTAAACTCGTAGATCGGCTTGATGTAGTCCATGAACTGCCATACGAGATGCGAAGGGTCGTAGTTAAGGCCGAAATTAGCCGATGGAATTTCTTTGAACATCCTCCGCCAGATGGCGGGTGATGAGGCGAGATTCTTGCCGCCCGGCCATTCATCGTCCGTGAAGAACATCGGGCAGTTCTCGATCCCGATCTTCACGCCGCGTTTCTCGGCATGCTTGACAATCGGCGGCCAGACTTTCTTGAATCGCTTGAAATTCTCCTCGATACCTGTCGTATGGTCCCTGCCGATAAACGTATTGACGTTCTTGAGGCCGAGCTTCGGTGCCGCATCAATGACCTTCTTGAGATGCGAAACGTAGCCGCCGGCTTTTCTCTTATCCGCCTCAAGCAGGTTCGGATAATACCCGAGAGCGGAGATAGCAACGCCCTTTTCTTTGAGCAGGGTCTGGATTTCTTCTATTTTCTTTTTGGTCAACTCCCCGACGTCAATATGGGTGACTCCGGCGTAACGCCTTTCGGCCTTACCCACGGGCCAGCACATTATCTCGACGCAGGAGTATCTCGCCTCTGCGGCGAAAGATATCACCTGCTCGAATGTCTGATCGGCCAGTATAGCACTCAAAAAACCGAGCTTAATCATCTCTCAACTCCTTATGAAACTTTGACCCAGGCCTTCTTCTCATTGCTCTCCATTATTTTCTCACACAGGACCAGCTCACGCAACCCGTCGCGGAACGTTGCATACCGAGCATTGCCGGTTTTCTCGCCGGATATGACGGCATAAACTTCTCTGGCAAGCTGCTTGAAAGTGTCGGGGAATCCTTCGTTGTGGCCGCCGGGATAGTCGATAAGCCCCGCACTCTCGGGATAGACCAGCGATGGGTCTCTCATCAGGATTTCGTTGTTGCCGTCCCGCTTGCCGATCCAGAGCTGGTTCGGCACTTCGGATTCCCACGCTGCGGCCTGCTTCGAGCCGTCCAGCTCGAAATAGAGCCGGTTCTTCCTTCCCGCGGCAACCTGATTTACCGTCATCACTCCCCTGCCGTCATTTGCGAACCTGAACAGAACCGTCGCATAGTCTTCGGTATTTATCGGGATGTCCTTGTAATCCTCGGGCTTGAGGACCTTGCCGGCGTAGGTCTCCACGGGCTTCAGCGGTTTCTTTCTGGTCTTGTGGAACGTCGCGAAATCCGCGCATACTTCCGCTATCCTCAGCCCCGTGACAAACTCGATCAGGTCCATCCAGTGGGAGCCTATGTCGGCGATGGCCCTGGACTTGCCGGACTGATCGGGCTCCAGACGCCAACTGTAGTCAGTCGGATGGAAGAGCCAGTCCTGAAGATACGAACCCTGAACGGCAAAAACATCGCCGATTTCGCCTTTTTCCACCATCAGCCGCAGTTGTCGCATCAGCGGATAGTAACGGACGTTGAAGTTGACGGCGTTGACCACACCCTTTTTCTCCGCCAGTTCAACAAGCTCCTGGGCCTCGGCTACACTGATCGCAAGAGGCTTTTCGCAAACCACGTGTAATCCCGCCTCCAGTGCTGCTTTGGCCATTTCGTAGTGCAGATAGTTCGGCGCGCAAATATGAACGCTCTGAATATCGCCGTCCTTCAGAAGTTCCTTGTAATCGCCGTAATATTTGTCAATGCCGAGCATTTCGGCCTTCGATTTGCCGACGTCTTCCGCATATTCCGCAAGAGCAACGACATCTACGTTGCCCAGCCTCCTGAGTGCCTCAACATGCGCCGGCCCGATGAAACCGGTCCCTATAACACCAACCTTTATTTTCTCCATATCTCCTACTCCTTCGCTTTGTAACATTGCTCCATGATCGTCTCGGTTCGGGTGGCCCCGAATCTCGTGCAGCCAACCTCTCGAACCTTCAGCGCCATCTCCAGATCGCGCACGCCGCCGGCGGCTTTGACCTGCACCTTCTCTGAGACGTTGTCCCGCATTAGTTTCAAATCCTCAATAGTCGCTCCGCCATCGGCAAAGCCGGTCGAGGTCTTGACGAAATCGACTCCGGCTTCCTCGGCCAGCTTGCATGCGGCTTTCTTTTGCTCGTCGTTGAGGTAGTAATTCTCGAAAATGACCTTGACGGCAACGTTGTGACGGTGGGCCGCGTCGACAACGGCCTTGATGTCATTCTTCACGTAGTCGTGGTCGCCGTCCAGGAGTTTTCCTATATTGAGCACCATATCAAGCTCTAGCGCGCCGTCTTTAATAGCCTGCTCGGCCTCGAAGACTTTTGTCCCGGTCTTGTTGCAGCCATGAGGGAAGCCAATCACGGTTGTTGGTTTAATGTCCGTGCCTTTCAGCAGTTCAGCCACCAGAGCCAGCTCGGAGGGACGGCAGCAAACGGTAGCTACCTTATATTTCCTGGCGACCTCGCAGCCCTCGCGGACATCTTTCTCGGTCAATTCGGCCCGAAGCAGTGAGTGGTCGATCATTTGAGCAATTTCCTGGCAAGTGTAGTCCATAAGTATCTCCTGAACATGAAACAATCACTAATCACCAATCTGTTCGGCAATGGCGTTTTTTACACCATTCGCGTCATCACGGCAAGCAAAAACTGTGGACTTTGAGAACCGTTATGATAAATTGTGAATTGTAAATGGTGATTGGTGAATGGGGAGAAATCGTTCACCAATCACTACAGAAGACCCGGAGGTATGACTATGACATATTTACAAAAATCAACTACTGCTCTCTTGTTTTGCTTGTTGTTCACACTGCCCTGTCACGCTCGTATTTGGAACATCGGAGAGTTCGGAGCCAAAGGCGACAAAACGAATAATGACGGGCCTGCAATCCAGCGGGCTATTGATGCCTGTGCCGAAGATGGCGGCGGTATGGTCTACGTGCCGTCAGGGGATTATCTTTGCGGGGGCCTGCGGTTGCGTAGTTATGTGAGTCTTTACCTCGAATCCGGCTCCACTCTGTGGGTGAGCCCGAAAAAAGAAGATTACCCGCACGGAAACCGCTTTCTCTACGCCGAGGACCAGAGCCGCGTCACAATCGAGGGAAGGGGCACGATCCACGGCACGGGGCAGGAGGATCTTCAACGCAAGAGAGGCGACGACAGGCCGCGACCGGAATTCCGCGTGGGAATCCTGCGATTTATCAGATGTGAGAACGTGACGATCAAAGACGTAACCGTCCGCTACAGCGATAGCTGGACGTTCGATCTGGAGTTCTGCGAGAAGGTCTACATCAGGGGGGTAAGTATCCTCAACAACTATTATCGCGTTAATGCCGATGGAATCGATCCGGTTTCATGCACGAACGTGCACATATCGAACTGTTATATCATCGCAGGAGACGACTGCATCGTCTGCAAAACACGGCAGGGCGCACCGTGCGAAGACATTGTCGTCACGAACTGCACGATGTCCTCGATTGCAACAGCAGTCAAGATCGGGACCGAATCGCCGAGTGATTTCAGAAATATCCGCGTGTCCAACTGTGTGATCCGAGATTCCACAGTCGGGATCGGTATGTACATCAAGGACGGCGCGACGGCCGAGCGGATCAGCTTCTCGAACTGCTCCATAGAGACGATTCGCAAACCTGAGCTCTGCAAAGAATACCTGAAGCACTCGGTCTATCCGATCTTCGTGGATATCGAGAAACGCAATCCTGATTCGAAGATCGGAAGAATCCGGGATTTGACGTTCTCGGATATAAATATCTTGAGTGATAACGGCATTCTGATTCAGGGAATGAGCCAACCCAACATCGAGAATGTCGTTCTAAGAAACATCACCCAGCGAGTCGACCGTCCGTTCGACTTCTCACAACGTAAAAAACACATTGGCGGTCGCACAAGTTCAACGGAGGATAGGCGGCGGACTGAGTTCGCACAGCAAGAGTCGTATGTAACCCTGGCGAATATCAACGGCTTAACAGTAGACCATTTACAGGTATGGATTCCGGAACAGGTTTACGGAAAATTTCCGAGAGCGGCGCTGTTGCTGTACAATGTCAACAATGCCGATCTGGGCCATATTAAGCGAATATCGGGACGAACCGGCGCGGGAGCGCCTGTGTTGGTCCTTGAGAATTGCCGGGAGGCCTTTGTGTCGAGCTGTAAAGCAATTCCGCAAACAGAAGTGTTTCTTGGCATTGAAGGCCCCAAAACACAGAGAATATCATTGGCCGGCAATGATTTGAACCAGGCCAGGACGGGAGTTCAAATGGGATCGGATGTGAACAGAGAAGAAGTGAGCGATTTTAACAATTAATCCAGAGATATTAATTATGCGAAGAATCAATAGTCTGCTGGCCGTAACTGCAATTCTTGCCGTTTCGAGTTCCGCGGCCGTATTTCAGTATAACGTGCCTGTCGAAACAAATAAGGGAGAGCGGCCGGCATTTTTATGGATTCCGCCAGAGGCAAATCAGGTCCGCGGTGTGGTAATCGGCGGCATGACCCTAATGGAGCGCGAGTTCGCCAAAGATCCGCTGATCCGCATCGCTTGCAAAGATCAGCAACTGGCTATTGTCTTCCTCAAGTGCGGGTTGAGCCGGGCAGATATACAAAAGCTGCTCGACGAACTGGCAAAAATATCCGGCTACCAGGAGTTGTCGATCGCGCCGCTGATGTTCGTCGGACACTCAGCCGGCGGACCGCAAGCCAAAACGTTAGGCATCAAGATGTACAAGCGTTGTTTTGGACTCGTTCAATACCGAGGCGGCGTGCCGGGCGGCAAAGAGAGCGTTCCACCGGGCGTGCCGGTGCTGATGATGATCGGCCAGTTCGATGAGTTCGGCGGGACGATGCGAAATGAGGCCAGTCGAGAAACATGGCAGGGTGGACGGGATGCTCTCGCAGCATATCGGGCACAGGATCCCCGAAATCTGGCGAGCATCGTAGTCGAGCCAGGCGCCGGGCACTTCGCCTGGTCCGATCGCAATTCTGAGTACCTGGCTCTTTTTATCCGCAAGGCGGCTCAAGCCTGTATTCCTGGCGACTGGCCGATTGATTCTATTGAGCCTGTTACTCTAAAGCAAATTGACCACACGACCGGCTGGCTCTCCGATTTAGCAATAGAGAAACAAACACAATCCGATCCAGCGTGCTGGCATGCTTATGAAGGCGAAAAAGAAGCGGCGGCCTGGCATTTCGACAGGGAAATAGCTCAAGCCACGGTTGCATATCACGCCGGCGGATTCGACAAAAAGGACCAGTTCGTAAAGTGGAACGATCCATACTGGGTCGATGCCGGCACACGGTTCTTTTTCACGAAGCTCAAATGGATCGGCGACGGGCAGACGTTCGAGGTCCATCCGGTTTATGCCGATACGTATCCATCCCAACACAAAGGCCGGGGACCGCAGTGGCTCGAAGCGGGCAAGCCCGTCGGACATTCTGACGCTCCGATTCTCGTCCGACAGGTCAGCGGGCCGGTCGTCGCGACGAGTAAGCATACCTTGCGTATGCAGTACGACGCTCTGGCGCCGGCGACCGAACGCTCTCGCGTTACCTTCATGGCCTATAGCAACGGCGACGCCGAGTATCGCTACGCCGAGCAGGTGGGAATGATGCCGCGAGGCTTTGCCGGCCTCAAGAAAGGCACGTCTCAGACTATAACTTTCCCGCCGATTGGAGACCTGACCGTAGACAGCAGTCCGGCCGAGCTAAAAGCAACAAGCGATTCCGGTCTGCCGGTCGAATACCACATCGGCTGCGGCCCTGCCGTCATAGTTGACGGCAAACTGCACATTGCCGAGATTCCCGTTCGTGCCGCCTTTCCGATTGCTATTAGTGTTGTGGCTTACCAGTTCGGCAGCGGCGTCGAACCTTTAGTCAAAACCGCCGAGCCGGTTGAGAAGATAATCCAAATAAGGAGACAATATCCATGATGTATAGAAGCTGGACAATTGCAGCGGCGTTGAGCCTGCTTCTCAGCGGTGCTCTAATTGCTGACGAGATAAATATCCGGCCCGGTCACCCCGAATGGCCGGGAGCGTGGACAACGTACCGAAAAGTGAAATCGCTGGAGGAAGATATCAGGGACCTCAAGGCCCACGGCGTCGGATTAATAAGTTGGCGAAGCAAGAACGTCGCGCAGGCAAAAGAAGCTCTTGAGACTGCGCGGCGAACCGGTATGAAATATCACATTCACCTGCCAGAAGTAACCGAACACAAAGGCCTGGTCAAACAAGCCGGCCTGAAACCGGTTCCGGCGGTTATGATAGGCGGCGTGTATCAGGGCAAGGCAATCGACCGCCATGTCTTCTCTTTCACGGCAAAACCGCATCAGATTCTAATCGAGCCGCCCGTATACAACGCCAAGTTCGCATATACCCGAAAAGGCGGGAAGTTCGGCCATTATTTCCCCGACATAGGCGCGCCGTTGCGGGCGGAAATCGTGATCCCGCTCAAGCCCTTCGACGGCAGGCAACATCTGAAGATAATCCGTGCCTCAATATACGAAGCGCCCGGCGATGCAAAACCGGAAATCGACAGCGTTACCGACGATATGCCCGCCAGCAGCGAGACACGCGATCGCAAGTTGTATTCGATGAAGTTCGACCTGACCGGACTCGATGAAGCGATCCTCGACAAGGTCGGTGTAGCCGTATATTGGGAGTACGATGGGTATCCGGCTTACTGGATGTTCGGGCGGGGAACCGTCAGCGCCGCCGCAAAGAGCACTCAGGAAGCGCTGAGAATCGAAACGCGCAAGGTCCTCAACAAGTGGATTCCTGCGAACGGAGGAACTTTCGCGAGCGATGTGGTCCTGGCGACGCGCTTCGGGGATGAGTGTTTCTACACGACCGGCCACCTGAACGGACCGGCCGCGAATTATCCACTCTGGGACTACAGCGAGCCGTCCATCGCGGCGTATCGCGAAAAGGCCGGCCGGATCGAGTATCCGAGGACGTGGGGCTTTCCCGAAATCTATGGGCCGGACGCTTATGCCTGGTGGCTGTACAACCTGCATGAAAGCTGCGCCCGGCTTTGCGGCGTAGTCCGGGAGGAAATCGACCGCCGCGCGCCGGGCTTGCTGCTGTTTCGCAACACCACGCGTATGGGCGTGTTCCATCAGTCCAACGATTTCGACGGATCGGGACAGGAACTGCTTACGCAAAATCTCGATATCGTCCACTTCGATCCGTATCCCGTCGGAGCGGGAGGTTACAAGCCGGTCATCCCCCGCGACATGAGCTACGGCGCGGGTCTGGCACGGCGGTACGACAAGCTGCTCATCCCCTGGATGCAGGCCCACACTTACGCGCCCGGAGGCCTGACGGATGTTTCGCCCGAACAGGTCGAGAAGATGGCCGCCGAGCAATGGGTGCATGGCGTCGATGCGATAATCTGGCTGGGCTACGGCTCGACCTTTCCGGAATCCAGGCCCGACAGTTGGCAGCGGGCGGGCAAGTTTCACGAGAAGCTCGATGCAACACCTCCTCCCAAACCAAAAGCTCGGCTTGCCGCGCTGAGGCCCTACCGCACGTGGGCGCTCTCAAGTCAAAGTGACGGACAAATCCGAAATCCCGCCGACTGGATGCTCCGGCAGTTTCTCGAAGTCTGGTCTGTCAAGCACGGCCTGCCGTACGACGTATTCGAAGTGCCGCCGGAAGTCGATGTCGCCCCAAACGAGCAGCTAAACACCGAACTGAAGAAATATCCGATGATCGTCTCAACCGTGGCGTATGAAGGCGCAATGATAATCGGGGCCGGAACCGAGGGCAAGGCCGTTGACCCATCAACGGCCGGTCAAGTTCGCAAGCGATTCGAGCAGGAAATTGCCTCACGCGGCTGGATTGAGTAATAAGAGCCATCGGCAGTACTGTAACTACTCTTATTTAGTGGGTAGAGCAGACGGGATCGTGGCGAGGCCGCCCCGGCCTTGTGTCCCGCCGGCATCCTGCCGTCGCGCGCACTATAGAGTACAAGGGCGAGACGCCCTCGCCACGGACTGCGTCAGCGACCACCAATTTAAGGTAGTCGTAGTACTACCGCGCTGCCTACGTACATGTTTAAAGAGACACAGCCAGCCCAAACGACAATCTGGATGAGGCTGCCACCCATCGTTCGTAGTGACGCCGTCAGGCGTTTTTTAAATGCCCTTACGGGCACACTACAAACGATCGGTGGCAGCCTCAAGCTCTTACATACCGTTACCGGGCGCCTCTGTCGAGATCGGCAGGCAAAGGTTCGAAAGAAAGCCTCGACCATGGCTTGACATGTCCTTTTTTGAGGAGAACCTCTGTCGTGCCATTTCGCTGCAGAGCCGCTTGGTACGTGCCGTCCGTACCCAGATGAATGATCTCCGATTCGTCGCCCAGACTTACGCGAACGCAGGTTGGTGAAAATCTCTCAACCTTGGGCCCTCTTTGGCCTCGGCGGTGCGGAATGAGCAAAACGAGCCAGTTGGTTCTGCCGGCATCGCCTTTGACGCGCAGCCATTTGCCCATCTCGCCGCTGTGCTCGAAGTTTTTGTCCCACGTACCCGGCTGAAAATCCTCCGGGATATAGTGGCCGAAATGCTCGTCTTCGTATTCTTCTCCCTTGAAATTTCGGAGACTGCCCTTGGTTCGCTGCCTGCTCCAGCCCCACTGGCGTTTCTCGAAAGACTCTATCCTCGGCTCGACAAAATGTACATTAACGTCGACGTCAAGCTGACCCGGAAAGAAGAAGGTCCGGCCGTTTCGGCGTATGTCGCGCGCCAGCATGTGCAGGTTCCACCACACCTGCTGCGGAGAAGAAATCTCATCCCGCACCACCAGATAGTCGGCAATCTTGCTTCGCTTCGGATCGTGCTTGACCAGCACCGCATACCGCCGCGTCGTCCAGGGCTCATTCTCCGACAGGTAACTCGTCGGATATTCCCATCCCGGCTTGATTGTATGGTGCGGCTCCATCGGGACGTGACTAATTCGCCGGGTCTGTTCGTCGGCCACGAAAACAACGGCCGCATCTGAACTCGCGAACGCTCGCCGGACAGCAACGGCGACAGGCCGCAGCCCGTTCATATCCGGGCGATTGTGCATCGAAGCGCTCCAGGGTCTCGGCGAGTAATGACACGCATAATCCAGCGCCAACGGCGTGCCCAGGCTGCAAAAATAGAAAGACAGTTCATCGCCCTGGTAGTGATTTCTGGCCGGACCGGCTTTGATCGTAACGAACGATTCGTGCCCGTCATTGTAGGGGTTTCCCCGCAACATCGCGCCGAAGCCATAGAACTCTCTGCTGCTTAGGTCAAGGGCAGCGTCCCACTTCTGCGGAAAGCGTTTTAGCTGCCGGGCAAACAGATCGTCAACACCTTCATAGAATTGCCCCATCTCATTCAATTCCTTTACGTAACTGCCCGGATGGGTGTCTCCTATGGGGGCTTTCTGGCGCCTGCCGTAGCGCGGATCAACCGGGCCGTGCATACAGGCGAGATAATTCGCAACCTCTTTCAAACGCGGCCATTTCTCAAATGGCCGGGCCAGCCCCGCGTCTTTGACCATCTTTGCGTAATCGGCTATGTGAAAAAAGAACGCCGAATAGCTCAGGCTCTCCTGCCACGCCCCGCCGGGATAACTGTCGCGCATAAGGTTCTTATGTAATTCATCGACGCCGTAATTCGTCCAGCGATCAGCGTGCGGATGATCCGGCATTAAAAGGCCGATCTGCAACGGGACATTGTACATATCGGTGTGGAAATTGGGATTTCCCACGTTTCGCCAATCGTATTGCGGTCCCGGCCAATAATCAGGGTCCATAAATACATACGCGAGCATGGCGAGGTCCCGGCTCCTGACTTTCCTGCCGCTTTCGACCATTTTGCCAAGGTTCGACCTCACTCGCCGCGGAAACGTCGTCGGATTCAACTGATGGCGATTGAACGGACCGAACCAGGCCTTTGCCAGGCCGTAATCGTACTGCTCGGCGTCGGATTGCCAGTGGAGAATCCATTCGTTCAGCACCCCCTCCAGCGGTATATCCGCCCGCGCCCGCGTTAATAGATCCAACTTTTCGCGGACCTCGATCGGGCCGGGAATTATCGCCCACTTTCGTTTTCCGCCGTTTGTGGGAATCTTGAGCCAGACCCGCCCGGCTTTTTCCCGGTGGCCGTGTACTGAAAGATTCTGAGAAACCAGGCTTACTCCCTCCGGCGTCGCCCACTCACTGCCCCGAACTGTTGCAAACCCGATGCCGTGGTCGGCGCCGGAGTTGTAGATGAAGGCATACGGACCGCCTCCGTACCATATATCTCTCCAGACCGGGCCCAAGGTCGCGATGGGATGCTGAGGCGGCTGAATCGTCGAATCTTCTTTTTTGCCGCCGGGGCGGAAGGTGCGAGCATTGTACGTGTGCGGATGGTAGACGAAATCCGCTTTCAGGCGGGCCATGTCGAACCTGATGTATGAGCCGGATCCAAGTGAATATTCATCGGAGACGTCTATCCAGGGATCGCCGGCGCGAAACTTGAACTCAATCCGATATTGATGATTCGGATTCCTGAATCGGAAAGTCCGTCTCAGTATGCACCTCGCCGGTCCTTTCTCGATCCACCGGTCTTTAACGCCCAGAGCTCCAACGCCCTCAGGCCAGGCGAACGTCCCCAGATTCCCGGCTCCGCCAACGGCAGCAACCGAATTTATCGGCATAGGAACCGACGCGTCGAAAACCACCTCATAGATTCCATTATTAACTGTAATGCGATTGCTGTCTTCGTGTACCAACAGCTTCGGAAGTTTCGGCCCCTGCGTATTATTCTGATCGAAAGCAACGATTTTTAGCATTGTCGAACTGTTTTTGTCGAGACGAATATTGGCAAGTACTCTTAATTCGACGGCGCCCTTGAGGACTTCGGTTTCTCTCAGCAGCCTGCCCTCGCGATAGAACTGGGCGGGGACTACGGAATCCTTATCCTTGCCGCGTGATTGCAGCAGCCGCATTCGGTCAACAGTAATCTCTTTGCCTTCGGTCTCAACCGCTACGTCGAATGTAATCCATTCATCCCGCCAGCTTACGCCCAGAGGTTCGTCTATTACAAACCCGCCAAGCTCGGAAGTTTCTGCCGGTGACGACAGCGCCGGCGAATTCAACAAGCTTATAATCGCCATTATGACTTTGAGCGTTATTCTCGTTCTCACAGGGAATATCCTTTATCAAGACTGTTGCAAAATTCAGTTTGTAAGTATATTACTGAATTCGGCGGCGTTCGTCACGAGATTTCAGGAATACCTTTCACTGGACAGGCCATTACGGATCAGACTTGTAGCGAAGAGCTTGAGAGAGAAACCGTTTATAATTGACTCTGGAGCGATTTTTGACTATCCTTGGATAGTGTTTTCGGCATCGAAGCCGGCAGGACAATTTCGTTTGGGACGCGGCTATGAAAGTGATGAAAATAAACCGTATGACAGGCACCGCCGACCGATACTGTTTCGGTGTGCGGCGCACACCCTACTTCCTGTTCTTTGGCCTTATTCTGACGATTTTGTGTTCTTTTGCTATTGCGGCGCCGCCCAAATCGAGCCGTTCCGGCGGCGATCAGAAGGTACGATACCTGCTCGACTATGATTTCGAGCCTCTCCGTCTGGCGATTAATGATCTGATAGGGACTTTCGGCAGCGAATACCCGAGTGGCGGCGAGTACATCAGGCGTCTGGAGGAGCTGAAATCGGCAAGGGCGGCGGCTCTGTCGCTTGACCATAACAGCAACACGCGAAAGACCGAGTTGCAGAGACTCGCCCGCGAGCTGCCGAAACTGCAATACGATGCTCTGCTCTCAAATCCACTGCTCGACTTCGACGAGCTTATTCTGCTCAAGCGAAAACGCGGCCAGCTCGGCCTGCCGGTCAACCACAAGTGTAACACTGGTATCAAGCGGACCGGCTACGACAACGAAATCGCAGCGCTCTCCCTCAAGGGACGCCTTACGGCGGGGCCGGTTCATCCGACCGGAAAGATGAGAACGATCTTTCAACCGAAGGGCACTCAGTACGTAGGCGAGATCGACCTGCATTACGATGGCGAAAAGATGCTCTTCACCATGCCGACCGGACCGGCATGGCAGATATTCGAGATCGGCACCGACGGCAGGAATCTGCGGCAGGTCTCGCGAGACGACCACCCGGACGTAGACAATTTCGACGCGTGTTATCTTCCTGATGGTCGAGTCGTTTACGTCTCAACAGCTTCGTACACCGCCGTTCCCTGTTGGCACGGCAAAGAGCGGGCATGCAACATATATCTGATGGACGGCGACGGCGACAACGTACGGCAATTATGCTTCGATCAGGACCTCGACCTGCACCCGTCGGTGCTGCCTACCGGGCAGGTAATCTTCAGCCGGTGGGACTACACCGGCCCGATGCACATTTACCTGCGGCCGCTGATGGCAATGAACCCGGACGGCACCGGCCAGCGGGCTATCTACGGCAGCAATTCCTACTGGCCCAACGCGCTGTATTACCCTCGCGGCATACCTGGTTCGCCCGGCAAGATTATCGCAATCATCGCGGGCTATCACGGCGTGCCGCGAATGGGCGAGCTGGGTCTGATCGACACGACCAAGGGCTGGCATGAAGCCGACGGCGTGGTCCAGAAAATTCCGGGACGAGGCGAGCCCGTCGAAACGGTCATCCGAGATAACCTCGTCAATAAGTCGTGGCCGAAGTTCCTGCACCCCTATCCGCTGAGCGACAAGTATTTCCTCGTGGCGGCACAGACAGGACACAAGCGCCCCTGGGGGATATATCTTGTGGACATATTCGACAATATGCTGGGTGTCTGCATTAATCCTCGGTTCGATTTCTTCGAGCCAATTCCGCTGAAGGAAACTCCGAAGCCGCCCGAAATTCCGGACCGGGTAGATCTGGAGCGCGACTACGCGGTCGTTTATCTGGACGACATATACACCGGGCCGGGGCTGGCCGGCGTTCCTCGCGGCACGATTAAGAAGCTGAGGGTCGTGGCGTATCACTTCGGCTATCCGGGGATGGCCGGGCCGGATAAGATCGGTTGCGGCGGCCCCTGGGAAGTGATGCGGATTCTCGGCACAGTGGACGTTCACAAAGACGGCTCGGCCATGTTCGAGGTCCCGGCCAATACTCCGCTGACCGTCCAGCCTCTTGATAAAGAGGGCAAGGCGGTCCAATTGATGCGGAGCTGGTTCACTGCGATGCCGGGAGAAACTCTGTCATGTGTCGGCTGCCACGAGCAGTCGCCGCAGCTTCCCGTGCTGCGGCAAAGACAGGCCGCGAATCGCCCGCCGGTGCAGATCGAACCCTGGTACGGACCGGCGAGAGGTTTTGATTTCGAAAGAGAGGTCCAGCCGGTGCTCGATGAGTACTGCGTCGGTTGTCACAATCCCGATACTTCGGGGCCGGACCGCTCGGAGATGCTCGATCTGCGGGCGGAGCGTTTTGTGAAGCATTATCGCGGACGGCTGCTGACGAAACTGGGACAGAGACGGCTGCACCCTGTCGTTCGCAAAGCCTTCGGCGGCGCCTGGATTAAGTATACCCCCGCATACGAGGCGTTGATACCTTACATCCGCAGGGTGAACGTCGAAGACGACGTCAACCTGCTCGTAGCCGGGGAGTATCACGCCGACACGAGCGAACTGATCCAGATGCTCAGTAAAGGCCACTACGGCGTAAAACTTGACGCCGAAGCCAGGGATCGGCTCATAACGTGGATCGACTTGAACGGCCCATGTCACGGCACGTGGAGAGATGTAGGACCGATGCCGGAAGGAGCAGCCCGGCGTCGGCGCGAGCTGCAAGCGCTCTACCACGGTCCGAAAAAAGATCCGGAGGAGATTCCGAACACCGTTTGTAGTGACGCCGTAAGGCGTTATTTACAACATGCCCCTTCGACAAGCTCAGGGCAGGCTCTGAGCGAAGTCGAACGGGTTGCCCCACCGAAAGCCGGGCGCAATGGTGGGGCAAGCCCCACCCTGGATAGGGAGCGGGACAGCACCCCACGATACGCCCAGAACAGCGCCGGCGTTTCTGAAAAGATTATCGACATAGACGGCGTGAAAATCAAGCTGGTGCGAATTCCCGCCGGGACGTTCACGATGGGCCATCCGGAAAATCGAGCCGATGAAGGGCCGGCCGCCCCTGTCGAGATCGCCCGCGATTTCTGGATGGCAAGCTGCGAAGTTACCAACGAATTGTACAACAAATTCGATCCCGAACACGATTCGGGATACTTCACCAAGCGCTTCCAGGGCCCGGACGGCCCCGGACTGTCGCTGGCCGAGCTGCATCAGCCGGTGGTTCGCGTGTCGTGGAAGCGTGCGATTGAGTTCTGCGAGTGGCTCTCGCTCAAGACCGGCATGAAATTCACCCTGCCAACCGAGGCGCAGTGGGAATACGCCTGTCGGGCGGGAACGACAAGTGCGTTATCTTACGGCCATGTCGATGCCGATTTCACCGGCTGGGCGAATGTAGCCGATGCATCGCTGAGCGTCAGCCCAAAACCGACCGGCGGGCTGGAATCCAATATCATCGCCCACTTCGGCAAAGGCATTCTGGAATCGGCGGTCTTCGGCGGCAATATCATCTGCGACACACGCTACAACGATAAGGCAATTGCGACCGCGGACGCAGGCAGCTACAAGCCCAACGCGTGGGGCCTTTACGACATGCACGGCAACGCGGCCGAATGGACCCGAACGACATACAAAGCGTATCCATACAAGCAAGATGACGGACGCAACAACATGACCGAATCCGGCAGCACCGTAAGGCGTCCCTCACAGGAGAAAGTCGTCCGAGGCGGCTCGTGGCACGATCGTCCTAAGCGATGCAGATCGTCTTTCCGCCTGAGTTACCCGGCCTGGCAGCGCGTCCACAACGTCGGATTCCGCGTCGTAAGTGAGGTCGAATCTCCGTCTCAAAAATACGCAGCCTCGCCGGACAACGGTAAAACCCAAGAAACACAGGATGATTGAGGTGGCAACCGCTAAAGAATTGCAACGGCGAATCGGCACTACTTCAACTCATAGATTAATAGATTAATCGCTTCAGAGAAAAGATGATGCATAACAAAAGAAACGGATTTGTTCTCCTTTCAGCAATATTAACCATTCCGCTTTGCCTTTCCCCGACTAACATCGCATCGGGTGAGAATTATCTCTCGCCCGCGGCGGTAGTCGCAGATTCGCAGAACAGGAAGTTATACATAGCCGAGGCGACGGCAAAACAAGTCGTAATCTTCGACATGCAGAAAGCAAAAGTCACAAAGGCGATCGATCTGCCGGCTGAGCCGACGGGATTGGCACTAACGAGCGATGGGACACTGCTCTACGTCACCTGTGCGGCTCCGGAGGGAAGCCTCTGCTTTATCGAGACCGATAGCAGCAAGATAAAGGAGAATTTGTCAGCCGGGTACGGCGCTACAGCTCCGGTGCTCAGTCCCGACGGTAAAACACTTTACGTGTGCAATCGGTTCGGCAACGATATATCGATCATCGACACCGAGCAAGGCAGGGAGATAACGACCGTCCCGGCCCTTCGCGAGCCTGTGGCTGCCGATATCACGCCGGACGGAAAGTGGCTTTACGTCGGGAATCATCTGCCCAACGAGCCGGCCAACAGCGATTCGGTCGGATGCAAGATTTCCGTCATTGATGCGCGGGCACCGGCCTTTGAGGTAGATATTTCCCTTCCCAACGGCAGCACCGATCTGCAGGATATTGCCGTCTCGCCGGACGGCAGATTCGTTTTCGTCTCGCACGTTCTCGCTCGATACACGGTCCCGACATCGCAGTTGGAGCGGGGATGGATGAATACCAACGCAATCAGCATCATAGACGTTAGATTCAAATCATTTCTGGAGACCGTCCTTTTGGACGACGTGGATCACGGGGCGGCGAATCCGTGGGCCCTCGAATGCACGAGCGACGGCAAATTTCTCTGCGTTACCCATGCCGGGACGCATGAGCTGAGCGTAATTAACGTTCGCTCTATGATGGAGAAGATATTCGCCCATCGCCGCCGCAATAAAGTGCGGGGCGAAAGATTTACGGGCGTTCCATACTCTTCATACGATTACGGCAGCGGAGGGGGCTCGAATATTCCCAACGAGCTGAGCTTTCTCTACGGCATTCGAGAGCGAATCGACCTGCCCGGCAAAGGGCCGCGGTCGCTGGCGGTTATCGACCGCAAAGCTTACGTCGCCGAGTACTTCACCGACAGCCTGGCCGTTGTAGATATTTCTGAGAATTCGCGGCATAAGACTTTATCGATTGCTCTGGGGCCGAAAAGACCGATGACGGCCCGGCGCAAGGGTGAGATGCTCTTTAACGATGCGGAGATTTGTTTTCAAGGGTGGCAAAGCTGCGCAAGCTGCCACCCTTCGGACGCCCGCGCCGACGCATTGAACTGGGATCTGCTCAACGACGGCCTCGGCAATCCAAAGAACACCAAGAGTCTGCTGTATTCGCACCGGACGCCTCCTTCGATGATGAGCGGTGTCCGTGCGAACGCGGAAGCGGCCGTGCGTGCCGGGATCAGACACATCCTATTTTCCGTGCGTCCGGAAAAGGAAGCCCGGGCGATAGATGGATACCTCAAGTCGCTAAGGCCGGTTCCAAGCCCGCATCTCGTGAACGGCAAACTCAGCGAATCGGCCGGGCGAGGACAAGAAGTATTTCATAAAGCCGAGTGCTCGTCGTGTCACAGCGGCCCTTTATTTACCAACCTGCGGGAGTACGACGTCGGCACTGGTGAAGGCCGGGAAAAAGGCCGGAAGTTCGACACACCCACACTGATCGAAATATGGCGAACGGCTCCGTATTTGTACGACGGGCGTGCGGCAACGATTAAGGACGTGGTGACAACCTTTAATCCGGAAGATAAACATGGACATACGTCCGATCTGTCTGAAGAGGAGACCAACGACCTGGTGGAGTTTGTCCTCTCTCAGTAGGATCGGGACTGCTCATCAATCGCCACAAGGTGTGCGATGCACACTCTACCGATCAGAAGGATAGCATTATGAATCGACGTGATTTTCTTAAAGCTGCAGGAGCGGGCGCGGCAGTGAGCCTGCTGCCGGATTACACTGACGGCATGAACAACAAAACAAGCATTCCTGCCCCCCTGCCGAGGCAGGCGGCGTGGCAGGATTTCGAATTGGGACTGGTATACCATTTCGACCTCGACGTTTACATGCCGGGCGGACACCATCACGAGCGGTCTCGCAGAGAGAAACTGGACGTAAATCTATACAATCCAGCCAAACTCGATACCGATCAGTGGCTCGAAGCGGCCAAGGCAATGGGGGCCCGCTACGCGATATTTACAGCCACGCATCATCAGGGCTTCCTACAGTGGCAAAGCGATGTTTACCCGTTCGGATTGAAGCAGACAAAATGGCGCGATGGAAAAGCTGACATTGTAAAGGATTTCGTCGAATCCTGCCGCAAGTATGACATCGCACCGGGGCTTTATATCGGCATCAGGTTCAATGCTTACTGGCAGGTCTATAACTACAAGGTCAACGGCGGCAAGGGCGGCGATCCGGAACTGCGTGAGCGATACATGAAGGCGTGCGAACAAATAGTCCAGGAACTGTGCTCGCGCTACGGCCCGCTTTGTGAGATATGGTTCGACGGCGGCGTAATTACGCCGCAGCAGGGAGGGCCGGACGTTTTGCCGATTGTGGAGAAGCACCAGCCTGATGCGGTCTTTTACCATAGCCTCGAACGTGCCGAGCATCGATGGGCGGGCAGCGAATCAGGTACGACCGGCTATCCGTGCTTTTCGACTATGCCCACCGTCGCAAGTCAGATTCGCGCACACAAGGATCACGGAAAGCGAATCACATTGCTAAAGCACGGCGATCCAGACGGAAAAGTATGGTGTCCCGCGATGGCCGATGCTCCGATTCGCGAGCACGACTGGCTCTGGATTCCCAACTCCGAGCACAAACTCCAGCCGCTCGCGAAGCTGGTGAATATGTACTATAAATCAGTGGGGCGCAACGCCAACCTCATCATAGGCGCAGTGCCGGACACCGATGGACTGATCCCCGAGGCGGACTTCGAGCGTTATGCCGAATTCGGCGGAGTAATCCGCAGGCGCTTCGAGAAACCCGTGGCTCGAACCGAGGGCCGAGGCCGGATAATCGAACTGGAATTGAGAAAACCCGCAACGTTCAATCACGTCATCATCATGGAAGATATAGTACAGGGCGAGCGAGTGCGAGAATATGCCGTAGAGGCGTATGCCCCGGATGGTAAATGGAGAAAAGTCTGCGATGGAATATCGATAGGACACAAACGCATCCAGCAATTCGAGCCGTTGAAAGCCGCAAGAATTCGCCTCCGCGTAACAAAGTCAATCGCAGAGCCGGTAATTCGGGACTTAGCCGTTTACCACACCACATGAGTCCATAAAATCGGCGCTGCGGCTGTTATTCGGAGGCTTAAAGCCTCTAACAGAACCATGTTAGAGCAATAAGGAACCACCCCGCGGGGCTATTTCAACAGGTTCCTCGGCAAGCCCGGAATGACAAGTTGGGTTTTGTTAGAGTGCCTTAGAATATTTTGACGTCGATGTTTTTATCCCGCCATTCGGCGACAAATTCCTTCAATTCCTCAAGCAGCACTTGAAGCTGGTTGGTGTTTTCCAGCAGGTTTTCGTAAAACGTCCCGTCGTTGAGGAGTCTGGCGGCGGTACCCTGTCCGTTGTTGACCTTATAAAGGGCCTGCTCAAGCTCCCGCATCGCCCCGCTAAGCTGCTCGCTCGTTTGGACCATTGCTACGACCAACCTCTCTGCTTTGGCATCGACGCTCTTAAGCGTCGAGGTCCCGGTGGCCGCAAACTGTTTGATCTCCGTACTCGTATCGACAACCGAGGCTACAACTTCCTCGACCTTGGTATCGGCGTTCTTTAACGTCTCGGTCCCGGCTGCCGCCAGTTTCTCAAATTCTGTTAAAGTGTATTTGGCCCGCTCCGACGCATCCGCCAGATTGGCCAGAGTCCTCATAATATTCTCCTTGCTGTTGGGATCGCCGATAACGTCGTTGGCGTTTGCTATGAGAGTCCGAAGCGCGTCGATCAGTTGATCCAGTTTCTTCTGGCTCTCTTCGGGGAAAAACTCGCTCGTCATGCCGGTCGAGCCCTGGAGCAACGTTTCGTTTTTGAGATATTTGTCTTCCGTGGGCCTGGTCGGATCCTGCTGAAGTTCGATATAGCTGCTGCCCAGGCCGCGAGTCATCAACTTCACGCCCACGTTGTGCGGGATGGTCCCGTATTCCTTGTCGATGCTGAGAACAACCACCGTTTGAAAATACTTCAGGCCGGTGTCCAGGTCCACTCTTTTCTCCGGAGCCATGACACTGGTGACTCTGCCGATCTGATATCCACAGAATCGCACGGGCGTATCTTTCTGTACCCCGGGCGCCGACGGAAACTGGACGAACACCTGAAAGGAGCGGTATCGTGTAACAATGCCGGGCAGATCGCCGAACTTAAAAATCAGCCATCCGAGCGCAGCCAGCCCCATTATCACAAACAGGCCTACGACGAAGTTACGCCTTCTCTGGCTGGTTTCATAATCACTCACTATTTGCCTCCCTTCAGAAATTGACTATTTATTATTGACTATTTACTATTGAAAGGATCGGTCGTGGCGGCCCAACTACAGCCCACGTGCAAATAGTCAATATTCAATATTCAATCGTCAATATTAAGTGCGTCCTTCCATGAACAGTTCCCTGATTGCACGTAAAGAGTAACCACTTTCGTTAAGTTTCTTTATGAGTTTTATTCGCTCGATGCCGCTTTCGTCAAACATACGTCTCCCGGTCGGCGTAACCTCGGTTGGCTCAAGCAAACCCACCATAAGGTAATATTGCAGAGATTGCCTGGAAACGCCAGCTTTTTTTGCGGCGTTGCCAACCGACAATAATTTGCGTTCCTCAGCCAATGCGTTTCACCGTAATGAACGAACATCAAACAAACCGTAACGGCTGCCAAACAGCCTGATGTCGGTTAAGATTCTAACAGTTAAACTCTTTGTCGCCCAGAAGTTTCTCGACAATGTACTAACCTCGGACGAATAGAATTGACTGTTTACGTATTCAGTGCTATTGTCGTTCTCGATTTCCGCTTCTCGTCAGGAAACGAACACCGGGAGCTATGAAATGAAAGCATTTCGCAGCCCGCAAAATCCGATAATAGCGCCTGAGGATGTCGAGCCGTCGCGGAAAGACTTCGAGATCATCGGTATCCTCAACGCCGGCGTCGCCAGGCTGGATGACGAGACAATTTTGCTCGTTCGCGTGGCGGAAAGACCGATAAACAACGACCCTAACGTTGCACTGACTGCCTTTTATAACATTGATAGAAAGCAGCTTGAGACAAAAGAGTTCCCGAGATCAGACCCTGATACCGACTTCTCGGACCCGAGGTTAATAATAAAAAACGGCCGGACATTCCTGACCTCCATTTCACATCTCAGGGTGGCCCGAAGCACCAACGGAACCGACTTCGAGGTAGAAGATACACCGGCCATTTCGGCAGAAAACGAATATGAGACCTTCGGCATCGAAGATCCGAGGATCAGCGTCATTGACGGGACATATTACGTCCATTATGTAGCTGTCTCGCCTTTCGGGGTGGTCACCTGCCTCGCCTCTACAAGGGATTTTACGGATTTCAAGCGTCTCGGCGTTATTTTCAGCCCCGAGAACAAGGACGTCGCAATCTTTGACGAGAAAGTCTCGGACAAGTTCTACGCGCTTCACAGGCCCGTTTCGCCGCTGTTCGGCAGACAGGATATCTGGCTCGCAGAGTCGCCCGATTTGCTGACATGGGGAAATCATCATCGCCTGTTCGGCCCCTCCCCGGGTCGCTGCGATGAAACGAAAGTAGGCGCCGGCGCAGTACCGTTCAGAATAGAACACGGCTGGCTCGAGATATATCATGGAGTAGACCGAAACAGCCGCTATTGCCTCGGGGCGGCGTTGCTTGACGGCACGGAACCGTGGAAGGTTCTGGCACGGTCAAGAGAGCCGATTTTCGAACCTGAAGCGGATTACGAGTGCGAGGGCTTCTTCGGAAATGTGGTCTTTAGCTGCGGCCTGCTGCGGGAAGACGACACACTGAGACTCTATTACGGTGCCGCCGATACAACGGTCTGCTACGCAGAGCTGTCTCTGAAACTGATCCTCGACAGCCTGGATTCATAGCAAGCTGCCCCACAACCGTGTCGCGGGCGTCTCGCCCGCGCGACCCCGTCGTTGTCATTCCTGCGCAGAGCCTGTCCTGAGCGAAGTCGAACGGGCAGGAATCCATTTGTTCATAAGCTTCTGGATTTCCACCTGCTTTTTGCCGATAGATTAAGACCGCATTAAGGAAGAAGTCCCATGAAAAAGAATAAGAGCTTTTTGGCTGTAGCAGTCCTCGTCGCGTGCTGTGTGATCGCGGTGTGGTTTTCTGCTTCGATTCGCGGCAGCGAGAATACGTACGAACTCAGGCCTCGGGTTGCCGTACCAGAACACAAGAGTGATATCGTCCGGGTAGTCGACGCTTACGAACGCCTGATGGAGAGGTATCTGGACCTGACAGAGAGAAACTCGGCGATGGTCGGTGAAGATATCCGCGCTGTCGCAGTCAGGCTCGACTCAATCGACGATAGACTGGCCGAACTTGCAGCCAGAACCGCAAGAATCGAACGCGCACTCGGAATAAAACAGCCTTCGGCACAGGAAAGAAACGAGGCCGCCGCAGCCGACAGCAAATCACGGTCCGCCAGTCCAAGATGAAGTGTTCAGACAAATACCCCCGATCCGCTGCGACGGCTTTCAATCTCGAACTGGATATTCCGGGCGACCCCGCGTGCTTTAGCATCATGGTGGCCGACAAGCCCGCAAGACTCTCGGACATCGTACCGCTTGCTCGCGACCTCTCAAACAGCCTGGCTCTGACTATGATACAAAGACTTGGCGCCCGAGGAGACTGCGTTCCGTGCCGAAAGGGCTGCTCGGCGTGCTGCAACTATCTCGTGCCCATGTCCGTTCCCGAAGCCTTCCGGCTGGCGGAGGAATTGTCCGCTATACCTGCAAGCGAGGGCCAACCTCTGATAAAATCATCTATCGAAACAGCCGGAAAAATTCTGGACAATATGCCCACAGATTTCGATTTGAGCGGATCGGCTGACGAAAACGGACTCCGTTCAGAAGAAGTCGGTGACTGGTACGCCGGACTCGGACTGCCGTGCCCCTTCTTGTCGGACGGTCTATGTTTGCGCTACGAGCAGAGGCCCATCGCCTGCCGCGAGCATCTGGTTACGGGTTCCGCAACGCTTTGCGACCTCGCAAGCACTGAACAGGCGGAAGGGGTCAAAATGCCCGTCAGCGTCCTTGAATGTCTTGGCCGGTTGACGGCAGAACTGGAGCAATCGGACGTCGAGGCGGTCATGCTGCCTCTGGCTCTGCCCTGGGCGCAGGAGAACATCGAGCGTGCCGGACGAACCTGGCCGGCGCCGACTATGGTGGAGCGCTTCATCGAGATCCTGCAAACGACAGCGAAAACCTGCGCCCCGGCGGCTCAGCCGTAGGTCCTGCCGTCTTCATCGACATAGATAGTACCCTTTGTCCTCTTGATGACCTCGGAGGCGTCGGGCAGCTCGTCCGATTTCGGCACTTTGAACAATCTGCCGCACTCGCGGCAGCGCATTCTTCTGTCGGCCGCACTGCCGTCAAGCTGCCAGAGACGGCAGCAATCAGGGCACCTGGCAATAATCTCCATCAGCGTTCCTTTGTCTGTCCTGGCGGCTGGTTATAACCGATCTCTTTATAGTAGACCCGCGGAGCGGCTCCTTATTTCACTAATTTGGTTCTGAGCCTCTAAGCAACTTGTCCACGGTCTTCCATCCATTCGGGCAGAGGAGAACCGGTTGCTATGCTGTAAACGGTTTCAGGCGGAATGTCTATTTCGTCATCCCAGACAAGAACGCACAGCTCACTATGAATTCGCACGCTCTTAAAGAACTCCGGATCACCCAGCTTCGAAAAAACACCACCCTTGTCGATAAACGGCTTACAGTCCAACACACCTGATTTCCCATCATCAAAGGTAAGCTGCAATTTATAATCATCCAGGACTCGTACTTCAGTAACATCGTGGTACATCGCTGAATCCTTACTTAATTGAGCAACTCAAGAATGTAGTACCCCCTCAGGGCTTCTGCGAAGCAGCGCGACCTGAGGCGGCCTGCTGGCATTTTTCGTACAAAGTCTCGGGCGCAATATCGGCTCCATTGGGCCAGGCAATTGTACCACCCTCGATCTTTGCTTTCTCGAAAAAGTCCAAATCTTTTAATGGCTCAAACACAGGCCCTTTCGTCAAATACTCCTCGAAATCAATCACAGCGTTAGTACCATCGTCAAAAACAATCATATAACGATAATCCGACTGATATTGAATGCTCTTTACATCGTTAAGATTCCACATGATACACCTCAGTCCAGTGGTGATATTTTCTTGAGTTCTTTTCCAGCCTTTGCAAGTTCCCAATCTTCTTGAAGTTCGTTTGACCTCAAATCGATCCATTCGCGTACAAGTTTAGTAGCCGTTCACGACCGGAGATCACCTCGTGTGATATTTCCTTTGAGATCAAAAACAGCCTTATAATCCTGGTATTCAGCATGAATATGCGGAGGATCATGATCATCAAAGAACATCCGGATAATAATACCAAAAAACCTGCATATTTCAGGCAAATCATACTCCTTCAAAAACATTCTTTTTGGAGCATTATATCATAATCAGTAAGATTAGCTCATCGTAATTTTCCCTGTGATTACTATTGAGGATGGTGTTTTATACGTTCAGCAAATAAGACGGCTGATGCGTTTACTCGATTTGTTCTTCAATCGGCACCATTAAATAGGCAGCCTTTCCCCTCAAAACAGCTAACATCCCACAACGATCCTTGAAAGTTGCTGCCTGATAGTTATGAAACGGATTCTTGCCCTCCTGCCCTTCCCTTGCAAGAGCCGCCGTAATCCACTCCCGGGATAGTGTCAATCCATCCTTATCATCTATAAAAGCACATGCTTGTCCATACAAAGCTACAGCTTCACATATAGGCTGCAAGTAATGTTGGTAATGCCATTTGTCAGGTTCTCTGACCCAGCCGTCTTTTGATGAAATCGCATTTAGAAAACCTTTTTGTTCAAAAAGTTCCTTCAGCCGTTCCATCTGCCTGTCCCGAGCCTTTAAGTATTCTTCCTTCTTGAAAACCTTATAACCTATGTGAAGTGCTGCAAGTGCATAGGCATGGGGATATTGATCGTGGGCGTAACTTGTCGCACCTTTGCCGTACCTACAAACAGGATCCGGATTTTTCTCCATTGCATTGACCCAGTAGTCCAATACACACTGTAGGGGATTGCCATCCCGAAGCTGGGGAAAATGCTCCCAGAAATAGGCAAGGTTATAAACCGACTGGGGGCTATGCCAGCCAGAAGGATCATCCTTCCGATGAGTTCTTATATCTTCCCACAGTTTTGCGCCGTATCGAGGATTAGCCAACCTGTCCTGAATCGCTTTTGCCAACTCCAAAGTTAGAAGCTCGTAATATGACGTATTAGGTGTTGAAGAAAAATACCGTTCAAATGAATGTTTTACCCAATGCGTGGAAAGGTCTTGCCTGTCAATACTCTGCAAGCGAGGGAAATCACGTAATTCTAAACCTTCCAATGCAGCTATATCATTCCAAGAAGGAATATAGCCACGGGTCTGACCGCGTGATGTCACCCAGCAATCCCGGTCCGGATCATGCGCGATTTCCAGGTCCCTCAAAATACTCCGAATGCATGCCTCGACAGTCGGATTTTCAAGTTTCGGAGCAAGGGGAAAGTAACTGCCGTTAAGCCACTCTTCTTCCGGACGACCCCACCGAAGAAAGATGTTGGCGCTGAAAGTCCTTCTTTCACGTTGCCAACCGTCATACTCGATTCTAAGCATGTGGCCATTTTCAATCTCTCCATATTCTACTAACGCTATACCTTTCTCATCAAAGATAGCCTTGCGGTCATTGACGGTAAGGACATTGCCGGCGAGTACTTCGCTCCCCCCGGTAGCTTCTATTCCCTGAGAAGTGACTGTAAATTCTTTTGCCGGGAAGCGAATACGAAACTTGGCCGATTGACCGGGCCTTGCGTGAAGATACCAGCCATAGTCACCTTCTTTGAAGATTGATGACCTTTTTAAAACTTCCAATTTGCCGCCTTCTACTGCTGCTTCCACCGTAGGATATTCCGTTGCCACCCTGTAAGTCCTGAATTCAACCGGCGCACCAACAAGAAGCTTGGCGAATGATACCAGTTCATCAGGTGGAGCTTCCTCTTGCGCCTTGGCAATAGCACTCTTAATAAACGCTCTTCTTTCCTGAATACTCCCGAACGTCTTTCGCGTTACTTCCTCCATTGTTGAAATGGCAAAGTGTTGTTCTTTGTAGGTAAAGCGTAAAACGTGTCGAAGACATATGGGTAGCATTATCCCAGAAACCTGTTGCATGTTCAGTATGTTATCAACTCGATATTTGGCCTTACCTAAACCCTTGACTTCAAATGTCCGACTGTTATCATCTAAATCAAATCGCCGTATATTGAATCTTTCCGCATTCATACAGATCTCAATGTCAATCTGCGAGCCATCGCTCTTGCGAGCAGCACCTCTATAAGAACCAGCATTGAATTCATAGCTTGATATGTTCCATTCACCCAGCCTAACAGTCTGTTTTCCGTTTTTGCTTTCCGCAACCAGTGCGGGCATGGAACTTATAATCAATATCCAAACAAGAAACCAAGATGCCCGAATGGGATACTTATTTGCCTGTTTCTCCTTCACCATATTGAAACCTCTTCATTTCCAAGTTCAATAAATGGTACTCGAAGTTTCTCGCTCTTTCAATCATAACCAGCTATTATTTGTTTTTATCGTCAATGTTAGCGACAATAATTAGGACTTGTCTTTTACCTGCAAAAAGGTAATACAATGAATCCTCCCTTTCACGGGGATGACACAAATGGAAAGACATATGTCAGGTAAGGTTAGCATCGGAATAGCTGGTTGGTCGTATCCGGATTGGAGGGGGGTTGTCTATCCCAGCTCCAAGGTCGATCAGCTTGAGTTTGTCAGCCGGTTTGTTGATTGTGTGGAGATTAACAGCACGTTTTATCGTCCTCCTTCTGAGAAGAATTCAAAGTCTTGGTTGAAAAGGACTTCACAAAAGGCCGGATTTTTCTTTACTGCGAAGCTACATCGGGATTTTACGCATGAAGGCAGGATCGATGGCGGGATGGTGAAGGAATTTCATAAAGGTTTTGAGCCGTTTTTGGAGGCGGGGAAATTAAAGCATCTTCTGGTTCAGTTCAGGTACGACTTTATCGACTCATCTGAAAACCGGCGGCATCTGGCTGAGATAGTCAGGAATTTTCACGATGCGTTCGATCTTGTTGTGGAGGTGCGGCATAAATCATGGCAGGAGCAAGAGGCTCTAAAATTTCTGGAGGAACTCGGCGTAACGGTTTGCAATCTCGATTATCCGACCTCAGGGGATTCTTTCGATATGAGGAACTGTACTGTCGGCAGGTCCGGCTACTTCAGAATGCACGGCAGGAACAGGAAGAAATGGTTCAGCAAGGCCGGCAGGGATGAAACCTACGATTACTATTATTCGAGCGAAGAGCTTGCCGGGATCAAGGACAGAATCGACGAGTTGGCCAAAGCCGCCGGGTCTCTGACGGTCATCGCCAATAACCACTATCGCGGCGCCGAGTTGGCCAACGCCATCGAGCTGAAATCATTGGTCAGCGACCGGAAACAGCCCGTGCCCCCGGCGCTTGTTAAAACATATCCCAATCTCAAATCTGTTGCCGCTAAAACAGGTGAAAAAAAACAGGGTGAATTCGGATTTTGAATATTCTAGATCGAGGTGCGCCTGATAATATGGCGACTGTGGAATTCAACCAGCGATGCCGCCTCTGTCATCCCTGCGGAGGCAGGGATCCATGAACCTATCCCATCCCAAAAGTCTGGATTCCCGCCTGCGCGGGAATGACAAGAGTAAAGGCCTTCCGGTACAGTTAGTGAGGCGCGGCACCAATGCCCGAAAACTTTCACATACAGATAAAGTGAATGTATTTTCATTTCTTGCTTTTTGAACCGCTTTAGCTAAAATGTGCGTTTTACGGACGCAACGAAGGACTTTTGGGAGCTAAACGATGGTAAAAATTCTTATCACGGACAAACTGGCACAAGAGGGGATTGACCTGCTCAATTCCATAGACGGCGTCGAAGCCGTTGTCAAGACCGGCATAGACGCAGACGAGCTGGCCCGGATCATCGGCGAGCACGACGGCCTGATCATTCGAAGCGGCACGAAGGTAACCGCCGATGTCCTTGCCAATCCCGGCAGGCTCAAGGGCATTGCCCGCGCCGGCGTCGGCGTCGACAATATCGACATTCCCGAAGCCACACGAAAGGGCATCATCGTCATGAACACACCCGGCGGCAACACCCTCAGCGCCGCAGAGCATACGATGGCCCTGATTATGGCGATGAGCCGCAATGTGGTCCCTGCCTGCAACAGCCTCAAAGGCGGCGCATGGGACAGAAAAAAGTACATGGGCAATCAGTTGAACAACAAGGTCCTCGGCCTGATCGGTCTGGGCAGGATCGGAATGGCAGTGGCGCAGATGGCCAACGGCTTCAACATGAAAGTCCTGGGCTACGATCCGTTCGCCGCTCCGACCGACGCGGAGAAATCCGGCGTCGAGGTGACCGAAGACCTACAGAGAATATACAAAGAAGCCGACTACATCAGCGTCCACGTTCCTCGAAACGAGCAAACGTTGAACATGATCGGCGCCGAGCAGCTTGAGATGATGAAACCTACAGCGCGACTGGTCAACTGCGCTCGCGGCGGAATTATCAACGAAGACGCCCTTTATGATGCGCTCGCAAACAAACGCATCGCCGGGGCTGCGCTCGATGTATTTCCCAAAGAACCGCCGGAAAACACCCGTTTCAGCGAACTCGACAACTGTATCGTCACGCCGCACCTCGGGGCGAGCACGGAGGAGGCGCAAATCGAAGTCGCGGTCGAGGCCGCCCGGATTCTTGCAGATGCAATCAAAGGCGGTCCGGTCAGGAACGCTCTCAACGCTCCATCCACGACGGGCGCCGTCCCGGCGCAGGTGAATCAATATGCCAGGCTGGCCCGGCGAATCGGCTCGGTTCTCAGCACCATAGCTCCGGGACACATCAAGGAAATTCAGGTCCAGTATCGCGGCTCGATCGCCGAACAGCCAATAAATTCCGTAACGCTGAACTTCTTAATCGGCCTGTTGCAGAAGCACTTCGACATGCCGCTTAATATGGTTAATACACCCGTGCTGGCGAAGGAACGCGGCATAAGCATCGACGAGACCAAGAACGCCGAGGCCAAGGACGTCGCATCAAGCTTCAGCGCCAGGGTCGTCACCGATAAAGTCACTCGAACCGTTACCGGCTCGGTTTTCGGCGGAACGCTTCTGCGAATCATCGAAATTGACGGCTTCAACATAGAAGTTACGCCGCAGGGCAGCGTGCTGGTCATTTTCAACGACGACAAGCCCGGCGTGATCGGCTCAGTCGGCACCGTCTGCGGCAAGCACGGCATCAACATCTGCACGATGGGCGTCGGGCAAAAACCGGAGGAACAGAAAGCAATGCTGGCCGTGAGTCTGGACAAGAAACCCAATGACGAAGCGGTAGAGGAACTCGGCAAGCTCGATTTTGTGAACGAGATTTACGTCTGTACGCTGGACTGACGGGCAGTAATTGGTGACTGGTTGTTGGTTACCGGTTACCAACACGAGTCTGCTATGGCTGAGCAATTAATAATAAGTGTCAGTGGGATGCGGGGGATCATCGGGGACAATATCAGCGCGCCGGTTGCGGCCGAATATGGCTGCGCGTTCGGAACCTTTTTGAAGAATAAACACCCCGGCGAAAAAGAGAAACTATCGGTATGTGTAGGGCGCGATTCGCGTCCCAGCGGGCAAATGCTTGGCTCGGCCGTGGCCTCCGGTTTGTGCGCAGTCGGAATTGACGTGATCGATCTGGCAATAGTGACTACTCCATGTGTGGGTGTAATGTTGACGGAGCTTTCCTGCGCAGGTGGAGTGGTGATAACCGCCTCGCATAATCCAATTCCATACAACGGCATAAAGCTCCTGCTCGATAACGGCGTCGCTCCGCCCCCCTCGCAGGCTGAGCAGATCAGACAGCGCTTCTTCGACAAAGCTTTCGCTTTTTCCGATTCCGTCAATTGCGGCAGCCTGAGCTTCAACGATCAGACCGACAACGTACATACAGGCAAAATCCTCACTATCGTCGACAAACAGCCGATAGGCTCCAAATCGTTCAAAGTCGTCCTCGACAGCGTCAATGGCGCCGGCGGGCGGGTAACGAAGAAGCTGCTGACCGAGTTCGGCTGCGAAGTCGTTGCGATAAACGACGAGCCGACAGGACTGTTCGCTCACGAACCCGAGCCGACAGCCGACAATCTGACCGGGCTCTGCGACGTCGTGAAAACTCAAGGCGCCGACATCGGTTTTGCGCAGGATCCCGATGCCGACAGGCTCGCTATCGTCGATGAAAACGGAGTCTACATCGGCGAAGAATACACTCTCGCGCTGGCGGCAATGAATATCTTCCGCAAAGGCCCGGGCAGAGCAGCGGCAAATCTTTCGACATCCAGGATGATCGACGATGTGGCTGAGAAAACCGGCGGACAGGTTATCCGAACCGCCGTTGGCGAGGCTAACGTCGCACAAGCCATGTTTCGACACGAGTGCGTCATCGGCGGCGAGGGTAACGGCGGCGTGATTGACTTGCGCGTAGGCCCCGTTCGCAACAGCCTGGTTGGAATCGCCCTCGTCCTGCAGTTGATGGCCGAGACGGAAAAGACCGTCAGCCAGCTCGTCGCCGAGATCGGGGGATATTTCATGCAAAAAGTGAAATTCCCCGCAGGCAATCAAGAGGCTCGGCAAATCCTGGATGCCGCAAAGAACGCATTCGCCGGAGCAAGACTCGACAACACCGACGGCTGCCGTTTCGATTTCGATGATGGCTGGCTGCATCTTAGAACCAGCAACACCGAGCCGGTGATGCGTGCTATTGTCGAGGCAAAGGACGAGCGGGCCGTCGAGGAGTATCTCGGAGTGGTCCAGAAGATACGCAGGGAAGTGCTGGGCTGATCGGGTGAAAGGCGGAAATATACATGACGCCGACGCTCAACAAATAAAATCCGTCACGTATCTCGGCATCGCAGTAAATATATTTCTCGCAGTTATAAAGATAGCGGTCGGTCTGCCGGCGGGATCCCTGGCGTTGGTGGCCGACGGCGTACACTCATTCTCCGATCTGGCTACTGATGCCGTTCTACTACTTGGTGTTCGTATCAGTGAGAAAAAGCCGGACCACATCCATCCCTACGGACACGGACGGGCTGAAACGTTCTCGGCCGGTTTGATTGCACTTATGCTGGTTTCCGTCGGCGGAGCGATGATCTACTATGCAGCAACGGCCATCGCCAGAAGGGAAATAACCACTCCTCATTTCGGGATTCTCATAGCGGCGGCGGCATCAATCGCCGCCAAGGAATGGATCTATCGAGTCACAAGAAAAACCGCCATCAAATCTCACAGCCCGGCACTCTATGCCAATGCCTGGCATCATCGCAGCGATTCACTCAGTTCGGTTGCGGTCTTGGCAGGTTTCATATCGCTGCAATTCGGCTTTCGCTACGGCGATCAAGTGGCGGCAATAACTGTGGGGACAATGGTAATCTGGGTCGGGGCGGCCTTGATCGGCGAATGTCTCCGGGAATTAGCCGAAACTTCCGTGGATAAGCAAACTATAGAACACATAAAGCAGATAATCAACTCGGACTCATCCATACGCCATTGGCATAATCTGCGTACGCGGACGGTCGGCAGGGAGATCTTTCTCGATCTGCATATCCTCGTTGATCCGGCCCTGAATATAACGGCGGCCCACGAGATCAGCGAAAGGCTGGAAACGACTCTGGCCGAGCAGATAAGACGCCCAATAAATATCACGGTCCACGTCGAGCCGGATACACCTGAATTGCGAAAATAGTGCCCTATGCAAATCTGTATACACAATTCGCGGACAAATGAATTTGCAATTCCCTGCCCGATCGAGTAGCATATTCGCTCTCTTGGGATATTATTCCATTTCGAAAGGCAGTCAGTTGTTATGAGTTTCGATAGTTTTTTTAGTCCAAAATCTGTTGCGATAGTCGGCGCCTCGCAGAATAAGGGCAAGGTCGGCTACGAGATCCTCAACAATATGATCGAAGCCGGATTCGACGGGGAAATATTCCCGATCAACCCTAAAGCAGAGTCAATACTGGGACTCCAATGCTATGGCGATCTCGAATCAATAGGCCGGACACCCGATCTTGTAATAATTATCGTACCGGCGAAGATAGTACCCGGCATCATGCGGCAGTGCGCAAAGGTCGGCGTAAAAGCGGTAGTCATAATCACGGCGGGTTTCAAAGAAGTCGGCGAGCAGGGAAGGAAGCTTGAGAAAGATATTTCCCAGATTGCCAGAAGATCTGGGATTCGCATGATCGGCCCCAACTGCCTGGGCATAGTCGTCCCGGAGAACAAGCTCAACGCGAGCTTCGGCGGCAAGTTGCCGAAAGTCGGTTCCATCGGCTATCTTTCTCAGTCGGGAGCGTTGCTTACCGCGATTCTCGACATGGCCAATGCCGCCGGAATCGGATTCAGCAAGCTCGTCAGCCTCGGCAATAAAACGGACGTAAATGAGCTGGACCTGATCAAGGCGCTTGCTGCCGACTCGAGCACGAAAGTCATTGCCGGCTATCTCGAGAGCATCGCTCACGGAGACGCCTTCGTCAGAGAGGCGGAGCAGATTTCTCAGAAAAAGCCGATCCTGCTGGTCAAGTCGGGAGGCACCTCGGCAGGCGCCAAGGCCGCATCTTCGCACACGGGCAGCCTGGCCGGCAGCGAAACCACTTACGAGGCCGTTTTCGAGCGAGCGGGCATAATTCGCTGTGATTCCATCAAATCGCAGTTTGATTACGCTCAGGCGCTTGCCTATCAGCCGCTGCCGAAAGGAAAGAGCGTCGCCGTGATAACCAACGCCGGCGGTCCCGGAATCATGGCGACCGACGCAATTATCCGCCAGGGCCTTGATTTCGCAGAAATGACCGATGCAACCGTTGAAAAGCTAACTGAAGCATTGCCCCCGGCTGCTAACTGCCATAATCCAATCGATGTCCTGGGCGATGCCCTCGCGGACCGATACGAAACCGCACTGAATATTGTCCTCGATGATCCGAATGTTCACGCCGTACTGATTATGCTCACGCCCCAGGCCATGACGCAGGCGGCAGAAACCGCCCGGGCGATTGTCAAAATCACGCGTCAGAAACCCGATAAGCCCGTCATCGCATGTTTCATGGGCGCCGAGAAGGTGGCCGAGGCTACGAAAATCCTCCGTGAAGGCAAAATCCCCCCGATTGGCGATACACAAAGCGCCGTCACTGCTATACGAGTCATGACCGATTACGTCAGGTGGCTCGCCAGACCCAAACGCGTGGTAAAACTGTTCCCGGTCAATCGCAGAAAAGTGGAAACGATCGTTCAAAGGCACCTGCGCCAGGGCGCTCGGGAGATTGCCGAGAACGAGTCAAAGGAAATTCTCGAAGCCTACGGTTTTGTCACCCCAAAAGGTGAAATCGCCGCTACGGCGGATCAGGCCGCGGCGATAGCCACCCAGCTCGGCTTTCCCGTCGTGCTGAAAATATGGTCGCCGGACATCCTCCACAAGTCGGATGTAGGCGGGGTTCAGATCGGGCTCAGGAGCGCCAAGGAAGTACGGGATGCGTTCGATTTGATGATGTACAGGATACCCAAGAAAATGCCCGATGCCCACATTCTCGGCGTGCTCGTGCAGGAAATGTGCAGCGGCGGAAAAGAGGTCATCCTCGGCATGAAACGCGATCCGAATTTCGGCCCGCTGATGATGTTCGGGATGGGCGGCACGATGGTCGAAGTGCTGAAGGACATAGCCTTCTATCTGGCGCCGCTTACGGCCGATGAGGCCAGACAAATGCTCGTCAAGACCAAGACATATCAGATGCTCACGGGAGTGCGCGGCGAGGAAGGCGTGGATATCGATGCCCTGGCCGAAGGACTGCAGCGTCTTTCGCAGTTGGTAACGGAGTTCGCTCAGATCCGGGAACTCGATATAAACCCTTATATGATCGGGCCCGAAGGCACTACGCCGGTCGCTGTAGATGCCAGAATAAGTGTTGAAGAGGTTTAGACAGACATGAACATGCGGGAATTCAACTGGAAAGAGGCCTATAAAGACAAGATAAAGACGGCGCCGCTGGCGATGAGAGCGGTCCAGTCCGGCGACAGTATATTCATCGGGACCGGTTGCGCTCAGCCGCAGCACCTTGTAAATGCACTCGTCGAACATGCCGACAACATCTATGACGCTCATATAGTGCATCTGCTAACCGTCGGAACAGCTCCTTACGCCGACGAGAGGTTCCGCGAGAAGTTCAAGATGAACAGCTTTTTCATCGCCGAAAACGTCCGTGACGCCTTTGCCAGAGGCATCGGAGACTACACGCCCATATTCCTGTCGGAGATACCGACTGAATTCGAGAGCGGCAGAATCCCCGTGGACGTGGCGCTGATCAGCGTTACGCCGCCGGACGCAAACGGCCTTTGCAGCCTCGGCGTGTCGGTCGACATCGTCCAGGCGGCTGTGGCAAACGCAAAGTACGTGATAGCACAGGTCAACGAGCGGATGCCTCGTACTTTCGGCAATTGCTTTGTCCATGTTAATAAGATCGACATGCTGGTTCCGCACGATGAGGACATAGTCGAGATTCCAATACCCGAGTCGGATGAAACACTGGAAAGCATAGGCCAGAATATCGCCAGGCTCGTCGAGGACGGCAGCACCATCGAATGCGGCATCGGACGCATACCCCAGGCGCTGGCGAAGTCCCTGAAAGATAAGAAAGACCTCGGCGTACATACGGAAATGTTCAGCGACTGGATTATAGACCTCGTCGAGTGCGGAGCGATCACTTGCGCGAAGAAGACGCTTAATCGCGGCAAGATCATCGCCAGCTTCTGCATGGGCTCGCGACGGCTTTATGACTACATCGACAATAATCCGTTCTTCGAATTCTATCCCACCGAATATGTTAACGACGTCTTCAATATAAGTCGTCACGATAAGATGGTGGGGATCAACGTCGGGCTGGAGATCGATCTGACGGGCCAGGTCTGTGCCGATTCGTTGGGCTATCAATTCTACAGCGGCATCGGCGGACAGGTTGATTTCATTCGCGGCGCCGCACGCAGCAGAGGGGGCAAGGCGATAATCGCGATGCCATCTACCGCCAGGGACGGTACGGTCAGCAGGATCGTGCCGGCCTTGACCAAAGGCGCAGGGGTTGTGACTACCCGCGGCGACGTCCACTACGTGGTCACCGAATTCGGAACGGCATATCTGCACGGCAAGAGCATCCGAGAAAGGTGCATGGACCTGATCAACATCGCGCATCCCAAGTTCAGGAATGAACTCATCCAGGCGGCCAAAGAGCAGAAATATATCTACGAAGACCAGATCGAGCTTCCCTGGGATCAGGTAACATATCCCAGAGAGCTTGAGCACTACGATACGCTGCGAAACGGAACCCAGATATTCTTCAGACCCGTTAAGCCTACCGACGAGCCGGCTCTGTCGGAAATGCTGTATTCGCTGAGCGAGAGATCCGTTCAGAAGCGATATATGACCCACACGATGAAGTTCCCGCATAAGGACGTACAACAATTGACCAATATCGATTATCGCCGGGATATAACAATCGTGGGGACCGTACCCGGCGTCTCCGGCGACGAAATAGTCGCGATCGCACAGTATTTCCTCGACCCCAAGAGCCAAACAGCCGAAGTCGCCTTCCTCGTGCAGGATGAATGGCAGAAAAAGGGTATGGGAACTCTGCTGTTGAATTACATTACCGATATCGCCAGGAAACGAGGTGTCAAGCGGTTCCACGCCACAGTACTGCCGGAAAACAAACCTATGCTGGCGGTCTTTCACAACTCGGGATACAGGGTGAACACCGAATTCGACGGAGACGTTTACAGCATATCTTACGACCTGGAAAAGCATCAGCGGGAGGATTAGCCCCTTAGAATGACAAAAGCAACTTTTATTTATTCGAAAGAGCTTGAGAAATACCATTACCCTTCCGAGCATCCTTTCAACACGGTTCGCGCGCAACAGACCCGAAGTACGGTAAAATCAATGGGATTGCTCTCAGGCCCCGGCATAAGCGAAGCGGCCCCCGAGCCGGCCGAGAGACTTGTACTCAGGAAGTTTCATACGGGCCGCTATCTTCACACCCTGCAAAGGGCCGCCAAAGGAAAATGGGACACCGAAGCTTTGTCGATGGGAATCGGCACCGAGGACTGCCCGATATTCGAAGGGCTGTACGACTACGCCGTCCTGGCTACGGGCGGGACTTTGAAAGGAGCCCGCATGCTGCTGTCCGGGGATGTGGATATTGTCTTCAATCCGTCGGGAGGATACCACCACGCCGGGCCTGAGAAGGCGGCCGGGTTCTGCTATATCAACGACGTGGCTTTGGCCTGTACAATTCTGCCGGAACAGGGAAAACGTGTGCTGTATCTGGACGTGGACGTGCACCACGGCGACGGCGTGGCATACGCATTTTACGACCGGTCGGACGTGATGACGATTTCTTTCCACCAGAATCCGAAAACGTTGTTCCCGGGGACCGGTTTCGTAGATGAAACCGGCAAGGGCGCAGGCAGGGGCTACTGCGTCAACGTTCCCCTTCCGATCGGCACCTACGATCGGGCCTACATGAAAGCGTTTAACTCTGTCGCGCCGCCGTTGATAGAAACATACAGTCCCGACGTAATCGTCTTGGAATTGGGCGCCGATGCTCTGTCAGGCGACCCACTTGCGAACCTGTGCCTGACGAACAACGTGTACGAGCTTGTCATAGAATACCTGATGAGCCTGCACATTCCGATCCTTGCAACGGGTGGCGGCGGCTACAACATAGACAACACCGCCAGGGCGTGGTCGTTTGCCTGGAGCTTATTCTGCAACTGCGACAACAGTGACGACATTAGTCACGCAATTGGAGGCGTCCTGCTCGAAACCACCGAATGGCAGGGAGGTCTGCGCGACAGAGAACTGGCCGTAAGCGCCGCCCAGCGCAAATCGGTAATCCCCGCAATAGAGTCGACAATAAAGCAAATCAAAAAGACCATCTTCCCCATCCACGGTCTTTAGCATCTGCCATGCCCGCATAGGGATGTCAGCCCTGTGAAAGCATGGGGGACCCAGACGTAGGGCGAGCTTTAGCCCATGGCAAATCAATCTTGAGATAAACTGCATACATGAATAACTCATTCAACTTGCGAATTCTTCTTGCCCTGTGCAAAAGGCTGTCTTAGAATTGGTCATAAGATAACTATGTGAAAACTCTGATGCTGGGCAGATGTTCTCGAGTTTAGCTGTTATTACAACAAAAGATGAGTCAGAAAATCATTGACAATTGGTTGTCGTTAGCTGAATATGATTTGTCAACGGCAGATGATATGTCAAAGGCGGGGAGATATCTGTATGTTGCCTTCATGTGTCAGCAGGCGATTGAAAAGATCATGAAGGCCTTATATGTAAAACACCACGAATCGACCCCGCCATATACTCACAATCTCCTTAGACTCACCAAAGAATTAAGCTTAAAGGACAAAATGAACGCTGAGATGATTGTGACGATTGAAGAATTGAATTCCTACTATATCGAGTCTCGGTAGACAGAGGACATAGAAGAACTGTCAAAGCTTTTAACGAAGGCTAAGGCTGTTTCTGTCCTGAGTTCAACTAAGGAGCTTTTCGAATGGATCAAGGCCAGGCTGTAATACGTGAGAAGCTGCTGAGATTCTATCAGTCTGCTAAGGATCGTGCACGAAATAACTTCCCGATTTCATGGGGATAGTTCCGTCGGAA
>CAZRBG010000031.1:0-67064 GCA_964598225.1 uncultured Pirellulales bacterium
AGGAATCTTAAACAATCGGCTTGAGAAATTACGTAAAATGAAACCTGCACCCATTGTATTTGAGAATTAGTGCTATGAAACAGACGTATAAACAGGCAAAAGATCTGCTGGATGTGGTTCGCGATTATCATAAGCATTTGGGCGAGTTTTACAGCAAACTATCTGACATATCGGATGACGAAAGAGTTCAGATGCTTTTGGATTATTTGAGCCGCTACACGGAAAACATAGAAAAGGGATTTGCAGAATATACCGAGGCGCTGGACCCGAAGCTGCTCGAAACATGGATACAATATGTGCCGGACCCGGATCTGCTTTCCGTACCGGAGGCGGAAAAGCTCGATGCCGATATGAGCGTAGACGATGTGGCAAATATTGCTATTGAATTGGATGACCACCTGGTGCGCTTCTACTCCGAAGCTGCAGAACGCGTGGACTACGACACTCTGACCGATCTGTTCGACAGACTGAAGGAATACGAGGAAGCGGAAAAGTCCAAGATTACAGAAAACGCCGTCAGAATCAAACGCGGCAATTAGAAATGCTCGACCGGTTGGATACGACTGCGAAAGGTTCCCCGGGCAATACCCGGAGCCAATGCATAATTGTAAGAACCGGGAGATAGCGATAGCAGAATTTGCTGGGTTTCCAAATTCCAAAGAAAGGAGGTATGCTGATGCCGGAAGATAAGAAATACGTCACTGGAAAATGGTCGCCTCAAGAAATAAAAATGCTCAAAGAATTGTACAGCCACAGGTCGAACAAAGAACTCTCAGAGAAACTGAAAAGACCTGTATCGGCGATTCGCTCAAAAGCCTATAAGCTGAGACTCAAGAAAGCGATAGATCGGATGATTCGCGTTCCGCCCACATTCAGAGGGTAATATACTAACAAGTGCGGCCGCGAGCTCGCTTTCTTTTGCGGAGACTCTCAGCCACAGATGATAGGCAAGATTCTTAGCCTGATTAAGGATATTGCTGATTTCAATCCGCGAGTAAGTCTGGTCGGATAGACGGGAACAATAGAATCGGCTGTCGGAGCACTTGTATTAGATATCATTTGAGGTGCAGAAATGGCAAACAATGAAACCGGAAATAATACTGAAGAAAATAGAGAGAATGAAAGAAAACCGGCCCGGAAACGCCGCCGCGGGAGTTTCTTCCGAGGCATATTTGCGGTAATAACCGCTCTGGGCAACTTGGTTTTCCTGGCTATCATCATAGGATTTGTGGTGATACTCTTCGCGGGCCGGAAAGACATATTCATGGAGGAGGTTCTTGAAGAGGGTCCGAAATCCGACAAGATTGTCGTCATCAGCCTTAGTGGAATAGTGGACAACAGAAATTATCAACTTGTGCGCAAGCAAATCCAACGGGCCCAAAACGACGAATCCGTCAGGGGCTTGATATTTCGTGTAAATTCCCCGGGAGGGACAATCTCAGCGAGTGATGGAATATTCCATGAAATTCAGAAGTATCGCGAACAGACAAAGGAACCGGCAATTTCCTTCATGCAGGGCAGAGCCACTTCGGGGGCTTATTATGCATCGGCGGCATGTGACAGCATCGTGGCCGAGCCCACGGTAATTACCGGCTCCATAGGAGTCATATTCAGCCATTTCGTTGTAAATGATCTGTTGGAGGGTAAACTCGGCGTTAAGCCGGTTGTTATCAAACGAGGCGAAAGAAAGAACTGGCCAAGTCTCTTTCACCAACCTTCGGACAAAGA
The DNA here is from genome assembly GCA_964598225.1 of uncultured Pirellulales bacterium. Classification (GTDB taxonomy): domain Bacteria; phylum Planctomycetota; class Phycisphaerae; order Sedimentisphaerales; family Anaerobacaceae; genus SG8-4. The sequence continues at coordinate 1,729 of CAZRBG010000031.1, forward strand.
GCTGGACTACATCGAAACCACGCTCCTCGATCCGGCTTATGCCAGGTTCGTCGAGATTGTAGATCGCGGAAGAGCTTCCCTTTCCTCGGAAGAGGTGAAGAAATTGGCAGACGGCAGCATCTATCCGGCAAAAGAAGCGCTCGAGCGGAAATTAATAGATAGCATTGGCTATTTGGGCGAAGCGGTTAAACAGGTAAAATCTCTCACGGGCATCAAGCAAGCGCGAGTTGTGGAATACCACAAGCCCTTCTCTCTGTCAGATCTTCTCAGGATCAAAACAGAAGCTATACCAAAGCTCGATAAGGCATCACTGTATGAACTTTCGTTGCCCGAAGCCCTCTACTTGTGGGCGGGTTATTGACGATTTCCTACTGAGTACTACCCAATCAAACGCGATGCCGTCTACAATCCCACTTTGTAGAGGCTCTGAACCACAACCTGGCCACTTATGAGGTTTGAAAATCATGACGGCAAGAAATCTTGAGAAAATCTTCGATCCACAAAATATCGCAGTAATTGGGGCAAGCAACACGAAGAACAGTGTGGGTTACATAATTTTTAATAACCTTATAAGCTCCGGCTATAAAGGCATTGTATTTCCGGTAAATCCCAAGTACAAAAGCGTACAGGGTGTGAGGGCTTTTTCCTCTGTCTCGGACCTTCCGGAAAACGTAGACCTTGCCGTAATAGCAACGCCTGCCGAAACCGTACCCGATTTGGTTCAAGAGTGCGGCAAAACTTCCACGAAGGGAATAATTATCATTTCCGCGGGATTTGCAGAGATGGGCGAAAAGGGCGAGGAACTGATGCAAAAGATCGAAGAATTGAGAAAGCAATACGACCAGCGAATTTTAGGTCCGAATTGCCTCGGCGTGATTCGTCCGGCTTGCAACATAAACGCCAGTTTCGCCAAAAATACCGTCCAGCCGGGGAATATTGCCTTTATCTCGCAAAGCGGGGCCCTCGGTACCGCCGCTCTGGATTGGGCGTTGGACCAGAACGTAGGTTTCAGCAGTTTCGTTTCCGTCGGCAACATGTCGGACGTTAGCTTCGGCGATCTCATAGATTATTTCGGCACGGATAGCTATACGCAAAATATTATTTTGTACATCGAGTCAATAAAAAGGGCCGGCTCGTTTATGAGTGCGGCTCGAGGCTTTGCCATTAGCAAGCCTATAATAGTAGTCAAGTCCGGTCGAGCGGCCCAGGGGGCCAAAGCCGCAACTTCACACACAGGCGCCCTTGCAGGCGAAGATGATGTCTATCAGGCCGCATTCGACAGAGTAGGCATCGTGAGAGTGGATGAAATCTCCGATCTTTTTGACTGCGCCGAGGTTCTTGCGGCACAGCCTATGTTGAAAGGCAACCGCCTGACTATCATTACCAACGCCGGCGGCCCCGGCGTTATGGCTACCGACAGCCTGACGAAAGCAGGAGGCAAGCTTGCCGAATTATCGAAGCAGACCAAACTAAAGCTGGACGAGGTCTTGCCGACCTGGTGGTCGGGTTCCAACCCGATTGATATCTTAGGCGATGCCCGGGCTGACAGGTATTCACAAGCTCTGGATATTTGTCTATCCAGCAAGGACAGTAATGCCGTCCTTGTCATCTTGACCCCGCAAGCCATGACCCAGCCCGAGAAGACGGCAGAAGCAGTGATCGAAAAGCAAAAGAGATACAATAAGCCGGTATTAACTTCGTGGATGGGGGCGGGATTGGTGGAAAAAGCAAGAGATATACTACAGTCGGCCCGGATACCCTGTTACGAAACTCCTGAGATGGCGACATACGCATTCATGAACATGTTCCGGTATAAACGAAATATAGAGCTTCTTTATCAAACCCCGGAGCATCTTGTTGAGGAACATGAAATTTCCGTTGAGGATATACATGAGAGATTGCGAAGAATATATGAATCGGGCCGAATGCTTCTATCGGAACGGGAATCGAAGGAGATTCTGGAGGATTATAATATAGAGACAACTATGCCGAGGCTGGCCGAAGACGACTCTCAGGCGGTGAAGATTGCCGAAGATACGGGTTTTCCGGTAGTAATGAAAATTGAAAGCGAGGACATCACACACAAATCCGATGCCGGTTGTGTTGCACTTAATGTCAAAGATAAAGATGAAGTAAAGCGAAAGTTCAACGAAATAGTTCAAAATGCACAGCGGCACAAAGCGGACGTGCGAGTGGATGGAGTAACCGTACAAAAAATGATCTCTACGCCCTTTCACGAATTAATTATCGGCGCGAAGAAATACCCCCTGTTTGGATCGGTCATACTCTTCGGTTCAGGCGGAATCACAGTAGAACTGATCAAAGACAAAGTGATCGGTTTTCCTCCTCTGAATCAGACTCTGGCACAAAGATTGATGGAAAAGACAAAGATATACAAGCTGATAAGCGAAGGATGGCGCAATATCTCTCCTGCCGATCTGCAAGTAGTGCAAGGAACGTTGGTCAGGTTCGCACAGATAATGGTTGATCTGCCGGAGATAAGAGAGGTCGATATAAATCCTTTAATGGCGGCTTACAAAGAATGTCTTGCGCTCGACGCAAGAATAATTCTGGATGAAGATTATTTTCACGGCCGGATAAAGCCCGGGAGGCATCTGGCATTAAGTCCTTACCCGACGGAATACGTTAAGCACTTCAAATTCCGTGATGTGGATATGACTTTCCGTCCCATTCGTCCCGAGGACGAGCCCCTGTGGGTGGATATGTTCAGATCATTTTCACAGGAGACCAACCGTCAGCGCTTCTTTCACACAATCAAAGAGATGTCTCACAGCGAGCGCATCAGGTACACGTTCACCGATTTCAATCGAGAAATCGCCATCGTCCCGGAAATTGAGGAAAACGGCGAAAAGAAACTATTAGGTGTGGCGAGAATGACGGCTCAGCTCGACCAGGAAACAGCCGAGTTCGCCATCGCCCTGCGAGATAAATGGCAAAGTATCGGTCTCGGCGAAAAGTTGTTCGACTTCATTATGGATATCGCAAGGCAAAAGAGATGGAAGGTAATGGTTGCCGATGTATTGCCTGACAATACAAAAATGATAAACCTTTTCAAGAAAAAGAATTGTTGTTTAGATTATAATTCAAGAGACGACCTCTATAACGTAGTATACAGACTGAGCTGATAGTTCACCTTCGAGAATCATTGAAAAATGCCAAGATGATATTCAGCCAAGTTAGAAAAGAGTTGAAACGGCACGCTCCCTTCACCGTATTAGGAGCGCTGGCGGGTATTATTCTTATTATTGCATTCAGCGGCATTCCAAAAGACATTTCTTTCAAAATATTCTATGTCCTCCATCCGATCCACGTCGTCTTTAGCGCGGTCGTAACCGCTTCTCTATATCAATCTCACACGTACGAGAAACAAGAACGCGGAGTGAGTTTTTTCTGGCTGATGGTCGTTGGTTACGCAGGAGCAATTGGTATCTCTACTCTAAGCGATTCGTTGGTTCCTTATTTGGGCGAAACACTGTTAAATCTTCCGGAGAAAGAAACTCACCTGGGTTTCATTGAAAAATGGTGGCTGATTAATCCGTTAGCCGTTGCCGGAACTATAGTTGCTTATTTTAAGCCGCAAACCAGGCTGCCGCACGCCGGACACGTCCTTCTGAGCACGTCCGCTTCCACTTTCCACATAATTATGGCTCTGGGAAAAGACATACCATTAGTACAGTATTTGGTTATTGTTGTCTTCCTGTTCATCGCCGTGTGGCTGCCCTGCTGTTTGAGTGATCTCATTTTTCCGGTCATTTTGGCGGAAACGGAGAAACGTGATTAACATAAAGATTGAACTTTGTGATGCTCTGATACAGTTAAAGACTCACTAAGGAATTTTGATGAAAATAGAAAAATGGGGATGGTACTCGGTAGGCATTAACATACTACTGGCCGGCATCGGACTGGCCGTGGCGGTATCTTCCGGCAGCCTGGCGGTCAAGACGGAGATTCTCCACAATGTGGTAGATTTGCTGACGGCAATTGCCGTACTTGCAGGTTTGAGAATTGCGGGCCGAAAGACTCGCAGATTCCCGTACGGTCTTTACAAAGTAGAGAACATTATCACTGTAATCATGGCGATGATGATATTCTTCGCCGCGTACGAAATGGCTCGCCATGCTGTTTTTGCTCCCTCTTCGGAATTGACTGTAACCGCCTGGCATTTGATAGCCATTATCGTCGCTGCAGGCATAGCTCTGGGATTCAGCGTTCTGGAATCGCGCGCAGGACAAAAGGCCAATTCTCCGGCTCTTGTAGCTGATGCAAAAGAATATCGCGTCCATATCCTCACTACCGGCGTCGTCTTTGTTGCTCTGTCCGGGCATAATGTAGATTTCCCCATAGACCGCCTGGCCGCCGTCATAGTCCTTATAGCCATTGGAAAAACGGGCTGGGACCTGCTGGTATCCGGAGTAAGGGTGCTGCTGGATGCATCGCTCGATCCTTCTGCGATAGCAAAGATCGAGGAGATGATTTCATCAGAGCCGCAGGTGGCCGAAGTTCACTGGGTAACAGGCAGAAATTCGGGGCGTGTGCGGTTTGTTGAGGCGGAGGTCTCTTTGCGAATCCACGACCTGGAGAAAGCCGAAAAGATAACAACACGCATCGAGAAGAAGGTAAAGGAAGGGTTGGAGAACATAGAACGTGTCGTGATTCACGCCGAACCCAAGCCTCCAACGCATACTCTGTGTGCGATACCGTTGAAAGACGATTCGGATGAGCTGTGTCCGCATTTTGGCGAGGCTCCCTCTTTCGCCTTCCTTAAAATCCGCAAAAAAGATAAGAAAGTCGAAAACCGTACCACTGAATCCAATCCTTATACAGGCCTGACTAAAGGCAAAGGCATTAAGGTGGCGGAATGGTTGGTAGAAAAGAAGATCGATCAGGTAATTTTAAGACAAGATCCCGGTGGAAGAGGCCCGGAATACGTGTTCGGCAATGCCGGGGTAGAAATCAAAGTCACCGATCGCGAGAAAATGCCGGAAGTTCTTAAAGATATCCTGTCTTAAAGACGGCGGGCTATATCGAGAACTACGGCCTCAAGGTGTCGGTGCGCCTGACGTTGGCGGCGAAAACTTTCGAGTGCATCGAATAGGCCGTCCAAATCTTCGTCTTTGACCTGAGCCTGCACAACAGATACGGAACCCGGAAATATCTGGCTGCCGTAGTGCTTTCCTTCGCTGTCCTTGCCCCGAACGGCCGGGAACAGCACAAAATGGTTGATCCTGCATTCGTCCAGAATTGGCTCGATCTTCTCCCAAAACTCGAAGTGAAAGGTTATTTGTACCAGGTGCATGCCGTGCCTTTTGTAGGTACTATTTTACGATTGAAGTTTCATACGCTGTCTGGCGGCGCGCCCGAGGCGGCTTACCAAAGTGTAGACGACCGGGATTATGACCAAAGTCAAGAAAGTCGTCGCCAACAATCCGAATAGAACGGTAACTCCCATCGGAGCGCGAGCTTCTCCGCCTGTTCCGTATCCCAGGGCGATTGGTGAAATGCCCAGCACCGTCGAGACCGTGGTCATGATCACCGGGCGAAATCGAACACGGGAGGCTTTCCTGGCGGCTTCGAATATGTCGTTACCGCGGGCCAGCAGAACGTTGGTGTAATCAACCAGAAGAATCGCATTCTTGGTAGCCATTCCGAGCAGCATTATAAGACCGATAAACGCGATGATGCCGAAAGGCATACCCAAAGCCCACAGCGCCACAGCAGAGCCGACCATTGCCAGCGGCAGGCTCAAAAGTATCACAAACGGCTGAATAAAAGACTCGAACTGGGCGGCCAGGACCAAATAAATAAAGGTCACAGAAAAAAGCAGAGTTATTGTTAAATTCTGGAACGATTCGACGAAGGATTGACTCTCGCCCGTGAAGTCATAGTTGAATCCTCCGGGCAGGCTGGCGGCCAGGTGACCTTCAATCTTCTCGAGGGCCTGGCCCAGCGTCATGCCCGCCGAGAGCGAACTGGAAATCGTTGCCGAGCGCAGTCTGTCGAAATGGTGCAATTCACTCGGCCCGATGGTCTCAGTCGCTTCCACCAGATTTGCAAGCGATACGAGTTCTCCGCCGGCGCTGCGAACGTATAAATCGTTTACGTCTGCGGGAACCATCTCGCCTTTGCCCGCGATTTCGGTAATGACTTCGTACCTCTCGCTGGCTCTTTCAATCTCGGAAATATCAGGCTCGCCGAGCAAATACCGCATCGTGTTGGAAATCGCCGCAACTGAGATCCCCATCTGAGAAGCTTTATCGCGTTTGATGCGAATATGTATTTGGGGCTTATTCATTTTCATATCGGAATTCACGCCCGTGAGTCCATCCTGGCTTCGCAGCCAGGCCATTAGCTCTTCATTTTGCTGCGCCAGTTTGTCGATATCGGAATGCTGCAATACCACCTGGATGGGCGCCTGGGCCTGAATAGCTCCGGGCGAAGTTTCCAGAACGTAAGCCCGGCCCAAGGGCACTTCCTCGAGGCGGCGGCGTAATTCGTCGGCAACTTCCGACTGGTGTCGTTGCCGCTTATCGCGGTCGATCAATCGCACGAAGGAGATGCCTTCATTGACCTTGCCCGGCCCGCCCCCGCGCGACAACCCGATAGCGAGAAAGTAATGTTTGATTTCCTCCATTTCGGACAGTATGTCCTCTATGCGGCGGGCAAATTCATCCGTCTGTTCCAGCGTTGCACCTTCCGGAGTCTCAAAACTGATAATAAACTGCGAGCGATCCACAGTCGGCGTGAATTCGGTCGGAAGTCTGGAAAAGAGAAACAATCCCGCGGCAAACAGAGCCAGCGCGACCAAAATGGTTACCGCAGGGTGGCGAATTCCGCCGTCTAAAAGGCGTGCGTAGAAATTCTCGCTTTTGTCAAGAGCAGCCTCGGACCAGCGAAAGAGACGGCCCTTTCGCTGCGTCTTCCTTAGCACCCTGGATGCAAGCATCGGGGTCAAGGTCAGGGCCGTGAACGTGGATGCGAAAACCGTTATCGCTACGGTTAATCCGAACTCGTAAAAAAAACGGCCGATCAAACCGGACGTGAAAGCAACGGGAATGAATACTGCGGCAAGCGACAGGGAGTTGGCGATGGCCGGAAAGGCCACTTCCGTAGTGCCCACGCGGGCGGCCGGTCTCGCGTCGGCTCCTTCCTCTACGTGCCGATAGGAACTCTCGATGACCACAATAGCATCGTCGATGACAATTCCTATCGCAAGAATCAAACCGAGAATCGTCAGTGTGTTGATGCTGAAACCGAGCAGGTGCATCGCGGCCATACCGCCCAGCAGCGATGTGGGAACGGCGAAACTGGTTACAAGCGTGCTGCGGACATTGCGCAGGAATATCAGTACTACCGCGATCACCAAACCGGTCGTCAGGAATATCGTGAACAGCAAATCGTTGATGCTGGCCTGGATGTAATCGGAATCATCGCTGGCGACGACGTATTTGAGACCGGGCGGGAAGTTTTGGCCCAGATTCGCCATCCTTTGCCGAACTCCCGCCGCTACAGCCACCGTGTTGGCCTGGCTTTGCTTGACGATACCCAAACCGACGGATGTCTGTCCGGTGAATCGCGCGGTCTGACGATCGTTTTCCACGCCGTCCACAGCCGTTCCCACGTCGCGGATTCGCACAGCCGCTCCGCCGTGAAATGCTACGACCAGATCGTTGAGTTGCTCGGCCTGCTCGAATTGACCGAGTGTTCTGACCAGAAATTCTCGCTTTCGGCTCCGTATCAGACCCGACGGAATATCCACATTATTGGCGCGAATCGTCATCACAACGTCCTCAACGGTTAGCCGATACGCAGCGAGCCTGGCGGGATCGAGTCTGACTCGCGCGGCATATCGCCGAGCACCGCCGATTATAACGCGGCCGACACCACGAAGATTCTCCAGTCGTTCCTTTAACGTCTCATCGGCGTATGTCGTCAACCTTACTTTATCCCATCGATAATCCCCGGTCAACGCAATCCACACGATGGCCTGGGCATCCGGATCGAGCTTTCTGACGATGGGTTCCTCGATGTCGTCGGGCAATTCGCGGGCGGTTCGGTCCACACGGTCCCGCACATCCTGGGTTGCCACGTCGATGTCTCGCCATAACTCGAACTCGGCGGTGATCGTGGCTACCTGATACCGGGCGGTCGAGCGCAGTTCCTTGAGCCCTTCGATAGTGTTTATTTCTTCTTCGAGCGGCTCGATGACCTCCGTTTCGATTACCGTCGGTTCGGCACCCGGCAGGACGACATTGACGCTGACGATAGGAAAATCCACATCGGGATTCTCCCGGATCGGCATCTGGCTGTAGCCGTAGAATCCGAATATTGCAATGACGAGGAAGGCAACAATGGTCAGGACAGGACGGCGTATGCAGAAGCTCCAGATCATTTTGCCGTCCCCTGGTCTGAATTAGCGTTTTGCGTCTGGGGTTGACCCTGCGTATCCTTCTCAGATTGGCCTTCTTCTCCTGTTTTCTCGCCGACAGCGACCTTCGTTCCGTCTGTAAGCCGCATCTGACCCGAAATCGCGACAGTCTCGCCTTCTTTCAAGCCGCTAAGAATTTCTACCTCGCCGGGACGCCGCAGACCAATCTGAACCGAGCGGCGACGCGCAACGCTGTCCTGCACAACATAGACGATGTACCCCGTCTGTGTAGCCGCCAGAGCCTCACTGGGCACGACTGGGTTGTCCTTTCCGGTCTGCAGAATCACATCGACAACGGCGAACATGCCGGATTTTAACCTGCCCTGAGGGTTTTCGATGACGGCCTTTGTCAGGAACGTGCGCGTTTGTTCGTCCACGCCGGGGCTGATAAATGAAACCGCACCGCTAAACGCCGCGTCGGGATATGAGCCTACACGAATATCTACCTCTTGCCCCTCGGAAACGCGCGGAGCATAACTCTCGGGTACTGAAAAACGTGCTTCCAATACCAACGAGTACAGCACTGTTAACATCTCGCCGGATTTCACGAAATCCCCCGGATCGACCATGCTCTCGCTGACTACACCTTTCATCGGCGAGTGGATTTTTGTATCGCTTAGGCGCTCCTCGATGACCGCTTTTTCAGCTTCGAGCCGGTCGATCTGTGCTCTGGCGGTCTCAAGCTCGGTCTTTCTTCGATCTCTTTCGGCTGCTGCAACCGCATTTTCTTTTAGAAGCTGGTCGAAACGCTCGTACATAAGCTCGGCGAACTCGGCTCGGGACCGGGCTTCCTTAAGAAGAGCCTCTTGTGATGCCAGTTGTTTCTTGAGTTTGCGGTCGTCGAGAGAGAAGAGGAGTTGATCGTTTTCAACCTTGTCGCCTTCGTGGAAATGGACCTGACTAACAATCCCCGCGATTTCCGGGCTTACTTCCACAATCTCGGCGGCTCGAATACTCCCGACCCTTGTAAGCACCTCCTGCATCGTCTGACGCTTTGCGGCAACGACGTCAACCACTACTGAGGCGGTCTCCGTGCTCTTTTTTTCTACGTCTTCGCTGCACCCGAAACAGAAAAAACAAAGCGGCAACCACGCTGTTGTGACCAACAACATCCGGCGGTGTGGCATCCCTGCGACCATATCAGGACGGCCTCTTTATCCTGTCGTAATAGTCATGCAGTCTGCGTTCGAACTCAGGTGTAAGAGGCTCTTGTGCATGGTATACGGGACTGGCCAGGAGCGTGGCGGCCGGCAGCGAGACATATATTTCCCTTGCAACCCAGTCCACCTCGCTGACGCTGTCGGTTCCGAGCAGTATACAGCCTTGCTTTTGGGGCGTATCCACCGCCAGATTCCGGATCGTCCATGTCTCGACCTCCACCAGAACGTCCTGAAGTACGCCGAATTCGCCTTCGTTGGCGTGAACAGCATAATTACCGACGATTTTCGTCGCGAGCTCCAACTCCGGGCTGGTGAATTCCGCCTGATCGGCCACGTTCTTTCGTTCGGCCTCACCTGAGAGAATTCCCGTCGGATTCACATCCTGCTCGTCCTGAAGCCAATAAGGCGGCCAGCCGTAGTGCTCGTACAGGTCTGTCTCATCCTGACGCTCGATGTCTTTGCTCAGGTCCACATCGGGACTTTGCTCAACCTGGCTCAGCCCGACGTCGGCCCGGATCGTGCGGGCGTCGCGGTCGGGCTCGTCCAGGCACGAGATGGGTAAAGGTATCTTCCTGCCGAGATCGTCGGGATCCGCCACTACGTACCGCGCCATCCACTCGCCTCGCGAGAAGAGCATATCAGCGAGCCTGCCAATACTCTCGTGGCCCGAGGTAATTTGGTACGTTTTGAGTTCTGTCAGACCAATCAGCATAATAAAACTCCTTCTTTCTTACTTCCATAAGTTTATTATGCCAACTATGACGGTAGGGAAAATAAGCATAGTCCTTAATTTTCCGTTCGAAAAAACTCAAAAACGGGCAGGCCCGGCCAGAGATCTTTAAACAACAAATTCCTAACGTCATCCACCGCCGGCGGACTCCAACTCTAAAACACGCAATGCCCCGCGGCACAACCTCCGGTATACTCCGGCTCGGCTACGACGTACCGGCTTTGACGGTCCGGGACATCTTCCTGCTCGGCGCCAAAACTCAGAACCTGCCGTTCCTTGCTGCCGTAACGGTATATCGTAATGCCTTTGCACTTGAGCTCGTGAGCTTTCAGATAAATATCCCTGATATCCTCGACGGAGGCATTCTCAGGCAGGTTTATAGTCTTAGAAACAGCGTTGTCGGTATATTTCTGAAAGGCCGCCTGCACCCTCAGATGCTGCAACGGTTCTGTGTCGAACGCCGTTACGAAGGTTCTCTTGAGGTCGGCCGGGATCCCTTTAACGGTTTGCAGCGAACCTTTTCGCGCGATTTCGCTGAGAATGTCCTGCTTGTAGAGACCTTTCTCTTTTGCGGCTCGCTCGAATAACGGATTGACCTCGAACAGCTTGGTGCCGGAGAGCACGTTTCGCACGAAACTGATCGCGAACAAAGGCTCGATCCCGCTGGAGCACGCGGCGATAATACTTATTGTTCCGGTCGGCGCTATCGTGTTGACCGTTGCGTTGCGAAGCCTTAGATCCCGCCCGGCGTAAATGGATTTGTCAAAGTTCGGAAAAACACCCCTTTCTTCAGCGAGTTTCATGGAAGCGTCGCGCGATTGATTGTGGATAAATTTCATCAGCTTGCCGGCAACCTTTAGGGCTTCTTCAGAGTTGTAAGGCACGCCCAACCTTATCAGCATGTCCGCAAAGCCCATGACGCCCAAGCCGACCTTACGGTTGGCCAAAGTCATGTCTCGAATCTGGTCAAGCGGATACTTGTTGACTTCGACGACGTTATCCAAAAATCTTATGGCCCAGTGGACCCGGTCTCTCAGCTTGTCCCAATCAATGTGCCCGTCGTCCACCATTTTCGCGAGACTAATGGAAGCCAGATTGCAGCTTTCGAAAGGAAGCAGAGGCAGTTCGCCGCAGGGATTCGTTGCTTCTATCCTGCCGACCTCGGGTGTGGGATTCTTCTTGTTGATCTCGTCGATAAATACCAGGCCGGGATCGCCGCTGCGCCAGGCGGCATTGACGATCAGGTCGAAAACTGATTTGGCTCTGACCTTGCGAACCTTTTTGCCGGTTGCGGGATCTTTGAGGTCGAAGGAACGGTCGGCTTTGACATCGGCCATGAACTTGTTAGTCACCGCTACGGAAAGATTGAAGTTTTGAAACATGCCTTTCTGGCTTTTCGCCTCGATGAAATCCACGATATCCGGATGATCACATCGCAGAATGCCCATGTTCGCTCCGCGCCTGCGTCCGCCCTGAACAATCACGCCCGTGGCTTTATCGAAGATACTCATAAAAGACACCGGCCCGGAAGCATTTCCTTTGGTTGAGGACACAAGCGCGCCCCTGGGTCTCAAATGCGAAAAGCTGAAACCCGTTCCACCGCCGGTCTGGTGAATTTTGGCCATATTTTTAAGAGAGTCGAATATTTCGTCGATAGAGTCATCAACCGGCAGCACGAAACACGCAGACAATTGGCCGAAATACGTGCCCGCATTCATGAGGGTAGGAGAGTTGGGCATAAACTCTTGATACCTCATCATCCGGTAGAATTTTTCTTCGGCCTGATCGACGCTTACACCGGACCTGTAGTTTGCCTCGACCTGCACAACGTGTGAGGCGACTCTCCTGAACAGCTCTTTCGGTGTTTCGATGATATTTTGGTCATCGTCTTTCAAAAGATAACGCCGTTCAAGCACCTCCATTGTATTGTCGGGCAATCCTAAATCATCTTTCGCCTCCGCTGCATGATTTTTAGAGAGAATCTCCCGTCGTTGCATTTGGTTAATGTCGTCCTCTTGCGTAGCGGACCTTGTCGAAGAGTTTTGCTTACCCATAGTATTTTGTCCTGATGGCTCAACCTTTTACGCAAATCAAAGGCGCCAGCTTCGCAACTTTTTTAGCCAAACCCGCTTTTTCCGTCGCATCCACGACGACGTCTACGTCCTTGTAAGCATCCGGCGCTTCTTCGGCGACCCCACGCTTGGAACGGCTCTTAATAATAACGCCCTTTTCGGCCAGCATCCTTACGACTTCCTGCCCCCTCCATCTCTTGGTCGCCTGTTTTCTACTCATAGCTCTTCCGGCTCCGTGCGAACAGGAACTAAAGCACAGTTCGGCGCTTGAACCGAGTCCTGCTAAAATATAAGAATGAGTTCCCATTGTCCCTCCGATCAGAACCGGTTGACCTGCATCCCTGAGTTCCTCAGCGACCAAGGGATGCCCGGGGCCGAGTGCACGCGTTGCACCTTTGCGATGGACATAAAGCTTTTTGGTTTTACCATCGATTTTATGCTCTTCCAATTTACAGGTGTTGTGCGAAATATCGTAGAGAAGCCTCAGATCGGCCTTTGGCACGACCTTCTCGAACACCTCGCGCACAAGATTGGTTAGTACCTGGCGATTCGCCAGCGCGCAATTAATACCAGCTTGCATCGCTCCGAGGTATTTTTGTCCGACGTCTGAATTAATCGGCGCGCAGGCAAGATCGCGTTCGGGCAGCTCGATTCCGGCTTCTCTGGCCGCTTTTAACATTCTGGGAAGGAAGTCGGTCGCTATCTGGTGGCCGAGGCCCCTTGAGCCGCAATGGATGCTGACAATAATATCACCGCGGTCTATCCCGAACGCACGGGCTGTTTCTTTATCGAAAACTTCTGCAACACGTTGCACTTCGAGATAATGATTTCCGGAACCAAGAGTGCCGACTTGGCCTTTCTGCCTTTCTTTGGCTTTATCGGAGACCAGTTCGGGTTTCGCCCCGGCCGCGCGGCCGTTCTCTTCGGTGCGCCGCAGGTCCTGCTTTGTGCCGAATCCGTGCTCAACGGCCCATTGTGCGCCGCCGCCCAGCATCTCGTCGATTTCGTTCCTGGAAAGACGTAGTCTGCCTTCCTTTCCCAGCCCGGCTGGAATAATCCGGTACATCTCATCGGCAAGCCTGTCCTTGACAGGTTCGATTTCATCACGACTGAGGCCGGTCAAAACAGCTCGCACGCCGCACGATATGTCAAAGCCCACGCCGCCGGCAGAAATGACACCACCTTTGTCGGGATCGAAAGCGGCCACTCCCCCTATAGGAAATCCGTATCCCCAATGTGCGTCGGGCATGGCGTAGGAAGCTCGCACGATACCCGGGAGCCGGGCAACGTTCATTCCCTGCTCGTAAACCTTTTCATCCAGATGTTTTACGATCGCATCATCGCCGTATAAAATAAAAGGTGCCCTCATGCCCTCAAATGGTTCAATAGACCACTGGCAATCTGAACGTTTTTTGACCCTGTTCATATATTTATCCTCTCTCAAATCCGTCTATTAAATGTCGATGATACATTGTGCTGTCCATTTTCCGTCTTTCTCAACCACTTTCAGATCCGAATAAGACGTCCCTTTTATCTCCGCACCCGGATCGTGCCTTGACAGGTCGAGTTTTTCGCCCCAGGCTTTGCCCATCAAGTGCTCGCCATCTATGTGAACCTCGAATTTGCCGAAAACCTTTTTTTGTGTCGCCATTTCATATAGGATATTGTTTAACCAGTCTATAAACAACAGGTCGCAATCCGGCTGCTCACAAACTATGTCCACTTTCGTTTTCTGCTGTATTGTTTCAGGATCGACGCTGATGGCCGTCATAGCCAAGGCTGCCGCGGCAAAAGCGTCCTCCATGGTGGCTCCGAAGCCGCGGATTCCCATATCCGCCGTATGCGAGTAATGTTCCCAGTTTTGTTTCATAAAGCGCTCGTTACACCAAGAGATTCTACTTCCGTGTACGATTGCCGGTTCGCAATAATTGTACGACTGTCTTTTGCAGTTCACAATCCTCTTCCATAGTAGTTATTCTGTTTTTAGTGCACCGAACAGGAAAAACAGGGATCGTAGGCGCGGACCAGTTTTTCGCACAAGAGGCGAATTTGGTCTCTTGATTTATCTTTGTTTTCATCAACCAGCTTTTTCAGGTCTTTTTCTATGTTCTGGAAATTGTGCGACGTCGGGGTCACAAGGTTTGCCCGTTCGACAATGCCTTTTCTGTTTACTCTATACTTGTGATAAAGCAAACCTCGGGGCGCTTCCGTTACGGATGCGCCCTCGCCCGGTTTTATCCTGATGTGAAAATCCTCCTCTTCGAAGTCAGTGGATTCGATCAGTTGAATGCATCGCTCGATCCCGTCGACAACTTCCAGGCTTTGAGCGATATTGTTATGAAAAGGATTGTCGCTTGGAAATTCGACATCGACCCCGTCAGCCAGCGTTTTCGTTTCGGGTTGAAGCTTGTCAAACTTGTTGTTCAGCCGGGCAAGCGCCCCCACCATGAAAGAGAATCTTTGCCTCAGGTTCGATTTCTTTGCAAAGGCATAACTAACCTCGGATTCTTCGAAAAACTCGTCGTATTCGTTCACATCGACATTCAGCCCCTCGGTCGAGACGATCCTTCCTTCATTGACGGCATATTCCCCCTTGTCATCCAGAGCGACGTATTCCGAATCGCAATGAAAATCCGGCACGTCGAATTGGGAAACGTCCTCTACAACCTGATGGGACAGAGACCTTATTCCTTTTAGCTTTTCTAAAATCGTGACGAAGGCGGCATTAGAAGGAATAGCCGTGAAACCGCCGGGCAAATGGGTTACAGGATGCAGTGCTCTTGCCCCGATAAGGCCGGTTAGTTCGTTGACGACCTCTTTCATTTGCAGCAGATGACCCAATTGCCTGCTGAAACCTTCCCGCATAGGGATTATCCCGGGATAGTCGTAGTAATCCGGCATAGCCAGCATATACAGATGTATCAGGTGGCTGGCCGTTATCTGACTGATACTCATCAGCTTCCGCAAAACTCCGGTCTGTTCGCTGACTTCTATCGACATAGCCCGTTCGATGGCTTGTATAGCTGTAGTCATGTGCGAAACGGGGCATATCCCGCAGATTCGCGAGACGATGTCGCCCACCTCGTCATATTTTCGTCCTACCAGAAAGCCTTCGAAAAATCTGGGCGGCTCGAAGATTTTCAGTCGTATCGCCGGGGCCTGTTCGAGTTCAACGATGATCGACGTTTCTCCTTCGACCCTGGCGAGATAGTCAACGGTTATCTTCTTTGTCGTCGTCATGATTTCACCTGTCCCGCTTTCCATTCTTCGGCGGGCTGGCCGAACTCAGTGAACTTGCGGCGTATATCATCCCGGCTCAGGCCCATCTTTTCGAACTGGTCGGCCAGAGCCCCGGCGTTGGCGTCTTTCATTGGCCCCCAGCATCCGTAGCACCCGCGATTTCGCGATGGACACAGTGCGCCGCAGCCGGCGTTCGTCACGGGGCCCATACAAGGTTCGCCATAAGCGACGAGCACGCAGATATTTCCCGCCAGCTTGCATTCGACGCAAACGCAATATTGCAGGAAATCAGGCCTTTTGCCCAGCAGCAGCGATACGACCGTTTCGGTCAAATCACGAACCCCCATCGGGCAGCCTTTGATATAGCCGTCGACCTTGACGTATTGGTCGATAGCGTGGGTTTTCACAGAATGAATCACCGAGGTATCCTGGTAAACTCTTTTCTGCACCTCATATTCCCGGTCGGCGTTCTTAATGGCCGGAACGCCGCCGCAGACGGCACATGAGCCTATCGGGATCAGATATTTGCTAACCGAACGAACCTTTTTGAGCTGCTCGAGCTGCCACTGTTCGGTTATGGCTCCTTCAATCAATGCTACATCAAAAGGCCCGTCTTCGTTGCCGCCGGATTGCAGCATTTTACAATACGTGATGTCCGCAGCTTCGAAAATCTCCCTGATATACCTTTGGAAGTAAATCAGTTGGAATTCGCACCCCGCGCAACAGCTATACTTGAAGACACCTATTTTCGGTTTCTTATTTTCCATCTTATCGGTTTATATAAGGGTATCCGCGTACTTTTGAATGTCGGGAAGGCGAAAAACCGGACCGTCTTTACAAACGTATTTGGGACCAATCTGGCAATGGCCGCAGTGCGCTATGCCACACTTCATACGTCTTTCCAGAGATACGTATATGTCGTTCGGATTCTGACCTTCGAAAATCAACTGCGCGGCGACAAATTTCATCATGATCTGGGGTCCGCAGGTAAACGTGACCGTCTCGGGCAATGAAACATCCAACTGATCAAAAAGACCGGTCACAAGGCCTTCGTGTACTTTCAGTTCGATTTGTTGGTTTATCTCATCGGCCGATAGTAAAACATTGATTTGGTCAGACCAATTTTTCAAATCATCCTTAAAAAGCATATCTTCCGGTGTTCGCGCTCCATAGAGAAGACATATTTTTCCCATCCTGCTTTTATTTTGAATGCAATAATGGACCACCGGCCTCAGGGGCGCCATTCCGATGCCGCCCACGACGATGATCACGTTCTTGCCGTCGACCTTTTCCAGCGGCCAGCCGGTGCCGTAAGGCCCGCGAATATGAACCTTTTGTCCCTTTTTCAATTTTGACAAAGCGTCGACAACATTGCCTGCCTCCCGGATTGTCTGAATGAACGTTCTATTCTGTTCGTCGATCCAACTGAAAGAAAACGGCGCTTCGCCAATGCCCGGAAGGCCCAGCATATTGAATTGACCCGGCTTGAAAGAAAAACCATCGCCCTCGGTTAATAATTGAAGCGAAAATGTATTCTCCGTCTCGACAATTCGCTGCTCGACTGTAGCCTCTGCCGGCTGAAGCGGATTTGTGTTCGCCGTTCTCATTTGGCGTTCTCCATCCTTACGTCCCGTTGTATTTCCTTTGCAATCTCGGTCAAATCAATCTTCGTCGGACACCAGGTCATACATCTGCCGCAGCCTATACAGCCGAAACAACCGTACTGCTCCACCCAGGTGGACAGTTTATGCGTAACAAACTGCCTCAATCTTGCTTTACGTGACGACCGAAAGTTACCTTCGTGAACTCTGGCAAAATTAAGTTCCTGGCATGAATCCCAATACCTGCTTCTTTTGGTTGTCTGAAGGTCGTAAGAAGTAGTATCTTCGATGTTGTAACAATAGCACGTAGGGCAAACCATCGTACAGTTTGTACAGCCCAGGCATCTGGATTCTGCTGTTCTTTTGTATACCGGATGATCCAGATTCTGCATGAGAAGCTCCGGCAATCCGCCTGTCTCGATCTTCTTCTCGAAAGAACCTCTGGCTCGGGCTTCGATTTCTTCTTTTTCGGTGAAGTCCTGACTTGTGGTGCTTCTCGTGCTGTCAACGTTTTCGAAAATCCTTTTCCCTTCTTCCGAACCGAACTCTACAAGATAATCATTCAGTTTCGAGGTCAAAACGACGTCAAAGCCATCGGCCAGTTGGAGAAATGGTCCGGTCCCCATCGATTCGCAGAATCCGCTTTCACAGGCCTCATTGCAATTCAAAACAACTGTCAGTGTTTGCTCCCTTCGCTCTTTGTAATAGGCATCTTTGAAGCCCTCCAGAAACGTTCTGTCCAAGACGCTTATCGCGTGCATGTCACAAGGATGAATCGCAAAGATCATTCTTCTTTTCGCTTCCTTTGGCGTAATAGTTTCATGTCGACCGGTTTTTCTGTCGATATTGAAAAGCGTCTGCCGGGACGGATAAATGAACTGCCGCGGCGCCAGCATCGTTGAGCCATAGTCGAGGTCGAGAACGCGTACATCCTGAATCGGCTCGAAGGTCACCTGGCCTCGTCTGTTCTTGACCGGGCCGAGAACATCGAACGTTTTCACAGCACCGTCAAGCCACTTCATCAAACCCTGGTGCGAAATGGCAAAAGCTTCACTCATTAATTGTCTCTACCGTCCAAGTACTCTGTTAAGAATATCGTCCTAAACCCGCGGCGGATGCTCTCCCCAGCCGTACCATTTCCACACATCCTTTGTCAGGTCTTCATAGTCGCGTTTTATATGCTCGTACAATCTTGCATTTTCCATGGCCGTTACACCGAAGTCCGCTAACGTTCCCAGAAACTCCATGTCTTCTACGTTCGATTGGTAATCATAGCCGGTATATACCCTGAGAGCGCCCACCACCTTATCCCTGAGTTTAAGGGGAACGCAGATGATAGACCTAATCCCTTCTTTTTTGACTGCTTTAGGGTATTGTATCCGTTTATCCTCGGCGGCATCCGCTATCACCACCTCACAACCTTTTAAGCATTCCTTAATGGACTTATCCGTCTCAATCGGTCCTTTGCTTTTGAATTCTTCGCTCAAGCCGTAATCGGCTACACTTTCCAGCTCTTTGGTCTGATTATTTATCATCAGTAAGGATGCGCCTTTGGCGTACATCTCCTCAGAGGCACTTTGACATATCAGGTAAGGGATCTTTCTTGTCTTCAGCTCCGAAGTGAATGCCTTGCCGATCAAGTTGAGGTTCTTCAGCCTTTGATTTCTTTGGGAATTCCTGATAGCCGCAGCGCCCTGCAGGGCTAACGTTCTGATGAAAGTGACTTCCTCGTCGTCGAATATACGTTCTTCATCAGTGTAAATCCTCAGAATCCCCAACAAACGTTCCTTGCACTGCAAAGGAACGCAGATGACCGATTTGATTCCCTCCTTTTTTGCTTCCTGGGGGTACTGATAACGCTTATCCCTGGCAACGTTCTTAATTTGTACGGTTTTGCCCTGAAGTGCTTGTTTATCAATCGGGCTTTTGTCGACTTCCACCGGTCCCTTATTGAGATACGATTCGGAAAGTCCTTCCACCGCGCCGACTTCGAGGATTTGCCCCGATCTGTCCAGCAATCTAACGGAGCTTGCTTTTGCGTTTAAGCAGGAAGCAGCCCCTTCAACCAGAGAAGACAAAACTTTGTTATATTCGAATTCGGAGACAATATTCCTGCAGACGGTGCACAGAGCCGTTAGATATTCTTTTTCTTTTGCCATTTTGTTCTCCGAGCGGGAATGCATTTTACAACTTCAATGCCGTTTCGATAGAGACTATGTATCAAGACAAACTCGGCGCATGTCTAACATGCCGAACAATCCTGTCGGCCGACGAACCTCTCTTACGGCATAAAACCGGCTCGGCAATTACATTTTCACCGGATTGCAAAGGTTCTTCTCGTTGGCTGCCGCTCTGCCGCAGTTCTTACAGAAAAACTGCGGTTCTTTCACCAACTTGCTATATTCTTCTGTATTGTCTTTGTGGAAACCAAGGTTGGTTAGATAGCACAAGTGTTTGTCATGTCCCGGGTGCGGCATTTTTACATCGGCCATAAATGTTCTCTCCACGTCCATCTTATCATTGCTTTTAGTTGACTCGAAGATATGCTTCTCCTTGTTCTCTTAGGATGTCGTCTAAGCCCCTATACAGAGGCTGTTCGATTTTCTTTGCAGCCAGTTGCCGTCGCAGGCGGTCCTGCTGCATTCGAACCAGATATACGTGCATCCGCTTTCAGTGCATCGCTCCACTTCGTTCATCACGGCTCCGCATTCCGGGCAACGGCCGCTTCCTTCCGCCTTTAGGAATTTCCTGCTTATGCTTCCTTTATGAACAACTGCCGATTCCATGGCTTACTCTCCTTCAAGATACTGAATCAACACCAAATACTCTTTCTTACTCTTACGAGCTACTGGCGTCATCTATACCAAAAGGTAGAGAAGGCGGGAATAGGGGAAATCCTGAATTTGTACTACGTAATTTGCTGATAAAACCTTTTTAATGAACGCAACACGGGCCTTTGCAGCTTCGGCGGTAACGAAATGAAGAAGAAATAAGTTAAAACTATATAAGGACTTACGACTCGAGCATCGTCAGGCCTTCCTGAATGGCATATTTGGTCAACTGTGCTATATTATCTATGTTCAGTTTATTCATGACCCGCAGCCGGTGGGCTTCGACCGTTTTCGAGCTGATGTGCAAACGCAGGCCGATCTGTTTGGTCGTATGGCCTTCGGCCAGAAGCTGCAGAACCTGCCGTTCCCTGTCGCTGAGCACCGAAAAAGCCAATGTTGCCTTGTCTGAGGAACTAACATAATCCTGGATAACGACGTCGCCTATCGACGGGCTGACGTATGTTTTGCCCTCGGAGACGGTCCTGATCGCCTTGACCAACTCCTCAAGCGGGGAATTCTTGAGCAGATATCCCGACGCACCGGCTCGAAACATCTCCCTGACATACTTGTTGCCGGAATGCATCGAAAGCCCGATGATCTTCACCGAAGGGGATTCTTTCACCAGTTGCCGCGTGGCTTCGATCCCGTTGAGGTCGGGCATCCCGATATCCATCACAACAATGTCGGGTGACAATTCCTTAGCAAGTTCAACAGTCGTTATGCCGTTGTCAGCCTGTCCAATTACTTCAATGTCCGTTTCCTCCTGCAAGGACGTGCTGAGGCTATGA
The DNA here is from genome assembly GCA_964598225.1 of uncultured Pirellulales bacterium. Taxonomy (GTDB): domain Bacteria; phylum Planctomycetota; class Phycisphaerae; order Sedimentisphaerales; family Anaerobacaceae; genus SG8-4. The sequence goes on from CAZRBG010000031.1 coordinate 22,597, forward strand.
CGGACAATACTGTGATCGTCGGCTAATAAAATTCGTATGCTCACAGGTCAACTCCTTCCGGGCTCTTCTTCGTCATTTAAACTAAGTGGGACTGTTAAGATCGCTTTCGTCCCGTGGCCGTCGGCCGATTCGATCTCAAATTGCCCCCCGATATTGTTCAGCCGTTCGCGAATGCTTAGTAAGCCGAATCCCTTTCTTTTTGTCGATTCGTTATTCATGATAGCCGCGTCGAATCCTTTGCCGTCATCTTCGACCCTGACGCAAATATCGGAATTGAATCGCAGTAACTTTACCTTCACGAGGCCGGCCTCGGCGTGTTTCGCGCTGTTGATCAGCAGTTCCCGAATCGAACGATATAAAAGAACTTTCACGTCATCGGTCAACGGCTTGGTTGACGGTTCGTTTTCAAAACTGCATCGAATATGACGTTCCTTGCTCATCTTGTCAACTAAATCTTCGACCGCCGTCTCGAAACCCAGATCGTAAAGACTGCTCGGGCTCAGATCGAAGCTTAGCGTACGAGTCTTGCGGATGGCTTCGTCGAGATGATTCCAGAGATCCTCGATAGACGCCCGCAATTGCTCCGGGGCCGACTTTTTCATATTATTGACCTTCCACGACGACAAAGCGAGAAGCTGGCCTACCGAATCGTGGAGATCGACCGCAATTCGGCGGCGTTCCTGCTCTTCAGCAAGCTGAAGCTCGGCCGTGAGTTCCCGAAGCTCTTGACGATTGGCGCGAATTTCATTTACCGCACGCTCGCGCTCCGTGACGTCTTTCAGCGAAAACAGCAGAAATTCTACTTCGCCGCCCTCATCGAGGACCGGCACCAGCGTCCAGTCCCAGAAGGTTACGCCCCATTCCGGATGGTCGGGAAAAAAGAAAGGCCTGGCAAATGTCTGGTAAGGGGTCTTGCTCCTGACGACCTCTTCGAAGATTCTCCGGTTCTCCTGGTGTGGAAAGAATTCGAAATGATTGCGCCCCACAAGTTCCGACATATCCTTCTGGCATGACTCGGTGTAAGCCTTATTAACGCGGATAAAGTTAAACTCCTTGTCGAGAATGACCAGCGGGGTAATGGTATGTGAAAAGTATGCATCCAGGTCCCTCGTTCGCTCTCGAAGTGATTGTTCGGTCCGCCTCCGTTGTTCGACCTCCTGTTGAAGTTGATCCACCGTTTTAGCCAGCTCGGCCGTCCGCTCTTTTACCTTCTCCTCGAGCTCGTCCCGGTTCTTGCGTAACAATTCTTTGATCTGTTCCTGGACCGTTACGTCCCGACCGTATAAGTTGACATATCTGCCCTCCTTTATAGGGGCGACGGCAAAAGAAAAGATGTGGCTGCCGCATGTGTCTTTTCTGACTACCATACGGGCATATCGCAGTGATTCTTTGGTCAGAACCTGCCATCTTTCAGGCACCTTTTGGCCGATTTCACAATTCCACTCCTTCAGAAACAACAGGCCCGCCGTGTTACTGTACAATATGGTTCCGTCTTCGGATAGCCGTATTACCGGATAGGGATTTTCGCCGGGAAATTTTGCTATGTCTCTAATCTTTTCCTCGGCAAATTTAATCCTGGATATATCATAGTTCACACCGGTAATCCGAACCGGCTTTCCGCTCTCGTCGCGGTACAATTCGCCCCGGCTCAACAGCCAGCAGACCTTCCCATCGGCCCGTATAATCCTGAACTCATCATTGAATTCACGCCCCTTCTCAAAAACCAGCTTCACCTTTTCCTCCACACGCTCCCGGTCGTCGACGTGGATGTAATTGAAAAAAGTCTCAGCCCTGACCGGCTCCGTAGTGGCGTTCAATCCCAACATCTCGAACAGGATATCGTTCCAGATCACCTGATTCGTCCGCACATCCCAATCCCAGGTCCCCGTACGGCTGCTCTCGATAACAAGCCTCAGCCGCTCTTCGCTTTGTCGCAGTTGTTCGAAGGCTTGCTCGGCCTGCCGGCGGGCGGCAATCGCATCGTCCATCAGGTTGAGCGCCGCCAGACGAGAATCTTTCAGCGTTTGATTCGCCACCTCGAGATCGGCTGAATGCTCGGCGAGCCGGGCATTGGCCTCGTGCAGTTCCGCTTGGACCTTCTTGCGCTCGATAGCGTAGCGGATGCTCCTCGACAGGAGCTGCTCGTCTATCTTGCCCTTAACCAGGTAATCCGAGGCGTTCTTGTGCAGAGCCTGAATGCCCATATTCTCGTCGTCCACACCGGTCAACATCACCACAGGCAGACGGGGCTTGCTGGCGATTATCCTTTCCAGGCCGTTGAAACCGTCACTGTCCGGCAGCTTGATATCAAGCAGAACGGCGTCAAATTCTTCGCCCTCGAGCATCTGCAACGCGTCTTCGAGCCGCTCGGTGTGCGTGCTCGCAAACTCCGGATCGCTGCACTCTTTGAACATCTCAACGACCAACCGGGCGTCTGCAGGATTGTCTTCGACTAACAGAATGTTTATGCGATTATTTTCCACAAGCCGTCACTCGCTCGGCAAAAACAATGAACCGGAACTTAATCTTTCGGCGGCAGCTTCACCACCGTCAACCAGAAATCCTTGATCGTCTTGACCACTTTGGAAAACTGGTTCAGATCGATAGGTTTTGTGATATAGCAGTTAGCGTGCAGGTGGTACGATCTGACGACGTCTTCCTCGGCCTTCGAAATAGTCAGGACCACCACGGGAATCATCTCCAACTCCTTATCGTTCTTGATCTCTTCGAGCACTTCGCGACCGTCCTTTTTCGGCAGGTTCAGGTCCAGAAGGATAAGGTCCGGCTGCTTCACTTTGGCGTACGAGCCTTCCTGGCGCAAAAAGGCCATGGCCTCCACGCCGTCGTTGACCACGTGCAGATTCATGTACAGCTTCTCTTCTTTCAACGCCTCCTGCGTCAGACGCACGTCGGCGGGATTGTCTTCGACCAAAAGTATCTCAATCGGGTTCACGCTAATATTTCCTTTCAATTTCTTTCCTTCTTTCAATGCCTCCTGCGCCAGACGCACATTTGTTATTGGCAAGCCATTCACCATTTACCATAGGATAGAATTCCTTCCTGTTACATCTCATTTGGGCACCGTGAAATAAAACGTCGAGCCGCGTCCCGGCTCGGATTCGACCCAGATTCTGCCGCCCCAGTTTTCCACGATTTTCCTGCAGATGGACAGCCCGATGCCCGTGCCGTCATATTCGCTTCTCGAATGCAGCCGCTGAAAAACCTTGAATATCTTCTCGGCATATTTCGGCTCCATGCCGATCCCGTTGTCGCTGACGGAAAAGATCCATTCGTTGTAACCTCTTGTAGCAGCAATGCGGATCTCGGGCGGCTGCGGGCCGTGGAACTTCAGCGCGTTGCCGATCAGGTTTTGAAACACCTGCGTAAAGGCCACTTCGGCGCCGGCGACGGCCGGCAGGTCCTCGTAACTGACCGTGGCCCCGGCGTCTTCTATGGCCTGCGACAACCCCTCGGTGACGCCGCGCACGACCTCGTTACAATTCACGCGGCTCATCTTCAGGCCTTTCCTGCCGGCGCGGGAATACGCCAGCAGGTCTGCAATCAGCGTCTGCATTCGATCCGCCGCCTCGACGATAAAACCGATAAAATCCTTCGCGTCCTGATCGAGCTTGTCCTTGTACCGTTTTTCCAGCAACTGCGAATAGCTGGCCATTGCCCTCAGAGGCTCCTGCAAGTCGTGCGAGGTCACATAGGCAAACTCTTCGAGATTCGCATTCGTACGCTCGAGTTTTTGTTCGGCCCGCTTTTGCTCGGTGATATCCTGGACCATCCCCATCGAGCGAATGACCCTGCCGGCCTCGTCGCGCAGATGCTCGCACTTTTCGTGGACGAACCGGACCTCGCCGGTATCTGCGCGGCATATCCGGTGCTCGATCTCGTACGAGTTCCGTCCTTGCCGCACCGAGTCCGAGTATGCCGCATCAACGGCGGCCCGATCCTCCGAATGCACACGCTCCAGAAAGCCCTCGTACGTCGCGCCGAACTGCTGAGGCTGCAAGCCGAATATCCGGTATACCTCGTCCGACCATGTCAGCTCGTCCGAGACCAGATCCAGCTCCCAACTGCCTAAATGCGCGATCTCCTGGGCGCGCTGCAGCCGTTCTTTGCTCTCCCGCAACGCATCCTCCGCCCTGGTGCGCTCATCTTCGCGCAACTTGCGTTCAATCCAGGCGTACAGAACGGGCGCGATGCTGGCCGCGATGTGATCCAGCGTTTGGCGATCCTCTTCGCCGTAGCCGCCTTCTTTGTTGGCGAGGTTCAGCAGTCCGATGGTCTGGTCGTGAAAAACGATGGGTGCGGCCAGATTGTTGTGGATGGCAGGATGGCCCGGCGGCACAGGCGGCGCCTCATTGGTATACAGCGAGCGTTTTTCCGTCAGCGCGCGGCCCCACAGGCCCTTCCATTTCTCGGGCGGGTAGTGAATGCATTTGCCCTCGATCTCGCACTCATCGAGCATCCTCGACAGGCTCGGACAGATCAAATGCCCCGGCTCGGGAATGTACCCGAAGACTCCCTGGCGGCTGGCCATCTCTTCCTGCACGATCTCCAGCGCCCGCTCGAACAACTCGTTGCCGTCGTACTCGACGAACGCACGGAGCACGCGATTGGCGAAGACGGTCCTTCGCTGCACCTCTCGTGCTTTCAGTTCCGCGCGTTTTCGCTCAGTCACGTCGCGGGCCACGTGCACGGAGCCGTACATTTTTCCTCGCTCATCGTGAATCGGCGTGGTGCTGACCATGAAATCGCCGCCGAGCCGGTCTTCGCGTACCTCGGCCAGGTGCTCGGCGCCGTCGCGCAACGTCCGCGCGTGCGGACAGAACGCTGGCGGCTCGTCGGTGCCGTGGACGGCCTTGTAGCAGGGCAATCCGATACACTGATCCGACGGCAGCCCAAGCCGCTCGGCCATCGCGCGGTTGGCCCGGACGATCCGGTGCCGGTCGTCCAGAATCGCTACAAGGTCCGGGACGCTATCGAACGTCCGCTCCCAGTGCTCCCTGGCCTCGACCAGGGCTTGCTCGCGGCTGCGCAGCTCTTCGTTGGCCGTTCGCAGCTCTTCGGTCTGCGCGGCCAGCTCCTCCGCCTGCTCCTGGAGCTTCTCGTTGGCCGCTTCCAGGTCCTGTGCGGCGGCGGCCATTGCATCGGCCCGCTGAGAAGTTGTGGTGCTGTTCTTTTTCAAATTACGTTTCTCGTTAGCCATCTTCAACAAATTCCAGAGAATATCGCGGCGGCTGTCCGAGCTTTTCTTCCAGCTCGTTGACCTGCTTTTTCAACTCGATCATTCGCAGCTCCCGCCCCACCGCAGCGCGGTTGAATCGTTCCAGCTCCTTATAATTCCGCAGCAGCTCAGCCTCGGCTTCTTTGCGCGCGGTTATGTCGGTGAAAACGGCGGCGACGCGGCCGGTCCCCAGGCGATATATGGAAGCATGGTACGAGCGCTCCAGCGGATCGAACCGGCGCTCGAATGTGGTCGGTTCGCCGGTTTGTTCGACCTTGGCGTAGGTATCGAACCAGAACTGGTCTATGTCGGGAAACATCTCCCGCATGGTTCGCCCGATGGCATCCGATGCGGCGATGCCCGACATCTTCTCCAGCGCAGGATTAGCATCGACGATGCGGCAGTCAACAGTCGTGCCGCTCTCATCCCGAATCAGTTCGAACAATACAAACGCCTCGGTCATGGAGTCGAACAGGCCGCGGAATTTCTCCTCGCTTTTGACCAGTGCTTCCTCGGCGGTCTTGCGCTCGGTGATGTCCATCAGGATGCCAATCAATCGCTCGGGCTGCTCTTCTGCGTCGTACTGGAACAGACCGCGTGCGGCTATCCAGTGCACGCCGCCGTCGGTCCAGACGACCCGATACTCCATCTCGAAAGCCGTGTGCTCGGCCTGGCAGCGGTCCATCTCAGCTTCGACCCGCTCCAGATCTTCAGGGTGGACACACCGCCTCCAATCCTGGTATTGATAATGCTGGGAAAGTGTTGTTGTTGTTGTTGTTGTTGTTGTTGTTGTTGTGCGCAGACCGAGCAGACGGGCGTTTTGCTCTGTTGCTATAATCTCTTCCGTAACCAGATTGCGCTCGAAGATCCCGACTTTCGTGCCGCTGGCGGCAAGTGCGAGTTTCTCCTCGCTCTCGCGCAACGCACACTCGGCTTCTCTGAGGCGCAGGATCATGACCTGTTTGCTCGATACTACTGCATCGGCCTGGCCCTGCTGGATGGTTTCGAGTATCTGCTCGGCCTGGGCCAGCTTTGTTTCAAGTTCCTGATATGTGGGCTTTCGCTCGTTCATTTCAACCCCAGCGCTGAAAGCACGCGATCTTTATTCTCGAGATTTCCGAATACTTTGGCCCTGTTCGGCTTATCGATTACCAGCGCCGGGGAGACCATGATGTTTTCCTCAACAGCGGCGGCGAAATCCTCGAACACGTCGATGATTTCGCGGTTGAAATTCCCTTCCAAATGTTCCGAACAGAGATCTCTGATGTTTCTCCGAGCCGTCACAGAATTCGGCTCGTCGCCGGCAACAAACAAGCGCATGTGGTACTTGACCCCGTTAGACGGTCGACCAGCGGACGATCCGGATCGCGATGTTTTCTTCTTTTTGCCGGTCGTTTTGCCTGATGGAACATTCACGATCTTAGTCCCCTTCATTGTCCCTAAGACTTATTTGTATCCCATCGTCGGTGATGGAATACAAGTGATGACGATTTGAATGGTACGCTCCGCGCGACTTGACGACGACCAGATCCCGCTGTATGCGCCCGTCGGCCTCGAAGTATCTTATCATTATCAGCGTATCTATGGTCGAGGAGATGCCTATGCCGCTGATGTTGGCGTGCTGTTCGTTGCTTTCCAACTGGTTGGTCATTACGCAGGTGATATTGCGCTGCTTGCACATATCGACCAGACGGGCCACGAAGTCGAACGCCGCCTCCAGGGTCCCCATGCGCTGACAGCCCGATATGGCGTCCACTATGACATGGTCGGGACCGAACTGTTCTATCTTCCGCAGGATCAGATACAGGTGCTCTTCCACCACAAGCGCTTCGGGCATGATGGTATGAAACTCGATGCGTCCTTCTTTCAGGGCCGGACGCAGGTCAATCCCCGGCGAGAGCATAGCGGCTACGATGGCCTGCTGCGACTCCTCGAAACTGGCGTACAAGACCCTCTTGCCGCGGGCACAGGCTTTTTCGGCGAACGTGGCCGCCAGCGTGGTCTTGCCGCTGCCGGTCGGCCCGGAAACCAGCACGCTCGACGCCTGGTGAAATCCCCCGCCCAGGGCCTCATCCAGATTGGGTTCGCCGCTGGATATCTTCTCGCCCAGGGGCTGGTGCATCAGCGCCATCGTGCTGACGGGCATAACCACGTTGCCCCGCTCGGTTATGATATAGGGATACTCATTGGAGCAAAAGCCCGAGCCCCGGTACTTGACCACCCGCAGCCGGCGCGTGGCGACCTGCTGGGCGACCCTCAAGTCCAGAAGCAGGACGCAGTCGGCCATGTAATCGAGGAATTCGTAACGGTATAGGTGCTCGGAATCGCGGGGCGCTTTTGCCGTCAGTATCGTGGTGAATTGCTGCTCGATGAGCCAGTCGTGCAGACGGTACATCTCGTTGCGTTCCTTGTTCGGGTCCTCGAAAATCCGCATGAGCACGTCAAGGGCGTCTATCATAATCCGCCGGGCGCCGATCTGCGCGGCCTTGCCCTGTATGACCGCCAGCAGGGAATCTATGCTGAACTGCCCGCTGCTGACCGCGTTTCGGTCGATTTGCGCCTGCCAGAGGAAAAAACGGTCCGACGCCTCCAGCGCCGGAATGTCCCAGCCCATCGACAGAGCATTCTGCCTCAGGACGTCGGCGGTTTCCTCGAACGAGATAAACATCGCCGGCTCGCCCTCCAGCGCCGAGCGATACAGAAACTCCAGCCCGAGAACGGTCTTGCCGGTCCCCGCCGAGCCTTTGATCAGGGTGGTCCGTTTTTCCGGAAGCCCCCCGTGCAGGACTTCATCAAAGCCCAAAATCCTCGTGCGCACCTTGGGTATTTGAGTCACCCCGGTTTGCTTAAGAGATTCTGCAGAAAGAGGCTGAGATTCCTTTTCCGGCTTTGTTTTGGCGGTTTTCTTCATTGTTGTCTATCCTATTTTGATAAAAGCAGTATAGGCGCGTTCGATTTTCATCCTTCTCGCCGGCCATTATAAAGCATTTCCCTTTCCTTGACAAATAAAAACGAAGGTATCCGCACTTTTTCCCGTTCGTGGCGAGGGCATCTTGCCCTTGTTTAAAATTACGAGGGCGAGACGCCCTCGCCACGAATGGCTATCGGGATGAGGCTGCCACCCGGAGCTGTAAGCCCGCCTCTTGTCAATTCAGACCACCACCATAGCCGTGGTCCCCCGTCCGGGCTTTGATTCAACAGTAAACTGTCCGCCCAGACTTTCTAATTGTTCTCGAATGGAAAACAAGCCGAAATGACCCGCTTCGGCATCCTTCTCCTTCACTTCGGCAGACTCGAACCCCACGCCGTCATCTTTGACTGTAATGCGGATTCTGCCGTGCTTGGTGCCGATAGAAACCCACACTTTTCCGGCCTGCGCGTGCTTGACAGCGTTATCGAGCAGCTCGCGCGGCACGCTGAACAAACACACCTCGACCTCGGCGTCCAGAACGGGGTCGATGAGCAGCTCTGCGAAGAAGCCGACGCCGTCTCTGCGGACTATTTTTAGATCGCATCTATCGCGGACACCCGACCGAAGAACTTGCTTGCGGCACAAATAGAAGCGGTCCTTATCGTCGTTGGCGACGAAGAGCGCAAACGGCTTTTCAACAAGCACATTTCTCTCCGTGCCGATCATCGAGGCGCCGGTCAGTTCACTTCTGAGATATTGCCTTTTGCGTCCAGCACAAAGTAACCGACAGGGGCAAAATCAAACAGGTCGCTATATATGTGCCGGGATTTCTCCAGCTCAGCCTGCGCATGGCGAAGCTGCTCGTTCTGCATCTGAAGCTCGATCTGATGAACGCACCGCTCGTGCAGCGTCTCGACGGCAGCTTCTTTGCTGATCGAGTCAGCAGGTATTTTTTCGCGGCGAAGCTTTTCTTCGGCTTTCTCGCGAAGGTTTTCGAAGTCGCTGTTTTGATTCTTTTCCGTCATGTTGACTTACATACCTTATTCTACTTTTTCATGATGTCTTCAATAGTTTGTAGGGTGGGGCTTGCCCCACCCTATTCATAGCAGAGCAAACGGCTGGAGACAGCCTTTCACGAGATTACCGGAATAACTAAAGCAGAACCTTCTCTAGTGTCGAATCGAATCTGGCGACCTTTCCTTCCTGCAGGCCCAACATGCCCATCTGTAGCGGAGTCTGCACTTTGTAGGCTAAATCCATCGTGCTCAGCGTTTCTTTCTTTCGCGTCCGGCAGCAATTGAGGAACGTCCGCCAGTACTCGACGAAATCCTCCCCGTGATCGATCGCAAAGCGCCTGGGCTTTTTCTCAGAGCCCTGTGCCGGTATAAAAACGATCTCGTTCTTCTCGATTGTCAGGGTCCCTTCCCAGCCGCGGATGATCGGGATTCGCTGCCCCGAGCCGCGCGATCCCGTGCCGGGGTAGTTATTCGCCTGCGTTCCGAGCACTGCGACGGTTATTTTCTCGGGGTAATCAATGAGCATATTGTATGTATCCGGAATCTCACGCTGCTGGTAGCGCAGCTTGCCGCCGGTTGCGACCGCGTTTGCGGGCATTTCTACGCCCAGCATGAATATCACGGGCGTGAGCGAGTGCGGGAACAGGTCGGTCGACGGCCCGCCCGCATAGTCTTCGTACATTCGCCAGCGGAAGTATCGGCTGACGTCAAAGGGGCGCTTCGGCGCATCGCCCAGAAAGCCTTTCCAGTTCAGTTCCGGGCCCGGCTTGGCGTTCGGATCGTCGATTCGCATGCCGCGCTCTCCCCAGTCGCCAACGCGGAAGTATCCGCATTCGGCATGAACGGGCCGCCCGATAAGTCCCTCCCGGATGAGATCCCTCATCTGCCACCATGCCGAGTCTCTCATCCCCTGTGTGCCGAGTTGGAACACCCGGGCGCTCTTTTTTACCTCTGCGGCAAGTCTTTTCGTGAGGTCAAACTGCCGCCAGTGCGTGACCGGTTTCTCGCAATAGACGTCCTTGCCCGCCCGGACGGCGTCGATTGCCTGATAGCCGTGGTGATGGTCGGGCGTGGCGATGCAGACGACGTCGACGTTCGGGTCGTCGAGCAGCTTGCGATGATCGCTGTATCCTTTGGCGTTGTAGCCCTTCACTTTATTCTGCAGCCGCGGCCTGTATGTGTCGCAGGCCGCGACGATGTCCACGTTATAACCGTTGTTCTTTAGATAATGCACGGTCTTGAAGTGGGCGCTGGACCTGCCGCCGCAGCCCACGAAGCCCACGCCCAAACGCTCGTTTGCGCCGAGCACTTTGCCTGTGGAGACGCCGGCAATTGTCACCGCCGCCGCACTTGCACCGTGAATGAACCGTCGGCGCGTTATTGCCGCTCTGCTATCTTTCCGAGCTTCCTGTTTGTCGGACATTGCTTTCTCCTCGATTTGTCTTGAGTTTCAATTATTCTCGATCCACCGGCGATACAGCCGACCAATTCGGTCATTCTCAACCTGCCCGTCCCAGACCGCCACGCCGTATCTAAGTACGAGCGGCTCATCGGCGTTTATCTTAAGCGGCTCACGATGAAGATTCATCGTGGCCGAAAGGTAAGCAAAGGGCTTTGCCATAGTGAACCAATGTGTTGGATGGCGCAGATTGTCCGGATGGCAGAACATTGCGATCGTAACGGCCTTTTCGTCGGCTTGCCCGGTGATTGCACACCACTCTGCACGCGTTAGTCTTTCGTCGCCTCGAACGACTTCGCCCGCCTCGCCGCTCGAATTGCGAAACCCGGCGCCCTCGTCCATAGACTGGACAAATCTCATGCCCAGACCGAAATAATGCGAGCCGCTGAGGGTCGCCGATTTCTTGCCCTCCGGCACTGAAAATTCGGATTGCCAGCTCAGAAGCGTACTCTCATCATCTTCCGGACGGCACACTTGAATTGTTCGGGACTCCTCCAGCAGCAGTTCTTCCGTTTCCGGATTTATCCAGTCGAGTTCTTCCGTAAAACCTCCGTGGGGCGTCTGACTTTTTGTGTCTATGGCCACATTGGAAAAACGAATATGTTTTTGTCGTCCCGGTTCTCTTCGTTCTTCCCAGAAGTTCAGGCCGTCGACGCTTACGGCATACATCAGCGCGTGATGATGCTCGTGGTCGGCGGGTGAATCGCGGAGGATATTAATGCCATCCGGCGTGAATAACTCCTGCACACAGGGCTTGTAGGGCACATCGCGATATGCGTAGCGTAGCAGCGCCGAAGAGCCTTCGTCAATTGATAAAGAGTTTTCCTGTATTGCGATCCGAACAGGACCGTCGGCAAACGACATGGCCGGCACTGCGATAACGGCTATCAGCAACAAGGCGACATCGACACGTCTATGCGTTCTCATATCGGTTCTTCCTTTCACTGGTCTTTACGGAAGCTCATTTCCGCCCGTCGCTACCGTCCCACGTGTAGTTCCACATGGCCATGTATTTCGGGCCGGGCAGGAATTCGTCGTTTGTTTCTTTGAGCTTTTGTTGCAGCATCTTCTCCAGTTCCGCCTGAATCTTGGAATACTCGGGATTATTACACAGGTTTCTGAGCTGATGCGGGTCCATCTTGTTGTCATAGAGCAGCCAGGGGCCGTTGAGGTCTCGCGTGTAGGTGTAGCGTCGCGTACGCACGCCGCGATATTCCCGTCCGCCTCTGCGATAGCTCCACTGGTGGAACGGCACGGGGCACGCAATCAAAGCGGCGTCGTTGTCCGGAGTTTGGGTTCCCCGGATGACGCCGGAGAAATCTTTGCCCTCAACCGATTCCGGGATGGATATGCCACTAAGGCCAAGCAGAGTCGGCATGATATCCGGTGTGTTGATCGGCATGTCGATCTCTCTGCCCTGGTTGCCGTGTGCGGCGGGATAGCGGATCAAAAATGGAACTCGGACAGATTCCTCCCAGGGTTTTTGCTTCTTGGCCATGCCGCGAGAGCGCAGCATGTCACCATGATCGGCGGTAAAGACCAGGATCGTGTTGTCCTCGATGCCAGATTCCTCTATCGTCTCGACAATATCCGCTATACAACCGTCCAAGGCGGCGATGTGAGCGTAATAACCCGCTAACTCCTGCTGAGCCTTTTTCCTCAGCGATTTCGGTACGTTGGGACGCAGGGCGATTTTATCCGGATCGGGAAACATTCTGCGGTATTTATCCGGAGCCGTTTGATACGGGGCGTGCGGAGGCCCCCACGACATGAACAGAACGAAGGGAGATTTGCCGGCGTGCCTGCGGATGTATTCCTGAGCCTCGCGGGTCTGAGCTATAGCGTCGTAACCGTCCCAGTAGCGTTTGACGTCCGTGTCGCCGTAATAGAGAGATTTGTTGTAATTGTGCGTGCATTCGAGGGCCTTCCAGAAATCGAAGCCCTGTCTTCTCTCTTTTGGGATAAACGAAGTCCTGCCGCGGCCATCGACGTGCCACTTGCCGATGTAGCCGGTTTCGTACCCGGCGCGATTGTAGACCTTGCCAATCGTCATCGCCTCAGGATCCAAAGGCTTGTCATTATAGAATATTCCGTGAGTGAGCCAGTATTGCCCCGTAAGGAGGCTGGCTCGATAAGGACTGCACACCGGACAGCCCGAGACAGCATTAGTAAAGTTGACGCTTCGGCTTGCAAGCTTGTCGAGGTGCGGCGTCTTGACGTCCGGATTGCCCATGTAGCCGGTCGACTGAACCCGCCACTGATCGGCGAAGATGAACACGAGATTGGGCTTTTCGGAAGAACGGGGTGATGCCGGGTGTGCCGTTCGGGACAAAGATGTACCTATCGCGGCAGAGGCCGCTCCTAATGTCGCCGTCCGCAAAAACTCTCTTCTTGAACTGTGCTTGTTCATGGTTTGATTGCCTTTTATTGTCGTTTTGTCAATTCATCCGCAGGGGCGTCGGCCCGGTTTGAGGCTCTTGTGTGCCCTCAGCGGCGCGCTTGATAAAATCTCTTCGACTTTGAAGATAGTCGCGCAACTGGGCGTTATTAGATGCGAAATCGAGAGCTTTTTCAAGCGTCTCAAGTGCAAGATTGTGTTTATCCTGCTTGAAGTAGGACCACGCCAGTTTGTCGTACACCATCGACCTCTCCGAAGAAACGCTTATCGGGACAGCTTCTTCGAGTATCTCAGAGGCTTTCATCCAGTTGCCGCGTCTGCCGTAAACGCCGGCAACGTTCACGTATCCGTGCAACCGGCGCGGGTCGCACTTTATTGCCTTCTCGAAAGCCTCAATCGCCCTGTCAAATTCTTCCAACCTGTTATAGGAGATTCCCAGATTGTTCCATCCGGCGAAATTTTCGGGCCTTAATTTGACGAATTGCTCGTATTGCTCGGCGGCGCGTTGATAATCACGCAAAAGAAGAAACCTCTTTGCCAGGCGTGATCGCAGATTCGCATCCTCCGGCGTTCGTTGCACTGCTTTTACCAACGCCGCTATTTCCGTTTCCATTTCATTGAGGCAGCTTTGTACGTCTCGATCTTCCGGATTGGCCTTGAGTGCTGCTTCGAACTCACGGTTCATGGCCTCAGAGCTGCCGTGCAACATAGCCAGCAGACCGAGAAGGGCATGATGCGTTCCGTTGAAATACCTATCCATTACGGCAGCGACTTGCTGTCTTTGCTCGTCCGAATCGCCCGTATTCACAACCTTTTCGGAGACGCGAGAGTGATTTCGGATCATCGCGTCAAAAATATCGATCCAGCATTGCTCGTTATCCCGCTTTATGGCCGCTCCGAACTCCAGCCGGGGCTTGTCGTCGGTGTTGAGCGGGCCTTCCGAGCCTAAGTTGCGCATCCCCCGCTCGCCGACGATAAAGCAATCGAGGAATTCGTAAACCGAGTGTATGTTAATTACCTCAAGATCGCCGGCAATATCCGGCCTTTCAACCAGGTTCTTAATTCGCTTAAAGTCTATCCGCATGGGTGAGAGAGTCCCGATAAACACGACGTGCTTGTTGAGACAGTTGTTGACCATCCATAGCGAGCAATGCGGCATCGCGGCCTGGAAACTCCTGACGATTATGGCGAAATCCTCCGGCCGCAAATCCAGCGGGACCCAGCACGACAGAACGCCGTCGGGTTTGAGCCTGTCGCGGCACTGTTTGAAGTGATCGTAAGTGTAAAGCGCCGAGCTTCCGGTTGTGCCCGGATAAGTCGAATCGTTCATGATGATGTCGAACTTCTCATCGGTCAACTTGACGAAGTTCTTGCCGTCCATGATGATTTTTCTCAGCCGGGGATCCTTGTACGAGCCGCGGTTGATCGGCTCGAAGAATTTTCCCGCCTCGAATACCCCGGGGCAGATTTCGACGATGCTGTACTGGTCGACGCCGAACGCCAGGCCTACTCCCGTTGTCTCGCCGCTGCCGAAACCGATCTGCAGGACTTTTTGCGGATTTTCATGCACGAGCAGAGGGGCGTATGCCTGGAGTTTTTGTGTTGTCCGCAGCATCAGGTCTGCACCGGCGACGTCAACTCCGTCGACCGCTATGAGTCTGTCGCCGTCGGGAAGGTCGTGGACGGTGACGGTGCCGGTCGCGTCGTCTTCGATGTAGATGACCTTGCTGGGATGGTGATAAGTGTTGATTGTCCTTAGAAAGACATCTCGCCCCATAGATAAGATGCTGCCGACGATCAGTAGAACGGCGGCAGCGCCTGCCGAGGCGCCGACGATTTTCCGGCGCGATTCGGAAAAGAAGAGAATTCCCGCCCCGAGGAATAATTGTAATGCGATGATCGCAACAAAGCTGTCCCGCAGTCCCAGCAGGGGCACGATCACAAAGCCCGCCACGAAAGAGCCTGCAACACAGCCTATCGTATTACATGCGTAAACGCCGCCGATGCGCCTGCCCGCGGTTTTCCATGAAGGGGCGCAGATCGCTACTGCAATCGGAAACACCATCCCCATCAACACCGTCGGAACCAGAAGAACAACGGATGCGTCGAAGAAGTGAATCGCCGTTTCTTTCCAGAAGCTAAACGCCGGTCCGCTGCTCGTCAGGGCATAGTCGATTCGGCCGAGCACGCTTAGTAACGGAACGGAAACAAGTGCAGACAAACCGACGAGAAACTCTATCGTGCCTAATGCGAGCATTGGGCGTTTGATCCTTGCAACCAAAAAGTGACTGCAAAGAAAACTTCCCAGTGCGAGTCCGAAGATGAAACAGGTGAGCATACACGCGAAGGCATAAGCTGAGGTCTCGAGAACGAAAACGAGCACCCTCGACCAGAGAACCTGCAAGGACAGAGAACAAAAACCCGCCATCGCCACCGCGAACAGGACAATCCGTCTTCTGCGATTTTGGTCGTCGGGAATTGCCGGTGCGGGCTTGGGAGATTTTTGCTTTCGTTTCTTGCTTATTCGCTGCCGTACAGCCGAGATAGTTTCGGCGCCCCTGCGCGTGGCGAAGGCGTGCAGTATGACGGCGATCAAGCTGATCGCAACGTTAGCCGAAGCGGCCAGGAAGATGGTGTTGCGCACGCCGAATAGCTCCAGCAGAAAATAACCTGCTAAAAAGCTGCCCACCACAGCGCCAAAGGTGTTTACGGCGTAGAGCGACCCGACATTGCGACCTATAGCGCCTTTGCTCGAAATCTTATCGAGCGGCTCGGCCCACAACTTGCTCAGAACCGGCAGCGTTCCCCCCATAAGCGAAGTCGGCACGATCAGAAGGGCAATGGAGAGGAAGAACCTGACCAGACTCAGCGGATAAAAGCCCGGTTCGAATGCTCGGAAGAACCACTGATAGAAATAGTCAGTCGCTGCGAGTATGGCCGGGAAGAGGAAGGCATAGATTCCGATCAGTAATTCCAATAGAGCGTAAAAGAGCAGAGGGCGGGACCTTTTGTCGGCGACTTTTCCCAGCAGCCAACTGCCCAGCGACAAGCCTAACATGAAAGCGGCCAGAACCGTGCTAACGGCGAAAATTGTATTGCCGAATACCGTACCGAAGGTTCTGGTCCAGGTTACCTCGTATATCAGTCCCGCCGCGCCCGATCCAAGAAAAAGCGGCAACGCCGCTTTGCGGACGATTGAGATTCTGCGTTGCCTCCCAGCAGTGTTTTTCATCTTAGCCGACTCGTTCGACCGAGTAAAGTGCTATTTGTCAAATCTCCACACGTCGATGTTGTGGTCCTCGGTGGCTATCCAGTCGACGTGCCAGTCGAGGAACAGGCAGTTGGCTCCGTCTCTGTGGCGCGCCGCGGCGACGCGCCTGCCACGAGTGACGTCCGTCTCCTCACGGTTAGGCAGATGCTGCGGCGCCCATACGTCGCAACGATTGTGTCCCGGGTCGTTGGCCTTTGTTACGATGTGCCGCCAGGGGCCGTCCTCGTTGTCGGTGAGGTAAATTGTAAATGCCGGTTGCTCGCAATCGCTCAGTTTCGAAGGATCCACGATCTCGCTGCCGGTCATGTCCGTCGGACTTTTGAATTTCCAGCCGTTGACTACGTAGCATACGGTCTGCTCTTTGTTCGGATAACTCGGGCAGCGATATATGTCAACCGAGCGATAGTCGTTGTTTTTGGGCCTTTCGGAGAGCATCGGCATAAAAAGCTGGAACCATGCCTGGCCGGTGCCCCCGGCGCGGCCGCGGGGAACAAACTGGTCATACTCTTCGGCGTACATGAAGGCCGCCGCTCCGACCTGCTTGAGGTTGTTCTTGCACACTACGCCCTTGGCTTGTTTTTTGACCCTCTGAAGCGCCGGCATGAGTATCGCCAGCAGCAGTGCAATGATGGCAATGACCACCAACAATTCGATTAGCGTAAATCCCTGCGGTTTGCGTACAGCCATTATTCACCTTTCCTTCAAGAAATTGATGAAAACAATACACAACTATTCTATCATAGAGCGGTGGGGAGTCAACGAAAAACTGCCGCGACAGCATCACCCATCACCGTACAAAACCGATTATTGGGATATTCTTTTGCCCGTCAGTTGGATTTCGCTGTGTTTTCGAACAAGACCGGCCCGCCCCATTTGCCTGTTACGACTACGTCCGGATCGCCGTCATTGTCGATGTCTACTACCGGTATGCTCAAACTCGATCCGATTTTCTCGCCCCGAGAAATGATATGCTTCGTCCAGCGCACCGATCCATCGCGGGTGAGTTCGTACCAATAGACGCCCAGCGGAGCACGTGCGCCCGGGTCGTTGCCGTTATGAGCGAAGAAACGCTTTCCCGTAACGATATCGAGATCGCCGTCGGCATCCATGTCCGCCAGCGTTATGCTGTGAACCTGAGACCATGATTTATCGACTACATGTTGCTTCCAGGACATCTTACCGTCTTGCCTGCTCTGCTCGTACCAGAACAAGCCGTATTTATGGGCCGAGCCCGTCACGAGGTCGTTGAGCCCGTCGTCGTCGACGTCGCAGACCCAGATCTGGGGCGTATGCTCGGCCTGGCCTTCGGCGAGGCTTCCGACCGCCAGTGGGTGCTCTTTCCATTTGCCGCTGCGCGGGTCGGCCGGGCCTTCGTACCAGGCATCCGGCCTTACTATGTCGGGGCGGCCGTCGCCGTTTATGTCTCCGACGCCCCCGCCGAAAAGTCTTTGATTCTTAGAAACATCGTGCCGGATCAAACCCCGTTTGCCGTCGGGCCTTACGCCGGCTTCATACCACTTGGTGTCTTTTGTATGGGCGAGAATTTCGAGACTTTTGCCGTCGCCGTCTATGTCCCAGAGGTCTCCGCACTCGTAGTTGCCGTTCTTCTCGCCGAGGATCAGGGGCCATTGGCCGCCGGCCGGCCCGGTGTTTCTATACCAGTCGATCTGCCTGCTGAACCAGGAGCACGTTACCACATCAAGGAAACCATCGCCATTGACGTCCAGCGGCAGATTCATGAAGTCGTCCCAGTAACCCTTGCCGTTTTCATCAACGGCGTGAGTCCTGCCCTTTTCGTCAACCTTACCCTTAAGCGACCGATACTGATGCGGCTTCCAGCTCGGCGCCTCGTACCAGTAGGGGCCGGCAACGATGTCGATTCTGCCGTCGTTGTTGAAGTCCCCTAGGCCGCAGGCCTCGCTTCGGAAGCTACCGAGGCGATGAGTAACGAATTTGATCGGCTTTTCTGCTGTGATACAAAATGAGGGAAGCAGTGTGACGGACAATACCGTGAACGCCACGAATCCGGGTGTTAGACGGCGATTAAAATCTTGAATGTTCATGACATATCCTTCCTTATCAACCTGAGAGAGCAGATTCAGCATCGGCGTAGAAATCATATTACCCGCTTTGCAGAGCGTTGACAAGGACCTGGATGTGAGGCTGATCTTACAAGTTTGCTCTAGTTTCTGACAAGCGAGTTTTTGTCATTCCGACCGAAGTGTCTCTTGGGGACACGTAGTGGAGGAATCTGGTGTCGAACGCAAACCGCAAAATTGTCAGCCGGATGCCTCGGCTACGCTCCGCCTTGGGTGTGCCATAGGCAGCAATGACAAAGAGTACCGACTCGCTGTTTACGTTATTTGACCGTGGCCTCGTTTGGTTCGACGCTCAACGGTTCGTTAATAACGTCGGGTACTATCGAGTTCGGATCAGCAGCATCGGCGTCTTCCACGGATTCGGCCTTTTCTTCAGGCTCGGCGGCTTCGAGCAGGTCCGCGAGGTCTTTGGTCAGATTCTTCGCCTTGTGATCGGCGATCTCATAAAGCCATCCCTCGTGCTTCGTAGTAAAAGCGGCTGCCTCGTCGCGAGCCAGCAGCTTGGCTTCCTTGGCTTTGAGTTCTTCGTCGGATTCGACTTCGGAGCCTTTTCTAATGGGCGCTGTATCTGCGAATTTAGCGGTGCAGGCTATGTATGTCTTTTCGTCCTGCTCGGTTATTCTAAGGGTGTACTCAGTAGAGTCTTTGAGCTTGCAGATATAGTGCCTCTGGAAGGTTATATCCGCCGGCTCTTTCTGTACGTCGTCGAATCGCAGGCTTGTTAAGGCAGTCAGAACGCTTTTGGCGTCGCTTGTCTTCAGCTTCTTACCCGCCGGCATGTCGACCAGGACAGGATCGCCGCTGTCGCTGGCTTTTTCGATTACAAATTCCCCTTTGGGTGCGCCTACCGTGACCGACTCGATTTCGTCGCTTTCTGCCGAGATAAGTTCCTGCTCGATGTAGTTCGTCGCTCCGTCGGCTATCCAGGGTACATCGGGCGAAGACAGGACTCTGTCGCTCACCTTGCTGTCGCTTGAGAGAAGTCTTACGTATGTGCCCTGGCCGAGCTCTTCTGTTTTGCCCACGACAACACCGGCGAGCAATGTCGAGTTCGGATCGGGCGTCATGAATTTGACCACGGTTCGGGCTTTATCTTCAGTTACTTCGAGATCTTCATGGTTTTTCGGGTCTTCGGTGATAAGCTCTGTCGTCTTGATCTCAAGGCACTTGGAGATGAGGCTATTCACTTCGCTTGTTTTGGCCGGGTAGTTATCTTTTTCGGCTACTACGAAGTTCTCGCCCCGGCGCCTGAGAGTCACCGCGTCTTGCCCCGTGCCAAGGGTGATCTCGCCGATGTCGGCCGGATCCAATCCCTGGATCAAATAGGCAGGTGCATCAGTCTGAACGGTTCTTCTGTTGGCGACGCGAGACTGCACGGCCGCCCAAAACACCATAAAAACCGCAACAACAGCCAGTATCGTAAGTTTTTTATTACTCATCTATAAGCTCCTGTCGTGAAACATCAAGCGTCGCTTGCATGACTGATATAATGTCTTTTCCTCAAGGTTCGGCGCAGACCCAAAACGATAGCGATAACAAGTATGACCGCGGGAGCGCCAAGCATATTGGCCTGTCGGAGTTTGTTGCCCAGTTGCTCGATGCGTTCGCGTCTGGTCATCTTGACCTGGCGGAGCTGCCGCTCGGCTTCTCGAATTTTCAACTCGAGTTCTTTCTTTTTCTGGACGATAGTGCTGCCGATTACCTCTTCCTGACCTTCTTTTGCAGTGTTGAGAACGTTCTGCAATTCACTCCGGAAGCCTGCGATCTGTGCGTTGATCTTTTCCACTTCTGCCGCTGTTTCCGCTTCGGCTTGTCTTTCGATCTCATCGACCACTGTGAACGGCCGTTTGAAGTTGCCTCTCGACCGAATCGACGCCAATTCGCTCGAACCGCTCAGGTCTTCGATGGCGTTCAGCATCAGCGTGCTGTTATCTCCGACGACCATCTTGCCGAAGAAGGAGTTCTGATAGGCTACCTGGTCGCTTATGAAGTCCACGTCGGAGAAGACCATAACCGAACAGTTTTCTTCAGCTACGGGCAAACCCGTTACATGTGCGGTGGTCGTTATGGTTTCATTGGGATCGTTCGGATCAGGAGATTCGTTTTCGACCTCAATACCGTTCGGGAAGCTGCTCTTCAGGCGTCCTGTAATCTGATAGCCCATAGCTACCGGCTCGGTTCCCGGCACAAATTTCTTCATCAGAGCCGGGCCGTCAAGGAACATGAGCTCATAGGGTCCGCTTATCGTAAAACTGTTTCCCCGGTTCGTAGTCGTAATTAGAGGTTTCCGCTCAACGTCGGTCACATCGTTGGCGTCGTTCGGATCGGAGACCTCGTTCAACACGCCTGCGAACAGCATCCTGACCTGGTTGAGCTCTGCGGTAACAACGTGGTCTTCGGCAAAGCAATCGCCTTCCGGCGTAAGGTTGAGATAACCTATGATCCTCTGCGGTCGCTGATTCTGACGGATCGAAGCCATGGATGCCAGATTTCTGTCTCCGGCGAAAGTATTAGCCGGCATCTCAAGTCCCCACGTGGTGAGAAGCTTGTTCAGATCCGAGCTGCTGTCATGCTGCATCTGCATCTGCATGCCCGTCTGCTGAGGAGGTCTGTCGCTGAAACAGTGAGGATCGACGCATACGATTGTTCTGCCGCCTTTGAGCACGTACTGATCTATCGCGAAAAGCGTTTGCTCGGAAAGTCCCTTGGGTTGGATAACCAACAGAATATCGACATCGTTTATGTCGTTGACGTCCGTGGGAACTCTTTCGACTTCATATTGTTTGCGCAACTGCTCGACAAACGCCCACGGCGGTTCGGGCTGCTGGCCCTGCCGCATCATCATCTCGCGCATATATCCGCTCACGTCCTGGCCCATAACCGGTAGCGAGCTTAGCACGCCTATCTTTTCCTTCTGCCGGGTAACGGCAGTGTCTATCAGGTAGCTTATGTCGTACTCGACAAAGTTCTGCCGATCCGGCGAGAAAAACGGGATGGCCTTCTCGACGCCGAACTGTGTCTGCACGACCAGGCCGAAGAAAAAGTTTTCCTCTTCCGTTATTGGAAATCGCCGAAGGCCGTATTTCATCGCTTCCGCCTCCTCATCCGAGAAGGGACGCGGGTCGATGATCTCCAACTCGACCATGCCGTTAGAGGCCGAGACGTATTGTTCCAGCAACGCCTTGACGTATTCGTAATAATTGTTGAAGAATCTTATCTGGTCGGGGCCTTTGAAGGCTGCGGTCTTGGCGTAGTAGAGTTTTGCTTTGACGGGTTGATTAAGTCTATTGAGAATCGACTTTGTGCCGTCCGAGAGTTCGTAAAGCTGCTGCTCGGTAATATCAACCTTGAGAGATTTTCCGATATTCTGGGCGATGCTTATCGCGGAAAAAGCAATCACCAGGACAAGGACCGCACCAATAATAGCTCGTATCGTTCGGTTCATTATCTTGCCTTCCTTTCATCTAAAACAATAGTACAGGCGGCGATCCACCCGACGATCAACAGTATGAAATACGAAAGGTCGCCAAATTTCAGCACGCCTCTCTGGATCGACTCGAAATGCGCCTGAAAGCTCATGTCTTCTATCGCTGAGACCAGACCGGCCGGCAAAAACGTCGAAACGTAGTTCAGCGTCGTCGGCATACCGGCGAAAACCAGTACGGCACAGGCGACTACCGCCAGGACAAAACTAATGACCTGATTCTTACTTAAAGCCGAGAAGAAGCACCCGATAGCCAGAAAGCCGCCCGCCATCAACATGCTTCCGAGATATCCCGTTACGATCAGGCCGCCGTCCGGGTTGCCAAGGTAGGCGACTGTAATTACCATAGGAAACGTCAGCGCCAGGGCGATTCCAAGAAATACCCAGGCTGCGAAAAACTTGCCCAAAACCGCCTGCGGTATCGTTATCGGCAGAGTCAACAGCAGCTCGATAGAGCCGACCTTTCTCTCCTCGGCCCACAGTCGCATTGCCGTCGACGGCACCATGAAAACGAACAACAATGGTAGGTTCTTGAAAAACGCGCTCATGTCCGCCTGCCGCATTGCGTAGAAGCCCTCTTTGAACGCCAGATATCCGGAAAAGAACAGGAAGATCACGAGAAACACGTAGGCAAGAGGCGTCGCGAAATATCCTTTCAACTCTCTCTTGAACACTGCCTTGAAACTATTCATCGATTATTGCTCCTTTTGGATAACGAGAGACGATAGATAGGGAGGGACGAGAGAGGATGGACGAGGGACGAAACTGAGTGCAGGGATAAGCTTGTCTCCATGCAAGGAGGGAATGTTTTCTGCATCGACCTTCGTCCATCGTCATTCGTCCTTTCGTCCATCGGTATTTTCATGCTTGTCATTCGCATAGTATCTCTTCTATGCGCTTTTGGCTTTTCTCCGTGAGGAGTCCCCAGGACTGCCGGTATTGGCTGAGGTGATCTTGCGGAATACGCTGTCGAGGCTGCACTGGTATTTTTCCTTCAGTGCTTTGGGAGTTGAATCCACCAGTATCCGGCCCCTGGCGATGATTATCGTTCGCGTACAAACGGCATCCACTTCCTCGAGAATGTGGGTCGAGACGATGATACACTTGTCTTTGGCCATTTTGCTGATGAGCTTTCTGACCTCATGCTTCTGGTTGGGATCCAGGCCGTCGGTCGGTTCGTCGAGGATCAGCACCCGGGGATCGTGAATGAGCGCCTGAGCCAGTCCGACGCGGCGTTTGTAACCTTTGGACAGCGTGTCGATGGTCTGGTGGTATACCGATTCGATCGAACAGGCCGGTACCACCCGGTCGAGCGCCTGCTTGCGAGCACCGCCCTTGATCTCTCTGGCGTCGCAGATGAAGTTCAGAAAACCCCCGACCGTCATTTCGTTGTATGCCGGGACGTTTTCCGCCAGATAGCCGAGGGATTTCTTCACTCCTACGGGGTCCTCAAGAATATCGTGCCCGCAGACGGTGGCCGTGCCGTTGTCGGGCCTGAGAAAGCACGCCAGAATCCGCATGGCGGTCGTCTTGCCGGCGCCGTTCGGGCCGAGCAGGCCGAGGACCTCTCCTTGTTCTACATTGAACGATATGCCGTCAACTGCGACGACCGGCCCGAAGCTGCGCCGAAGCTTTTTGACCTCTATCATATCCATCTCCACAATTTCAGGAACCGATTTTCACCCCGCAATCAAGCCACATCGCCGCGGGGGTGTACAAATTTACGCAAAAAATTCAGCCTGTCAAGACCTAATTCGCCAAAAACCGATCAGGATGCCAGGTCACCGGGGCCGGTAGGTGTGCACACTCTACCGTGTCGCGGACATCTTGTCCGCGCTTCGAGGACAATGTCATTCCTGCGCAGGCAGGAACGCCCTCGACACACTCCGGTGTGCGGTACTATGGACTCCTGACGCAGTGCACAGCCTACCACCTCAAGCTGTCTCTCCGGATGTAGTATTATCCCGAATTTGCTCAAACATACTTGACAGACAATACTATCTTTGGGATGATTTTGTTCGGATTTTGTAATCGCCGTCCCTACCGGATGGCCTATCCGTTAAAATGGGGGACTTATGGGTCTTGTAGCTAAAGTCAAGTTCACTGATTATCGCAGCAGTATCGCTAAAGCCCTGGATCTCGTGGGCGCCGCCGAACATTTGCCGCAGCAGGGCCTTATAATTATCAAGCCCAATCTGACAAACTCCTCTCCCCCGCCGGTTACGACGAGCGTTGACGCCGCCGAGGCGGTCTACGACTACTGCGAAGCCCGCACGAAGGCCGAAATCGCGATAGGCGACGGCTGCGGAAGCGGCGTAACCGCCGAAGTCTTCGCCAAGCTGGGCTATCGCGCTCTTTCCGAGAAACGCGGCATCCGACTGATCGACTTCAATGACGGCGAGACAATCCTGCTGAAAGACAAAAACGCTCTGCATTTGAAGAAGTTCCACATGCCGTCGATTGTTCCAGATGCGTTCGTAATCTCGCTGCCGGTCCTTAAGGACCACAGCTTCACCGGCACGACAATCGCGATGAAGAATATGTTCGGCATCGCCCCGGGCAAATTCTACTCCGGCGGCTGGAACAAGGCAAAGCTTCACAGCCCCTCGACCGACGAATCGGTGGTCGATATCTGCCGCTACAAAAAGCCCGATCTGTCGGTGGTTGACGCCTCCGTTGCGCTGTCGGGAATGCACCTTTCCGGCACGCCGAAAAAACTCGGCCTGATCCTCGCGAGCTTCGACCCGGTCGCCGTCGATACCGTCGGCAGCAAGCTGATGGGCCACGACCCCAACAACCTGCCGTACCTCACCCTCTCCAACAACCTCCACGGCCAAATGGACCACATCGCAATAGCAACCGGCTGATTCCGAGTATTACCGTTATTAGCGGTTTTTGAGACTACCCCGCCAATTCGACTTGAGCAACTTTTAGCCCTGAGCGGCACACTGCGAATACGTAAGGTGGGGCTTGCCCCACCGTTCTAATTGATGGCAACAATCATAGTGGGGCAAGCCCCACCCTCGGGACTCAGCGATTTGCTAAGGCGATTTAGGCAAAATCCCCATTGTGGCAGTATGAAGTTCTTCGTATCGTCGTTTGTATTGAAACAGCATATAATCCGAATCAAGAGACATTTCATGATAGGCATAAAGCACTGCGACAAATGCGGATTTCGGCATGGCGGCGGCCACTGCTGCATCGACATATATCAACAGTTGGGCCACGCCGAGGGGCCGTCTGTGGCGAGGAAGGTCCTGCTCGCATTCGTAGTTCCATTGCTGGTGTTCACGGGCAGCCTGATTTTGACGAGCGGTCTTCTCTCCGCATGGCTTGCTGAAGGAAGCACGAAGTCATTTATCACATTCCTGATAGCACTTGCAGTGACGGCCGCATGCGTACAGCTTATCCGGGTGCTTACCAGAAAAGAGATAGAAACCAAAGATAGCGTACAAAAAAGTAAAGCAGGGCAATTTTCGAAAGGACAAGAAAAATGAAAAAGTACTGGAGAATCATAGCGTTGGTGGCAACCGTGGCACTGGTGAGTTCGTACATGGCTTTCGGCCAGAAACAAAAAAGCCGTATGATGGCCGCGAAGAGTAAAAAGCCTGATACCAAGCAGGATGTGAGCGTCAAGGCTAGGGACAATATGGTGCATGTCGCTATCGACGGACAGCCGGTCCTGAAGATGAACATTGACGAGTGGGGTGGGTCTGACAAACCTGCCGCCAGGATGTGTAAAATGCACAAAATGATGGGAAAGGCCATGACACAGCCACACATGGTCAGCACCTCCGACGGAGGCGTTGTCGTGCGTATGGGCGACAAACTGCTTAAATACAGCGCCCAACTGGACCTCGTAGCCGAGACAAAGCTCAAGATGGACATGCAGTCGATGGAGCAGAAGATGAAGAAGATGATGGAAAGCTGCCCGATGTGCAAGAAAATGATGAGGCGCTCCGCTCAGAAGTCAAAAGCTTCTTCTTCGACGGCAAAGTAGCGCAACTCTCTATCCGGCTTACGCACGGTGCGGACGAGCGTCAGTCTCGAACAAGTGATTGATGAACTTACGAAGATTTCTCGGGTGAGAAATCAAGAACCATATTTTTGAAAGGAGAATTACAATGAAAAAGGAATGGAAAATCGCAGTTTTGGTGGCTGTAGTGGCTGTGGCTGGTTCGTATATGGCCTTCGGCCAACGTCAAAGAGGTGGCATGATGGGCGGAGGCATGATGCGCGGTCCTAATATGCAGCCGGGGGCCGGCATGGAGATGTGCCCGATGTGCGGCGGCATGATGATGGGCAAGACCGTTGCGCCTACAAGTGACGGCGGCGCGCTCGTCTCGGTGGGAACCATGCTGGTGAAGTACAACGCCTCGATGGAAAAGGTCAAGGAAGTGGAGATCCCGATGGACATCGAGAAAATGTCCCAGCAAATGGAAAAGATGATGGAAAACTGCCCCATGCACAAGAAGATGATGCAGATGATGCAGCAAAAGATGCAGGGCCAGAAAGAGGGCTCTTAATTCGAGGCTCGCTTGATCGCTCATTGGGATGCGCCTTACTGCCGAACCGTACCGAGAGGCCATAGATTGCCACTGAAACACAGCGACCCTGAGGCGGGCGTCTTTTCGAAAGGCGCCCGCTTAGGGTGATTCGTCTGTAGGGAAGAATAGAATGTAGTGGAGTTCAATAATGTTTATAAAAGACATGTTTTGTGGAATTGATAGAGCGCAACGAACAGGTATCCTCGGCCAGATGTTTCGTCACATGGACGGCGGTATGCATGGATGGCACTGGATTCTGGGAATCTTGGTTGTCGTTGTATGCCTTGCCGGAATCGCGGCGCTGATTTACTTTTTGACTCGCCATACCCAGCAAAGCCCCGACATCAACTCGCGGAAGGACGAAACGCCGCTCGACACGTTGAAAAAACGCTTTGCGGAGGGCGAAATCACAAAAGAACAGTTCGAAGAGATGAAGAAAGATCTCCGAGCATGAGGCGGGTCGCCGATGGACGCCTCAGCCGCTTTTCGCGAGAATCTTGGAACGAACCGGAAGGCAACGCCGTTTATTAAAGAGTGGCAGAGACGAAAAAGATCATGGACAGATTGAGCATAACGCGGCTTAGTTTTGCATGCGCGACGTTGCTCGCCGGCTTGTACGGCGCGAGCATGTTGATAGTAATGACCGGCCCGCGAGACCTCGTTGTCGCATTTTTCAACAGCGTTTTTCACGGGATCGACGTAACGCCGATTATGCGCTGGGAGATGCCGTGGTGGGAAATGTTGGTCGGCATAACGGAGGTGTTTATTATCGGCTGGCTCTGCGGTGCTGCGCTGGCGACTTTGTACAATATGCCCGGCGGGAAGGCGGAGAAGTAAATGCACGGTAACGGTTATGCTTACGGAAACTGGGCTATAGTTATTACGATGGTGTTGATAAGCCTGTTTTTCATATTCAGGTTTCTGCCCATGCGTACGAGCATGCACAAGCGTTCGGGAGGAGCGTTTGTAGCGTTCATTATTGCCCTGTTTACAGAAATGTACGGCTTTCCTCTTACCATCTACTTTCTCGGCCATTTTTTCGGCATCGAAATACCGCTGGACCATATCAGCGGGCACTTGCTGGGAGATTTGATAACTTACCTCGGTCTGGGTAACGGCTGGTTCATCGTCATGCTGGTCAGCAATATACTCATTATTCTCGGTATATGGATGATCTCCGCCGGCTGGGAACTGGTTTATCACTCCGAGGGTGAACTGGTTACCGATGGTATATACAAATACATGCGGCATCCTCAGTATTGCGGCATATTTGTCATTACTCTGGGCTTCATGATCCAATGGCCGACGCTTACTACTTTGTTATTATGGCCGTTTGTTATATGGATGTATTACAGACTTGCTCGTAAAGAAGAACAGCAGGCTTTGGAGAAGTTTCCGGAGCGATACCGGGAATACATGGAGAAGACACCCATGTTTTTCCCAAAATGGTCCAAGCTGTTCGCAACGGGTGAAGGTATGCGCTGATTAATATGAATGTTTTACAGGGGAATAAACATGAAAGAGGTAAAAGCTTACGTCAGGCCGACTTTTTTGAACAGTATTATCGAGCGGCTTGAGGAGAAAGGCGCAAAGGACATCACCGTCGTGCGCGTTGATGCTCTCGGCGCTCTGGCGGACCAGGAGTTCGACCGGTGGCATTTCGTACGGAAATACGCCGAAAAATACTTCAAGGTGGCCAAACTGGAAATTGTCTGCCGCGACGATCAGGCGAAAGAATTCGTGCAAACCATCAAAGAATACGGTCATACCGGTGAAAGCGGCGACGGGCGGGTCTTCGTTACGAACATAGAGGATGCCGCTAACATAACGAACGGCCGCGAAGGCGAGGCCGCTCTCTGAAAAACCTAAATTGAGAAATGAACTGAGCTAATATTGTGTCCAACGGTAACCAAACAAAAGAATTAGACGCAGAGGTTGTTGCGCCCGGTCTTCTCGCCGGTCGGCTCTGCGAGTTCGAAGGCGAGGCAGGCGGCCCGGACGACGAAACCACTCATGTCGATGATCCAGTCGCTGAAATTGAACGCTTCGAGAAGCACGTGGACACCGTCGTAAATGAGCTTGAAGCGGTTGCACGTTCTCTGCGTGAGAACTATCTGGATGTCGAGGCCGATATAGTGCGTGCTCACGCACACCTTCTTAAAGACCCGCAGTTTCATCGGGAAGTGCAAAATCAAATCCGCGGCAAGGGTTTGAGCGCCCAGAAAGCCGCCGACAAGGTCTTACGCCGGATAATGGCTACTATTGAGGAGTCCGGCACTCTGTTATCGGAACGGACGGCGGATTTTCGCGATATTCTGAACCGGCTGAAAGCCAAGCTTTCCGAACGCGAAGGCGCCTTCATAGAATCCCTTGGGGATATTTCACGGCCCGTTATTGTGACAAGTGAACTGCTGCCCTCATTGGTCCTGGAGGCCAGAGGGTTGAATGAGTGTGCATTTATTGTCGAAAAGGGAACCGCCACCTCTCACGCCGCCATCCTGGCCAAGTCCTTCGGCTTTCCGGCAGTCAAAATCGGGAATCTGACTGCGGTTCGCCGAGCGGCAGGCAAGGATGTCCTGGTGGATGCGATAAGCGGTCAAGTGGTTTTGAATCCTGACGCCCGGAGGCTGAAGGAAACTCGGGAGAAGGCCCGTCGAGCGCCGGCGCCGAAGCCGAAATCCTCTATTGCCAACATTTGGACAAACATTACCGATCCGCTGCAATTGAACCAGAAGGTGCTGATGCGGGTTGAGGGGATAGGCCTCTATCGAACCGAAGTGCTGTTTATGTCATCCAAAGATGGCTTCCCGAGTGAGGAGGAACAATATCAGGTGTATCGGCGCCTTTTTGCGACATGTGGGCGGACGCCCGTAACATTCAGAACGGCCGACATCGGCGGGGATAAAATGCTGCCGTATTTCTCTCTGGGCCCTCAGGAAAACCCCTATCTGGGGCTGCGAGCCCATCGAATATATCGGTTTCACCCGGAGATTTTCGTGGCCCAGGTGCGAGCCTTGCTCAGGGCGGCCCATGGCCGTACGCAACTTCGAATCATGTATCCTATGATTGAGGATATCGAAGAATTCCGATTCGTCCAAAGCCTTCTGTCGCAGGCCCTCAATTCCCTTAAAGGCAAAGGAGTCGATTTCCAGGAAAGTTTTCTCCAGGGCATCATGATAGAAGTTCCGTCCGCCGCCTGGGATATCGACGCACTTCTGGGACGCGTGGATTTTGCCAGTGTGGGAACCAACGATCTGTTGCAGTATTTTCTGGCGGCCGACCGAAACAACTCAAATATTGCCGCCGGTTATCGCGCGCAGAGCCCGGCGTTCCTGAGAATGCTCAAATCGCTGGTGCTTGCCGCCGACAGTCAGGCCAAGCCGCTGAGCATTTGCGGCGAGATCGCATCCAGTCGCAACCTTCTTCCCCTGCTGGTGGGAATAGGATTCAAGGATATCAGCGTGGACATACATGCGCTGGATCAGGTCGAACAGGTCTTGGGTAATCTCGCAAGAAGTGACTGCGAAGAACTTGCCGATGCGTGTCTGCACTGCCGCACGTCGGAGGAAGTGAGCGTCATGCTCCGGGAGTTCGGCCATGCGGAAGCCGCGGCCAACAAGCCGCCGGAGGTCGCGACGGACGAGGCGATCGATCCTGTTTGCAGGATGGTCGTTCACGCCAGCGAGAGCAGCTACACATACGATCTTCGCGGCGAACGGTACTATTTCTGCTCGGCCCACTGTCGTGACGAATTTACATCGAATTTTGGAGCCGAGACATGAAAGACCATGGATTACGCATGTTGATTGGTTGTCTGCTTCCTATAGCCCTGATCTTCATCCTGCCGCTATTCGGTGTCAGCGACGGAGTAATTATCTTTATATTCGTTCTTCTGATGTTCGGATGCCACTTGTTTATGCTTGGCGGACACGCCGACCATGACCACGGAGCCGGAGCGAAAGGGGAAACACATGAGCCGCATTGACATAAAACGTTTTGCTTTAGGTTTTGGTACGACCGGTGCGTTGCTCTATCTCGGTTGTGTCCTGGTAATGGCCGTTGCTGGATGACGCCCAGAACGTATTCGTTGCATTAACAGCAAAACAGCTTAACTCTGAAATAAGAATCATCGCAAAGATAGAAACTATAACGAATGAATCAAAGTTTGAAAAAGCCGGTATCGATCAATCAATCGCCTGTCACTTTGCCGGTGCAAAAATGATGATAAATTCAGTCGAAGGTCAAAATGAATAATGTGAATGAAGACATGCTCAAAGAAAACCTGGCCAGAGACCCTGTGTGCGGTATGCGCATAAGCTCAAAAACATACTCGGCAGAGTATAAGGACAAAACGTACTATTTCTGTTCGCAAGGCTGCAAGAATAGGTTTGAAGCCGAAATAGAGCAATACGATAAGAGCAGGGAGTATGACCTTATTATCGTCGGGGCCGGCCCCGCCGGACTGACAGCCGCGGTGTATGCGTCCGTTACAAGGCTCCATACTTTTCTGATTAGCAAAGATATAGGCGGTCAGGCAATCGACAGCACCAAAATCAAAAACTATATGGGATTCGATTTTATAACCGGTCCCGAACTGGCTGATAAATTCAGAGATCAGTTTCTGCATCGACATTATCTCGAACATGTAATGGATGAGGTTACGAGTATTCATACCAAAGACGGCGATTATGAAATCTTAACGCGAAGCCAAGAAAACTATCTGGCAAAAGCGGTCATTATCGCCACCGGTATGAAGCGCCGGAAATTGGGCATACCCGGCGAGCGGCGGCTTTTGCGCAAGGGGGTATCCCACAGCGCGTTGCAGGACACTTCTATATTTGCGGGAAAACATGTCATTGTAGTCGGCGGCGGAAATTCCGCCATCCAAACAGCGCGACGGCTCCTGCAATCCGGTTCTCGACTTACACTCGTTGAAAAAGCAAATATAACGGCCGATCCTTCAGAAATCGAAATGCTGACCAGGAACCATGATTTTGAAATACTCGACAGACATGACCTTACTGAAATACACGGGGCCGATAAAGTCGAGGGTGTCCGCGTCCAGTCGATGAATGACACGGCCGAGCGCAAAATCGCTTGCAGCGGGGTTTTTATACAAGTCGGCCTTATACCCAACACGGAATTCTGCATGGATTTGATCGACCTCAATGAAAAGGGAGAAATCAAGACGAGGCCCGACTGTTCAACCAACGCAGATGGAGTGTTTGCATGTGGCGACGTAACCGACGTCTTTAGTAAAAGAATCATCATCGCTTCAGGAGAAGGCGCTAAAGCGGCCCTGAGGGCGAAACAATATTTATCCGACAGAAGAAAAAACGCGGCCGTCTTTTAATAATATGACGGAGGCCAATGAGAGTTTCTATTATGAAGAATCAAAAAGAACAAGACGCCCGTAAAGACCCAGTGTGCGGCATGGTTGTCAGCCACTTGACAGCTCCGGCAACCTGTCGGCACAGTGGGAAAACTTATTATTTCTGTGCCGATGCCTGCCGAGAAAAATTTGAGGCTGAGCCGGAGAAATACGCCGGCAAATGGCCCAGGCGAGCGCGCTAATACGCTGGAACAGACGCAAGAAAGGAGTTTAATAACATGGCGGAGAAAGTCAAAGACCCCGTTTGCGGGATGGAAGTGGATAAGAGTGAAGCCGTTACGTGGCGGCGGGACGGCAAGCTTCATTATTTCTGCAGCGATAAATGCAAAGATCAGTTCCAGGCTCAGGGTGACGCGGTCGGCGGCCATGAAGCACACGGCGGACAAGAACACGTCGGTCACGAAAAACACGCCGAGCACCCCGGACATGAAATGCACAAGGAACACGCCGGACATCAGGAACACAAGGGTCACGGCGGGCACATGGAGCATCACGCCCACATGGTTGAGGACTTCAGGAAGCGTTTCTGGATTTCGCTGGGCGCTACCGTGCCCGTGCTGGCGCTGTCGCCGATGATCCAGTCGCTGTTGAATATTTCATTTACCTTCCCGGGCGACAAGTATCTTCTCTTTGCGGTCTCGTCGTTCATTTATTTTTACGGCGGGTGGCCTTTTCTCACAGGGCTCGTCGACGAATTGAAGAAGGCCAAGCCGGGGATGATGACGCTTATCGCCCTGGCGGTCACCGTCGCGTATGTTTACAGCAGCATCGTGGTTTTCGGCGTCAGCGGCCGCGTCTTCTTCTGGGAGCTTGCAACCCTGATCGACATCATGCTCCTGGGCCACTGGATCGAGATGAAATCCGTCATGGGCGCATCCAGGGCTCTGGAAGAGCTGGCCAAACTAATGCCCAAAGAGGCGCATCTGATGCAGGATGACGGTTCGACTAAAGATGTGCCGTTAGATGAACTTAACAAGGGCGATAAAGTCCTGGTCAAGCCCGGCGAGAAGATACCCGTGGACGGCAATATCACCGACGGAGAATCGGAAATCGACGAATCGATGATTACGGGAGAATCCAAACCCGTCAGCAAACAGCAGAGCGATTCGGTCATCGGCGGATCTGTCAACGGCACGGGCTCGCTGACCGTCGAAGTTACTAAAACGGGCGAAGATTCTTATTTGTCCCAGGTGGTGAACCTCGTCAGAGAAGCCGGCGAGAGCAAATCGCGAGCTCAGGGTCTGGCCGACAAAGCTGCATTCTGGCTAACGGTCATCGCCATCACGGTCGGCCTTGTTACCCTGACGGCGTGGCTGGTGCTCGGCAAGGAATTCGTCTTCGCCCTGGAGCGAATGGTCACCGTCATGGTAATAACCTGCCCGCACGCGTTGGGGCTTGCCGTGCCGCTGGTGGTCTCGATGATCACCGCATTATCGGCCCGCAACGGCCTTCTGATTCGCAATCGAACGTCATTCGAGAGCGCCCGCAAGCTGGATGTGGTGGTCTTTGACAAGACAGGGACGCTCACCAAGGGCGAGTTCGGCGTAAGCGACGTGGTCAGCTTTGGAAACTGGGATGAAGATGAGCTGCTCACGAAAGCAGCCTGCATCGAACAGAATTCCGAACACACCATCGCCAGAGGTATAGTCAAGAAGGCCAAGGAGAAGGGATTGAACGTTGATCAGGCGAAAAACTTTGACTCAATCCCGGGCAAAGGTGCCAAGGCCCGGGTCCAGGGCAGCGAGATTTATATCGGCAACAAAGGTATCCTGGAGCCGGCCGGCGCCAAAGGCGGCGATGCGATGGATAAGGTCGATCAGATGGCCGGTCAGGGCAAGACCATAGTTCTGGTCGCGGCCGACAAGAAGGTGCAGGGCCTGATAGCGCTGTCCGACATCATTCGGGATGAGTCGCGAGAGGCCATCAAGTCGCTCAATGAACTCGGCCTGGAAGTTTCCATGATCACCGGCGATAACGAGGCGACTGCGAAGTATGTCGCCGACGAGCTCGGTCTGGACAGCCATTTTGCCGAGGTGCTGCCCGACAAGAAATCGGAGAAGATAAAACAGCTCCAGCAGGAAGGCAAAAAGGTCGCTATGGTCGGCGACGGTGTCAATGATGCGCCGGCTTTGGCAAAGGCGGACGTCGGCATCGCCATCGGCGCAGGCACCGACGTGGCGGTCGAGACCGCAGACGTGGTCCTGGTGGAAAACGACCCGCGCGACGTGACCGACATCGTCTCGCTGTCACAGATTACTAATCGCAAGATGAAACAGAACCTCGCCTGGGCCACAGGCTATAACGTCATTGCGATACCTCTGGCTGCCGGCGTCTTGTATCGAATCGGCGTAGTGCTGCCGCCGGCCGGGGGAGCGCTGGTAATGTCGCTGAGCACGGTGATCGTTGCGATCAATGCGCGCCTGATCTCCTATAAAAAAGAGAAAGGGCCTGTATCGGGTTAATCGACACAGGCCCGGAATTTGCGTTATTGTCCAGTCCGAGATCGGCGTTTACTGTCCCGCTCGGATCAGTCGGATATCGTCAATGTAGATCACACCTGAGCCGTCGTTGGAAACTTGATCCTTGTCGCCCAGGCCAATAGAGAGCGTGCTTACGTTGGTGAGCACTACGCCCTGGTCTGCAAAGACCTGAAGCGGGATCGTCCATTGCGTCCACTCAATCGTCTCCACGGCCGCCGGATCGTCGTGGTATTTGACCGCGTTGCCGTTGAGTGCAATGTACATCGGCTCGGCAACGTTGTCCGCTTCGCCTTTGAACCACAGGGAGAGATCGGTGACGCCGTGTCTGGTCCAGTCTCGCGGAGAAGTCAGAGTCAGTACGGCTTCGGAGTACCTGACGCCGGCTGTGTTGTTATAGGATAGCGGCATAGATTGCGAGCCGCTGTGGACGTTTATCCTTTCGGCATAAGGCGGCAGCTCGTACCCGACTACCGAGCCGTTGATATTGACGCCGAAGCCGTCGATCCAATGCTGCCAGATAGCCTCGTTTTCGGCGTCGTTATTCGTATAGCTCTCGAAATCGTCAACGAGCAGGAAGTCCGCCACGGTGAAGCTCCAGACCCGCCCCTCGGTTACTGTGTCGTCGGAGTTGATTTCATCTACCCGCCAATAGAAAGGCCCGGAGCCCCATTCGAGGTTTTCGGCCGGGGTAAAGGTCGCAGTATTCTGACGGCCTCGATATATGCCGGTCGTATCGGACGAGTCGGCTGCTTCGACTGCGTCGGCATCGGTTCCGAAGTAAACCTCATGGCTGACCGCGCCATCTCCGGCCTCCCAGCTCAAAGGCGTCACGCTGTCGACATCGGGATTGGAGCCGTTGGCCGGGCTCGGATTTCGAGCCAGCAACGGATTGACCTTTTTGACTTCTTCGATCTCCTCGGAGGTAAGCACGCGGTCGTAAACGCGAACGTCGTCAATCAGGCCATTGAAGAATATATCGCTGTGCCTCGTAGTGCCGATAGTGAAAGGCGAGCCGGAAGCCTGATCCAAAGCATCACCGCCGAAAGAGCCGACATAGCGGTTTCCGTCGAGATAGACCTGAACCTGGCCGGAATCGAATGTAACGGCAAAATGGTGCCAGCTACCTACGGTTACTTCACCGATGCCGAATGTCTTCATGTTATCGTCGGCGTTCTCGTCGATATACAGATCAAGGTTACCGGTTTGGCTGAAACCTAATTCGAAGTTGTCGTTTGTTGAGTCGGCGGCGCGAGCAAGGACAACATTTCTTGTACCGTGGTTGCTTTCGGCTGCTCCAAGAAGACCCGGTTTTATCCATCCGGCAACGGTGAATACGGTGCTGCCGCTGTCGAAAACGCCGTTGATCCCGTTGTTTTCCATGTCAACATAGTCGCTTCGACCGTTGAAATCCAGCGCATTGAGGTCATAGCCGATCACTCTCTTGGTTTCACCCATCAAGGTTCCGTGGTTACCGTTGCCTGACCAGTCTATAGCCTTATCCCCCGAGTCTTCGTTGAAACTCCACCAACCGACGAGGTTCGGATCGGAGATAGTGATTTCCCGTATCGTTTTGAAACTCCAGACGTCACCTTTGAACGTTTGTGCTCCGTCGAACTCATCGACTCTCCAGTAGTAGACCTTCTCATGTTCAAGTTGACCCGGATCGTATGTAAGTGGAGCCTGGGCAATCCCTGCGGTTGCGGTATTGACGTCATCGAAATTGTCTCCAAAGAATACGGTGTGCAATTTCGAACCGAAGCCGCCCGTCCAGCTTAGTTGCGTTTCCGTATCAACGTACTTAGCTCCATCGGCCGGATTGGGAGCATACGCTGTGTAAGGAGGAACCATGAAGCTCCAGATGTCGCCCGTGTCGATCTTGGTGCCGTCGGCGCCGATTTCGTCGATTCGCCAGTAGTAGGTCGTACCCGGGATGAGACCGTCCGGATAAGCAAAACCCGGAAATCCGGCGACTAAGGACGTCGTGGCCTGGTTGCCGCGAAAAGCCTCGGCCGCACTTTCATTGACGTCATCGAAGCTGTCGCTCAAGTACACGTCGTGAGAGACCGCACCGCCGCCCGGGCCCCACTTGAGGTTGACCCATGTTTCGGCATGAACAGTTCCATCGGCGGGCTGAGGATTGTATGCTCCGGGCGGAGCGGCAATAACGATGTCGTCGTAGTAGACCGACGATGCGCCGTTACCGAACAAGTCGATCGCCTGCAGAGTTCCGTGTTCGTCATTGTCCCAGACGTCCGTGACCATATACTCGTCGTTATAGTACTTGTCGACCGTGTTATTATCAAGGTCGATGACGTACTTCAACTCAACCCACTGATCGTAAATGATCTGTCCCGATCCGCCGTGCCAGTAGCTGATCACCCCGGTATCCAGGTGGAACTCTGTCTGCACGGACCAATCCTTTTCGCCTCCGTCATTATA
The DNA here is from genome assembly GCA_964598225.1 of uncultured Pirellulales bacterium. Classification (GTDB taxonomy): domain Bacteria; phylum Planctomycetota; class Phycisphaerae; order Sedimentisphaerales; family Anaerobacaceae; genus SG8-4. Next base: position 59,329 of record CAZRBG010000031.1, read on the forward strand.
GGTGTTGAGCAGGATAAAGAAGCTGGTACCGTTGGTGCCCGACGGAATATACTGCATGGCGGTTAACTCCCACCTGCCGCCCGTGACGTCGAATTCGTGGACAAGGTCTGCCGCACCGATGATCTCGACCGAATTTGTGCCGCTGACGGCGTATGCATCGGACGTCGGAGCGCCCGCACTTGCCGTGTCGTCCCAGCCCTTCCAGCCGCCCTGGCCATGCAGAGGGCTTCCGGAGTCATAGGACTCGAAATCCTCCGTAAAGACCTGCCCCGAAGCGACAGAGCAGATGCCCGCTAATGCTATTGCGAAAACTACAATCTTGAAATGCCTCATCACAAAATCTCCTTCAAAGAATTAATAATTGAATTTTACATCACCCGAGGTATATCATGTATGCTTCAAGAAGCACCCACAACTATCATCCTGATTCACCTATTTAAAATCTTAACGAAATAATAGTACGTAATCAAGCAAAAAAGAAAAATAGACCTGTGAAGCGGCATTCGTTAAGCAGATACGGGGCAGTTGTTCAATGAAGAGTCATTGGTTCATTATTCCTGCTGCCGCGGCGGTAGATTGTAACTCCTTTGCAGCCAAGGCTGTATGCGAGCCTATAGGCTTTGTCTACGGCGTCTACGGTGGATTTCTCGCTCAGGTTTATGGTCTTGCTGACAGCCGCGTCGCAGTTCTCCTGAAAGGCCGCCTGCATTCGGATGTGCCATTTCGGCGAGATGTCGTATGCGCCTTTGAATACTCTGCGAATCGCCGGAGGGACTTTAAGAAACTTCTGAATGCTGCCGGTTCTCGCGATTTGCCGCTGCAGCTTCTTGCTGTAAAAGCCGTGTTGCTCTGCGAATTGTTTGAAGATCGGATTTGCCTGGAGCATCTTCGCGCCGGCAAGGACCTGCCGCGTGAAGACCAGGGAATAGACCGGTTCGATACCGCACGAACAATCGGCGATAATGCTGGTAGTGCCCGTCGGCGCCACGCACGTGAGTGCGGCGTTGCGAAGCTCTTTAGGGTAGCGTTTTTTCCAAATGCTTTTACCCCAGTTAGGGAACGGCCCGCGGGAAGCGGCCAGTTCGCTGCTTGCCCTACGCACCTGCTCGTTGACAAACTTCATGAGTTTGGCCCCGAACTCGACGCCTTCCTCCGAGTCGTACGCGATCCCAAGGGCAAACAGACAATCGGCGAATCCCATCACGCCGAGACCGATCTTTCGATTCGCCTGCGCGAGGGCGACGGTATCGGCAACCGGATATTCACACGCATCGACAACATTGTCGAGAAAACGCACCGCCAGTTTAATGGTCTCAGCCAGCCGTGGCCAATCCATATCGGCGCCGATATCGCCCGTTGCCACGAATTTAGCAAAATTGACGCTTCCCAGCGTACAGGCCTCGTAAGGCAGCAGCGGCTGCTCGCCGCAAGGGTTAGTTGCCTCGATTCGACCGAGTGAGGGATTCGGATTATCGCGGTTAATCCTGTCGATAAATGCCACGCCGGGCTCCCCGGTTTGATGGGCGCACTTAACTATCATCCGCCAAATGTCGCCGACAGTGAAGCATTTGGCCGCTTGTCTGGTGACCGATTTATCCACGTCGGCAAGTTCGATCAGATCATTGATGGTGTAATCCGCAATGTTAAGTCGTCGCGGCAAAAGATACCTCTGCTGAGTTCGCGGATTCTTGACGATGTGTGGGGTGCTGTCCGACTCGAGCAGTGTTTTCATCCAGGCGTCGATGATCTTTATCGAGACGTTGAAATTCGTGAACTCATTGAGGTTTTGCTTGGCGTATAGAAATCGCAGAATGTCAGGGTGATCGATGCTCATCATTGCCATGTTTGCGCCACGCCGAAAAGCACCCTGTTGAATTGCATTGGTGGTTTCGCAGAAGACTCGCCAGAAGCTGACAGGACCTGAAGCCATCGCTCCGTTCGACGTGATGCGATCGCCGGCGGGTCTGAGCTGATCGAAAGAAAAGCCGGTGCCGCCGCCGGCTCGCTGAATCAAAGCGGTGTTCTTTACAGTCTCGAAAATGCCTTCTATGCTGTCATCGATCGGCAAAACGAAGCAGGCGCTGAGCATCCCGCGCCGCTGTGCGTTCATGAGTGTCGGAGAATTGGGCAGAAACTCCAGCGACGCCATGAGATCGTAGTACTTCCTGTGCCAGGCGTTGATCTGCTGACGATCTGCGCCGTATCGGGCTTCGGCGCAAGCTATCGACCATGCCACTCTGCTGAAAAGTTGCGCGGGCGTTTCTATGCACGTTCCGCGACGGCTCTTCACAAGATACCTGTCCTCAAGCACCCGCAGGGCATTCTCGCTGAGCGCCGGAGCATCTCCGGGAGCCGGATGGATACGGAATTCGGCCATGACTACTTAATTACCTTCAGAAGTATTTTCATCTCTCGTGACTTGTCTCAACCATCTGAAGCGGAAGACGTCTCGAATTCTCTCGCCGAACCGAATCCCCAGTCGTTGCGTGCTGATTGTAAGGTCGGCCCGTCTGAGGTCGTCGGGTGCAATTTTGGTTCGTTTTCTCCCGAACATGCGTAGCAACCCTCCTGCAATCAGGCCAAAGAATGAGTTTCTTTTTCCATGTAGGCGCATGATTCAAGCTTTTAGGGTCGGTTTTTGAAGTAGGTAATGCTTACAGTGGGGCCTGCCCCACCTTTCTTCTATCTCTGAATCGCTAACTTGGCCGAAGCCTGCAATTGCTCACCCGTCCTGCTCTCCAACTCTGATTTTCCGAACAACTGATGCCTGTCCAATATTTCAGGCTGACGATCGTAATATCTCTGCACGGCGTTAATACCGCCTTCGGCGGCGCCGCTGGTTCTGTAATCCCCGGCAGAAAGCCATGAACTCATCTCGTCGTCGCATTCGGCCGGGTATATCAGCGCGACCACAAAGCTCTGGTCGCCGCACCTTGCCAGATGCACCTTGGCCCGGCATGGCGGCACGCTTCCGGCGGCCAAGTCGACGAGGTGCTTGAAATCCCGCCGGGCGGTTTCCTCATCGCTCGAATAGAAGAACATCCCCGCTTCAAGATTGAACGTCTGAGCGGATACGCCTTTAATTTCGAGTCTGCCGTCCGGATACGCTTTATGGATCTTGTAAACCTTGCCGTGGCGGTACTTGTCGCTTTCCAGAAGCTCGGCCACTTCCTGCGCGGTAAACCCCACGCCCGTATGATCGCCAAAATCAAATATGTACAGGCCCACATAACTGTCAGGTTTTTCAAGTTTCGGTAGTTCCATAAGATAATATTATACATATGGCCATCAGTAATTGCACGCAATTTTTAGGTGATATTCAGGACGCACTAAACGATCAGTAATAATTTACTGGGAAAGTAAAAAAAGTTGACAAGTATGCATATAATATGCATACTTATACATATGAGAACTACGCTAAATATAGACGATGAGATGCTGAACAAGGCATCCCAGTTGACAGGCGTAACGGAAAAGACGTCTCTGGTGAGACTTGGTTTGCAGGCCCTTATAGCTCAGGAAAGCGCCAAGAGATTATCTAAGCTGGGGGGAACTGAAACAAAGCTTCGTGCTATTCCACGCAGGCGCATGCGGAGCAAATGATGCTGCTTGTCGATACGTCGGTATGGATTTCGCACTTACGATACGTCGATTTCAGCTTGCAGAAGCTGCTGGACGGGAATAAGGTTGCAAGCCACCCTTTTATTGTTGGTGAATTAGCCTGCGGCAATATTAGTAACAGAGCTGAAATCATTTCACTTATGCAGTCGCTGCCAATGGTGGATGTTGTTGAACACGAGGAATTGCTGGTTTTCATCGAACGTCACCAATTAATGGGTAAAGGTCTTGGCTTCGTAGATGTCCACCTTCTGGCTGCCGCGATGCTGGCAGGGATTCCATTATGGACTCAGGACAGAAAGCTCAAGCAGGCCTGCGCCCGACTGAACCTTGATTTGTCGCCGCACTAAGTTCTGCCGTACGTTCAGCTTTCAACGGTGATCCGGGCGAATTTTCTTTTGCCGACGCGGACGATGGAACCGTCACTGGGGCTAATCTCGGCATTCGGATCGGTCAGTTTATTGCCGTCGATGCTTGCAGCCGACTGCTTTATCATCCTCTTGGCCTCGCCGCCGCTTGATACGAGTTTGCAGGCGAGCAGAAGCTTGCTCGCAACTATAGGTTGTGCCGCAATCTCAACTTCGGCGATGTCATCCGGAAGTTGGCCCTGAGCAAAAACCTTATCGAATTCAGCGGCGGCGGCTTCTGCCGCATCCTGTCCGTGGAACTGCTCTACGATTGCTTTGCCGAGGCGGACTTTTGCCTGCTTGGGGTGCATCTTGTTGGGATTGACGAGGTCGCCAATCTCTTCTGTTGGCAAATCGGTCAGGAGCGTGAAGTAGTTCTCCATCATGTCGTCGGAAATGCTCATGACCTTGCCGAACATGTCGTTAGGCTCGTCGGTTACGCCGATGTAGTTGCCTTTGGACTTGCTCATCTTTTCCCGGCCGTCAAGGCCAACGAGTATAGGCATCGTAATCACGATTTGCGGCTCCTGGTCGTAACCTTTCTGGATGTCGCGGCCGACGAGATTGTTGAACGTCTGGTCCGTGCCGCCGAGCTCGACGTCGCTTTCGACCATTACCGAATCGTAGCCCTGCATCAGCGGATAGAGAAATTCGTGCGTATAGACGTCCACGTCGGCCTGCAGGCGCTTCTTGAACGTGTCGCGCTGCAGCATCTGGGCGACGGTCTTTTTGGCGGCCAATTGAATCATCTCGATCAAAGTCAGCTTTGCCAGCCATTCGCTGTTATATCTGGTCTCAAGCTTGTCCTCTGATGTTTCGAGTATTTTGCCCGCCTGCTCGAAATACGTCTTTGCGTTCTGTTCGATCTGCTCGGCCGAGAGGATCGGTCTGGTGCTGTTCTGGCCAGTCGGGTCGCCGATCCGTGCCGTGTAGTCGCCGATTATGAGCACGGCTTTGTGCCCCAGGTCTTGAAACTGGCGCATCTTTCTCAGCACCACAGTGTGGCCAAGATGTATATCGGGGCTCGTTGGATCCAGGCCGAGTTTGATTCGTAATTGCCGACCCTTGTTAGCAGCATCGGTGAGCTTTTGGGCCAGTTCGGTCTCCGTAAAGATTTCAATCGTCCCTCGTCTCAGGGACTGCACTTGCTCGATTATCGTCTCTGTCATAGCTGCTCTACTTTATCGTCCATCAAGATAAGCCCCTCGTTGAAGGTAGTTCTGAACGTAATCCTTAATTGCATCTTCGAGTGAGGTTATTTCCTTATCGTATCCCGCATCGCGGAGCTTGTCCGTCTCCGCTCGTGTGAAGTACTGATACTGATTGCGGATCGAATCCGGCATGTCGATATATTCTATCTTCGGCTTCCTGCCCATCGCGGCGAAAACGGCGGTTACCAGGTCGTTCCACGTGCGAGCCTTGCCGGTGCCGACGTTGTAAAGCCCGCCGAGATTCGGATTATCCAGGAAGAACAGCGTCATTTCGACCGCATCCTTGACGTAAATAAAATCCCGCACCTGCTCGCCGTCGGCGTAGTCCCGCTCGTAGGATTTGAAAAGGCGGACCGTGCCGCCGTCTTTAATCTGCTCGAAAGCCTTGAGAATGAAGCTGCTCATGTGGCCCTTGTGGTATTCATTCGGCCCGAAGACGTTGAAGTACTTCAATCCGACAATCTTGTCCAGCAGTCCGTTCCTCCGCGCGCACAGATCGAACATGTGTTTCGAATAGCCATACATATTGAGCGGCTGCAGATTTTCGAGGCTGTCCTCGTCGTCCTTGAATCCGGCTTCCCCGTCGCCGTAGGTGGCCGCACTCGAGGCATAGATGAAGCGAACATTGTTACTCGCGGACCATTGAGCGAGCAGCTTGCTGTATTCATAATTGTTCTTCAACAGATATGAGGCATCCGCTTCCGTGGTATCCGAGCACGCGCCGAGGTGGAAAATCGCCTCGACGGGCTTATCCAGCTTGTCCTTAGCGATCATTTCCAGCAGATCGGCCTTTTCCGCATAGTCCGCGAACGCCAGATTTCGCAGATTCTTCCACTTTGCACTCGTGCCGAGCTGGTCGACGACAAGGATGTCGTTGATACTTCTGCCGTTCAGGCCGGCAATCAGCGCCGAGCCGATGAAACCGGCCCCGCCGGTGACTATTATCATTTTATAGTCTCCATTTTTATTTTCGGATCGGGGAAAGCTTAATTTGCCGTTAAGGGCGTGTCAAACGTTAAAATATCGCCCGCGCACAAAAAAAGCCGCCCCGAACCGGACGGCGTCGCTCCTGGATCAAATGGGTAGCTTCAACACAAGGCAATATAGCTGGCAATGGTCAGCAGCAGGATTCGCTTCTTGTTAAATACGAACGGCAGCCATTTTTCGTAATAAAACGCTCTCATCGATCCCCCCATATAATTGTGCCAGTGAGTATTTTCAACCGATTTCATAATGTGTATAATACCCCATACCGGCCCAAAAAGCAAGAAAAATAGCATTCTCTGAATCTAAGTACTTGTTTCCATGGCACTTACGCAGCTAAAATCCCTCGCAGTTTTCCGCTGCAAAATGACCCCCGCAACCGCCTTTTTCGCAGAACGCAATACGCACCACGCATCACGCAATACGAGATAAATTGGCTTTGCTTTCCATGACTCCCTGCAAGCCTCTAATTGTCCTAAGTCGCTGTCTAAAATATTCTTACGACCATTTTGACGTTTCGGAAATTGGCTTTGTTTTACAAAATTCCTTCCCGCAGTCCTATGGACTCCTTACGGAGTACGCAGCACGCAGCACGCAGCACGCAGTACGAACAGATTGGCTTTGTTTTTTGAAATGAGTAAATAGGCACAAAGGTACCAAGGAGCATAGGCACAAAGTGAAGAAGTGTCGGTTAAAAGGAAAACTCTGTGTCTCTGTGCCCTTGCCACTCTGGTCCTTTCCGTTTACCTCCTGTCTCCTGTCTTCTCCCTTTTTCCTTTTCCCTGAATCCTGTTTATCCTGTTATCCTGTCTATAAACAAGCGCACAAGAGGCGCGCCTCTATATTTGGAGCGACACGCACGAATTGAACGAAATTCTACATAATCGAAGGCCGCATTCTTGCCGTAACTCCTTATGCTGGAATAAATAAGGAAGTATTCAAGCTTTTATATTTTTGCTCCGAGCTACCAGCATATTTTGAAAGAAGAAGACCCGATTCTTATTCACCACAGCCTGCCCTGAGCGTAGTCGAATGGGGCAGGCTGTGGTTATTTTTTTCCTCCTGGCTCCTGAATTCTGTATTCTGTATCCTGTTTTTTAGCTCCTGAATGCGGTTTTTAAACTTTTTTTTAATAAATTCGAAATTCGACGTCTACATTTGGGGCCTGAGAAACGCCTTTATATATAGAAGGCCTGAATATGACAAGATGGCCAGTTTTTCGGCCGGGCCGTTCAGCTCTTAGACTGGTATAACTCTCTCTTTTAGTATAAGGGTAAATACGTATTTTTTATAAAATATTAGACTTTTACTTGACACACGATAGAACAAAACGATACGATTTGATTAACTGAGCGATATCCGGGACAAGAAAAGATGCAGGAGCTTGTTGCATATATAGAAATCGTAGCGAGGCATTTTAAGGGCGACATTGGAATTAGGGAGCGAAAAAATGTACCGGATACCTGATACCATTCCGTAGTGAGTAATAGCCCGAGTGGAGTGGCCCATAAGAAGC
>CAZRBG010000032.1:0-66902 GCA_964598225.1 uncultured Pirellulales bacterium
ACTGGGTTTGTGCCCAAAGGGGTAGTCTGAAAACCGGGGTTTCTCAGCGGAACCATTTCTTAAGGTCTGACCCCAGGCCCCCCCTTCCTAAAATCGGAACGCATCTGCTTCAGAAGGTGTTCCAGACTGATGGGCTCAGCTTTCTTGTCTGATGAGATTTCAACTGTTGACTGATTCTGAGCTATTTTCAGCGTACCTAAATCATAAACCTCATTCTCGGGGGCGAAAAGATAGACTCGATAATTACCTGATATGACTGTTATTCTTGCAACACCGGATTCTGATACAGTAAAGCGTGCTGCAGGTGCTCCTATACGTTTCGGGAAAACAAAAAGCCTCGATTCTTTCTCAATTAGGCTGCGATACTCTCCCGACAAGTTTAATATTATCACCCTGCGAGGCGTAAGTTCAATATCTAGAGTTCCAAGAGTTGTCTCCCGTGTATTCAACTCTTGGAACTCGGCAAATCCGTCGTGAATGACGCCGAGTACAAAATAGCCGGTTTTTTTCAATGCGATCTCATAATTTCCATTTTCGTCGCTTTGCGCTGAATACTGGTGCTTATCGAATCCGAAAAGAGCAATAATGCCTGCTTGTTGAACAGGCTTACCAGCCAGAGTGATTTTCCCTCTTAGAACAGGATATGCATCTAACTGTAGCTCAATCGTGGTAGTTTTTTCGTCGATATAGACTTCCTGAGCCACAGTTGCATATTTATCGTGAAAAGCTTGTACGATATATTTTCCAAATGGTAATGACGCATGACACTGTCCGACGTCGTCTGTTTTTAGCCTCTTGTTGTGTAAAGGATGGATAACGAGAACGCCGGCGTCAGCAATCGTATTCCTGCCATCTGTCACCGTGATACTAAGTGAAGTTTTACAACCTTGCTTATGGGCGAAAATTAATTTTTTGTCATCTGCTGAAAGCAAACCATTCTTGATGCTAATCAAGTCATCCTTGAAAGGATATATGATCGTAGTGCTTTCTGGTGAGACCACATCAATTCTTCGAATCAAATACTCGCCATCTGATAGACCATATAATGGTAGTAGGTCGTTTTCGAGTCTGAAGTTCAAGTAATTCTTACTCTTCCGTTCGTGATTAATTCTCACCAGTCTTGCAACAGCATAACTTGGATTTTCCTCAAGAAGATTGGTTATACCTTTAAGAAAAGGATAAACCTTTTTATCTTTTCTGAAGTGGCATTGTATCTTACCGTTCACCGATTTGTGCGATACCCTTAACAATAAAGGCTGTTCGTTGTCCCAACTTGAAATCGGTATCTTGTGAACCTCCGGCTGACTTAAGTACTGATTTAGCACTCTGACCTGACATTCGGGGACTGGCCCCAAAATATGAAAATCCACAAGCGCATTGGCATCTGTAATCTCGGTCTTGCCCGTGCCAGCAGTGTCGAGAAAACTCGGCAAGCCTCGAATCACTACACCGCTCCAAAATGATATGCGGACACGACATTTATCTAAAGGCATATCATTTGTATCGACCACCTTTATCTTCAAATAATGTTCTTTGGCTTTCTTAAGTTTGAGGATTACTCTATCTGTTTCAGGAACATCGAGGCTGGCAGTTGCATCACACCTCGGCTCATGGACAAGTGCGTTAACTTCATATCTTCCTTTCTCAAGATAAATATTTCTCGATTCGTTCAAAAGAAGAAACGTGCGAACACGTTTCTTCTTTTCCGCAGATTGTATTGTAACAATACAACGTTGTCCCTCAGGCAACTCAGCAGATGGGCCTTCTATCGTAAAATTGACGGCGTACAGAACTGGCGCAGATTTATGCTCTTCCGCATACATAATCCGTAAACAACAGAGCAATATGCCCAAGGCAAAAAAACATCTATTTAACACCTTCATCTCATTTTCCCTTCTTAGTCGTTCCACCACACTTTTACTAGGCTCTGTCAGAAAACCCTATTCTGACGCAAGTTTCAGGTAACGTTGAATGAACGCCATTTTGATCATACCACCAAAGTTTATTGCTGTTTTTTCGAAACGAGCGAAGATACGACGACATTCTTTCAACCACCCTATCAGGCGCTCAACAATATTTCGATCACGATATGCCTGTGTGTCAAACTCTACATTTCGACCATCACGATCCTCATTCGATTTCGATGGAATTACCGGATTAATCTCTAAGTTCATGAGATACTCATCAATCCAGTCTGCACGGTATCCTTTGTCCCCGGCTAATGCAAATGGCCAGGCGATGGAATCACCTTTGGCATCAATCAACTGTTCATCAGCACCCATTAAAACGGCGTCAAGCATTGTGGATTCGTGTATCTGTCCCGCCGTCAAGTGGAAGCAAAGCGGATGACCCTTACTATCGCAAAGAATATGAATTTTGCTGCTCAAACCGCCTCTACTGCGGCCAAGTGCATGATCCTCCGGCTCGTTGGGATCCCTTTTTTCCACCTCCGGAGGCACATCGAGCAGCTCGAACAATCGTCCCGTCGATACACCACAATTCCTTGTTGATCGCCTCTGTGTTGCGAAGCCGGTCCAGGATGCAATCCAATGTTCCATTTCCATTCCATTTATCAAACAAGTCCCATACGGTTCCCCACGGTCCGAACTCTTCGGGCAAATCACGCCAAGGAGCACCAGTATTAAGAATCCATAAGATTCCGTCAACAATAGTCCGACGATCGCGAGGCGGTCGGCCCGTATGCCTGGGCGGTTCAAATAAATCTGAAATCAAATTCCATTGCTCATCCGTAAGCCGATGTCGTAACATAACAATTCCTTTCGTCAGTCCTTTCTTTATGACATCGGCTAAAATTGAGGAGTTTTATGAGTTTTCTGACAGAGCCTAATATGCGACCTGCCACGACCGCACAGAACGGGCAGAATCGTACCAAATTCCTTAAGGGAACATACAGCTCGAAATACAAGGGCGTCTCTCGGCAAGGCGGCAGATCGCCCTGGCTGGCAAGAATCCAAGTCAACGGCGACGCGAATTATCTCGGGTCCTTCACAGGTGAGGTCCGAGCGGCTAAAGCCTACGACCGGGCTGCGAGGAAATATCACGGCGGGTTTGCGGTGCTGAACTTTCCCGAGTCGAGATGGTCGCCTTGTAGGTTGGTACCGCTTCTGGCCGGCTTGCTTCTGGCGTTTCTGGCCGAGAGATTTGACGTGCGCCCGGGAATAGCGACTGTGCTGCACCGGCCGGCGGGCAGGCCGGTCTTGACAGTGGCGGTCGCAGGGTCTAAAGTGGTGCTGATGGCAAAGAAACTCTATATCATCGACGGGCATTCGCATATTTTCGGAGCATTTTTCGCACCTATGCGGGGTCAGTTGACCAGCCCATCGGGCGAGCCGACGAAGGCCGTCTATATCTTTACGATGGCGCTGCTGGGCCTGATCGAACGGCACAAGCCGGACATGCTGGCCGTGGCGATGGACAGCAAGGAGAAGACTTTTCGCAGCAATATTTATCCGGAGTACAAAGCGCACAGGCCGCCGATGCCCGATGAGCTGCCCCGGCAGATAGAGCGAATCGAGCAGATTCTCGATGCGATGCGCATCGCGATGCTCAGAGTTAACGGCTACGAGGCGGACGACGTCATCGGCACGTTGGCGAGGAAAGCCGCCGCCGACGGCCACGAGTCTCTTATTTGCTCGAAGGACAAGGACCTGCTTCAGTTGATCGACGGCTACATCAGCACGTTCGATATCAAGACCGATACGAAGACCGACCGCGAGACGATGATCGAGAGAATGGGAGTGGCGCCCGAGCAGTTTATCGACTGCCTTGCTCTCCAGGGTGACACATCCGACAATGTCCCCGGCGTCCCCGACGTCGGTCCCAAGACCGCGCTTGCCTGGATACAGAAATATGGTTCCATCGAAAAACTCTATGAACACGTCGACGAGATCAAAGGCAAGCGCGGCGACAATCTGCGCAAGTACAAAGAGCTCGCTGAGTTAAGCAAGGAACTGGTCACCATTGACTGCGACGTTCCTGTCGAGATCGACTATGATGATTTATCGTTGAAGGAATTCGACAGAACAAGGCTTGCCGAAATATTCACCGAACTCGGTTTCAAGAATTTGCTCGCGAAGCTGAACCTTCATGGTTCTCGCCCTTCCGAATCGCATAACGGCGGCATAACTGCTGGCGCGCAGGCAGCGCCATCGAAAGCGGCTGCTCGTGATTATCATCTTGTGGATACGCCGGAAAAATTTGAGTCGTTTCTCGCTGAGTTGAGAAAGCAGAGTTTATTCGCTATCGACACCGAGACTACGTCCGTCGATGCGATGCGGGCGGACTTGGTCGGCATGAGCTTTTCCTGGAAGGAAAACCAGGGATTCTATCTTCCGGTGAAAGGCCCGCTCGGCGCCGTGCATCTCGAAATCGCCACGGTCCGGCGCGAGATCGGCCCGATACTTGCCGACGAAAAGGTAAAGAAGGTCGGTCAGAACATCAAGTACGACCTGCTCGTCCTGCGAAACGCTCAGATGCCGCTGCGAGGAGTCTACTTCGATACGATGGTTGCCTCGTACTGCCTTGAGCCGGAGCGCAGCCATTCGATGGACAAAATGGCTTCCGACTTTCTCGAGCACCAGTGCACACCGATCACCGCGCTCATCGGCAAGGGCAAGAACCAGCTTACATTCGATATGGTCGATACCGCCGCCGCGGCGGATTATGCCGCCGAGGACGCAGACGTGACGTTTCGGCTCTATCTCTATCTGAAGGATCGCCTTGAAGAGCAGCCCGCGCTCAAGAAGCTGTTCGGGGAGGTGGAAATGCCGCTTGTGCCGGTCCTGGCTGAGATGGAGTACAACGGCGTTTCGCTCGATACAAGACTCTTGCGAAAAATGTCCGGCGAGATAGGCGAGGTGCTCAAAACCGTCAGCGATCAGATTTACGAGCAGGCAGGCAAGGTCTTCAATATCGATTCACCAAAGCAGCTCGGAGAGATTCTATTCGACAAGCTGGGTCTGAATCCGATTCGCGTCGGCAAATCGGGGCGGAGCACGGATGCGGCAGTGCTCGAGCAGTTGTCCGCGGAACATCCCATCGCAGAGTTGGTTCTTCACTACCGCATGTTGAGCAAATTGCAGAACACGTACGTAGACAAGCTCGGCACGCTGATGAATCCGCGCACCGGGCGCGTGCATGCTTCTTTCAATCAAACAATCACCGCAACGGGTCGTCTTAGCTCCAGCAGCCCGAACCTGCAAAACATTCCCATACGCACCGAACTCGGCAGCAAGGTCCGCTCGGCGTTCGTCCCGGCCGATGACGGCGATTGCATCCTAAGCGCAGACTATTCGCAGATTGAGCTGCGCCTTTTGGCCCATTTCTCCAAAGATGAGGCCTTGATGGAAGCCTTTGCCGCAGATCAGGACATCCATGCCTTCGTTGCTTCGCAGATTTTCGGCTGTCCGATCGAAGAGGTGACCAGCGAGATGCGCGCTCGGTCGAAAGCAGTTAACTTCGGCATAATCTACGGCCAGGGTGCGTTCGGACTGTCGCGCTCGGTGGGGATCAGCCGGACCGATGCGCAAAAATTCATCGACGATTATTTTGCCCGCTACAGCTCGATCCGGGCCTTTCTGGATGATTGCGTGGAGCGGGCGAGGCAGACCGGCTACGCCGAGACAATCCTGGGCCGCAGGCGGAGGATCGTAAATCTTAACAGCAAGAACTCCAACAAACGCTCGCAAGCCAGGCGGCTTGCGGTAAACACCGTCATCCAGGGCTCCGCGGCCGATATGATCAAAGTGGCGATGATCTCCATCCAGCGAAAAATCGAAGTCGAGAATCTCGCCGTCAAGATGCTGTTACAGGTACACGACGAGCTGGTATTCGAGCTTCCGGCCGCCGAAGCCGACACGCACGCCGAGTGGATAAAAAGCCACATGATCGACGCAATCAAACTCGACATCCCCCTGAAAGTGGACATAGCCATCGGCCCCAACTGGCTCAGCGATAAATAGTGGGAGAGATCTGAGGGACAGAAATCGAGATTTTTCATGCAAGAAATTTTTCTTTCATGCGGCTATCCTGTTAGGTTCGGTTTGTACTCACCGAAAAACCGCGGAATACGGTGAGTGTTTGCAACGAGGTCAATTGCTTTTGTGGAGGCAAAAATGGATAAGAATCAGATAAAAATTATTGGCATAGTGGCATTGGCCGTATGCGCAATCTGCATTTTTGTAGCGATTGAGCGCTATCAAACGAACGCAAATAATGTAAAAGCGATGAATCGGCTTCAGCAATCGTCGCCGTTGCCCGCCATGATGAGCACCGGCGAAATGAAGCCGGCGGTCCCCGCCGCCTCGAAATACGCGGGTCTTCTTGCCCTGATTTCCGGGATCAGCGGCGGCGTACTGCTGGTCAAGTGTAAAGCGTAGGCAGCGGTAGATAAGAAATCTGAGATGAATCTCAATTATCACAGGTGATCTTTTCAAACGTCGCCTCATGTGATCGTTTTTCCCTTTTCCCCTTGCAATTTTCACCCATTTAGTATAGGGTTCGTAAAGCGGTTATATTCTGGTCTTTCGAGTCGAGAGCGGCGATTCTCGGTAGTGCGCCTTACGCAAAAGCTGTTAAGGGTAACCATGATAACCAGAGGTAATTTTGGGAGAAAGTGAGATGGCAACTCCTCAGAAGAACAACGGTATGCACTGGCTGCTGATGGTGCTCGTGATCGCCGGAGTAGTCGTGGTTCTGGCGAAGGTATTAAGGAATCCGTCTACAGATGGTACTAACGAGGAGATAATGCCGCCTGAGGACTCGCGGCAGAATGAATCAAAGCCGCCGCCGAACGATCTGGAGCCGCCAATTTCGCGTTCGTCCGCGAAGGATTCGCGGCTAGAGCCACCCGCAGAGCGAGAATACAATTCCGAGAATCCTCTGTATTTTCGTGTGGTCTTTGGGCAAGAGAGTACTGACTCGGCGCTGGGCGTTCTCGACGAATCGGAAGGCACGGGAACCGGATATAATCTCGCTTATGTGGACGAGAACCGCAACGGAGACCTGACGGACGACGCCCCCAAGACATTCCCCAAGTATGATCGCGGATCCAGATCTGGGCAAACAAATCCCACATTCAATTTCAGCGGACCTTTCAAGAGCGGGGCAAGCGCAGACTATGCTCTCAATATATATTCGCTGGCCCGGAAGAATCAGCCGCCTCCCGACGACTACAGTTTTTTCTGGACGCTTGATACGGACGGTTGGAATTACTTCTTCATCAACGGAAAGATGAGACTGTCATCCAGCGCCGCCGACGCATTGACAGGCCCGCCGGTCCGCCTCGCAGGGCATTGCAAGTGGAATATAAGCGCTTCACGACGAAGCGGCAAATCAATGGTGTCGGCCGGGCTCAAGGACGGAAACGGCTGCACTCTCCGCATAGTCACAAGGCCGGGCGGGAAGCCGTCACCGAGGTTAAGCCTTATCAAAAATGGCAAGATTGAGCTGGAGAAGGACATGGAGTTCGGGTGAAGCGGCGTATGCGATACGCCCGTCATGGTGGCGGGCGGCACATATACTGCAAAGGTCGAACTCGATATGGGGCCGTATCTGGGCAAGGTCGCAGGTGAGCAGCAGTTGCATCTCAGGAAGTAGCCTTATTGAGATTCCGACAGCAAGGTGATACAATCGCCGGGACTCGGTTTTCACTGATTTCCGGCGATTTGTGTATAACCGGCCGGTGCAAGTGGAGACGCAGTCGCGACAAAAGAATGCTATGTTATTCGAATGAGCATCTGTCCGGATTACTCGTATGAAATTTCGTTTAGGTCTGCCTCCTGAAGCCGAATCCTTCTCTGCCGAGGAGGGCTGCTGGCGGCTTGTGAAAGAACCCGGCATTTTGGCTGTTCAGTTTATTGGTGTGATTGCGGGCCTTTGTATGGTAGGCCTTATTTTAGCGGTTCTGTTCATCAGATGCGGCAGGGATATGCCTGAAGTGTCCTGGCCGGCCGTCATATTACTTTTTCTGCCGAGTACTCCTATCCATGAATTCATGCATGCGAGTCTTTTTCCGGGCGGGCCGCTCACGCAAAAAGCTACTTTAGGTTTCTATCCCAAAGCCGTTGGCTTCTATGCCCACTTCGATAGCGTGCTCAGCAGGAGACGGTATGTCCTCATTTGCGCAGGGCCGCTTTTAGTGCTGACGCTGCTTCCTCTAAGTATATTGACAATATTTAGGCCGGGTTGGCCGTACTTTTTGGAGTTCATCCTCGCAAATGGAATGTTGTCATCGGTTGATATATTGACTATCATCTTTGTATTAAAACAGGTGCCGAGAGATTCGGGGCTTGTGAACTCAGGAACACAAACATATTGGAAGGCTTCGTGTTATACGCCGACAAAGTTGGGAGATAACCAGTGAGAAGAGCCGATTCTTTCGTTCTGATTTTCATAGCCGCAACGTTTTTGCCGCTTGTGCTGACGGCCCGGGCACAGGACGATTCGCGGAGTGCAGGGGCCAGCGTGCGGGATTTCGGCGCTGTTGGAGACGGCAAGGTCGACGACAGCGGGGCGTTCCAGCGTGCGATTGACTCGGGCCGGGGCGACATCATCGTTCCGCGCGGCACGTATCGCTTTGAAGAGACTGTAGTCGCGGACCTCGATGGCGTCGGGCCTCTCTCGATCCTGGGATTCGGCACGGCGAGGATCATTATGGCCGGGCCCGGGCCGGCGCTGAAGCTGGTGGGTACGCACGGCGGGACGGCAAGCCCGACTACTGTAAAGGACAACGTTCGCCGCAATCAGCGCATGCCGATAGTCACCGGTCTGGAAATCGTCGGAGCTGCGCCCAAAGCCTGCGGAGTGGAGGCGACCGGCACGATGAAGGCGACTTTCTCGAAGCTGCTGATTCGCGAGATGCTGCATGGCATCCACCTGACAAAGCGAAACCGCAACGTTATAATCTCCGATTGTCACATTTACGAGAATCGCGGAATCGGCGTATACCTGGGCAGTGTGAACCTGCATCAGATCAACGTTGCCAATTCACATATAAGCTACAACGACGGCGGCGGAATCGCCCAGCGCGGCGGCGACGTCAGAAACCTTCAGGTCGGCAATTGCGACATCGAAGGCAACATGGGACAGAATATGCCGCCGACCGCCAACATTCTTATCGACGCAACCGGCGGTTCTATTGGCGAAATCGCGGTAACCGGCTGTACGATTCAGCACAATCACACCGCGCGCGACTCGGCGAACATTCGAATAATCGGCGCAGGTAAGCCACGTCCCTCCTATGCTGAGGGTGAACTACGCGGCGGCAACATTACCATCACCGGCAACATTCTCAGTGACGTTCATACCAACATTCACCTTAACAAAGTGCGCGGCGTTACGATCGTCGGCAACACCCTTTGGAAAGGCTATGCGCAGGACGTCCTCGTCGAGGGCTGCACGAGCATAGTTGTCGGCCAGAACGCCTTCGACCGCAACCCGCGCTATCACTACGGCGACGGCGCCGCTGCGAAGAGAGGTTTGATCTTCCGCGACTGCGACCACGTGACCCTGACCGGGTTGCAGATCGACAGTGTGAAAGGCCATGAGGGCGGGCTGATGCTGGAAAGATGTCGAGACTTCAATATCTCCGGCTGCACGATCCACGATTGCGATAGCTGCGGCGTTTTCATGGATGATGTCGAGGATACAATCATATCCGGCTGCCTGATTCAGGATGGACGCGACCAAACTGGTAAGGGACTTGCCCTGGCAATCAAAAAGGGCAGAGGCAACCTCATAGGCAACAACATCTTCAAAGGCCGGCTTGAAATCGACTCCGGCTCGGCAAAACTCACGAACAACCTCCGGAAGTAAGCCGTAAGTACCGTAAAAATCGCAGGAGAAACACATGAACAAGTGCAAATACAGTGCAACCATCGTCATTATCACGTTACTTTTAGGATCGGTTATTTCGGCTGGCCAGTGGCCCCGTTTTCGCGGCCTCAATGGGCAGGGAATAAGCGATGCGACGAGTATTCCCGCCAAATGGTCCGAGAGTGATTATGACTGGAGAATCAAGCTCCCCGGCAGCGGACCTTCGTCACCGGTGGTCTGGGACGACAAGGTCTTTACAACCTGTGCCGATGCAAGCACGCCGAAAGGGATCCTCGTCGCGGTCGACGCCGGCACGGCTAAGACGCTCTGGACGAAAGAATACCCTCTTCCGGGTTATAAAATGAACAGGCTGAACAGCTATGCATCCGGCACGCCGGCCCTGACGGCCGGCCGCATCTACGTTTTGTGGTCGACGGCACAAAAGATGACTCTGGTGGCACTTGACCATGACGGCGGTGAAATCTGGCAAAAAGATTTCGGCCCAACGACTTCTTCTCACGGCCCGGGGATTTCTCCTGTTGTGATAAATGATCTCGTTGTCTTCTCCCGCGAGCAGAAGACCAATACAGGCTCAGCGAGGAGTGAGTGGCTTGCCCTCGATCGCCATACAGGACAAAAACGATGGGCTCTACCCAGAAGCACCGGTGCGATATCTTACTCCACACCATGTTTATATCCGTCGAAAGCCGACCCTGAAAAGCTCATCTTTACGAGTCAGGAGCACGGCATAACGGCAGTCGATCCGGACGACGGCAAAGTTGTCTGGGAAGCACAATCGGCATTTATCGCCCGCGTGGTAAGCTCGCCCGTTATTGCGGGTGATCTCATCGTTGGGACCTGCGGCCAGGGCGGCGGCGGCAAACGCATCACAGCTGTCAGACCTCCCGCCTCGCCGGGCGATTCGCCGACCGAAGCCTACAGCTCTCAAGACCGAGCCGGCAGAACGATTCCTTACGTCTCGACTTCGCTCTGCAAAAATGGCTTGCTGTTCAGTTTCCACGATCAGGGGAAAGTCTCTTGCCGACGCGCAGCAACCGGAGAGATTCTCTGGGCCGAGAAGCCGGCAGGCAAGTATTACGGTTCGCCTGTCTGGGTGGATGGACGTTTGTATTGCATTACCCGGGAAGGTGAAGTCGTCGTTTTGAAAGCGGCGCCGAAGTACGAATTGCTGGCCGTCAATCCACTCGGCGAGAAGAGCGACGCGACACCCGCCGTCGCCGACGAGAGGATGTACCTGAGAACAATGTCGCAATTGATGTGTATTGACGGTTCGCGAGATATTGCGTTGAGGAGTGATAAATAGTGAATGGAAAAGCGTCTAAAATTTTTATGTTGTGCATCGTTTCGTTCTCCCGGGCGAGTTTGTTTGGCGCCGCCGACTCTGCGAAGTCGAAAGATCTGAAGACCGAGTACGATCATTATCTTCGCGGTAATGCTCTATACGAAGACGGCCAATACGGCAAGGCGATCTCCGCCTTTCAGAAGTCTGTTGAGTTGGATCCCAGGTACTATTTCGCACGAGTCAACCTGGGCGCAGCGCTTGCGAAGACAGGGCGGTTCGAGGAGGCCGTTCGGCAGTTTACATTTTGCATAAGCAAGGAGTGGGGAGGCGACCGGGACCGTTTCATCTTTCATTTCAATCGGGCGCTCGCTTTGAAGGCCGATGATAAATCCGCTCTGAGTGACTGGATAGTTCTGCGACGGCTCGATCCGGTTCGAGCGGAACAGCTTGAGAGTTCCGACGAATACATTTTGATGGATTTTGATTACATAAACAAAAGAAATCAAGCCGACATGACCGAACTGTTCAACCGCAACAGAATGAAAATCGCCGACGGCGAAGTAGTCATCCGCAGGGTTGCCGGTCAGGGCAACACCGTGCAGGAACATGAGGTGATCGGCACCATTGACGGTACACTGCAACAGGTTTCCGCCGTCCTGGCCGACTTCAAGAATTACACGGAGTTCATGCCCAACGTCGAGAAGATCGTAATACGCGATTCCAATGACGGCGGGAAGGTCGTAGACCACACGCTTGGACTGCCGCTCGGATTTACCAAGAAGTACCGACTGAAGTTTCATTCCAAAAACGAAGACGGCAGATGGCGGCTTTCCTGGAAGAAACTGCCCTGGCGCGGCGTCAAGGACAGCCAGACCGTGGTCGACACTTACGGCCAATGGATTCTCGAAAACCTGCCGGGCCGTGACGACAAGGTCCTGGCATACTATCGAGTATACACTGACACCGGTGAAATCCCCTTCGGCACCGGCTTGTTCGTAGAGCCAATGACCAAGAAGAGCTTCAATGACATGTTCAACGGAACAAGAAAGCGGGTAAAGGAACTTTACGAATGATTCCATTCATCAGATATTAAATGCCAATCCGACGTTGCTGGATTCAACGCGCTGCCATTTTCTTATCATTTCTTCCTGGTGCCGGTGTAGAGTTCGTATTTGAGCAGGCGACATTCTATGTTGGCGTTGTAGAATTCGAGCCGCTTGCTGGTGCGCAGGCCGACTGATTTCGAAAGGGCCGGATTGCCGGTGAAGATGTAGCCGGTGTAGCCGGGACATCTCTGTTTGAAGAAATCGCCGATGCGTTTGTAAGTCTTTTTCAGCTTCTCGATGTCGCCTAAGCGCACGCCGTATTCGGGATTCATAATGATGATCCCGGCCTCGGATGGTATGGAGGTTTCGGCAAAGTCGCAGACGTCGAAGTCAATCAGATGCGAAACCCCGGCGGTCATCGCGTTCTTGCGCGCCGCTTCGACGGCCTCGGCGTCGATGTCCGTTGCGATTATCCGGGCGGGTTTGTGGCTTGCCTTGCCGCTGCGTTGCTTACTCTGCTTGAGCGCCTCGCTGCGCATCTGTTTCCAGGCCGCTTCATCGAAATATTTCGTGTGCATGAACGCATAGTTGCTCCGCAACAGGCCCGGCGCTCTCCTGCCGGCTATCAGTGCCGCTTCGATAGCCAGCGTTCCGCTGCCGCACATTGGGCATACCAGCGGCTCGCTGCCGTCGTAGCCCGTCTCCATAATTATCGCCGCGGCCAGAGATTCTCTCAGCGGCGCCTTGCCGGGCATCTTGCGATAGCCGCGATCCGAGAGCTTTAGCCCGGAGGTGTTCAAAAAGAGCCGGCAGAAGTCGTTCTTCCAGTATAACTGTACCACTACTTTGTCCCTGTCCTTGCCGGAGTCAGGGCGCGAGCCGGTTTTGTCCGCGATGCGATCTACTATGGCGTCTTTGACCTTCAGACTCGCGAACATGGAATTATTCACGCGGTCGGTGTTGACCCTGCTGACGACGCTCAGGTACTCGTCGGGAGAAATCATGTTTTCCCAGGGCAGCTCGGCCACGTTCTCATAAAGCTCCGCAGGGGATTTGCATTTGAATTCTTTGAGAAGAAACAGCACGTTGTACGCGGTGCGCAGGTGCAGATTCAGCCGCAACGCGTCGTACTGACTGCCCTGCAATTCCAGCCCGGTCTTGTGAGACTCACCGACCTCATTGCCCAGATCTTCAACTTCCCGCCGGACATAATCCACCAGCCCCGCCGAGCAGGTAATCAAAATCGTGCCGCTTTGTCCTGGTTCCATTTGCACTACTGCCTTAATTCGTTCGTCACACCGATTTTACCTCATAGAACTCTGTTTTCACGAAGAATCTTGCTTGTACTCAAAGCAGGCGGGCTCAAAGATTCTTTTGGGACCGCCTAACCGATATGCTATAATCAACCCAACGTTAGTGAGCGAGCACGCTCAGAGGAAAGCAGTAGCATGGCGTCGCGATTGATTTCGTGCCCTGTCATTCCCGCGAACGCGGGAATCCAGAATGGCTTGCTGTTAGTATGTGAAAAGGCTTAAAATGTCTGGAATTGCAGGTAGTCTTATAGCCGCTACAATATATTCCGCAGGCCGCAAAATCGGTCAAAAATTCAACGATCCGTGCGCAAACGCCATTGATGATACAATCAATTATTTCGAAGAAGAAAAAGGAATTGTTATCATAAGGGAGAATTTAGCCGCGATGCTGGAGGATGGCATTGGTAAGCAGGAAATTAGTAAATTCAAGGCTGGGGAGGAGTTAATCGACATTGACAGGCTCGCCTTGAAATTTGCCGTCTTCGAGGATTTATATTTGCCCGATGATAGCGAGAAATTAGAGATTTGCTCCGAGATGTTCGCTTACTTTAACCGCGCACTTATGAGCGAGTTACTTAAGGATGAGGAAACTTGGAGAGAGACGCTGTGGAATATGCAGAATATTCACCACAAACGGTCGGAAGCGGGCCAGGAGAAAATATTAGAATCGATAAACAAGCTTGCGGAGAAACTCAGTAAAGCTGAAATACCAGAGAGTAAGGCCTTGTGGCCGGCCGTTTCGCTGCCGCTGGGTGGGCCTAAGATTTCGGAGCCGTTTGCGGGGCGTAAGGAGGAATTGGAGTCGCTTACGGCGGCGATGGGGGCCGACAGGACGGTTGTGGCCGTGGTTGGGATGGCGGGGCAGGGTAAGAGCTGCTTAGTGGGCGAGTGGTACAAGCAAGGCGCCCGGCCGGCCGAGGGCGTGGGGCTTATCTGGCGCAAGGTCTATGAAGCGGGATATACGTTCGACCGGTTTGTGGACGAATTGTTTCTCTACCTGACGGGGGAGCGCATTGACAGGCAGGCGCTGACTACCATAGAAGGGCGGACGCAGGTCGTAGAGGCTATTTTGCACGATAAGCCCTGCTGGATCGTCTTGGACGGAGTCGAGCGATGGCTCAATCGGTGGGTGGCCGATCCGGACGCGGGAATCGAAGGGCTGACGGCTGACGACCGGGCGGCTCAGGACCCGGTTCTTGATAAATTCCTCAAAGGGGCGTCCTTCTGGGATAACGGATCGCTGCTGCTGCTGACGACGCGGGCCGTGCCCAGTGCGCTCGATGAGAATCCGCCCGTTCGGGTCGGCAGAAAGACAAGGCCCGACGAACTGCTAACCGGTCTCAAACTGGCCGACGCGGCCAGGCTCCTGACTGATCTCGGCGTCAAAGGCAGCAGCACTGTCAAACGCCATGCGGCTAAGGCATACGGCAATCATCCTTACGCCGTACACGTTCTCGGCGCGTTGATACGCGATCTGTACGGCGGCGATGTTTCGCGATGGGAACAAGTCAATCCGCTCAGGGAAGCGAAGCTGGAAGGGCTGTTCGAGAGGATCATCGAGCATCGCGGCGAGGATTTGGAGCTTCTGGAGCTGATCGCCTGCTCGGTCGGGCCGGCGCTGGTGCGGATGCTCGCAGAACGATTGGGACAAGACGAGATCGAGATTCGCAAGAAGCTCGCCGACCTTGCAAAATGGCAGATGGTCGAGTTCGACAAGGACGAAGCAGTCCAGCACACGGTGGTCAGAAAATTCCTGACCGAGCGGATGGGAGCCGAGATAGAAAGGGAGACTCAGAAAGCAATCGCAGCCTGGTGGGCCGAGCAGAAAATCTCGCCAAAACCGGAAAGATTGGAGCAGATACGCCCACTCCTGAGGGCCATCGAACATTTGCTGGCGGCTGGGGATCCGGATGCGGCTACGGATATACTCCTGACCAAACCGTTTCCTGAGAGAAATTACACAATGGAAGAGTGGCTATGGCGCTTCGGATACTTAGACGAAGATATCCGGATATGTGGCGAAGCAATGGGTGTTTACGGCGAAACCGTCAACAAAGATGCGCGTCACGAACTGCCCATTGATCTGGCAAAATGTCACAATAACCGAGGGACGGCGTTTGTTACTCAAGGTGAGCTTCCCGATGCTATTGCAGACTTTATTCGGGCGATTGAGATTACAGAACAGCTTGTCAAGAAAGAAAGCAGTAGCGAGTTACTTGACGAGTTGGTTAAGTACTACAACAACCGAGGCTGTGCCTATAACGATCAGGGCAAGCATTCGGAGGCGGTTGCCGACTACGACTGTGCGATTGAGATAACCGAGCAACTTTTAGAGAAGGAAGGACGTCGTGAACTGCGCAGCGACCTGATGGCCTGTTATAACAACCGGGGGAGTGCCCTAGCGACTCAGGGCAAGTTTTCCGAGGCGATTACTGACTTCAGCTTGGCGATAAAGATTTGCGAAAACCTTTTCGAAAAGGAAGGCCATTGCGACCAACTTGCCATGTTTTGCAACAACCGAGGGAATACCTTTAGGCGTCAGGGAAGACTTTCCGAGGCGATTACTGACCTTGGGCTGGCGATAAAAATTTACGAGCAGCTTGTCGAGAAAGAAGGCCATCGTGAGTTAAGGAAAAATCTGTCAATGTGTTTGTTTAATCGAGCCACCGCTTGGACTCGGAAGAAAGAATGGGCGGGTGCAGGCGCTGATATCGACAAGGACGGTGGCCTGCTGCGCGAGCTTATTGAAGAGGGGCAGGGACACGTAATCGGCTCGTTCATTCAGACGGCGGGATTGAGGTGTGCTTATGCGAAGAAGTTGGGTGACATTGAGAAGACGGCGCAGTGGGCCAATGAAGCGATGCGATGGTTCGTCGAGGAAGTTCAGGCCGGGCGGGGCAATGAGATGCTTTTGAAGGCGGCGGTTCAATTTGCAGGACTTATCGAGGGTAACTTGAAGGTTCTTTTGAAGAACGGGCTTGATGAGGGGCTTTGGGATAACTTCAATGAGACGTTGGAAAGGATACAAGACCAGAGCGAGTAAACTGGATTCCTGCCTCCGCGGGAATGACAGGGGCGGTGGAATAGAATGAAGGTGGGGCAAGCCCCACCCTACGGATTGCGGGAATGACATAGGGACATAGGAAAGGATGCAGAATGATACGGCGAAGAATTTGGTTGTTGGTTTTGCTTTGTTGTGCTGTTGTGTTGAGCGGGCGGGAGAATCCGGCTGCTAAGTGGGAAGAGACTATCAAGGAGTTCGAGGATTGGGATCGGAAGAATTCTTTTGTTGCCGATGCGGTGTTGTTTGTGGGTAGTTCCAGCATCAGGCTGTGGCCTACCGCTGAGGATTTTAGTGAGTTTCCCGTGATTAACCGGGGGTTCGGCGGGTCTCAGATTTCGGATGTTACTTATTTTGCCGGGCGGATAGTGTTGCCGTATGAGCCGAAGGTGATTGCGTTTTATGCCGGGGATAACGACCTCGCGGCCGGCAAGAGCGCGAAGCGGGTTTTCGAGGACTATCAGAAATTTGTGAGATTGGTGCACGATAAACTGCCTGAGACGAAGATTATTTTCATCGGCATCAAGCCCAGCGGCAGCCGATGGTCGCTCTGGCCAATCATGGCCGAGGCGAATAAGATGATCGAGGATTTCTGTGCCAAAGACAGCCGGCTGTACTATTTCGACTCGGCCGCGCCGCTGCTGGGTGCCGACGGCAAGCCCGATGATGCGTTATTCCTCAACGACAGGCTGCACTTAAACGCCAGAGGATATCGAGCCTGGACCAAAGCGCTCAAGCCGATTGTAGTGGAAGCAATGGCAGATCGGGCGTAAATCGGCCATCATTTGTCTTGACATCAGCAGGCTTGGAGTATATGATCCGAGGTAGGGTATGCATCGCACACCATTGGCATCCTTCCGTGTGCGATGCACGCCCTACGCACTACGCACTGAGTTACCCTTTTTGAGGTGTTCTTATCTATGAGAAAATATTGCCGAAATATGGTTTTTGTGTCGGCAGCGTTGCTCATTGTCTTTCTTGGGTCCGGTTGCGGGCAGGAGACGACAGGCGGGATGCAGGACGATTCGGCCGCGTTGGAGGACCTGGGCCCGACGATAGAGTCGTTGGCGAACTTCATAGTACCCGGCCCGATAAAGGTCGAAGGCTACGGACTGGTAAGCGGCCTGCGCGGGACGGGTTCGTCCGAGTGTCCGCCGCGAGTCAGGGCATATCTCTCGCGTTATATTCGCCAGCAACTGCCGGACGGGAGCAATCTCGACGTCAACAAGTACATTGACCGTCCCGATACGGCGGTAGTCTTAGTCGAGGGTATCATGCCGCCACTGCTGCCGAAGGGCCGGTACATAGATGTTCTGGTCAGGGCGCTGCCCGGCACGCAGACGACTTCTCTCGAAGCGGGGTGGCTTTTCGAGACCGAGCTCAAAGCGGCCGGCAGTTTCGGCGTTACGATGAGAGTTCCCGCCGATGCAAAAGGGCCGATCTTTACGGACAGGTTAAGCGAAAATCCGCCCGACCGAACAATCGGGCACATTCTCGCCGGGGGGAAAATCCTACAGAATCGCAGGATAATGCTGGTTCTCAAAGACCCGGACCTCGAGATGACAAACAGGGTTCGCAACCGCCTCAACGGGCGTTACGGAAGAGGCACGGCCAGGGGGATAACGGCAGGTCAAATCGAATTGAAGGTGCCGACCGAATACAACCAGCGCCCGCAGATGTTTATCGGCATGGTCAGAAAGACTTACCTCACTCAGGGACAGGAACTAAATCAACAGCGGATCGAAGCTCACGTCCGCAGGCTTGCAGAATCACCGGACAAGGTCGCCGGCGAAGTCGCGCTCGAAGCGATCGGGAATCAATGTCTCGACGAGCTTAGCGTGCTGTTGGAATCTCCCGACGAGCGAGTCCGGTTTCACGCCGCAAGGTGCACGCTTAACCTGGGCGGCGAAAGGGGCCTTGTCGTTCTACGGGATATGGCTCTGAATGAGAACTCCCCCTTCAGGCTGGATGCCTTGGCGGCAATCACCGTCGGAGCGGCACGCAACGACGCGGCAGCAGTCTCCCGGCGATTGTTACGGGACGAGAACTTTCTCGTGAGGCTGGCGGCGTACGAGCAATTAAGAGAGCTGGATGACGTGGCCGTCTCGCGAGAAGAGGTCGCCGGCAATTTCTATATCGAACGATTAGCCCAGACCAGGGAGAAGGTTATCTTTGTCTATCGCAGCGGCCAGCCGCGAGTGGTGCTCTTCGGGTCGCCGATAAAATGTCGAGGCAACATCTTTCTTGGCTCGGCAGACGGTGATGTAACAATCAACGCCTCTTCCGGCGCCGATTACGTCACGATAATCCGCAAACATCCGAAGCGCCCCGACGTGATAGCCCAGCTCAGAAGCTCATTCGAGGTTGGTGATATCGTAAGGACGCTTTGCGACGATCCACCTAAAGAAGATGAGGAAGGACGAGGGGGGTTGGGGGTTTCTTATGCCGATGCGGCAGTGCTTCTGAAGCAGATGTGTGACAAAGGCGCCGTGCAGGCGGAATTTCGAGCCGGGCCCATGCCGAATTTCGGCCTAAATGTCAAGAAATGACACCTTTTCGGCCGATAACGATATTGCGAAGAAGGTGTAAATGTAGAACCTTGGCTTTGCACGGATTGTTACCGGACGTTTTTTGCAGGATATAAATGAGACTTGAAAAAGTTATACTGAACGGATTCAAAAGTTTTGCGGACAAAACGGAATTTGTCTTCGATTCGCCTATAACGGCCATCGTCGGGCCCAACGGCTGCGGCAAGAGCAACGTGGTTGACGCCGTCAAGTGGGTCCTGGGCGAGCAGAGCGTCAAGAGCCTGCGGAGCGGGCAGATGGCCGACGTGATATTCGGAGGAAGCAGCAGCAGAAAGCCGCTGGGGGCGGCCGAAGTGACACTGGTTATGTCGAATTCCGACGGCGCCGGATCGCGGATGCTGCCTGTCGAGGCCGATGAGGTGCAGGTTTCGCGGAAAATCTACAAGAGCGGCGAAAGCGAATATCGCATCAACGGTAAGATCTGTCGTCTCAAGGACATCAAGGAGATGTTCATGGACACCGGCGTAAGCGCCAAGGCGTACTCCATCCTCGAACAGGGCCAGGTCGAGTATCTGGTCAGCGCTTCCAAGCAGGACAGAAGGTTTATCTTCGAGGAAGCCGCCGGAATCAGCAAATACAAGGCACATAAAAAGGAGGCCCTTCGCAAACTGGATCGCACCGAGCAGAACCTGCTTCGACTCGCCGATATTCTGGGCGAGGTGGGCAAGAGACTCAGAAGCGTCAAGCTGCAGGCGGGCAAGGCGAGGAATTACCTCCAATATACGCAAAGGCTCAAAGACCTTCAAGTCAATTACTCGCTGGTTGAGTACGCCAAAATACTGGATCAGACCAGCGACAGAAAGCGATCTCTGGAGCAGGTAAGCGAGCAGTTCGAGACGCTTGCCGCCGAGGTTGATAGAGAGGACACGCAGCTTAGCAGCCTGGGTGAGAACATCATCGAGGCCGAGCACAAGCTCAGCAGCACGGGCAACAGACTTGTGTCGGTTCAGAGCAAGATCGAGCAGAAACTCCAGCGGGTGGAATTCCTTCGGAGCAGAGTTGCCGAGTTGCAGCAGAGGAAGGAATCGGCGGCTGAGAAGATGGAAAAGCTTGTCGAGCAAAGAAGCAACTTCGAGGAAAATTCCGCACGCTACGAAAGCGAATCGGAAAGCTGCGAGAAGATGCTCGAAGAAAAGAGCCGCGACGTTAAAGTGCTCCAGGAGGAGATTCAGAAGGTCAACGCCGAATGTCAATCATTGGAGAGTCAGCTCGAAGACGAAAAGTCGGGCATTATCGACATAGTCCGCCGCACCGCACAGCTTCATAACGAAGTCCAGAGCATTTCGGTCTATCGCGACAATCTGTCGAACCAGAAGGACCGCCTTGCCGGCAGGGCCGAGATCGCTCGCGCCGAACTGGAGGATTTGCTTACGGAAAAGGCTCAGCACAATGCCCGCCTGAGCGACATCGAAAAAGTGCTTGGTGAGTTGGAGCAAAATCTGCAATCTAAGCGGAAGAACGCTGATGAAATTGAAGAATCCCTGAAAGCCGATCACAAGCAGCTCGTTCACAGCAAGGAAGCGGCCAGCGCGCTCAACAGCGAACTGGCCATCCTGACCGACATGGAAAAACGCTGCGAAGGACTCAAGCCCGCCGTCAAGAGCATCCTGCAGAGGCGCTCCTTCGAAGACGGCCGTTTCGATTACGTCGAAGGAATGCTGGCCGATATCATAGAGGCCGACGTGCAACATGCAAATGCAGTGGAAGCGGCGCTGGAGGGGCGGACGGATGCCCTGGTAAGCAGCAGCACGAGCAGGATGCTTGCCGACAGCGAGCGGATCGCCGAACTTGACGGCAGAGTGAATTTCATCTGCCTCGACAGGATTAAGCCGCTGGTGGATGACGTCGATCTCTCGGAATATTCCTGTGTGAAAGGCAGGCTCGTCGAGTTCGTGAAATTCGACAGCAAGTATGCGCCGCTGGCCTGGAATCTGCTGGGGAAGGTATTGGTAGTCGATTCCGTGCAGGATGCCGCCGAGCTGGCCGGGAAGGTGAGCAATGGTTTTAAGTGTGTCACTTTGAAGGGCGAGTTTTTGGATACGGACGGCATGGTAAAGCTCGGTCCTCCGGGCAAATCCACCGGCCTGATATCGCGAAAGAGTCGACTGCGGCAGCTTCAGGATACGATCGCAAACATCAACGACGAGATCGCGGGGATCGAAGCTCGAATTGAAAAGAGCAATCAAACGAAAATCCACCTGGACAAGCTATGTAAAGAACTGAGAACGGCTGTTTACGAAGCCAATACCGAGAAGATGCAGATCAGCTCGAAACTCAGCGCGATCGACCAGAACATAAAGCGGCTCAAAGATGAGCAGCCATTGATTTCCAGCGAGATCGATTTGCTGGCCGAACAGATACAGCAGTCTGTTCAGAAAGAGTACGACTCGAAACAGAAGCTGCACGAGCTGGAGGTGGTGAACAATCAGCGAACCGCGCACATCGAGCAGCTTGAGGCGGAATATGGGGAAAAGAAGCAGCAGCAGGAAGCTTCCGGAGCCAAGCTTACGGATCTGAAGATCGCGCTGGGTCAGGTTACCGAGCAAAGTAAAGCGCTCAGACAGGCGATTGCAAGCCTGGAAAGTCAGATGCAAGAGAACCGAGCCGCTGCCGCTGCCGCCCAGGAGGAAACGAATAGTTGCATCAAGCAAATAGCCGAAGCCGAGCGGGATATTCTCAACTGCGAATCGTCGGTCTCAGAGCTGTTCGTCGAAAAGGAAAATAGTCAGAATGAAAGCCGGCTGCTCCAGAAAGAAGTCGAACAGTTGACCGAGCAGAAGCGACAGACGGAAGAAGAGATACGCGTCAAACGTGGTGAGAAGAGCCAGGCCGAGCAGAAGACGAACGAACTCAAGATTGAACTGAGCCAGTTAGAGGTAAGGATGCAGGATCTGGTCGAGCGGGTGCGGGAGGATCTGCAAATCGACCTTGCCGAGGCCTATGAGGACTACACCGATCAGGATGTCGATTGGGATGTGATAAAAGAAGAGATCAATTCTCTGAAGGGCAAGATCGAACGACTCGGCAACGTTAACGTCGATGCGATAGAGGAGCAGGAAACTCTCGAGCAGCGGCACGAGTTTCTCTCCGGCCAGGTGCAGGACCTCAACAGCAGCAGGGGGCAGTTGCAGCAGTTGATCAATCGCCTCAACAAGAAGAGCCGCGAGAAATTCCAGGAGACGTTCGAGGAAATCAGGGGGCACTTCCAGGAAATATTTCGCAAGCTCTTCGGCGGAGGCAAGGCAGATATCCTGCTCGAGGATGCGGAAGACATTCTCGACGCCGGTATCGAGGTGATCGCCCGCCCGCCCGGCAAGGAGACCCGAAGCATATCGCTGCTCAGCGGCGGCGAGAAATCAATGACGGCGCTGGCGCTGCTGTTTTCGGTGTTCAAGGCCAAGCCGTCGCCGTTCTGCTTCCTCGACGAGGTTGACGCCGCTCTGGACGAGGCCAACAACGAACGCTTCAACATGCTGGTCCGGGAGTTCCAGAAGCATTCGCAGTTCATAATCATCACCCACGCCAAGCGAACCATGAGCATCGCCGACGTCCTGTTCGGCATAACCATGCAGGTCCGCGGCGTAAGCAAGAAAATAAGCGTCCGATTCGGCGAATACGAAGAAGAACCCGCCGCCGTGGCGTAGACATGCGTGTTTTCTCATTGCTGTTATACCTCCGGTCGGTTACAATTCACACATGGCAAGAAAATCAAAAGAGAACGCCGAAGGTGAGAGGATAGCCTCTCAAACGGACCCGATACAAGCGGCTATTGATTATGGTATAGATGTCTCTATGCTCTTGTTCATGGTTGTACCTACTTGAATCAATGCATTGAGATTTGCTGTGATTTCTCACCGGCCAATCTGCTTGCTCTGCAAAGGGCAATTTCCGACCTGGAGCCTGTACATCGGATGACGCCGAGTCGAAAAAAACTGGAATTGACGGAAGAAACGTGCACACAATTCAAGAATCTTTATCTCGATACTACGCAAGGTCAGTTGGATTGCCTGGGTTTCATTGACGGCCTCGGTGATTATGATCGGGCTAAACAAGAAAGCGAGATAGTTGATGTTGAAGGCAACCGTATGCGTGCGCTGAGCCTGGATGCGTTGCTCAAAACAAAAAGGGCGATGAACAGGCCGCGAGATAAGGCCGTCATATCACAGCTCGAAGCAATAAAGAAGTTGCGAAATAGGCAGGGCAATCACTTAAAAGACTAAATCCATGCTGTCGAAGACCGGGCCGTCTTTGCAGCATAGTTTGTAGACGGTCTCACTCGATCCTTCAACTCTACATTCGACGGCGCAGCTCTGGCACAGGCCGATGCCGCAGGCCATTCTTCGTTCTAAGCTGACCTGGCAGTCGATTTTCTTTTCCGCCGCAACCCGGGACAGACGTGCGAGCATCGCCTCCGGGCCGCATCCGCAGATTATCATCTCGTCCGGGTTCGTAAGGTTCTGATCGAGCCAATGCCGCAGGCAGTCGGTGACGAGGCCGTGAAATCCGGACGAGCCGTCGTCGGTTGCAACCACCGATTCTATGCTATATTGGGCAAATTCGGGTATTACGAATCCAACCTGCTGCGATACTTCGTCCATTTTCCCTTCGAACGGCAGACCCTCGGCAGTCTTTGCTCCGGCGAAAGACATGACGCCGACGCTGCCGTTTTCGTCTGTGAGAACCTGCGCCAGATGTTGCAGCGGTGCTGTGCCCATTCCTCCGCCCACCAGCAGCACGGTTTTCTTGCCGTCCGGAATATGGTAGCCGCTGCCCAGAGGGCCGACGATGCTAATCGAATCACCCGTAGACAATGTGGTCATCCGCAATGTAGCGGGCCCGACAACGCAATACAAGAGCTCGGCGAAAGTCTTATCACCGGCGGGGGTGATCTTTGCGAAACTGAAAGGCCTTCTCAGGATAATATTTCGGCCGGCTGCGTCGCACAGTTCATCCGGTATGTCCTCCGGCGACGGCAGAGCGACATTTGACAGATCCAATTGAGCGAACTGACCGGGTCGGGAACCGGCGAACGCCTTTGCGCCGGTATCCCTGAACTCCAGACCGAGCCGATAAAACGGCCGACCGATCTTTCGGTTGGAAACCACCACTGCGTTAAAATCGCCCTTATCCGACATAATCGACAGCCGTCCTCATCCCAGAAGATTCTCATATACTCTGACGCCATCCACGACCTTGCAAACGTGTACGGCGTAATTATCGGCAAAGGCGGGGCAGCTTCGGGGATAGGCCGTATCTACAGCGGCTTTAACCGCTTCGACACTCTCGGCACGAACTAATGCGCCTGAGGCACCCTTATCGCCGCCGCCCAACATCCGCTCACCCAGCGCTCCGGGAACCGTACGAACAATATCACACATCGTCTCCAGTTCCGGACCGGATATCCGGTAATCGTCTCGCAGCCCGATGCCGTCGGTGCGGAAAACCCTGCCGACCGTTTCGATATCGCCGGCCTTCCAGGCTTCGAGCATTTGGTAGAACCTATTCCGGGCGCCGAAGATGTACTTCAACCGAGCGCATAGGTCGGGATGTTTATCCGCAAAATCGCTCAATATCTCTTCATAAAGCTCTTCGTTCTTGACATCCGCCAGGCAGGAAAGATCGTAACCGGCCTGCTGCAAAATCGAGACCAGTTTCTCGCACTCATCACGGCGTATCTTATACGTTGATTTTTCCAGCCCCGGACGGTCGGTCCCGGTATCGAGAACTATGATTCTAAAATCGGCCGCTCCGGGTCCGATCGGCACGTAATTGATCGAACGATCCTGGGGATTGTAGTGTGTCGCCATTCCTTCGCGGGCGTAGATAATCATCGTCTGGTCGAGTTTGCCGCAGGGCGAGCCGATGTAATCGTTTTCAACCGCCTGGCCAAGGTCGACCACGGTGTTCTTGTCTTCAACGTTGGTTCCGTTCGCATCGAAAAGCGACAGGATCAGGTTGTTGCACAGCGATGCCGACCGGCTCATTCCGCCGCCGGGAATATTGCCGTAAAGGACAACGTCGATGCCCGTGGTGAGGTTATAGCCCTCTCGTTTCAGGATGTAATCGATGCCGTATGCGAAGCGCCCCCACGTACTTGCAGTCTCCGCAGATTTCGGTCCCGGCACGTTTCCCGGCTCGAATTCGATCACCCCGTCATCGGGGAAATTGGTGCTGAAGAGTCTGTTCTTTCCGGTCGTGTTGGGCTTATACGCCAGCCATATAAATCGGTCGGTCCCTACACCAAAGAGTTCCGTGCCGTTGTAGTCGCCGTGCTCGACGCCGAGGCAGAATCGCGACGAAGTCCGTCTTACTTTGCCGCCTCTGATGTCTATGCCGTTGTCTTTTGCGGCCTTGCGAATGATCTCCAAAGCCGCCATGCCTTCTTTCGTCAGTTCCATCAGGTGAGCCTTTCCTATTTCGACAGGCCGATCGGGCTGAACAGAACGTACAGAACAAGCGTTATGACAACCACCACAATACCGGCTACGAAAGCTCCTTTAGAAGATTTAAGGTCGAGTTTCGTTTTCTGCTCGAATTCGATCGGCTGAGCCATAGGCTTGAGCATTGTTATAACCGTCATTACAGCAAGATTGATTCCGAAGCAGATCGCCATTCTGTTGAGGAATTGAATTTCCTCTATGATATTGTATTGCCCGAGCAGATACATTCCGCCGTAGCAGACAATATTTGTAACCAGACCCGCAACGCCCGCCAGCGGCGGGGCCTTCTTAACGATCAGGCCGAATGCGAAGACAGCAAGGATGCCCGGCGAAAGCAGCCCCTGAACTTCCTGGATAATGGTGAAGATGCTGTTACTGATCTTCGGATCGCCAAGTTTCGGCGCCAGCCATACGGCAATAATTGAGAATATTACTACGCATATCCGGCCGAGCAGGACCATAGTCTTTTGCTCCGCCTGGGGTCGGATATATTTTCTGAAAATATCCATCGTGAAGATGGTTGAAGCGGCGTTGAGCATCGCCGCCAGCGAGCTTACTATCGCTCCCAGTAATGCCGCGAGAACAAAGCCCACCAACCCAATATTCTGAGGCAGAACGCCGCTGAGCAACTGGCCTAATGCGGTGTCGTACTTGTAAGCGATAAACTTTTCGCTGGTGACCGGAACACCCGCGGCACCTGCGGCTTGCCTTACCGAGTCATTGTATGCCGCCAACTCATCCGCCAGCGAGGGGAACGCGGACTGCCACGATTTATCGTCCGACTCGAATACCGTATATTCTTTCAGTGCCAGCGCATCATATTTTTCCTGCGTTATGGGCAGTACGTACGGATTGGTAATTTTAACCGCTTTTTGTGTGGCATCATCCGGATATATGGCTATCAGAAATTTTCCCCGCGGCCAGCTCTGGACCGCTTCCGCATCCGGCGCCTCCCTTATCTCGACTATTTGAGTATCCGGATTGGCCATCCTGTATTTGGCGAGCACCGGAGCGTTGTCAACTACGGTTTGTTCCCTCATATCTTTCGAAAAAAGGTTGAAGGCTATGATCCCGGGAATCACCACGACGAAGGGAATCAGGAGCTTCATGAAAGCCGAGAAAACGATACCTTTCTGCCCTTCGGACAGTGATGAAGAAGCCAGCGTGCGCTGGGTGATATATTGATTCAGGCCCCAGTAATAAAAGTTGGGTATCCACAAGCCGAGTATGAGCGCTGTCCACGGCAAAACTTTATCGTTACTGGGCAGGAACATATTCATCCTGACCCTGTTAAGTTCCCAGAACCGGTCTATCGCGCCGGTATCCTGAGCGAAGGATTTAACACCCACAGCGCCGGTGCTAACGTCCTCTATAAATGCCAGATCACCCGGGGCGGAACCGAGGGCTTTGAAGGCATAAACCATTACAATCGCGCCGCCGAGAATTAGTGCGCTTCCCTGGATGAGG
Source organism: uncultured Pirellulales bacterium (assembly GCA_964598225.1). GTDB lineage: Bacteria > Planctomycetota > Phycisphaerae > Sedimentisphaerales > Anaerobacaceae > SG8-4. Next base: position 27,053 of record CAZRBG010000032.1, read on the forward strand.
TCCGCCCATGCGCAAGCTTTTAGTCCGCCTGCGGTCACGTATATCATTGCGATAATACCTATGATAAGAGCCGCCGTCGCGATCGGCACGTCCCTGGCCGGTTCCATCTTTGCGGCCATCGTGCTTATAGTCAGCGCTCCGGAATATGTCACCGAGCCCAGAAGCACCATGTACAAAAATATCGTGCCTATGGCCATAATGGCGCGAGCTATTGAATTATAGCGTACTTCCAGGAATTCCGGCATCGTATAGATCCCGGCTCGGAGGAAGTAGGGCAAAAAGAAAAAGCCGACCACAACCAGTGTCACTGCCGCCATCCATTCGTAGCTGGCTATGGCCAGACCGACGTGGCTGGCGGCGTTGCCGCTCATGCCGACTAACTGCTCGGATGAAATATTAGCCGCGATCAGCGAGAAACCTATCAGCCACCACTTCAGCCCGCGACCGGCGAGGAAGTAGTCTTCGCTGGTCTTCTCGTGGCGGCTTTTCCACAGCCCGATGCTGATAACCGCGATGATGAAGCCGAAAAAGACGGCAATATCCAGAAAACCGAATTCCATATTAGATCCTTTCCTCTTATTTCTCTTTGTGCCAACTGCAACATTGTTACCTTCTTATCGCGTATGTTACGCACAAATACTTGAAAAATCATCCATTTTCAAATAAAAATAATGTTCATGAGTGACGTAACGCGCATTCTCACCGCCATTGAAGAAGGCGACGCCAAAGCCGCCGATGAGTTGTTGCCTTTAGTTTATGAAGAGTTGCGGCGTCTGGCGGCCCATAAAATGTCTCAGGAACCGCCCGGCCAGACACTCCAGGCGACCGCCCTGGTTCACGAGGCCTACCTCCGGCTGATAGGTCCGCAAGAACAGCACTGGAGCGGCCGGACGCATTTCTTCGCCGCGGCGGCCGAAGCCATGCGCCGTATCCTCATCGATAACGCCCGACGTAAGAGAAGGCTTAAACGCGGCGGCGACCAGAAAAAGGTCGGTCTTACTGATGCCGAAATTGCGATTGAGGAACCGTCAGATGACCTTATCGCACTGGATGAGGCTCTTGCCAGGCTTGCAGAGATAGACAAGACAAAGGCGGACCTTGTCAAGCTCCGCTATTTCGCCGGACTGACACTCGAACAAGCCGCCGGTATGCTCAATCTTCCCGAGAGAACCGCCAAGAGATACTGGGCTCACGCTCGAGCCTGGCTCTACAAGCAGGTTGCGCACGGCCAATAGTAATGCTCGTTCTCACGCATTTTTGAAAACTGCACTATCAAAGGGGCTGTATTTAACGGCAAACGGAGGATTTCTGAGAATTTTCATGTTTTTTGCAAGAATTATGGCCCGAAATCGGTCCAAACAGCGCATTACTGGATGAGGCAAAGAATAAGACCTCTTATGTGGCAATTAGGGAACTAAAGTTATGTCTACAGAGAATTTCAAAAAGGCCGGAGAAATCTTCCAAAACGCGATTGAGATAGATGACCCGGCAAAGAGAGAAGATTACCTGAACAACGCCTGTGAAGGAGACAAAAACCTGCGGGCAGAGGTGGCGGGCTTGCTTGAGGCCCACGAGAAGTCAGGGGACTTTCTCGAAGTATCCGCTGTGGCTCCGATTTCTGCTCCAATCGAAGGCCCCGGCACAAAAATCGGTCGTTATGAATTGATTGAATTGCTCGGTGAGGGTGGTATGGGGTTGGTCTATCTGGCCCAGCAGCAGGAGCCTGTCAGGCGCAAGGTCGCGCTCAAAATCGTCAAGCTCGGCATGGATACCATGCAGGTCGTTGCCCGTTTTGAAGCCGAACGCCAGACTTTAGCACTACTGGAGCATCCAAATATCGCGCGTGTCTTCGATGCCGGAACAACCGAAACCGGACGGCCATACTTTGTGATGGAATACGTAGAGGGTTTATCTATAACAAAGTACTGTGATGAGCAAAAACTCACAGTTGAGCAGAGACTGAACCTTTTCCGCCAGGCCTGCGAAGCGGTTCATCACGCCCATCAGAAGGGAATCATCCACCGGGATATCAAGCCATCGAATATCTTGGTATCCATTCAGGACGGTAAACCAGTGCCAAAAATCATCGATTTCGGCATAGCTAAAGCTATCGCTCAGCCTTTGACTGGCGAGACATCCTATACCGAGCACGGCCAGCTACTTGGCACACCCGAATATATGAGCCCTGAACAGGCCGGGATGGATTACCAGCAAGTCGATACCCGCTCTGATATTTATTCGCTCGGAGTAGTGCTCTACGAACTACTGGCCGGCGTAACGCCGTATGATGCAAAGAAGCTCCGTGAAGGAGGAATCGACCGCATTCAAGAGATAATATGTGAAGACGAGCCCGGAACACCGAGCGCCCGATTGACAGGCTTAGGTGATAAAGCCGGAAAAATAGCGGAAAGCCGCAGAACTCAGATTTTCACATTAACAAGACGTCTTCACAGAGAATTGGAGTGGATCCCAATGAAAGCGATGCGAAAAGACAGGACAAGAAGATATAGGTCGGCATCCGAACTTGCCGACGACATCCAGAATTACCTAAGCGGCTCTCCTCTGATTGCCGGGCCTGAATCTAATGTATACCGGGCCAGGAAGTTTGTACGCAAACACGCCGGATCTGTTGCCTCGGCTGCGCTGGTTGCCGTGGTAATTATCCTGGGCTTGATAATCAGCACTGTATTTTCCTTCAAGGCAGAGAAAGCCCGTGGTCAGGAGGCTGCTGCGCGTATAGAGGCCGAGCAGGCCCGAGATAAGGAGGCTGCTCTACGCGCAGAGGTTGAAAAAGCCCTGGGACGAGCAGAGAAAGCCGAAGCGATTGCTGAAGAACGATCTGAAGACTACCGCCGAGCACTTTACGTAAATAGTATTCAACTGGCGCATGCAAAGCACCAACAAGGAGATACGAAGGCTGTCCGGACTTTGCTGGAAGCCTGCCCGGATGACCTGCGCGGGTGGGAGTGGAACCACCTCGACTACATCGCCGATCAAGCGAGAATCGTCTTGAGGGAGGCGTCAAACGCGGTAATGAGCCCGGCGCTTAGCCCTGACGGAAAGCTTATCGCCTCCGGTGGTTGGGGCAAAAGCGTCAAGGTCTGGGATGAAGCAACTGGCTCGAAACGGATGGATCTGACCGGGCATGAAGGTGCGGTGTGGTGCGTGGCCTTCAGTCCGGATGGCAAACGGCTCGTGTCTGGCAGCGCCGACAAGACCATCAAAGTATGGGACGTGCAGAGCGGCCGAGAGTTGAAAACTCTCCACGGCCATAACAGAGCGGTCTCCTATGTGACATGTAGTCCGGATGGCAAGGGTATTGCTTCTTCTGAATATGGCCCCATCAAAATATGGGATGTCGAAAAGGGTGTAGAAATTACAAACATGCAGTGCAAATCGACGTGGATAGGAAAGCTGGCGTTCAGCCCGGACGGCAAGCACATCGCTTCATACAACAAGGATGCAATAAGCGTTTGGGATACGACCAGCGGAGCTGAGTTGATAACCATTCCCTCAGCTCACAAACTTTGGGTGACGTGCGTGGCTTATAGTCCCGATGGAAAGAGTATCGTCTCTTGTGGATGGGATTCAAACATCAAGGTGTGGGATGCTTCGACTGGCAAGCAGACAATGATATTGCGTTCGGGTAGCCAAAGGCTGAATTGCGTGGGCTACGATGCGAGCGGCAAGTATATAGTCGCCCCGAATCAGGGCAACAATATTAGCGTCTGGGATTCAGTCACCGGAGAGGTCGTTACGACGTTGGCAGGCCATGAGGCGTCAATCCTATCGGTATCATTTAGCCTTGACGGTAAAAAGATCTTATCAAGTAGCGAAGACAAGACGATCCGAGTCTGGGACACGTTGTGGTCCAAGGAGCGCATGCTTATACACACAGACTCCTTCACACTTGGTCTGGCTTACAGTCCCGACGGCAGGAGACTTGCCACCGGTGGCATGAAAGGCGGGGTCACGATCTGGGATGCCGCCGCCGGGATAGAACTCACAACGATTCCCGTCAATGCAAGCTGGATCTTTGACATGGTCTTTAGCCCCGACGGAAGTCAGCTCGCTTCAGGAGGCGCATCTGGAGCGGGAATGATCTGGGATGTTACAACAGGAGCGCAGTTAATGAGTTTCAGCGAGCCCCAAAGTTACGGCAAGGGTATTACAGCCATGGCATTCAGTCTGAATGGAAACAACATCGTTGCTGGTAATCAGGAGGGTATAGTCCGCCTTTACGATACAAAAACGGGCAAGGAGCTTATGAGACTCCCAGGCGGGAGGGGACAGACAGAGTCGCTGGCATACTTTCCTAATGGAAGTCGCATCCTCTCCGGTTTTTTAAAGGGTCCGGTTAAAGTCTGGGATGCCGGCACAGGGACGGAAGTACTGACTATCGGAGCAGAGGGGGACACCCTGTATGGCAGAGCAGAAATCAGTCACGACGGGAGATATATTGTGGCCGGTACAATGAAAGGGAACATCATACTCTGGGATGCCCAAACGGGTAAGCAAGTGAGAACCTGGCTCGCTCATTCCGGCTTTGCCCAGCAAGTCTGTTTTAGCCCCGATGACAGGCGTCTTGCTTCCATGAGCCGGGCGGATAGCACGGTCAAGGTCTGGGAGACGGCTACCGGCAGGGAGCTTATGACCCTGGTGCCCCAGCAGGACGTATATGAGGTTGCCTTCAGCCCAGACGGAAGTACCATTGCGGCCCTTTCTGTCGAAGGGATTATTCTCTGGGAAACCGCAGAGCCTGCTGGCGGCGGATATGAGCAGCGTGAGATAGGTCAGATGGCGCGGAAACTGACAACTGAAATATATAAGAAACACGGCTCCTGGCGTGACGCGATAGACGAGCTTCGGGCGGATAGGACTTTGGATGAGCAGGTTCGAAAGCTGGCGTTGCGGATCGCTAATTCCCGTAAGTGGGAAGATGCGAGTAAGATCGTGGACGAACTGTATGAGAAACACGGCCTTTACCATGACGTTCTCGCAGAACTCCAAGCAGAAAAGGGTTTTGATGAGCCTGATAGGAAGCTGGCACTGCAGATCGCCAATTGTTACCTGTGGTACGATGCACAAAAGCTTGGGCGGGAAGTGCTTAGGGTCGTCCGTAAACCGGACACACATATCGAAGCATATCGCGAAGCACTGGCGAAGGCACAGCAGGCGAATAGCTGGGATTCGAACGATTCTCGCATCCTTGACATCCTGGGATATGCCCAGTACCGAACCGGCTTGTACGAAGAGGCGCTGAGGACATTCAAGAGAGTTGAAGAACTCATGGCAAACGAGGGAAAAAAACAGTTGCACGAAACGGTGGGAATTAAGGCGATGACGCTGTATCAACTCGGTCGAATCGACGAAGCCAAATCGACTCTGGAGGAGCTGCGGACCTTGCTAAAGGAAGAGCGCTTTGCCAAGAACGAGACGCTGAAAGCCCTACTGGTGGAGGCGGAGACGCTGATTGCCGGCACGGAATAACCTGCTGGGAAAATGCATAACAACAGCCCACACATATTCTTCGTTGACGACGAACCGAAAATTCACCAAGTTGTTACTGATACTCTTAAGCAACTCGGCGCTGGAATAACTTGTTTTTCCTGCGCATCAGATTGTCTCGAACAATTGGATTCACAAAAGTGCGATCTGCTCATCACCGATCTTAGAATGCCTGAGATGAACGGAATGGAATTGCTAAGACACACAAAATCTATGGCCCCCTGGCTGCCGATCTTAATAATGAGCGGATATGGCGATATCCCGACAGCCGTCGAGGCCATCAAGGCCGGGGCAGTAGATTTCATCCAAAAACCACTGGACAAGAAAAGTTTTGCAAGGAAGGTCAAGTGTCTACTGCCAAAAAACGGCAATCACAAACACTTAGGCAGACCTTTGACACAGAGCGAGCAAAAGGTATTGAAACTCATCCTTAACGGCAAGAGCAACAGTGAGATAGGAAATTTATTAAATCGTTCGCAGAGAACCATTGAAGCCCATCGGAGCCACGTAATGCACAAACTTGGTGCCGGGAATATCGTAGGTCTCTTTAAACAGGCCGCGATGATGGGACTGGTTGATTCACAGGGAAATCCGAGCGCGAAATAGAAAACGTTTAACGGCATTATATTCTCATGAAGGCATCGGCTAATGCTCGGGCTATGTCGGTGGCTATCAGGCTGATCTGGCCCGTTCTTTCGGCGGCGATGTCTCCGGCTAAGCCGTGGATGTGGACGGCGAGGACGGCGGCGTCGAAATCGCTGAGGCCCTGGCCGAGAAGGGCGGTTATTACTCCGGTCAGGACATCACCCGAGCCGGCGGTTGCCATGCCGGGATTGCCGGTTTCGTTAACGTAGACTTTTTCGCCGTCTGTAACTACCGTCCCGGCTCCTTTCAGGACCACAATGCTCCTGGTGTGTTGCGCCAGTTTCATGGCCTGCTGCTGCCGGTCCTGCGGCATTTGCTCTCTGAACAAACCCGACCACAGGCGTTTCATCTCGCCGGGGTGGGGCGTAAGAATCGGCCTTGCCTTGAGCGCTGCGGCCCAGTTTCCGAAGCCCGCGAGGTTGTTCAGGCCGTCGGCATCTATGACCAGTCTCAGTCCTTCCTGACCGAGCAGTGTTTCGAGAACAAGGCGAAGCTCGCTGCTGACACCGACGCCCGGACCGAACGCAATAGCGTCGTTCCGGCCGGCCGCATCGAGAATGTTGCTGATAGACCTGGAGGAAATCCGTCCGAGGCTGTCTTCCGGCAGGGCGATAGTTGTAAAGCAAGGCTCAATCGAAGCAACTATCGGCAAAATGCTTCTCGGCACGGCCACACGTACAAGGCCGGCGCCTGAACGCAATGCAGCCCGACCCATAAGAGCGGCCGCTCCGCTCATGCCGACACTTCCGCCGATGATGCAGACCTTGCCGAAGTTGCCTTTGTGAGCGTCAACGGCCCTCGGCTTGAGTTTCGGTATTGTCTCAATGACCTGCATCGCTATACGCTCTTTGCTTCGATCTTCTTGTTTATCAGAGTGGCGGTTACGGCGGCGGAGAAGCCGTTATCGATGTTGACGGCGGTGACGCCTGAGGCGCAGCTATTAAGCATGGTCAGCAGTGCTGAGAGGCCCTCGAAGGCCGAGCCGTATCCGACGCTGGTCGGTACTGCTATTACCGGGCAACTTACCAGACCGCCCATGACGCTGGCCAAAGCGCCCTCCATGCCGGCCACGACGATCACGATGTTGGCGCTTTGGAGCTTCGGCACGTGTTTGAACAAGCGGTGCAGCCCCGCCACGCCGACGTCGCAGATCAATTCGGTGCGCTGGCCCATGATCTCGGCGGTAACCTGAGCCTCCATCGCTACGGGGATGTCCGCCGTTCCCGCCGTGACAATGGGCAGTACCGTTTTGGAAGGCGGCAACGCCTGCTGCTCCAGCACAATCGCTCTTGCCAGCTTTTCGTATCGGACTTTCGGGAACTTGTCCGTTGCCTTCAGGGCCTCGAAAACCTCCGGGGCCGCTCTGGTCGCCAGAACGTTGTTGCCTGTAGCCGCAAGGCTCTCGAATATGCTGATTATGTGTTCGGTGGCCTTGCCGGGGCAGTAGATGACCTCGGGGAAGCCGCGGCGAATCTGTCGGTGATGGTCGATGCACGCAAAGCCAAGCTCCTCGAACGGCAGATGCCGAAGCCGCTCAACGGCATCGTCAATACCGATCTGTTTATCCTTGACCTGCTGTAATAATGCTTTTATTTGTTCCGCCTGAATGGTTGTTTCCTCGTCGCTGGTTGTTCTCTTGTCGTTCAGCCGGTCGCTTTCGGTTCCAGCGTCAAATCCGCGAAAAGCCCGGCCCTGTACTTGTAATAGGCCAGAGATGCTACCATAACGGCGTTGTCAGTGCAATATCGTTTAGGTGCTATCAGCAATTTTACAGGCGTTTTCATGCCGTCGCACATCTGCTGTAATGCGACGCGTAATACGCTGTTAGCTGCGACTCCGCCGCCCAACAGGATGGTCTTGGCGTCGATTTTCTTTGCCGCCCGGCGCGTTTTCTCAACCAGGACTTCGATTACCGCCGCCTGAAATGATGCCGCAATGTCTGCGATTTCCTGCCGGCTCATCGAATCGACTTTGTCCCGGCCCTTCATGTCCTGGCCCCGGCAATGATACAAGACGGCGGTTTTGACGCCGCTGAAAGAAAAATCAAGCGAGTCGCGCCCCAGCATCGAGCGGGGAAATTCAATTGCGGCGGGATTTCCATTCGCCGCCGCTTTTTCAATGCTCGGCCCGCCGGGGTAGGGGAGATTAAGGATCGTAGCGACTTTGTCGAAAGCCTCACCCGCCGCGTCGTCGATAGTCGAGCCTAACAGCCGCGGCTCCAGCGGCGAGCGATAATCGTAAAGACTCGTGTGCCCGCCGGATACGATCAACGCCGCGGCGGGCAGCTCAAAATCATCCTCAGCCATAACCGCCGACTGTAAATGCGCGTGCAGATGGTTAATCGCTATCAGCGGCTTATCCCAAGCGAAGCCGAGCGTCTTTGCCGCTGTGACTCCCACTACCAGGGCAATAGTCAACCCGGGCCGGTTCGCTGCAGCAATAGCATCAATATGTTCCCGATCAACGCCGGCCTGCTCCATCGCTTCCTTGATTACGGGATAAATCTTCTCAATGTGCGCCCGGGATGCAATCTCCGGCACAACCCCGCCATACTTCTCGTGCAGCTTCGCCTGAGAAGCGACCACCGCCGACTTGACAACTTTGCCATCAGCAACAACCGCCGCCGCAGTCTCATCACAACTGGTCTCAATACCCAAAATGTTCACATTTTGTGACCCCATGGAGCGGGATGTTATTAAAATGGCCAACAATTGTCAACGCCGGGCTTCCCCTCGTTCAAGGTGAGCCGCTTTCTCTTGTCGCATCGCCTGCAAAATGATATTTTGTTAGATCGTATATAATATGAAGGTTGCTTATGAGTGAAGAACTTGAAATCCTTAAGATAGTCGCTCAGCGCTTAGAAAAGGCAGGCATTGCCTACATGGTTTCCGGCTCGATGGCGGCCAATTATTACACGATTCCCCGGATGACAAGAGACATAGACGTGGTGGTGGAGTTGAATGACAACGCTATTGATAGATTCGTAGCCCTTTTCGAAGGCGATTTTTACGTCAGTAGAGAGATGATCGCCAATGAGGTTTCTCAGCAGGGTATGTTCAACTTGATCCATAATCAGTCCGTTATGAAAATTGATTTCATTGTCAGAAGGTCCTCGACGTATCAGCAAGAAGCCTTTTCTCGCAGAAAAAGGGTATTGGTTGAAAAGTGTCCGATATGGTTCATCACAGCCGAAGACCTTGTGATATCCAAACTGATCTGGGCCAGAGACAGCCATTCTGAGATGCAATTAAAGGACGTCGCGAATATTCTAACAACAGTGGATGACCTCGACGTGAAATATGTCGAGACTTGGGTTCGCAAACTCGGCTTGGACCAGATCTATCAGGGGGTGAAAAATGCTCGACACGCACCCTGATATTGCTATTCGGTATCGAGAGATGATGATGCGCAAATCCGGCGAGCAGCGTCTGCGCATGGGTTGTTCCATGTTTGACACGGCGAAGGAGATCGTCCGCAGTTCAATTCTTGCCGATCAACCGAATATCAGCGACGCGGAAATGAAACGAGAGATATTCCTGAGATTCTACGGCCACGAATTCAGCCCGGCAGACAGGAAAAAGGTGATTGCGGCGCTGTGTCACGACGAGTAGGGCGTTAGCGCATATCCTACCGGCTGCGAGATTTCCCGGTTTTTGCTTTGAACAGCATGGCTATTTGCTTGCAGGCGCTTTTGCAGACGTGGAGGAGGGAGAATCTTATTGGGATAAGATGGGGCAGCTCGAAATCCGTGCAGATATTCTGCGGGAAGTCGTCTCCGGCGATTTCGATCTTTCTTCTGTCCGGGCAGCCGAATCCGAGTTTTTTTGCCGTGCTGATGATGGGGAGGGTTTCCGGCTCGATGTCTACGAGATTGGCGCAGACGGTTTCACAGGCGATTGGGTCTGTTCCGCCTATGATCCAGCCTAACGGTCGGGCGCGGCCGCGGATCGGGCCTGGGCCGTCCATTGCAAGGACGCCGTCTATGATGGTCAGAGCGGGCTTGAGATAACGGTAGACGTCGATCAGGAATTCGCAGAAATCGGCGGGATCGCCGCCTTTGGTGAAATGCCAGAGGGCTTTGCGCTTACCAGCCACACAGCCGAACATGTTCTTGACGGCAAAGGTTGCCCCCAACTGCTGGTGGGCTTTGAATTTCGGCAGGTTTATTATCACGTCGGCGTCGAGAGCTGCCGAACTTATGCCGACTTTCGTCTGCCTGGCTCCTATTGTACAGTCTTTCGGGCTGTCAAGCTGTCTCAAAGGGACGCCCATCTTCGCGAGAGGTTCGGTCAGCTTAAGGGCTCTTGCGCAGACGAAAGTATTGCCCCAGGCGGGCGAATCTGCGACGAATGGCTTTGCTCCGAAGTCTTTCAGAAGCCTTGCCGCTTCGAGAATCACTGCCGGGTCGGTCTGGGCGGCATGTCGACGGGACCTGGGTGCGATGAAGTTGGGCTTGAGCAGGATTGTATCGCCGGGTCTTAGGAATCTTTCGAGTCCTCCGAGAAGCTCGAAATGGCGCTCAATCGCCTCGGCAATCCTTGCCCGGTCGTAATCGCCGCACCGCGTTAGTGTTACTGTAGCATCGGCCATGTCACGATCAATCGTCTATCCTTGTACACACCAGCAGAAATACCCTGACGGCCGTCTTGCGTTCCGGCGGCTTGCGCTCGGCTGTGTTAAAAAACACCCTGCCCCGGAGGTTGGTGAAAAACAGGCCGCCCAAGTCCGTCGGGTCGCTGACAAATTCTTTCGGCCCGAGGTAGACAAAATCGCCGGGACCCATCTTCAGCCCGAAAGCAGCGGCGGTAAAAGAGAACTCGCGCCTTTTCATCTGGGAATCCAGCTTTTTGATCGCGCTGCTTACCGGCAAGTAGAAGACCGGATACGCCACGACTTCGCAGACGCCTCTTCTGTCCGGAATCTTGTCGGCCTTGATGCGCAGTCCGATCAGGCCCGGCCCGATATTGGCGCCCTGCTTTGTGCCGTCCTTTGCGGTATAGAAAATGGTTTGCGGGGTCCTCAATCCGGTCACATTAATGGTTCTCGGCTCGCCGTCGGTCAACATAAGCGATACATTGGCCGCTTCGCGGGCATTAGCGGCGGTAAGCACCTTGTGAACCAGGCTCCAACGGTCTGTCCGGCCGAACCTCGCCACGAACGAATTGCCATCGAAGGCCTTGTAACTTGTAAGCCGCAGGGGTCTAATGCGCAGTTGCTTGCGAATTTTATCAAGCTCGTCGATATTGTCGGCGGGGATTTCGAGGACGTATACCTGGAGATTGATCGCATTAACACGACCGGCCTCGGGCGTCTTGCCGTCCGCCGGCGCCAGATCACCGATTTTTACCTCTTCCCAGACGGGCTTTTCCTCTGGCTTGGGGCAGCCCGTCAGGCAAAACAGCAGTAAAATAAAGCACGAAAGCTTCACGGCGACGGCGTCATTTTCTGTGCTCGCAGTCAGGGCTCGGCGGCACAAGCTAAATACTATATAACAGCTATGAATCATAGAATTACATTAGCACCGGGGCACTTGCCTGTCAATGAGTCCGGAGCTTGAGCTTATCGAAAAGAGCAATTCTCCACACTAAAGGTCGGGCTGGCGAATCGTGCCGTCATCTACTACGAAATCGTTGAGGTAGGCGTCGTCCGACTTCAACTCGACCTTTTCCGAACCGCAGCCGAGCACGACGTGAACGGACTGGGCCGCCCATCTATCTCGCAGCAGGCCGTTGAATGAGTGCCAGGCGTTTGTCTCGCCGTAGCCGGTATAGCTCACGTGCAGCTTATCCGTGTCTGCTTCATACGAGATGTACAAGGTTCCGTCGTTGGACGGCCGGAAGACCTCACGCTCCTGCCGCCACGATCCGTCGATGGCTTCGCATAGATAAAACGGCTGGTCCTCGATACAGCCGGCCTCCAGGACGACGTGCTGAGAGATCGGCTCGGCCAGACTCGGCGCCAGGCCGATCAGCACCCAACTGTCGCCGAAGCTGATCTTGCCGTAATGGAATTTGACTTTCAGGGCAAAATCTCTGGCTGTATCCAGCAGCCATCCATGCGAGACATAGCCGGCAAAGGTCGCCGCGGCACGGCTGGTAGCCCGCGCTTCGAGCCGCCCGTTTGTCTCTTCCATCCAGCTATTCTCCTCATCCTGCTCATAAACCTGCCACAAAGGCAAGGATTCTCCATCCTCGAAATCATCCCCCGGCAACTGCCACCACAACCTCGGATAATCCCGCCCCTCAAGAATCCACCAGATATCCTCCGTGCCGTTAGCCGTCTCGCCCACAAAATCCCATCCAGCTTCAAGAAAAGTAACGGCCGTTTGCATTTCTGATGTTGTCTTGCCAAGCCCACCGTCGCTGGTCGCCCGGCCTGACGTTTGAATACCCCAGAAGCTCGTGTCTATCAGACCACCAAAGTCTTTGCCCACGAGGCCGCCGATGTGCCACCCGGTTCCCGACGTCTGGCCGCTGCTGTAGCTGTTGGTTATCGTGCCCAGCCAGTTCCAACCTACAAGTCCGCCGATATGTTCGTCGCCTCCTACGGTTCCATTGCTGTAGGTTGTGCTAATGCTGCCGCCCCAATTCCAGCCCACAAGACCACCGACGCCCCAATATCCATCAATTACGCCGGTGCTGTAGCTGGAGGTTATGCCGCCCTCCTCGATGCAGCCTGCGAGTCCGCCGACACATATACCGGTGCCGTAAATATCCACTTCTTCCAGTGCAAGGTTTGAAACGACTGCCTGAGAATCTAATTGACCGACCAGACCAAGATAGTCACCGCCTGTGATGGTCAGGTGCGATATCCTGTGTCCGTTGCCGGATAAAACGCCCGCGAATGGTGTGCCTTCAAATGGCCACGAGTCGAACGGGTTCAAATGCGGTGCAATGACAGCCTTATCGAAGATTTTGCGGCCGGGGAGGCTGGGATCGAGGTCGATGTCGGCGGTCAGGATGAAGTGCTTGTCGTAGTCTTTGGGGGTTTCGCCGAGGGTGATCAGGTCGGCGGCCGTGGCGAGCTGGTATGGGTTGTTTGGACCTCCTGTGCCGCCGGAATATTTTCGCTTTGCGAGGGCGTCGAGGGTGAAGGTGAAGAAGTCGGCGCTGTTGGGTGGCGGAGTGGATTGGCCTTTGAGGGCGATGGTATCATCCGCGAAGGTCAGGTTGATGTTGACACTGCTGCCGTCGGGCGTTGTGCCCTCGAATTGGATGGTTGTTTCGTCGAGGATGGCGCCGCTCAGGCCGGTCAGGTCGAAGACCTCGTTTGGGTCGAGGGTATTGCGGTCGGAGCTGTCGTCGACGGCATTGGCGTCCACCCGCTTAAATGCGGCTGTTGCCGCTTTGATATCGACTGCCAAACAATACGTTCCTGTGACCGTATAGGTTCTGTTGATGCCGGCAATGCCGCCGGTCTGGGTGATTGTGCTTTGGTTGGCGACGAAATTATAAGTGCTCGTTTGTTCGGCGGACGTTGGGGTATGTAATAGAACTAATGCGAGAAAGGCAAGAAGCGGCAGTTTGTGAGGTCCGTTTGGCCCGTGGGCACAAGACGGCATTAATGTGCTGCACTTAGCAGTCATGCCTGGTCCTCCTTAAGCTAAGTAGGTTTAGTTCTTCTCCGTTTCGATACCTCAATTTTATATTCTTTTCGGTTTTTGTCAAGCATTTTCAAGGTGTCCTGAAGATTAAGCAACGTCTCAGTGTCAAATGTCTTGACTGATAACGGCGTATTGGGTTCAATACCGTGCTGATTCGTTGAAAGTGGTTCGTTAATCCAGAAAAGGCCATATTAGGAAAGGTTTTAGATGATGAAAATCAGTCAGCGAGCTAAAGACGTGCCGGCTTCGGCAACAATTGCCGTAACTTCGCGAGCACAGGAATTGAAGGCTCAGGGCGTGGACGTGGTCGGCTTCGGGGCCGGGGCGCCGGATTTCGATACACCGGATTATATCAAAGATGCCGCGATCAAGGCCCTTAAGGAGGGCAAGACAAAATATACGGCCGCCTCCGGCATCGTCGAGCTGCGAACAGCTATCGCCGAGAAGCTGCAGAAGGAGAACGGCCTCAATTACACGCCGGAGCAGGTTATCGTCAACATTGGCGGCAAGCATTCGGTTTACGAGGCGATGCAGGCGGTGCTCGATCCGGGCGATGAGGTCATCCTGCCGACGCCGTACTGGGTTACGTATCCCGAGACGATCAAGCTCGCCGGCGCGACTGCCAGGATTGTTCATACCGACAAGAGCACCGGCTACAAGATCACGCCGGATCAGTTGAAAGAGGCGCTGACCGACAAAACTGCTATGCTGCTGATAAACTCGCCCAACAATCCCGGCGGTTTCACCTATACGCCCGCCGAGCTGAAAGCTCTTGCCGAGGCCCTCGAAGGAACGAACGTGTACGTGCTCTCGGATGAGATATACGAGAAGCTCATCTATGGCGATACGGAATTCGTGAGCTTCGCCTCGTTGAGCGAGGATGCTTTCAGCCGGACGATCACTCTCAACGGGTTCAGCAAGGCCTTCTCGATGACCGGCTGGCGACTCGGCTACGCGGCAGGGCCGCTGGACGTTATAAAGGCGATGGGGCGTCTGCAATCCCACATGACCTCGAATCCGGTGACTTTCGCCCAATATGCCGCGGTGGAGGCCCTCGGGGCGCCGGCTGATGAGGCCATCGAGGCGATGAGAGTGGAATTCGAGAAGCGGGGTCAATACATGAGCGAACGGCTCAACGGCATCGAGGGCGTCGAATGCACTGCGGCTACCGGTGCTTTCTACTGTTTCCCTGATGTTTCGAGCCATTATGGTCGAAATATTAATGGTGCTAAGATCGGCGGCAGCATGGATTTCGCCAGGGCGCTGCTCGAGCAGGCCAATGTCGCGCTGGTTCCGGGTCTGCCGTTTGGCTGTGATAAGAACGTGCGTATGAGTTTTGCCTGTTCACTCGAACAGATCACTAAAGGATTAGACAGACTTCAGGAATGGCTAAGCCAGTAAAGAGCAAGAAGAGACGCCGCGGGACCGTCTCTGGCAGATCGGGCCCGATAGATCAAGGGCGGGACGCCCTCGCAACGAATGGGCGGGACGTCCCCGGCACGCCGGGGCGCAGTGCGTTTACCGGCTGGCCTGTGGTAATCGGCTGGCTGGCAATGCTCATCTTCACCATTCACGCCTGCACGCACATGGTTGCCGCCGGTGATACCTGGGTCGCGATGGCCTGCGGCAGGCACTTCGTCAACCACGGCGTCGATACCGTCGAGCCTTTCAGTGCAAATTCCCACGATCCGGGGCCGACCAAGGCCGAAGTACGGACCTGGCCCGGCTGGGCTCGCTGGATCACGGACAAGGTCGGTCTCGAAACAGTCAAGAAATGGCATCCCACCGGATGGATCAACCAGAACTGGCTCACGCACGTGATTTTCTATTCGCTGGTACCGAAGTCGTCATACGCCGACGGCGTGAGTTTCTCGTCAAATGCACTGGTCTACTGGAAGTTCGCCATCTACATAATAACTGTGCTCTGCGTCTATTACACGGGCAGACTTTTAGGAGCAAACCCGGCGCTGAGTGCACTCTTTGCGTGCTTTGCGATGTTCACCGGGCGCTCGTTTCTGGATATTCGTCCGGCAGGTTTCTCGAACATGCTGGTCGCCGTTTTCCTGTTCGTACTCGTTCTGGCGACCTACCGTAATGTTCTTTTTATATGGCTTCTCGTTCCGGTTACGGTCTTCTGGTGCAACGTCCATGGCGGATATATATACGTTTTCATCATGCTCGCGGCATTCATCGGACTGAACCTGCCGACGGCCATTCGCAAAACGAATGTTCTCCTTGCATCGCTTGCAGCGTATATCCTGTTTTTGATCTGCTTTGCGATGATAATCAAGATGCACGGGGCGCTTATCTTTCTAATGGTGCTCGCTTACGCGATTCTTTCAGGTATCCTTTACCTGTTGAGAGATAAGTTGGTTACTCTCGACACACGTGGTATCTGCCACACCGTTGGCGCTGCGGTTGCCGCATTTGTTGCAACCATCATCTTCAATCCGTTTCATTTTACCAATCTGACTCATACTTACGTTATCAGCATCAGCGAACACGCCGAACGATGGCGGGAAATCCACGAGTGGCACAGTGCTTTCGATTGGGACAACCCCGTGGGTACGGCGGTGCCTTTCCTGGTGATGTTTCTAATTACGCTGGCGGCAATTGGCGTCTGGACGTTCATACGTACGATGGGACCCCGTTCCGTAGGTCAACGCAGGAAACGAAAAGCGAAGGCCTCCGACGAGTATCAATGGCCCAAAATCGACTTGGCCATTGTGGTCATCGCCATGCTCACGATTTACATGGCGATTCGTTCGCGTCGGTTCATACCGATCGCGGCTGTCGCGGCCTGTCCGGTCATCGCGATGCTCATCGACCAGTCGATCCGTGCCATTTCGGCTACATACAACTTCAAGCGTCGAAATCGGCTTTTCGTTTCTCCGATGCCCCGCGAACTGCAAATGGGTTTTATCGTCGCAGGCGCCCTGGCAGTCTTATTCTTCGGCACATGGTGGGGGCTTAAATTCAAGCACGTCTATCTCGATGCCTGGCCGAACGATCCGAAGCTCAGTTCGGTCTTCATGCGTATGACGGCATCGGACGCCAAGCCTTTTTACGCGATGAAGTTTATCAGGGACAACAAGTTCGAAGGCAACATGTTCAACTACTGGACCGAGGGGGGGTTCATCGCCTGGGGCCAGAAGAGCGATCCGAACACGGGCAGAACACCTTTGCAGCTCTTCATGGACGGCAGGGCACAGGCCGCATATAATCGCGAAACGTTCGATCAATGGTCATATATCATGGCAGGGGGCCGCGTCACTTATGACAAACTCGATCGCATTCGTACCAAAGGAGGTGACTTAACCGCCGATGACTACGAGGAGATGGGCGATTGGATGGACAAACAGATGAAAGCCCCGAATAATAATATATGGGTCGTTATGATGCCGGCGGTGGTCTTCGGCGGCTCGCGTGACAAAGGCTCTTTTCACGCTTTCAAGGCTCTCGAGCGTCATCCCGACTGGCGGCTGGTCTTTCTCAACAACCGGCAGAAAGTACTTGTCGATATAACTACCCCTCAGGGCAAGAAAATTTTCGAGGGCATATTTACCGGCGATACGGTCTATCCCGATGAGTACCACAAGAATATTATCAGCTCTCATAGCTGGTATCTATATCGCTCGGGTCTGGCCGAAAAAATGCAGGGATTTGAGTTTGCCAGGAAGGCCTTTGAATTGAATCCTTCGCCGACTCCGCTGTTGGAAGTACTTGCCTACGGTGCTTTGCCTCAATTGAAATCCGAAGTCGACGAGTTCTGCAAAGGCTATCTTAACGAATTCGAGGCCAATCAAAGCGCGTGGTCCGGACAGGACGGCTATCGTCTCAAGACTCAGGCGGCCCGATTGATAGCGGCCCATTTCAACGATCGGGCAAGATCGGCAGAATATACACACGAGTTAAGGCACATAGCCGCAAGCAAGAGGTGGTAACGTGTCAATCAGCGTTTTTTTCCCTTGTTATAACGAGCAGGAAAACGTTGGGAAAACCATAGAAAAGGCTATAGCGGTTCTGGAGGAACTGAATACCGATTTCGAGGTGATAATAGTCGATGACGGCGGCACCGACGAAACGGGGCGAATAGCCGATGAGATCGCAGATAGAGATGACAGGGTGAAAGTAGTTCATCACGGGCGCAACCTTGGGTATGGAGCCGCCCTGCAGTCGGGCTTTAAGGCGGCCACGAAGGAGCTTGTATTCTATACTGATGCGGACGGTCAATTCGATATAGGTGAAATGCCGCCGCTCTTGGATTTGATGGACCGGCACGACGTTGTAAGTTGTTACCGGCTGAATCGGCAGGATTCGATCATACGAAAGATCAACGCCTGGTGCTGGACCAAGCTGGTCTGTCTGTTATTCGGATTGAAAATTCGGGATATCGACTGCGCTTTCAAATTATACAAGAGAGAGATATTTGACAAAATCGAGCTATCGAGCACGGGGGCTTTGATTGATGCCGAGATTCTGGCCCGCGCAAAACGCAGGGGTTACAGCATCGTGCAAAAGGGTGTGCATCACTATCCGCGCAGGGCTGGTGAGCAAAGCGGTGCAAATCTGCGAGTAATCATTCGGGCGTTTAGGGAATTGTTTCAATTGCACAGTAAAATTCGGCGCCGAGAATGAGCCTTGGAATCACACTACATGGGGAATGCTGTTTATGCCGGACATGAACAATAATAAGGTCAACCTATTTATATACGGGTCACTGCGAGACAGGAGGATTTTTCATTCGGTAAGCGGATTGAGATTTACCCGGAAGGCTTCCAAGATTGACAGGGAAACTCTTTTTGCCGAGCCGGCACTGCTGGCCCGATATCGCAAGGTAAGCCCGGACAACGTTTACTTCTATGCCATTGCCGCTCGGTCTTCGAGGATAGACGGTCTGGTGATCCACGATGTCCCGGCTAAGGCGATGGCGGAGATCGACCGCTACGAGGGCAAGCGATACGATAGAGAAAGCGTTGAGATCAATACGGCCAGCGGTACGATTAAAGCGGAGGCTTATCTCGTTACTCACGACTCGATGCAGAAGCATTTCGGCGACAGATTCCACGTCAATCTTATACATGAATTGTGGCTGAGAAAACGGATAGAGAGGTTCATCAAGAAGCACACTCGCCCCGGTGAAAGAACGGTCGACGCCGAATCCGAGCGCCGGGCCGACCGTGAGTTACTTGCGACTACCGAGCGGGACCTTGTGATGAGCCACTACCACGCGGATGCCGTCAGCGACTACTACCTCGAGCACGAGCTTGACCGACCCAGGCCAAGCATAAAGCACCTTTATGAAGATCCGGCGGCAAAACCGTTTGTAAGAAACTATCTTGCCCTGGTAATCAAGCAGGTATTGCTGAGCCAGCTTGACGAGTTGATTCAGTCCGAATACCGCTTCGAGCTCGAACGCATGCGAACGTCGGAAAGATACTTCAAGCGGTGCATAAGCCTGCTCGTTGCACTGCAGATGATGAACGCAAATCAAAGGGGAGTCGAATTAATAATCGATGAATTTCTCGGGCAAAATCCTTCGAAGGATTACGATTTAATACACTACGTCAAATATGCCGTGAGAGCGTCGAACAGTATCTTCGATTATCGCGTGGCTCAGTCGAAGCTCAGTCGAATACGCTCGAATCTCCAGCCGGGGCTGGTGCCGCTGGGGCTCGAGATCGAGCTGAGCAATGTCGGCGCAGCCGCCGTCGAACCATTGAGAAGCGCCTGGAACGTATCGGATCCCGTTTACGATGGTTTTAAATATTTTTATGATTTCCGACTGGATGTCCTTTCGTGGAAGCTTGGAGGGTACGTTGATGACCACACCGGTTCGACCGACCGGTCGAGACGCAAAGGCTTTCTGGAACTGGCGCCGGGCAGGCTGAACATCGCCGGTGAGCTTTCACGGCCCGCCACGGCCGATCCCTGGCTGCTGAATCAGCTCATCCGGGAGATCGCCAAATTCTACGACGTTCGGCCCCACAGCCTTCACCTGTCTTTCCAGCTCAGAAAACGTCAGATCGGCAAACAGAAAATCTTGCCGCTGCCTTTTGTAAAATGTCTTCTTATTCTTGGCGGCGGTCCCAGGCGAAAACAAAGCGGCGGGCTTTGGGTCTCGCGGATGGGCTATGATGAAATAAAAACATACGAGTACGGCGAGGAACTCGTTTTTGCAAGAACGAGCAAGCGTAAGTGGTTTCTGGGCGAAGACGAAATCGCGAATCAGCCTCCCGCGCAGGCGGTCACACACGTTCAGCAGTACAAGTTCATCCGCCTGGAAAAGGGCGCCAATTACGAGCCTCTAATCATGTGCCTCAAGGGCCTGCAATTGGCTTACAATCCGGCCGAGTACCTGACCCGCGAGCAGTTGACGTCCAACCCCCGATTGCAGCGGCAGTACAACGAACTGAAAAGATGGTCTGCCGAACCGATGGGAATTTCACCCCGGACGATAAAGAGATTCGTCAACGTAGTGCGTGAAGGGCTTATGAATGAAGGATATCACAAGCCGGTTCACAATCTGCACTACATCGACTGGATCCTCAGTGCAATCGAAAAGAAGCTTCACAAGTTCAACAAAATGCTAAAAGGCGAGCATCTCGACGAACCGGATCAATGACCTCACGTGTCATTTATCTCTTTTGCTTTTTCTTTCAGGATTTTCGCAGTGCGTTGAGCGGCTTCTTTGCCGAAATCAAGGCACTTGCGCATCCCGGTATTGAAGGATTGCACAAATTCCTGCGAATCAAACTTTGCATGCGGTCCATCGTTTTTGGTGCTTTTGGCGACCTCGCCGTCAGGCGGAGGCGCCAGAAAATAGATGGCGGTCGCAAAGCCGGCAAGATACACTATGAATGTAAAGACAAGTCTGCTTCTCCATCCCCTCACTAATAAACCCCCTTCTAAAAGCGAAAAATTCAGTATCGGCCGGTCTCGACCGACCGATTATTCTCTTTTCCTCTACTAAATATTTACGATAGAAACTCGCTTCCTCCAAACTGTAATCGGACTATTGTTTTTTATTACGGCAATTTTCCATTCCCAGATGCGTCAGGACCTTGTAAATCACGGCGTTTGTGCTTGTTCATAACTGAGGCTCGTAGAGACAAAACAGTCGCCCGACAACAGGCTTTTTAGATGCTCGTAAGGTGGTGATATTTATAGGACCTCAAAGCTGCGCGACAGCGGTTTATTTGCCCTTAACGCAATAATTGTGCTTGCATGCTAAACATACTCTAATTTTGGGCCGAGAAACTAACCGGATATATTAGACAGTGGCGGGAACCAATAAATGGCTAAAGGTAAAGACGTACTAACTACAGGCGACGTTGCAAAGATTTGCCATGTTGCCCCTCGAACGGTCTCAAAGTGGTTCGATAACGGCCAGTTGAAAGGCTATCGAATACCCGGCAGCAAGGACAGAAGAATTCCGGTTAGCGAGTTGATGCGTTTTATGAAAATGCACAACATGCCCACGTCGGCTCTGGCGGTCGGCAAGATTCGGATACTCATCGCAGACAGCAACGAACAGACCGCTTCGGTGCTCGCCGAGGTGCTTCAGGACAAAGCCGGCTATGACGTGCGCACGGCGCACAGCAGCTTCGAGACCGGCAGGGCGTTGCAGAAGTTTACGCCGCACGTGTTGTTGGTGAGCCTGATGGCCGAAGAGCTGGACGCCAAGAGCGTTTGCCGTGGAATCCGCAACAGCGAAGAGTTGCGGACTATCAAGGTTATCGCGATTGCCAACGAATTGAGTGATTCCGAGCAGCGTGCGCTGATCGAGGAAGGCTTCGATGGTTACCTGCCGCTGTCAGCCGACGCCGCGGAGGTCATTCATAAGATCGAAGAGGTGACGGCTATAATTTATTAGCGCGGTTCGCTGAAGTTGGCACTCGTGCCAAAAAGCAAGAGTTGCGCCCGCGCCCTTTACATATACGTGTTCGGACAAAATCTCAATAGTCCTTGAAGCTCCTCATCCACTCCGGCCATTCGTCTGGTCTTATGCCGCCTGCCCTTGTCCATGCGCCTGCGGTGTTGCATCGCGTATACCATTTCAAGGTCCATAACTCCTTAAGACCGACCTTTCTCGTTGACCAGTCCATAAAGAGCATGTTTACGAAGCCGTCATGGCGGTTGATGCAAAAAATACGTATCTCATCGGCGGCGACGCCTCCTCGCGGCTCTCCTTCATAGCTCGGGGGTCTATCACGTTCGTACGGCTGGGCATCGGCGCGCCAGGTGCCGTCGCCCATGACCGGTATGTTATTCAGGCCCTTGTGATTGATATTCCTCCAGTAATCCTCGAGATCGCGACCGCCCCCGGTATCTTCGCTGTCATTGATCCACTCGTTGAGCGAGTAGCTGCCGCGACGGTCTCCGGCGTTTCCGATGATGGCATAGCGGCGAGGCGCACCTTCCGAAATCGTCTTCGTAGCTGTGGGGCAGTAAAGCAGCTTGTCATTGTCGAGGATTTTGTCACTGCCGCGGTAGATGCCGGCGAGGCTCATCATCCAATTGGTGCCGCGATAGTCCGGGAATTTCCCGTCGTAATCGTCCGTGTACATTGACCAGATCAGGCCCCATTGGTTGAGGTTGGCCTGACAAAGCACCGTTTTCGCCTGTTTCCTGACTTTCTGTAATGCCGGCATCAGTATCGCCAACAGCAGTGCAATAATTGCGATGACCACCAAAAGCTCGATCAGTGTGAATCCGCGTCGTTCTTTCATGATCGCCTCCTTTTTATCCATACTACTATTACTAAGGGCTTTGCGAATAAGCTGACAACTAATATCTTACCTTCCCCCAGTTTAACGAATCTGCGGTTTCAATTCAACTTCTCGACTTCAAGATCAAGCCGATTCGGAAGCTTTTTATCGTAAAATTCGGTTTAGGCTTGAAAAAAGCGAAAATGACTGTACATTCAATTACTTTAACAGAATTTGATACCGGTCTATGCTAAACATTACAGGAGTTTTTTAGATGTCCAGAGTATGCCATTTTACGGGTAAACGAACGAGGTCGGGCAAAAGTATCTCCCGGCGCGGTAAGGCCAAATATCTCGGCGGTGTCGGCAGGAAGACGACCGGCATCAGCAAGCGGAAATTCAAGCCGAACATACAGAAAGTACGGGCCGTTGTGGACGGCAAGGTTTGCAGGGTCAAGGTATCAACAAAAGCGATCCGGATGGGATTGGTTCAGAAACCTCCAAAACGCAATTACAAGCCTCCAGTCAAGTCTGGTGAGTGAGCAGGGCGTTTAGAAGAGAATTCCGATAGCGAGGTGGGTTTGTTCTGCCTCGCTTTTTGTCTAACGCCGGCGGGTATAATGGCGGAAAAACTCGATAAATCACAGGTACGAAAGGTCGCAAAACTATCCCGGCTGGAGCTGAGCGAAAAAGAGGTCGAGGAATTTACCGGCCAGCTCAGCGCGATCCTGGATTATGTCGAGAAAATGAACGAACTGGACACGCAGAACGTCGAGCCGCTCGCCCATTGCCTGCCGATCAGCAATGTTTTCCGTCCGGACCAAATCAGAGAATCCCTGGGCGCCGAAAAAACGCTGGCCAACGCGCCGGATCGAGACGGGAACTTTTTCAAAGTGCCGAAAATACTCGATGCCGGCTCCGGGCCGTAGGAGTCGGAGTCAATGAATAAGGAGGTGCCTGACAATGAGAGCGGCGTATCTGTTATCTCCGGCGTTTATGGTTTCAATTCTGGTTGGCTGTACGCAGGTGGAGAATGAAGAGATGGCATTTGATTTAATTGAGTCTGGGGGCCAGCATATCGAGACGTTTGAAAAGACGGTTACCAGGAATCTGAGCTGCAGCTATCTGCTGTTTTTGCCGGAAGGTTACGGCGAGCAAGAGAAAAACTGGCCCTTGATGCTTTTTCTGCACGGCGCCGGCGAACGCGGCAACGATCTGCAATTGGTCAAGAAACACGGGCCGCCCAAAATCGTCGAAAAGCAGAAAGACTTCCCGTTTATCGTTATCTCGCCTCAATGCCCGAAAGAGCAGTGGTGGGATGAAGAACTGGACGTTTTAATAAATCTGCTTGACGAGACCGTGGCAAAGTATGACGTTGACGAGCAGAGAGTTTACCTGACCGGTTTGAGCATGGGTGGATACGGAACGTGGGCTTTGGGTTCGCTATACGCAGACCGTTTTGCCGCGATGGCCGCTGTTTGTGGCGGCGGCACTCTGCCAATGGCCCTGAGGCTGACCGACACGCCGATCTGGGCGTTCCACGGCGCCAAAGACCCGGTCGTTCCGGTCGAAGAATCCGAGCAGATGGTAAACACGATCAACACGAGGGGCGGCAACGCCAAACTCACGGTCTATCCCGAAGCGGGCCATGACTCTTGGACAGAGACGTACGATAATCCGGAGTTATACGACTGGCTCCTGTCGCATCGCAGAAAAGACCGGACGAAACAATAAAAGGCATTCGTTGCAATGAACAACCAGCCTATCCACGATCACAAAAGGCAACGGCGTTTATCGCTTTATCGGCTGCCAGCAGAATTGCGGATCACTGAATCTAACCATCCTGGAAACGAATGCATCATTGCTTTTACCCCGAAGTTTTTCTACAATTTCCATGCTGACACGGAGGATAGGGCAACGCAGGCGTGCGACCCGAGCGCCGTGTCAGTGCTATACAGCAGAGTGGCTCTGGGATATCCTCAGAGCCGTTTTATTACCTGCTGGCAGCGGCAATGCGATAAACGCTACTCGGCCAACGGTATTTTTGCCTGCAAATCGCGGAAAAATATGAGGTAATTGGAAAAATAGGATTTTTGAATGAGTGCCAAAAAGGTCTACTGGAAGGAAAAACACGAGATACAGGACTGGAATGGCGTAATAGAATTTGAAAAGCAATTGTATTCTTGTGGGCCAGTAGCTTCTGAAAAGCCTGAAAAAAGGCGGATATTTCGGGGTGAACGCTTAGAAGAAAGATTAGAGCAACTCTATTTTCCCAAGAAGGAAGATAACATTTCACAAAGTCAGCAAAGGCAAAACGAAAGCGAGGATTATCTTGAGGCACACCTTGAAAAGGCTTTCAGATTGTCCGGTATAATGCGTGATGATAAGACCGAACGGGAGACAGAACTCATCAGAAAGTTTCAGAGAAAAGCGGCTCTGTACCTTGAACGTGAGCCCGACAAAGATGACATTCTCGAGTGGCTCGCGATAATGAGGCATCACGGTGCGCCGACGAGGCTGCAGGATTGGGGGTATTCATTCTATGTTGCCGTGTATTTTGCTCTGAATGCGAATGAAAAAGGTATCGTGTGGGCTTTGGATACGTCGAAAATGACCCCAGAACTTGTGGAAAGCTTGGCTTATCCAAGACCCTTATGGGAAAGGCGCATTTAAGTTAGTGCCGAAGCGGTTTGGGTACTATGTTGTAATGGAGAAAAGGCATTGGATTCTCTTACGTTAAGTGCCATAGAGTTGCGGGACAAGATAAAGAACGGTAATATAACCAGTGTCGAGACCACGAAGGCTGTTTTCGAGCGCATACAGCGGTTCGAGCCGACAATCGGGGCCTATATAAGTACGTGTGAAGAACAAGCTCTTCAGGCCGCCGCCGACATCGATGAGCGAATCGCAGCCGGTGAAGCGGTAGGGCGGCTGGCCGGTGTTCCCGTTGCAGTCAAAGATAATATGTGCACGACTTTCGGGGCTACCACCTGTGCATCTAAGATTCTGGAGAATTTCCATGCTCCTTACAATGCCACCGTTGTGGAGAGACTTATCGCGGCAGATGCCGTGATTGTAGGCAAGACCAACATGGATGAATTCGCAATGGGATCGAGTACCGAGAACTCGGGGCTAAAGCGGACGGCCAATCCCTGGGATGCTAAGCACGTGCCCGGCGGCAGCAGCGGCGGCGCGGCGGCCGCAGTTGCGGCTCGAATGTGTTCTGCCGCAGTAGGGTCCGATACGGGTGGCTCGATCCGACAGCCGGCGAGTTTTTGCGGGGTTGTAGGGCTCAAGCCCACGTACGGCAGGGTCTCGCGATACGGCCTCGTTGCTTATGGATCAAGCCTCGACCAGATCGGCCCGCTGACCCTAAATGTGGCCGACAGCGCACTGATGATGAATGTTATCGCAGGTCACGATCCGGCCGACAGCACGAGTGTGGATGAATCAACAGCCCCAACTTGCGATTACCTTGCCACACTCGATGAGCCGATGGAGAATCTGCGTATCGCGGTTGTGCCCGATTGCATGAACCGTGCCGATAAACCGGTACGGCGGGCCCTGAACGATGCGATAGATGTGTACAAAGGTCTGGGAGCGGAGGTCATAGAAGTGGACATGCCCCACCTTGATTACGCTATCGCAGCTTATTACGTAATCGCAACCGCCGAGGCTTCGAGCAATCTCGCCCGATACGATGGAGTGCATTACGGCCATCGGACGCAAAATCCACAGGATTACGTGGAGGTCTACTCTAAATCACGCGACGAGGCGTTCGGCCGAGAGGTCAAGAGGCGGATCATGCTGGGTACTTATGCCCTTTCGAGCGGCTATTATGACGCTTATTATCTCAAGGCCCTGAAGGTCAGGAATCTGATACGGGGCGATTTTGTCAAAGCGTTCGAGAGATGCGATTGCATTATGATGCCCGTGGCGCCTACGACCGCTTTCAAGATAGGCGAAAAAACCGACGATCCGCTCCAGATGTACTTGTCGGACATCTATACCATAAGCGCGAACCTCGCCGGTATCCCCGGCATAAGCGTACCCTGCGGATTCGACGCCAACAACCTGCCTATCGGTTTGCAAATCCTCGCTCCCAATTTTGCCGAAGAGCAACTCCTGCGGATCGCAAGCACGTACGAAAAACAAACCAACTGGCACAAGAAGAAGACGCCTCCGATTCCTTAGCCACGAATTAACACTAATGTACACGAATAACAAGAATATAGTTGCCTATAAAGTAATAGTTGGTCTTGAGATTCACGTGCAGCTTTGCACAAAGAGCAAGATGTTTTGCGGCTGTGCCGTGGAATTTGGGGCCGAGCCTAACAGCAGGGTCTGTCCGGTGTGTCTGGGTATGCCCGGCGTGTTGCCGGTCATGAATAAGCAGGCGTATGAATACGCGGTTCTGACTGCGATGGGCCTCAACTGCCGGGTAGCCAACTTCACCAAATGGGACAGAAAGAGTTACTATTATCCTGATCTGCCGAAGAATTATCAGATAAGCCAGTACGATCTGCCTCTGGGAGAGAATGGTTCTATTGAGATACCTCTGGAATCCGGCGGATCTAAGAGAATCGGAATCATAAGGGCCCATCTGGAAGAGGACGCGGGCAAGAATCTTCATACGACGGGCAATTTCTCACAGGTTGATTTGAACAGGACGGGAACGCCTCTGCTGGAGATCGTTACCGAACCCGATATGAACAGTGGCGTGGAAGTTCGGGCGCTGGCGGTTGAGTTGCAGCGAATGGTGAGGTTTCTCGGTGTCTCCGAAGCGGATATGCAGAAGGGGCACATGCGCTTCGAGCCTAATATCAACCTGGCTATTACTAAAGACGGTTCCGAATACAGAACTCCGATCGTGGAAATCAAGAATCTCAACAGCTTCCGGGCTTTAGAGCGAAGCGTGAACTATGAAGAACAAAGGCAACTCGAAGAGTTCCTCGAAACGGGAAAGCTCTTAGATTCCGGCAGCAAAACCACGCGAGGCTGGGACGATGAGCGGGAGGTAACCGTCCTGCAAAGAGAGAAGGAAGAGGCACATGACTACAGATATTTTCCCGAGCCGGATCTTGTGCCGGTGGAGTTGACTCCGCAATGGCTCGATGAAATCCGGTCGGA
Source organism: uncultured Pirellulales bacterium (assembly GCA_964598225.1). GTDB lineage: Bacteria > Planctomycetota > Phycisphaerae > Sedimentisphaerales > Anaerobacaceae > SG8-4. The sequence continues at coordinate 54,649 of CAZRBG010000032.1, forward strand.
TCTGTGTGAATTGCCGCTCAAAAAGCAGATGCGCTATGTCGAGCAGTACAATCTAAGCGATTATGACGCCGGAGTGCTGACGGCGGAGCGCTCGACGGCGGATTTCTTCGAGCAGGCCGTCGAAGGCGGAGCTGAGCCGAAGCGAGTATGTAATTTACTTGCCCAGACCGGCCTGAAGATGGCCAACGACAAGGGATGCGGCATACACGACCTGGGTGTTAGCGCTCAGAGTGTCGCTCGCCTGGCCAAAATGGCTGAAGCCGATACGGTAAGTGCGAGTTCGGCCGCCACAATATTCGAGGCGATGGTCGGGACCGGCAAAGAGCCGGACGTTTTAGCCGAAGAGCTCAACCTGGTGCAGAAGAGCGATGCCGGCGAGTTGGAGGTGATCGTCGAGCAGGTGCTTGCCGATAATCCCAACGCCGTTGCGGACGTCACGGCAGGTGGCAAGAAAAGCAAGAAGGCCCGAGGTTTTCTAATGGGCCAGGTCATGCAGAAGACGAAAGGCCAGGCGAATCCGAAAGTGGTCTCGCAGATTCTTGCCGAAAAGCTCCAATGAAAGAGTGTGATATAAGGAAAAGGGCAGAGCATGAAGGTCGAAAAAAGCAGCAATATTGCAAAGAAACCTGTTGAAGTGGACGGGGCGAAGCATACCGAGATGAGGCTGCTCATTTCCAAGGCGGACGGGGCGGAAAATTTTGCCATGAGGATGTTCGAGATTCAGCCGGGCGGGCATACGCCTCTGCATACTCATGCGCACGAGCACGAGGTCTTTGTCCTGGAAGGTCAGGGGATATTCATCTGTGAAGGCCAAGAGCACAAATTCGGAGCCGAGTACGTGATATTCGCGCCGCCGGACAAGGAGCACAGATTTAAGAATACCGGAGATTCGATTTTGAGAATGCTTTGTTTGATCCCTGCGAGTGGTACTTGAGAATGCTGGATTCGGAAAGCAAGAAAAAGCTGATTGAACAGACCAGAGCGGCACGGATGCGCAGAAGAGGTGTTTCTCGCACCAAAACCGATGGCGCCGAACAAAGAAATAAGAACGAAAGGGATCGTCTGCTTCGGGATGTTAAACTAAGAAATGTGCTGGAGGCGCTTAGTGAGAGTGAGGAGAAATTCAGAACAATGTTCGAGTTTTCACCTTATTCCACTGTGCTTTTGGATCTCAAGGGCAATATTATGGAATGTAACCAGCAGTTTACCAGCCTCCATGCTACTTCAGAAGGCGCTGATGCTCAGGTTGGAAAGAACGTGTCCGAGTTTTTTCCGGAAGATCAGCATCCAAAACTGTTTACATCGATTGAAACTGTTCTTGCCGAAGGAACGTCGGGAGGACCGACTGAATACACAATGCTGAGAGAAGACGGCACGACGTTTCTGGCTGAAGCCCGCAGCACAGTAATACTGGACAAGCAGGGGCAGTCGCGGGGTCTGCTTGCGATAGCCCGCGATATAACGGATAGTAAGCAGGCCGAGCAAGCTCTACGAGAGAGTGAGAAGAGATACGAAACCGTCGTAGAAAACGCCGGGGAAGGCATCGTAGTGGTGCAGGATGAAAGGCTTCAGTATGCCAATCCGTACGTTGAGAATGTTATCGGACACAAGAGAGAGGAAATGGTATCTCGACCTTTCATAGAATTCATTCATCCGGAGGATCGAGAACAGGTGATGGGCATTCATAGAAGACGGTTTCGGGGCGAAGATATCCCCCTGTTTTACGAGCTCAGGGTCATCGACAAGTACGGTAACAGGAGATGGATGGAGAATAACGGGGTCCTGATCGAATGGAATGGAAGACCAGCCACGTTGAATTTTCTAAGGGATATAACAGAACAGAAAAAGACGCGAATGGCTTTGCGCGAATCCGAACAAAAGTACCGTCAGTTATTCGAAACTGAAACCGATGCGATCATGATCTTCGATGCTGAGACAAAAAGATGTATCGATGTGAATAATGCGGCGATTTGTTTATACGGCTACTCTAAGGAGGAGTTCCTGAGCCTGACTCCCTGTGACATTAGCGCAGAACCGGATGCGACTGAAGTTTATATTAAACATGCAATTGAAGGGTTTCCCGGGAAAATACCACTGCGACATCATAAAAAGAAAGACGGCACCGTCTTTCCCGTGGAGATATCCGGAAGTTCTTTCATGCTGAACGGTCGTAAGGTCCTGTTCGGAGTCATCAGAGATATCACCGATCACAAGCTCACAGAGCGGAAAATACTGGATAATCAGGCCAAGCTCAAATCTCTTGCTTCGCAATTGTCGCGCATTGAGGAGCGTGAGCGGCATCGGCTGGCCACGGTTTTGCACGATAAGATCGGCCAGTCTCTTGTGCTTTCCAAGCTCAAGTTGGACGAACTTCGCGTGTCGGATCAACCCGGCCATATTTCCGATGCTGTGGAGCAAGTCTGCGCATCTCTTGATGAGGCCATTCAGCAAACAAGAACGTTGACTTTTGATCTTAGTTCACCTATATTGTATGAATTAGGCTTAGAGGCCGCAGTGGCCGAATGGCTTACGGATGAAATAAAGAGAAAACACGGTATTGAAACGGAGTTCCGCGACGATGGGCAGGAAAAGCCGTTGGATAACGACATCCGGGCGCTCCTCTTCCGCAACGTGCGAGAGTTACTTGTCAATGTTGTCAAGCATGCGCAGGCGAACAAGGTGAAGGTCGACATCCGCAGGAACGGCGCTGATATCTGCGTCATAGTTGAAGATAATGGAATTGGATTTGATCCCGCCAACGTAACGGCGGTGGCTGCAAGGAGCGATAAGTTCGGGCTATTCAGTATTAGAGAGCGATTGGAACAGTTGGGCGGACTTATTAAGATCGATTCCGAGTCCGGCCGAGGGGCCAGAATCCTTATGAAAGCGCCGCTGAAATGTGAAACACTTACGGATGGGATGGAATTATGAGTGTAGGTGTATTATTGGTTGACGACCACGCGATTATCCGGGAGGGTCTGCGTTCGCTGCTCGAGAAGCAGCCTGACATGGACGTTCTCGCCGACACCGACGAAGGCCGCAAGGCGGTTGAGCTGGTGCGTGAGTTGATGCCGGACGTGGTGATTATGGATGTTACCATGGCCGGACTCAACGGCATCGAGGCAACGCGTCTGATCACCAATGAATTCCCCGAAGTCAAAGTGGTCGCTCTGTCGATACACTCACAGCGCAGGTTTATAGCCGACATGCTTAGTGCGGGAGCGGCCGGTTACATTCTGAAGGAATGTCTGTTCGACGAGCTTGTTCAGGCAATACAGACCGTGGCGATGGGCGGAAGATACCTCAGCCCGCGGATCGCCGACGTTGTCGTCGAGGACTACGTTAAACGCCTGTCATCAACCGCCGACTCTCCGTTGTCCGAGCTAACGGGGAGGGAACGCGAGGTTCTTCAGTTGGTCGCCGAAGGAAAATCCACTAAACAGATAGCATTCGAACTGCACGTGAGCACCAAGACAATAGAAGCAAACAGGCGGCAGATAATGGATAAGCTGAACGTCCACAGCGTGGCCGAGCTTACCAAATGCGCCGTTCGAGAGGGTTTGACTACGCTCGAGCCATGACAATTAACTCTTCGGTTCGTTTTTCGGCCTCGCCGGAGTGACCCTCCATTTGTCTGTTCTAAATTAGGATTTAAGAAGTCCATTTATAGGAAAATCCGGGCGATATCTCTTTCAAACCTGCCGATTACACAACCGAAGTGAAGACGCTCAATTTGAAATAGTCGTTTATGAGTATAATGGGCGGGTTAATTTAGAGCGTCATTTGTAGTCAGTGATTCGCTGCCTGTGGATTGTTGCGGTTATGTTTATAGGACGATCCACCTCGCCGAGGATTACCACGGACAAATTAATAAAACCGGCACGCAGTAAGGATAGGGACTTTTGAGTTCCGGATGCTCAGAGTTCGTGCCGGGTCAATTACTCAATGGCTTTGCCCAATTCGGGTTTCCGTTCCTGCTCTGAGCCGTTTTATGTTCTCACGATGTCTCACCACAACCATAGTCGGGATGGCTACTGACGTTACCACAAGAGGCCATAAACTGCCGAAGCTCCAACCGGGAATCAGGAACGTAGCAACGATCAGGGCCAGAGGAAAGATGACCGAAGCAGTAATCGAGGCAAGAGAGACGTATCTCCAGATCAGGACTACTATCGACCATGTAATTAGAGCCAGGACGGCGCAGATTGTGAAGTAAGGCCAAAGTCCCAGCGCGACGCCGAAACTGGTCGCCACTCCCTTGCCGCCTTTGAATCTCACGTAAATCGGGAAAATATGCCCCAGGATAGCCGCGCATCCGGTTGCGATCCATAGCCAGAGCAGAATCACTCTCTCACTTTGTGATTGACCGGGCACGGCTCGGGCCAGATGCATTGTTGCGAGCATCGGGATCAGTCCTTTGAGCACGTCGAGCGCGAAGCAAAAATAAGCCCACTTTCTGCCGAGCGCACGCGAGACATTGGTTGCGCCGATGTTGCCGGAGCCGATGGAGCGTAAATCTTTTCCGTGGACTTTGGCGAGAAGTAATCCGAAGGGAATCGAACCGAGAAAGTACGATGCGACAATCGCAAGTGGGAAAATCGTGTACGTCATACTCGACCTCTCTTGTCCATTATTTCTTCATAAAGTTCGTTCAATTCTCCAGCCGCCCGGCTTACGGATACGTTCTTTTCGAGATTGTCCGTTTTGATTGCGCGAGCGGCACATTCGATGTTGCCTGTGTCCGCAAAATAACTGAGAGCTTCGGCGAGCGCCTTGACTTCTCCGGGGGTGTCAATAACCTTGCCGTGTCGATTGTTTACAAACAAATCAGTTGCTCCATTGTATTTGGTTGTTATCACCGGCTTGCCGGCGGCAAGGGCTTCGAGAATAAACCTGCTGCAAGGGTCGTAGAAAGTCGGCAAAGCTGCGACATCCGCTATCGAAAGTACATTCTGAACCTGACTTACCGGGCCGAGGAAAACAATCCTTTTGCCCATCGTCGGGTCACGAAGTTTTTCTGCGAGTTCGGCGTATTTCAGCTTTTTGCCGCTGCCGACAACTACAAGGTATCCTTTCCATTGCCGATTGAATTGAGTCGCCACGGTCATAGCTTTGATTAAAGGCGTCAGGCCCTTGAGCCTGAAATTGTTCGCAACGAACAAGAACAAAACCGGATCGTCGGACTCGCTTATACGCAGTTTGGCCAGTATTTGGGTCCTGAGTTTATCGGCCTGATGTTTGTTTATTGGCCTGCCCGTTTTGATACCGTTCGATATAGTTACAATTCGCCGCTCACTCGTCCCGTAGCACTGTTTGAACTGCTCGGTAACGTAGCGCGAGAGCGCTGCGATTGTAGGACCTTCCCCACTTTGCGACAATTTGCGCTCGGAATGGAGAAGTGTTGTTCGGCGCCAGTTGGTGAACCCCGTATATCTCTTGAAATACTCAATGAATCTATTTTCGTAACTCGCGGCGTTGCGAAGGATCGACTCGGCATAAGCACCGCCGCGGGGTTGATAGACATCTGCGAACTCAAAAGGAAGGACGCTGTGGACGATGTCATAGCTCTTCTGAGCCAGATGTCTTTTCAGCGCCTTTTCAAAATTGAAAAATCCGACGCGTTTTCCCGGCTGATTCCGACACAGAATGTGGACATTATCAGCACCTGTCCGGCCTTTCGCTGCGAGGACATCAACTTCCAACCCGAGCCCCGACAGCGCCGCCGCCAACTCGAGCACCGATCGCTCGGCGCCGCCGAGAGCAACGTTAGCACGCTCTATTATGACGGCAACTCTTTTCTTCATAGCCTATAGCCTGCCATTGTGCTCAATTCTCAAAAGGTATCTCTCTGCCGTGTTTTCTGTCATGCCGCGCCATTCTCCGGGCTTTTTTCAGCACTCTGCGTACGAATGTCTTGTCTTCGCGCGACAATCCGGCATTGCCTGCGTATCGCAAATAGAATCGCATTCTGTCGGTGTTCGAGAAAGAGCTTCCCGGAGCGGAATAGTGAAGCTGTGCGATATCCTTGATCTGAAATCGCCGACTCAACAAAAGCGGCTTGAATGCACGCGCCAAATCGATCAAATAGAATTCACCGTCGTCACTGTGAAAGATATGTGAGAAGTAAAGATCACGATGACGATAACCTGTTTGGTGAAACTTCTTCACAAAGTCCGCCAAATGAGTGATGAAATCTCCCCTCGGCTTAAGATGCCGGCCGTTGGCCTGTATGAAGCAGTAGGGCAGCTTTTTTTCCAGAGATTCCGCGTGCGGAATTTTCTCGGTAATTATGAAGCTTCTCTTTTCGAAAAGTGCGCCCCATTGTTCGCCGCAGCAAATGGTTCTCGGCGTGTTTATTCCCAATGCAGTCAATTGGTGTCCCGAAGAGTATTCGAGAAGGCCGCAACTCATTCTTTTGCGAGCACAGAGCCAGTTCTTAAGCTGAAGTAGAATCGGTGGTCTGTCATAGCGCTTAAGAAATACGATCTCTTGATTCGATGATCCGGGTGCCTCTACTTCGAATTGAGCGCGGCTGCGAAAGCGCGCAAGATTCGGCTTATCGAGATTCGCTGCGGCTTCGAAAGAAAAGACACTGTCGGTAGAGTCTAATCCGACTTTACTCAAAGCCGGCTCATATTCCGGATCCACAAAAAACGACCCCGATTTGTCGACTAATTCCGGCTGAGTTGTGATCTTTGCGCGCTTGCGATCATCCTCCAATAATTCTCTCGCCGCTTTGCAGACCATGTCGACAGTTATCGATTCCATACACAGATGTTGCTTTTCTTTGCAGTTCGGTTTGCTGCAAGGCGCACAGGGGACGTTGCCGACGATTTGAATCTCTTTCTCGAAATCGGTATCGGTCCAGGCCGGATCGTTAGGCCCGAACAGACTGACAACTTTGCGTTGGAGAGCTATCGCAATGTGCCGGGGCCCCGTGTCATTTGTTATCACCAGGTCGGCGATTCTGAATAGAGCCTTCAGTTCAGCGAGATTGAGAGGATTGTCCCCGATATTCATCAGGCTATTGCTGCTTGTATTGCAGATTTGTCGGCCTATTTCTATCTCCGCTTCCGCCGGGGCGACTGATACGACTACCGTTGCATTATATTTTTCGACGAGCCGGTCGGCCGTCCGAGCGTAGCGTGCAGCGGGCCAGCATTTGCTCGGCCCAAAGGCGCCGCCCGGAACGATCACGATAACCGGTCCGCCGGGATTCGCGAGCTGAGGCAGTTTGCACATGAGCCTTTCGCCCGCCCGTGACTCAACGGGCAATTCAATGCGTCTGTCTGTCGTATTGGTGCCGAGCCGGGAGGCGATTGCAAGATAGTAATCAACCATCGGCAGTGGTTTGAATCTGCCGCCGGGCAGCTTCGGGGGATGCAGTTTGTCGGTGAGCAGAAAGCTGCGTTTCTCGCGAGCGTAGCCGATGCGTGCCGGTATCCGCGCCAAAAACACGGCCAGCGCAGAAGCGAAGGAATTCTTGAAAACAATGGCATGTGAGAATTTGTGCCGCCTCAGCCGGTTCGAAATCGCTAAGGGATTTCTCTCTTTTTGCTCGATCCATTCGTCGTTGAAAATGCCCGGCGACAAGATCTGTCGGACCACGGGATTAGCCAGAAAGCAAATTTTCGACGATCTGAAATGCTTACGTATAGCGCGCAGAGCGGGGGTACAGAGAATCGCGTCACCCATCGGGGAAGGGAGCCAAACCAAGATGTTCGTATCCGGCCTCTCGCTTTGCACAGATCTTATTTTCCCCCGTGCATCGTATAAAAGGTTAGCGCCATGATCTGGAGGACTATCGCAAAGCCGAGAGCCATGAAGACGAGATTGTCCTGGCGGGTCGGGCTCATCAGAAACCATACCGTTACCAGCAGACAGAACAATACGAGGACCTGTACGACACCCGCCAGCAGTCTCATGACCGAGAACTCGTGGAACATTTCAGTGCGCTGCATGTTTTTGAGCTGGATCAGTATATCGCCCAACAGCTTGTCTATGGATGCGGCTGACTCGCGCCGCTCCGTCTTCGGTTCCTGAGATTCAGGCGTGGTTTCCTGTTGCGGGACTTCCTGCTCAGGCTCGACTACCTCCGAAACCGGCTCGTCTCGTTCGGCGGAATCGGTCCGCACCGGTTCGGTTTCCACCGGCTCGGTCACGGCGTCGGCCGGCACTCGGAGCTGTTTCTTGATTATATTGACAGCTTCTTTCATGTTCACAGCCTTGTAGTCCGGAGTCACTTTTGGCGACGAAACGGGCGGACCGGCTTCTTTCTGATGTGACGGTCCGTCTAACAGCACCGTTTTACAGCCGGCTCGCACACCGGCTTCGACATCGCTCAATTTATTGCCGACACACCATGATTCGTTCAGGTCGATGTTCATGTCGTCGGCGGCCTCCAGCAGCATTCCCGGATTCGGCTTTCGATAGTTGCTCTCTTTGCGATATTTCGTGACTACTCCGTCCGGGTGGTAAGGACAGTAGTATATCTCGTCCAGAAAGGCGTGCTTTTCCGCCAGCAACTCTTTGAGACGTTCGTGAATGTCGGCCAGAACTTTCTCCGTGACGATGCCGCGGGCGACGGCCGATTGGTTGGTAACGACAACCAGCTTAAAGCCTAGCCTCTTAAGCTCTTTGAGTGCCTCCGGAACTCCTTCGAGCAGCTTAACCTGATCGGGTTCGTTAATATATCCCGGGTCCTCAATCAGCGTGTCGTCGCGGTCCAGAAAAATCGCTTTGTTAGACATAATTCAAGAAATCCGTTTCCAGTTTAAGTTTCCGCAAAATTGCTCTCCACGAGATCACAGATTATATGGTAAGCGAGCTGATGAATCTCCTGGCTTCGCGCCGTCGATTTTGAAACGGCGCAGAAACAAATGTCGGACATTGGCTCGAGTTCGCTGTCAGTACGTCCCGTAAAGGCTACAATGCGGGCGCCTTTTTCTCTGGCGACCTTGACGGCCTCAACTACGTTTGCAGATGTGCCGCTGGTCGAGAACGCCCACAGTGTGTCATTGCTTCTAATCAGCGCTTCGGCCTGTCGGGCAAAGACTTTTTCATACGCGTAGTCATTGGCTATGGATGTCAGTATCGACGTGTCTGTTGTAAGAGCGACTGCCGCCAAAGCCTTCCGCTCTCTGCAAAATCTGCCTACCAGCTCTCCGGCTATGTGCTGGGCGTCCGCCGCCGAGCCGCCGTTGCCGCAGATATAGACTGTGCCGTCCCGTTTCAGTGTTTCTGTGATCGCTTCGGCTATAGCCGCAATTACTTCCATGCCTGCCGCTCTGAACTCAGCGGTCATCCTGCTGTGTATATCAATCGCCTCGAAAATCTGTTTTCTCGTGCTCTCGTCCATCAGGCTTTTGCTTCCAGCGATTTCATCTTTCCAATCGTTGCGGTCGAGCTCCTTCCTTCGACGAGCCGGGCGAGAACCACCTTACCTCCGCGCGACTCGACAAATTCCCTGCCGACTACGCCCTTTTCCGCCCAATCCTCGCCCTTGACCAATACACCGGGCTTAACTTCTTTGATCAAATTCAGCGGGTCCGGCTCGTCGAAAATGCAGATGTAGTCCACCATTTCCAACGCGGCCAAAACTACGGCCCGGTCATCCTGATTGTTAATCGGCCGTTCGGGCCCTTTGATCGTTTTGACCGAGCTGTCGCTATTCATTCCAACGACCACAATATCACCATTTTGCCGGCAGAAATCCAAATACTCGACGTGACCTCTATGAAGCACGTCGAAGCAGCCGTTGGTAAAAACGATAGTCTTGTTCTCTCGCCGATGCCGGTCGAGTTCCTCGACAAGGGCGTCTATCCTGTATAGTTTACCGCCCGACGTTCCTCTCAGGTTAGCGATCTCGTCTGCGATTTCTTCCACGGTTACCGTTGCCGTGCCGAATTTTTCGACTTCTATCCCTCCTGCGATATTCGACAACTGCACTGCGGTCTCGTAGTCGCAGCCCGCTGCCAGAGATGCTGCAAGCGTTGCGAGGACCATATCTCCGGCTCCGGTCACATCGTAAACACTTCGCGGCCGCGTGGGGATGAGTTTGTCCTTGTCCTGCGATCTCAGATAAGCGCCTTCTTTATCGAGCGTGATTACCACTGCGCCGAGTTCCAGCCTGCTCATAAGATCGCTCGCCGCCTTTGCCGCCGTTTCTGCGTCCATTACTTCAAAACCAGTGGCGGCGGAAGATTCCTTTCGGTTGGGCGTAATCGATGTTGCGCCGCGGTATTTGGTATAATCGCTCGTGGATGATGGATCCACTAAGACTCTCTTGCCCGTCTGGGCTGCCATGTCGATCATACGCCTGCACAACGATGCCCTAAGCAGGCCTTTGTCATAGTCCTGCAGGCAGACGATGTCAACCTGCGGCAGTTTCTGCTCGTAGGCGTGCAGAATAGTCTCGTTTAGTCGGTCATCGAGCGGTTCGTTCGATTCCTCGTCGATTCGGATCAACTGCTGCCGGTGCAGATGCTGCGCCAGTCCTATCAATCTTTGCTTGCTGACAGTGGGACGGCCGGAAACCTCGAAAAGGCTTTCCGTGTGGACCCCTGGCTTTGTTAGTATCTCTTTGAGTATCTCGCTGTTGCGGTCGTTGCCGATGATGCCGAGGCAATATGCCGTTGCACCCAGGGCCGCAAGGTTGTTGGCAACGGAAGCGGCCCCGCCGCAGCGATATTCGGTCCTGGCGACTTTCAGCACCGGCACAGGCGCCTCCGGGCTGATCCTTTCGGCGTCTCCGTACACGTATACGTCGAGCATGAAATCACCCACGACGAGGACCTTCGGCGAGCCGAAATTCATCACGGTTTTGAGTAGATTTTCATACATCAAAGCACAAACTCAAGAGTCACACGAGCATAAGGCACTCATTTCTTATGTTCCGTCGTTCCGGGAATTCTACTTGCTATCTTGCTCTCAATCAAGCTCTTTAATTCGTCCCCGCGCGTAAGGAATTGTATTTCAACGTTCAGGCAGGCGAATGGAATGGACGATCCGCGATGTGAAATCTGACATCTCAAATTTGAGATTTGGGACCTGAGATCTGAGGTTTGAGATCTGAAACTTGAGATGAGTTTTGTCCAGTCCTTCTGCGTTGTCAATATCAACTCAGCGTTAAGATCACGGGCCTGTTCGCAAATTTCAGCAAGACAGGAATCTGTGTACTGATGATGGTCATCGTATATGCATGAACCGACCAGTTCGGCGCCCAACGCCCCGATTGTATTCAGAAACGCCTCAGGATTGCCTATGCCGCAAAATGCAAAAATCCTCTTGCCTCTTAACTGCCCAACGTTGTCACTCCCGCGCGCACAGGAATCCATTGCCTCGTCAACATTCTGGATTCCTGCCTTCGCAGGAATGACAGTTAGGTCGAGGCATTCAGTTGGATCGAGGCATTCAGTTGGATCGAGGTATTCAGTTGGCTCGAGGTATTCGATAGAAGCTGCGGCGTGTATTGATTTTGCTATGACTATGTCCGGATTGATTGTTCGCAGCTTTACTTCAAGATCGCTCAGCCGGGAGACGCCAATCTGATCGCACCTGGTAATGACGACTGCGCCGGCACGTTTAAGTGATGTGACAGGCTCCCGCAACAGGCCGGCAGGGAGCATTTTGCCATAGCCGAAAGGCTGCGTAGCATCGATTGCGACAATATCAAGAGCGCGCGCCAGCCGTCTGTGCTGGAATCCGTCGTCCATTATCAGCACTTCGGCGCCGAACTTCTTGATAGCTTCTGTTGCCCCGGCTACACGATCGGGATTAACGACCACTTCGACGCCGGGACAGTTTTCGGCGAGCATTGCCGGCTCATCTGTATGGCTCTTTGAGTCTTGTGACGTTTTGTAGCCGCGGGTGAGTATTGCACACTTGTAGCGTGGAGCAATATATTCACACAACCAGACAACAAGAGGTGTCTTTCCCGTGCCGCCTGTGGTAATGTTGCCTGCGCAGATTACTGCTGCATCAACGCGATGTGTCTTCAAACATCCTTTTGAATACAGGAAGTTGCGCAGCCGAATGATAGCCGAGTAGCCAAGGGAAGCGACTCTCAACAGCATTCTGAGCAGAAACGCACCAAGGCCGCTGCTTTGACCGGAAATCAATCTGCGGTGACTTTGCTGATTCAAGCAATGAATCCTTTTGATTGGCTACTGACTATACTCTATTAATTCTTAGCTTGAAAAACTAGTCCCAAAACAAGTGTAGATTGAGCCAAAAGAGTAACATTAATTCTAGAA
>CAZRBG010000033.1:0-66296 GCA_964598225.1 uncultured Pirellulales bacterium
AAATACTGAGTTTAACACAGTTTTCCCCACCGAAACGAGTTATAACTCGAGCTTCTTCGTGGGAATCCTCTACGCTGGCCAAGTCCTTGAGGTAGACCAGTCCCTGATCACTGTGAGCGACTACGATATTTCGTATTTCCTCGAGCGATTCAAATTCACCCATCGTTCGGGCGATTATCTCTCTCGACTCCACCGTAACCCTGCCGGCAAACATCTCCTTATTTTCTTCATAAAGCGTTTTGGCAATGCCGGAAGGACTCAAGCCGTAAGCCAGCATTCTGGATGGGTCAAGGTGGACGCGAATCTCTCTTTCAAGACCGCCGACAATTTCCACACCCGCTGTACCCGGCACGGTTACAATTCTGTCCTGTAACCAGTTGTCGCACCAGTCCCGAAGCCAGACGAGGTCTCTTTTCTGCGATGAGACCGTAACCTGCATAACCGGAAGCTGCGAAGGGTCCGCTTTAATGATTACCGGCGGATCCATATCAGCAGGCAGCTCTCTGGCAATGCGTCCCATCGCGGTTATCACATCCTGGTAGGCTTCTTCGACATCAACACCATACTCGAAATTGACAAGCAGTGTGTACATCCCCTCGATGCTCGAAGATTCGAGATAATCGAGATTATCCACGGTTGACAACACTCTTTCAATCGGGTCAGCCACGTTTTTGTCAATATCTTCCGGAGTCGCTCCGCGCCACCAGATATGGATTTTTATCATCGGATAAATGATTTCCGGCAGGTAGTCCACATCAAGCTGCCTGAGAGAAAACAGGCCGACCACAAATACCGCTATCGCAATGACAGAAGCACCTATCGGCCTTAACAATGTTGATTTCGTGATATTCATTTTTTACGTCTAAAGTGCGACCATTTCTGTGTTATTCTTTTCGCCTTTTTTGGCCTTAACCATTGTTTTGGGACTTTTCCTTCTTATACATTGCTATCTTTGCCGCAACATTGAATATTTTCGTCATTTTTTTACTCCTATAGATTGGCTTGGCTCTTTAGCAGTCCACTCAAATATTCTTTCAATGGATGTCCCCATAATGATCACGAATACAATCGTTAAAGCAAGCCTGGAAACCATAAATTTATCATTATAGCTGTTGCGTTCATATTTCTAACCTTACCTCGGACTTGTACTGCTCCCCATTAAGAAATAGCTAAAAGTATGGTAGTATTTCTTAACGGAGGTAACAGTTATGGGCCTGAAGTCACATTTTTTTACCCTCATCTCCGATGACTTTCACGGCAGCGCCGTTTTTGAGTTTTTCATTGCCTTCGATGACGACCATTTCACCCGGCTTTATTCCTTCCAATACCTGCACCATCAGATTTTTTTCAAGTCCGAGTTTGAGTTTTCTGGCTTCGGCCTTTGCATTGCCAATTACAAAGGCAGTCGGCTCATTTTCATTGTTCAATACAATCGCTTTATCTGGAATCAAAACAGCATTATCCACCGTTTCCAGCACAAGCCGTATGCGGGCAAACATTCCCGGCAATAGTGTAATATCATCGTTATAGATGAGTACCGCTTCGGTTGTTCGTGTTCTTGTCTGGCGGTTCAGTTCCGGGTAAATCCTTGTAATTTCGCCTTTTAACCGCTGCCCGGGATAAGCTTGCACTTCAACTTCGACCGGCATCCCTTTATGGACAATTGCCGCCTGTGATTCAGGAATCGCAAACTCAATAACAGTACTGTTAGGATCGTAAATCTCGACAAGGCCTTCACGAGGAGCGACATAATAGCCATCCGTAACAAAAATCTTTGAAACCACCCCATCCCATGGTGCTTCTATCTCATAATCCTCTACGCTTTCCAACGCTTTACTAAGTTCGGCCTTTGCCCGCGAAACCTTTAAGTTTGCCGTTTCCAGTTCTTCCGCCGCAATCGCACCGCTCTCAACGAGTTTCGTAATTCGCTTGAATTCTTCCTGTTCCCGGACCAGAGAATCCCGAGCCGCTTCCACCAAAGCATCTGCCGCCTTTTTACGCCCGATGGCAAGGAGCACTTGTCCGGCTTTGACCTTGTCTCCTTCGCGAACCTGGCATTGCATAATCGGTCCTTCCGCCGGAGAGCCCATTCTTGCAACCTTGGTCGCCGTAACCGATCCGGTAAGCTCCAGCGTCTTTGAAATACTGCCTTCAACTGCCGGTATTACTTTTACAGCAGGCAGTTTCTTAGACTTTCCCGACTGCCCCCCCTCGTTCTGCTTTTTGCTCCCTGAGAAAAGCACAGTCGCAGCCACAATTGCAGCGACAATTATTGTTATAGTTAATAATAGCTTTTTCACAATTTCTCTCCAACCGCAAGGTGTAATTGAGCAACTGCTATATTGTAATCTGCCGAAGCTCTGTAGAAACTGGTCTGCGACTCCAGCAACGCTGCCTGGGCATCAAGGACATCGACAATGGCGCCCTTGCCCAATTCATATTTTTCTCGTTCTATCCGTAAGGATTCGTCAGCCTGTTCGACCACCTTCTGTATGGCATCAATGCGCTGCTGCGAGGACTCAATGTTCAGCAAGGCTATCTCAACGTCCAGGCGAATCTGGAGTTCAAGCTTGCGAAGTCTTTCCCGTTCAGCGGCAAGTTTTGCTCGCTGCTCTGCAACTTTAGCATCCACCCGTCCGCCTTCATAGATGGGAATTGTAGCCGAAATGCCGATGCGGCCGATGTCATCGATTTCCTTACCCTCGCCAAAAGTCGGTCCCACGGCCCATCTTTCACCGTAAGACCCCGCCAAAAAAACGCTCGGCCGGAGACCAGCCCGTGCCACATCCACCTTCCGAGCTTGCGCCTCAAGAGCTGACTTCGCTGCGAGGTAGTCGTCACGCTGTTCCCAGGCTGACGCCAAGGCCGTCTGGAAATCTGCAACTGCCGTGTCATGTTTCGATGTCACGTCCCCTTGCGGAAAGGGCGGTTTATCGACCCCCGAGACAGCAGGGGGCAGACCAAGCAGGTTTACCCAGGCACGGTGCTGGATGGCTAATACATTTTCCTCTCGTACGAATCGCTGCTCGATGTCCGCCAGTCGCACGTTCGTACGCAGCCTGTCCACCTCGGCGGCCTTCTGCGCAGCCACCAGTGCATCCACACGTTTTAAGTGTTCCTGGAGCACGTGACGGGAGAACTCGAGAGACTCGACGACGCGCTGCTGAGCCAGGATGCTGAAGAACATGCTGGAAACGTTGAAAATCAGCTCTTCCCGGCTGCGGACCAAAAGGTGGTTTGCAGAATTGCGCAGCAGTTCCGCCGCCTTAACCTGGTTGACCAGTCGCCCTCCGGTAAACAACGGCAAAGACAGTACAATATCGCCGGAGATAATATCTCTGCTTAAGATACTAGGATCGCCCGGCTGGCGTATCGGCAACAGCCTTTGCTCATCAAGGTGGTGCACATATCCGCCCGCTATCCCAAGATTTGGAAGTCTTTCCGCCTTAGCGAAGTCAAGCTCAGCCTGCGCCGCCGCAGCATCCCACCCCGTAGCCAGCACATCCGGATTGTTGGCCAGGGCGATGCCAATAGCCTCGTCCAGGCTGATCGGTCCCTGGATCGGCGGCGCTGTTTTTGCTTGTGAATATCCGCGTGCCGGTTGTTGCTGCTGTTCGTTAGCCGTCATCTCTGCATAGGGATCGGTCCGGTTTGTCAGCGTACAGCCGGAGACAAACAAAGCCAAGGCAACCAAACAGTATGTTCCTTTTACAAGCATTTCTCCTCGCCTTTGTCCTTCCCGGCATCGAGCTGTCCGGTTCCGTGGTCTGATTTCCGGATACGTTCAATCAAATTCTGAATCTTTTCCTTTTGAGCGCGCTCTTCACTGCTTTTGGGTGCGGAAGAGGGCTCCGTGATTTTCCAGGTTATTTTGCCGCTGAGCGGCTCCGCCGGATAGGCGCCGGGGTCACAGAGCTCGTAGTTTTTGAAAACCGTAGGCTTTTCCTGATAACACGACCAAACGGCCTCGCGTAGAACTTCGGAAGAACCTTCGTCCACAAGATCTATGAGCGTAATCTGCTTGCGAAATCTCTCCACAAATTCAGGCTGAACGTTAAAGAGATATGGTGTCGGCGCCTCAGTCCCGATAATCCGCTTCTTTCCGTCCAGTCCTTTCTGAGTCAGCGCCAACAAACTCTCTCCCACAAGATGGCCTGGCGATTCTGGCCCGCAGACAATCAGGTGGCGAATGTTGGGGTTGGCGACAACATTGCAGATAATCTTCTCGATGCCGATGTTCTCCGTTTGCAGCGTGCCGGACAGAGCAGCTCCGCTCTCAACGCCCACTCTAACTAAGTTTTCAATATCCGCTGGTGTCTGCTCACGCCTCCAGCGCAGAATGACCACCACCGCCACAGGCGAATAGTCATTGCCCCGGAGGTAACAACCTTCTTCCGGCGGATAGCCGATTGCAGGTTCGTTTTTTTTAACCTCAGTCACTAATCTATCCCCAGATAGAACCGAATATTATTCCTGAGATCGTCGCCATGACAATGACAAGGAATACGAAAACAATGGTCTTCCGAGTCCCCATGACGCTTCGAATTACAAGCATGTTCGGCAAACTCAGTGCCGGGCCGGCCAGCAGCAGCGATAGAGCCGGGCCTTTGCCCATGCCTGCTCCTAATAATCCCTGGAGGATAGGAACCTCCGTCAGGGTGGCGAAGTACATGAACGCTCCGGCCACCGAGGCGAACAGGTTCGCCCACAGCGAATTGCCGCCTACGGCACGGGCGACCCATTCCGACGGGATGAGCCCTTCGTGGCCCGGCCTGCCCAAAAACGCTCCCGCAATCAGCACCCCGATCAACAACAGCGGCAGGATCTGCTTGGCAAACGTCCACGTCGAGCTGAACCATTCCTCGGCCTCACCACCCGTGGTGCTGGTTGCCCAGGAAAGGCCGATCACCGCAGCCGAAAACGGGATCATCACCATCATCCCCTCCATGGGAAGAACCAGGGCGAGGACGGCGGTCGGTACCGCCGCGACCAGGATCTTCCATGCCGGTATGGACAACCAGGCCGTAAGGATCACCGCCAGCACGACAGCGAATACCGCTGTAATGATCCACTTATGGTTCCACACGGTCGCCCACAGTCCCGGAACCGGCCTACGACTCAGAACATCCCGGGCGGGTATCCGCATTTCCTCGCCGGCCTTCTCTCCATCGGTCAGTTTGACCACGTAAAAACCCGAATCTTCACCGCCGTGTTCAGGAGCCTTCACAATAGCTGCCCGGAGCATGTTTCCGTCCGCCGTCTCAAAGTAGAAATCATTGGGTGCACCCCAGTTGGCAAACACCAGCACACCGACCATTACGGCAAAAAACAATGCGTTCTGCCAGAGCGGGCGAGAGACCTCCGATTCCGGCATAGCCATCTGGCCGTTTGCCTTCTCCAACTCCTCCTTGCGGTAGATGAAGTGCATAATCAGGCCGATGACCACGCTGAATCCAATTGCACCAATTGCACGGGCAATTCCCAGCTCAATTCCTAAAATTCGTGCGGTAAGGATGATAGCCAACACATTGATGGCCGGCCCGGAGTAAAGAAACGCCGTTGCAGGTCCTAATCCCGCCCCCATCCTGTGGATTCCGGCGAACAAGGGTAGTATCGTGCATGAACACACTGCCAGTACCGAGCCTGACACCGCGGCCACTCCATAGGCCAGCACCTTATTTGCTTTGGCCCCCAGATACTTCATCACCGAAGCCTGGCTGACGAAAACCGCGATGGCTCCTGCAATGAAAAAGGCCGGCACCAGACACAGCAGGACATGTTCCTGAGCGTACCATTTCACCAAGTGTAGCGATTCCATTATCGCCTGATCGAACCTCTTGATCCCGACAGGTAAATAAAAACATGCCAGGAATACCGCAACAATCAGTGCTAATTTTTTCCACTCATGCTTCCAGTTCATAAAACAGATTATCCTAACATATTTGCTTCGCTCTCCATGGGCATGGCCTCAGGTACTCAAACATTTAACAAAATAGGAATAGTATATGATTTTTATCTCAGGTTATAGAGCGCTGCCGCGTCGCAGTTTGTATTACCGAACAACAGCTCACCGCTACAGACCACATTCGCTAAATAGTCTTTAGAAGTTCTTCATTTTCCTTCGCCTGCTGCCTTAAGACGTCCGTTATGCACGAAAAGAAATCAAGAATACAAGGGGTCCTGAGCTTATAGATGACCTTCAGTCCCTCTTTGCGGTATTCCAGGATGCCTGCTCGGACCATTACCGACAGGTGCCGCGAGACGTTCGACCGCTCCGAACCTATGTGATCGGCGATGTCACAAACGCATTGCTCGCCGTTCCTGAGAAAATCGACTACTGCAACGCGCAAAGGGTGCCCCACCGCCTTTGCGACCTCAGCCTGCTTTTGATATTGCAGGTATTTGTTATGTTGTTGCATTGCAAACTCCAACTTATATTCCTATATGATAATATACTCACATAACCACAAAAAGTTCAAGCATAAAAAAAACTTTTTTGCTTTTCCGTCGCAGATGCAGCAGCGGCTAATATTTCTTCCTGAATCTTGCGGCTGGGATGTTCATTAATTTGCGGTACTTGGCGACGGTGCGTCTGGCCAGGCTTTCAATGCCGGCTTCCTGCAGTTTTTTACGTATCTGATCGTCGCTGAGAGGCTTGCTCTTATCTTCCCGGTCTATAATCTCCTGAAGCTTGGCTCTTATGGCTTCCCAGCTACGTGCCCTGCCGTTAACGTCCTCACGGCCGCCGCTGAAGAACTTACGCAGCGGCAGTATCCCCTGCGGGCATTGAACGTATTTGCCGGAAACGGCACGCGAAACGGTAGCAAGATGAACCCCAACCTCGTCGGCGACTTTCGACATCGGCAGCGGCTTCAAATGCTGCTGGCCGAGATCGAAGAAGTCCTTCTGGAATTTCACCACCGCCTGCGTCACTCTCAGCAGCGTGTTTTTGCGCTGCTCTATCGCATCCATAATCCACTGTGCCGAGCGAAGATTGTTCTGCAGGAATTTTCTGGTTTTTTCGGCTACCTGAGTGTCCCTTGCCATTCTCGCATAATAGTCGTTGACCTTCAGGTACGGCATATTCGAGTCGGGCAGCCTGACGGAGTACTCGCCGGTCTCTTCGGACAACTCCACGATCACATCGGGGGTGATAGGATGGTTCTGGTCCCTGCCTATCTGGAGGCCGGGCGAAGTATCGAGCTTGCTCATGCGCTCGATGGCGCGATTGATCTGCTCCATGCTGCAGTTCATCTTCCTGGCGATTTCGGGCAGATGATTATCAAGAAGCTCGTCCATGTGCTCGGCTACGAGTCGGGACTCGAAACTCATGTCCTCGCCGCTTTGATCCATCTGGATCAGCAGACATTCCCGCAAGTCTCGCGCGCCGACTCCCGTAGGCTCCAGTTTCTGCACCAGCTCCAGTGCTTCATTCAAATCGTCAACGCTGAAGTCACCCTTGTCCTTGTTGTGCAACTGCTCCAGCCTGACGGTGAGATACCCTCTGCTGTCGATATAGTCTATGATCTTGTCGCCGGCGATCTTCACCGGCTCGTCGGCATCAACCAGGCGCCACTGCTCGCTGAGGTATTCGTGCAGCGACTGAGGAAGAGCGGCGGTATTCTTGAGCGCTTCGAGTTTCCTGTCCGGCTCATCGGCCCGCACTCGCCGCCGGTAAGGGCCGGCCTCGTCCAGGTAATCTCTGAAACTCTCGCCGAGATTACCGAGTCGCTCGAAGTCTTCGGCCTTGTTGCTGTCGGTGCCGACGACCAGGTCCTTTTCGTCTTCTTCTTCCTGGTCCTGTTGGCGATCTACTACATCCTCCTGGCTGCCGGGCTCGGCCATTTCCAGAACGGGATTGCTGTTAAGCTCCTGCTCGATCCTTTCCTGAAGGGCCATTATAGGAAGCTGGAGAATCTCCATAGATTGAATCATGTGCGGAGCGAGCTTCATCCTCTGCTCCATCCGCATCTGACCTCTCATCTCAAGCTTCATAGAATCAGCCTCAAACAGAAACCTTTATCTCAGAAATACTACTACCACATCATAGATGACGTGTAGGTTTTCGTCAAGATTCGGATATCAGTTGAGGAAGTTTGCAGAAACGGCAGAGAAAACTACTCCAATTCCTGCCTTCCGATGATGGCGTCGGTCAGTATCTTCCCGCTGGCAAACTCGATGCTGCTGCCTGTAGGCAGCCCTCTCGCAAGGCGGGTTATCTTCACGCCGGTATTTCTCAGCAGCGAACTGACGTACAGCGTTGTGCCGTCGCCGGCCATGTTGGGGTTGGTGGCCATTATAACTTCTTTTACACCGCCGCCGCGCACCCGCTCGACGAGCTGGTCGATAGTTAGATCGCCGGGCTCAATCCCTTCAAGTGGGGCAATATGGCCGCCAAGAACATGGTATACCCATTTGCAGGCGGTGGTCTTCTCGAGGCTTATGACGTCTTTAGGCTGCTCGACGACGCATATAAGCCCCTTATCGCGTTTCGGATCCGAGCAGATCCGACAAGTTGGCTGCTCCGAGTAGTTATAACAGATCTGACAGCGTTTGATGTTAGTCTTGACGTCGCGAATAGCATCGGCAAGCTTCAAGGCTTCCTCGGGCCTGGCCTTCAGCACGTGAAAAGCCAGTCGCTCAGCCGTCTTGGCCCCGATCCCCGGCAGCCTGCCGAACTCCTCAATCAACCTGTTCAAACTTTCAGTATATTCACCACTCATATTTCAACCCAATTCTCATCCAAGTTAATGGACTAAACTTCTTCAATTCCGGTAATTGTTGCATCGAGGCCCATCAGGATGGTCTTTACCGCCGGGTCGTTCAGCAGTTCGTTTCTTTTTTGACTTCCGGTCTTCTGTTGGTCAGCTTTCGACTCGGCCTTTGTCTGAGCGCCGCCGGCGACTTCGAATTTCACTCTTATCGACGTTGAAAATTCTTGCGTCAGCAACGTCTCGATTTGCTCGCGACGGCCGTTTCGCTCGCACATGCCCTTCTTTATCTTGTCCGCAGGATCGAACTCAAGCACTAATGTGCCGTTATCGAATTGACTCGGATCGGCACAACTCAGCAGGCCGCCGGTGCCCGGCCCGAGTTTACTGCTGACAAGCACTAAAACACTCTTCCATCGATCTTTTATTACTTGAATATCGCATGGTGCCGGAGAAGATACAGGTTGAAGATCTCCGGAATGGGATCTCGAGCTCGCATGCTCCGCCGGCTCGGCGACTGGTTGGCTCTTAGCGATTACGGGTGCTTTTTTTTTTGCCGTTGCCGGTGAGCCACTTTTCAACTGCGTGAGAAGAGCATCAACGTTCAGAAAATGCTCGCTCAGGGCGAATCTCAGCAAAGATGCTTCCAGCAGAGCCCTGCTCGTATCGCTGTTCTTGATCGCCCACCGCATCTTTTCGAGCGTCGATATGCTGTAAACCAGCGCTGCAATGTCAAATCTCTCGGTCAACTCGCCTGCACGTTGGCGCTGCTGGGCGGTAAGAATCACAAGCTCGTTGTCGGGACTGGTCGATTTGACCACCATCAGGTCGCGCATAAAGTCGATCAGTGAATCGACGATCTGGACCTCGCTTATGCCGGCGCCGATCAAGTCATCTATTGTTGCAAGCGTCCCGGCCGGGTCGCTGTCGCCTATCCGCTCGATAAGGTCCCAGATTTTTTCGCTGTTCGGCTGGCCCAGATATTCCTCGAGTAGTTTTACAGTTAGTGGTTCGACGCCGGCGCTTATCAGTCTGTCGAGCAGACTCAGGCCGTCTCGCATCGAGCCGTTGGCCATCTTGGCCAGCGCCAGGACAAGATCCTCTTCGTATTTAATCTTTTCTTTCTTGAGTACGTTCTCGAGCTGTTTGGCAATCTCAGCCGATCCTATGTTGCTGAAATCGAACCGCTGGCATCTTGACTGAATCGTCGCGATGACTTTGTTTGGTTCAGTCGTCGCGAAAATGAACTTGATATGGCTGGGCGGCTCCTCCAGCGTCTTGAGCAGTGCGTTGAAGGCCGAGACGGTCAGCATGTGCACTTCGTCGATAATGTAGATTTTGAACCGGGAGCGCGCCGGTCGATAGATGGCATTCTCGCGAAGCTCGCGAATCTCATCGACTCTGTTGTTGGAGGCCCCGTCGATCTCGATGACGTCGATATCCTCGCCGGCGTTTATCGCAACGCAACTGTCGCACTTGCAGCACGGCTCGGTTGTCGGCTCGTCGGCGTTCAGACAGTTGAGCGACTTGGCCAGAATCCTCGCCATAGTGGTTTTGCCGACGCCGCGCGTGCCGGAGAAAAGATAAGCGTGAGCAATTCTGCCGGTCTTTATCGCATTCTTCAGCGTCTGCGCAATCGGATCCTGCCCGATAACGTCATCGAACGTCTGCGACCTGTATTTCCTTGCTAAAACGGTGTAAGACATTGACTATTTAATATTGACTATTGACTCTTGAAAAACGTCATTATGCTGCTTCTGCGAGCCCTCGGGCAGTTTTCCTTGAAGACATGAAGATCGACGTTAGTTCGCGTCCTTCCTGTAGCAATGGGAGGACTTGTTTTTCCTTCAATAACTTCTCATCAATAATAAATTCCATCCAGAAACACGACTCATCGGTTTCTTCTATCACAATGCTCATTTTCGACACAAAGGTCGGTTTGGACTGGGCCAGACAGGCAGATCGATAATTAGCCGCCGCGGACGTCGAACACCTGATAAGTTGCCCCTTTATATGATTTCCAAAAGGTGTTGACGGCAGAGCCAGCGCCAATTTCACACAACGATGTGCAAAATCCTTTATTCTCTTTTTGAGGTCCTCTGGGTCCATCCCTCAATAGTCAATATTCAATGGACAATAGTCAATAAAAAAGGTGGCCGGGTTAACCCACAGCACGACCAAGCGGCACGCTTATGGCTGCTCGGTTCCCCGCCTGACCAGGTTCGCGGTCTCGGTCTGCATGGGACCCGGCCGGAAATAACTAATTGATGTTAATCCACCATGTTGTTATTGCGACACCCAGGCAATATAACAAATCCGCGAACGACCTTCCAGAAAAACATTTTGGTTTGACAGATTTTGTTTCGGAAGGTATTTTTTGGCGAACAGCTTTGAAGGTCGCGGATTATATGAAAAAGTCGGTAAGCTAAGCTTTTGACCTTCGACTTGCTATTTGTGCCGGCCGCCGATGTTTTCAAAATTACATGGAAGGAGAATTGACATGAAAGTCAGAATTGAAGATACCTGCACCGCATGTGGTCTTTGCTGCGACACATGCCCCGAAGTCTTTGAGCTGGGTGATGAAATAGCAGAAGTTCTTGTCGACGAAGTTCCCGCCGAGCATGAAGAAGCTGTTCAACAGGCCGCCGACGAATGCCCCGTCGAGGCCATTATAGTCGAATAATAAGCTGTAAGTCCGGTTAGATTCTCTTCTACTTTGAAAGTTCTCTGCCGCGATCGCGCGCGCGAGTAATTGCGGCCGAGACAAGCTTATCTATCTTGCCATCGGTGAACACCTTGATTGCCGCTTCGGTTGTTCCGCCGGGTGAGGTTACTTTACGCCTGAGTTCGGCGGGGATCTCACCGTTCTTGTCCGCTTTGACTGCGAGCAGCCCGGCGCCTTTGGCCGTCTGCAGGACCAGGTCTTTTGCAACGGACTCACTTAATCCCAGCTCTACTCCGGCTTTCACCATTTCCTCCATCAGAAGGAAGAAATAAGCCGGTCCGCTGCCGCTCAGAGCGGTCACAGCATCCATCAAAGTCTCGTCTTCGACCACAACCGCCCTGCCGACGGATGAGAATATCTTCAGTATCTTCTCCAACTTTGGCCTCGCAGGCTCGTTAGCAAATAACGCACTGGCCCCTTCACCGATTAAAGCCGGCGTATTGGGCATGACCCGAATTATCGCCATTTCCCCCAGCACGGCGGCAATGTTTGCAACTTTTATCCCCGCGGCTATAGACACCACAAGCGTATCGGCACCAATCGCACTTTTCAAATCCTCAAGCACCTCACTCATCTTCTGAGGCTTTACGCTCAAAACCACAGTTTCAACCTTCCCCGCCAGTTCCGAGTTGTTCGCCGCAGCCACAATTCCATACTTCTCAGACAGAAATTCCAGCCTGTAGGCTCGAATATCGCTAACCAGCACCTTCTCGGGCGCATAAATACCGGCCTTAACTATCCCCTTTATCAGGGCTTCAGCCATGTTCCCGCCGCCGACAAAACCAATCGTGCCCACTTTTTTCTCCTTGTTGGTACTTACACGATTATCTAAAATTGCACGGTCAAACAATATAGAATCCGTAATGGAGAAAAGCAATGCAAAAGCAGGTCGAATATTCAGAGGCGACCAAAACAAAGTACCCCGAACAGGTCGTGATCGCCATTGCCAAAGACAAGAACGGCAAAGCCAATCCCGTCACGTTAGGCTGGACGATGATCGCCTCGGGCAGCCCGCCGATGATGGCGATAGCCGTGGCGAAGAAGCACTATTCCATTGAAGCTATCACGCACTCGAGGTGTTTCACAATCGCCTTTCCATCGGTGGGCATGGCAGAGGCGGCTATGTTTTTCGGCTCCAAATCGGGCAGGGAAGTCGACAAATTCGCCGAGTTTGACTGTGCCACCGAGCCGGCCAAAGAGATCGACTCAGTGCTGCTGGCCGAAGCGGTCGCCAATTTCGAATGCACGCTGGAATCGCAAACCGAAGCCGGCGACCACATCGTCTTCGTTGGCAAGGTCGTCCGCTCGCACACCAGCACCGACCCAAAGAAACGCCTTTACACAATCGGCCCCGGCCACAAGCTCGGCCCGGCGTCTTGACATTGACTACTGGCTGTTTCACCGTCAGGGCTCGAAACCCTTTTGATGATTGAAGTTAACGTTTTTGCAACATTGAAATGAGTGGTGTTACATCCGCTCCGTCCACAGTGGGAATTGTTTATGAATCGCTTCTATGCTTTATGACCGTACTCAAACGTTGAATTGAGTGCCTTTGTATATCCTACTTTGGTGATTTGCGTCGTCCCCGTTTCTTGTACTTGTCAACATCACGCTCACCTGAGAGTAGAAATTTGAGGAACGATTTGTCCTGAAATCGACATGTCTGGGCAATCCCAAGCAACTTCAGATAGTCAGTGGCTCCGGTCTTGAAGAATGAACCTGAGATTTTTCTTTGTACTGCAAAATGCCGCAAACCCCGCTCTGCCATGTTGTTATTCCAAGGAATTCCGTCCTCGATCAAGAACAGGAAGAGTGACTCCCTGTAACGGGCGAAGCGCTTCTGACATTTCTGAACGATTTCACATTTGTGTTGAACGTTGTCGATATTCAGCTTATAGAATCGATCAACAGCTTTCATATGCTTCTTAAGAAACCTGGTCTTAAAACCGTATCTTTCAACATCTTTGAATATCGGAACCAGTAGATCGCGGACTTCGGCGAGGAACGATTCATATTGCAGATTAAAGGGATTCTTCCAAAGGTCGTCATTAAGATCCCTGATGAGGTGACTGAGGCATTTCTGTTGCCTACACGGAAATGAGTCATAGCCAGGATAGAAGTCGGAAATCAGTACTCCATCATAGTTTTGCAGGGTCTCCCGAAGGAGCGTTGTCTCTCGGGTCTCGGTAAGTTGAAACACGACGTGTATTCCATCTGTAAGCACCCATACGTAGTGCTGTCTCCCTTCAATACTTATTTTCGTCTCATCTGTGTGAATAAACGGGCTTGTCAATATTCGCCTTAGAAGGAGGGTCTCCGTATGGGAGTAGTAACCTGCAAGGTATCGCATGAATTTGACTATGACGCCCTTAGAGATACGTTCCGAGAACAACTCCTCTGTGACTTGGGAGATAACGGGATATGGGAGGCGCAGCGCAACCCGTTGATATGCAGCCCACGCTTGGAATCTATGACTGAATAATCGCCCTCCAAGTTTCCTTATTCGTGGTGGGGCATGGTCGTAATGACAGATCGGACAGTACGCTCTTCTTCCTACGTATTTCACAGTGGTCTTTCTACATCCGCTCCTTGTGAACACTAGATCGATAACAACGTGTTCTGAAAGAGTGTCGGTAGGATCAAGGGACTGCCCTTTGTGGCGATGACATTTCATTTGACGGCGCACATGGACGGTCTTGGCAGCTTTAACAGGGGAGGCACGCCAGTGTGCTTTGTGGCCTTCTTTGGGGCCACGCCTTCTAGGCTCGGAACTCCCAGGGTCACCTGTCGATCGAAATCGTATCCGCGTGCGGCTATATTCAAGGTGCGCAGAGTAGAGGATGTTATCAAATGCATAGTGAATCTCCTTGCCTACTTCCGTGCTGTGTTGCTTGGGACGATCTGCGAAGTCCACATCTGATCTGGACACTGCCGTGTCTGTGAGATCCTGCAATTCCCTCTTAAGCAGTTGCACAGCATGACAGTCTTCTTGATTGTAGGTCAGGAGCAAGTCCTTGTACTGCCTTTCATTGGTCTCTTCCCAACGATACCGCCACACAAGGCTCTGAAGCCCAGAAGGATCAGGCGCAGACCATGATGCACCAACACATGCCCCCAAGTCCTTCAACCTGTTGGATCTCGTCGGGAAATACACCTTCCCGAATACGAAGGAGTTGACGTTCACCATCCTGTTGATGAATACTCCGCAGTCGATTCCGTGTTTCTTAGATGCCCGCTGAAATGCTCTTGGGTCATAGCTGCCGTAATGGTAGATGGGCGCGTTTCCATACTCCGCTGTCTTTTGGAGGCACGCCTCAAAGATCTTTGACTCATCCTCAATTGAGTCTGCCCAGAAGTATTGATAAGTAGTATCGTTGCCATTCAGGATTAGAAGCCCGATAAGGTAGTCATAATTCTGATCTGGAACTCCTTCAATATCCAGGTACAACTCGATCGATTGGTTGGATATCGTGGGTGTCTCATGCAGGTATATCTTGTTAGTGCGTATGGCCAGAGCCTGCAATTCGACCTTGAACGACACCGTCGAGCTAGTTGCCTTTTTCTTGCGGCGGCGTCTTGGTTTGTACAGGTAGGAAAGCTGCGTAATCGTGAAGATACCCTTTTTCTGATACTTTCGCATTAGCTTGGGGGTCATTCTTTCAAGCATACTCAAGCTGTCGTTTTGTTCCGCTTCTTTTTTGCAATGGTCGCAAAATTGACATAATCGACAGTGCTTGTTAAGGCATAGTGGGGGAGGTTCTGAGGCAAGCTTTCCAATCAGCCCTCGTAAATCGTTGATGATGAGGCGGATTTTCGAATATAGCGGCTCCAATCTAATCCGCTTCGGCCTTCCCGCAAAAGGCACGATTAGTCCAATCGACGGCCGATACCTGGTCGTTTGCCCGATAACATAACCTGCGAATGCTAACCGTAGTTTTTGATCATGAGTGACGTTGTGAGTACCGACTACAACATGCGGCTTCAGTCGCGTGTGCGACCTTGGTGATTCCGCATTGGGCTTAAGAAGGGCATCACACGTTGCAACAAGATCGTCGGCAGAAATAGTGCAAAATGGGCTATCCTTCTGTGAAAGTCGAATACCAACCTTCTTAGCAAATCGCAAATCGAACTGGCTTTTTGGAATTGTGAAAATGTAGCGAGAGCGATTAGTTGCAGCACGCTCTTCCAAGATGCGTCCGTACTCATGTTGAGCCCCCTCTGCCTTTCCTTGAAGTAGCAAGAATGCCTTACGCTGACACTGGGAGGAGGCTATAACAAGATCAGAAGTAATGCGATGGCTGATAACAATCTCCTTAGAACTCAAAGTTTATGGATCACCTTAGCTATAGATGCCACTTTTTACTCGGAACAATATCATTCCCGCCAAAACTAAAGGTTAGTCTTAGCTTCACACCAACCACATAGGCAAACATCCTAATATTGCTTAAATTCGATTACCGTTTTGCGCTTTAAATACCGCGATAAGATGCGAAGAAACGCGAAAGAATGCGAACTCTTGCGAAAATTAAAAAATCTGCTAAGATACTGAAAACAATAGAGTTTTGGGCTTTTCGGCGGTTTCCCAAAGGTTTTATGTTAACCATTGTCCCGGCTCCTCAGCAGAGGAAAAGCTCAAGCGCGCAGAACAATAGTCAATAATCAATAGTCAATATTCAATGTCCTCACCTTCTTACTCGCGCGTTGCCCTGCCAGATGCTCCAGACCTGCTCTTCGTCGGCGGGCTGAGCGTAGTCGGTCAGCATTGTGGTGGCCAGAGCCCCGGTGGCCCAGCCGAAATGGACCCATTTTTCCGGCTCCCAGCCCTTCAGAATGGCATAGAGCAGTCCGCCGACGAAGGCGTCGCCGCCGCCGATCCGGTCGAGCACTGTGATCTCTCGAGGCTCGACCACGTGCCAGTTGTCGCCTTCGGACATGATCGCGCCCCAAAGGTGGCAGTTGGCGCTGACGACCTCTCGCAGCGTCGTGGCAAAGACAGTAGCATTGGGATAGGCCTTCTTGGCGTTATTTATCATGACCTTGAAGCTCTCGATCTTAGCCGCCAGGCCTTCACCGCCCGCCTCGGGACCCTCGATGCCCAGACAAAGCTGGAAATCCTCTTCGTTGCCGACGAGAATGTCCGCAATACCGGCGATTTGCCCGAAGATGTCGTGCAGCTCATCCTCACGGCCCTTCCAGAATGATGCGCGATGGTTCAGGTCGAAGGAAACCCTGGTCCTGTGCTTCTTGGCGGCCTTGGCGATTTCGAGGCAAAACTTGCCGGTCTCGGGCGAAAGAGCACCGATGAGGCCGGAGATGTGGACGATTTGCACACGTTCTTTGCCGAAGATCCTCTCCAGGTCGAAATCCTTGACGTTCAGGGTTCGTCCCACCTCCCCGGCGCGATCATTGTGCACCCGCGGGCCGCGCGAGCCGGCGCCGGTACCGGCGATATTGAACTGATGGCGATAGCCCCAGGGGCCGCCCTGATCCACTTCCGGGCCTTCGTAATCTATGTGACGGCCGGCCAGATCGTCCTTTATGAACCGGGCGATCGGGCTGTCCTTGACAAACGTCGTCAACACTTTGCAAGGCAGGCCCAGAAAGCTGGACACGCTGGCCACGTTCGATTCGGCACTGGTGGCCTGCAAGATGAACGTCTTGCTGCAGTGAACCGGCTGGGCGTTGACCGGCGTAATCCGACACCCCATACTCGTGGGTACGAGAAGGCAATAGCTGTAATCCCGGCGAAATTCGATAGTCATAGACAATTTTCCTTATTCTTAAATAATGTTGCCAACGTGTTTTATAACCGAAAGTGGAATCATCGCAGCTAAACCGGCTCTTGTCAACAATTCCTTGGACGCAAAAGGAGCAAACCAAAACAGACAAGGCCACGATCAACAGCAATTTCTTGTTACTATTCCAAAGAGTGGGGGGGAATGTCGCTGTGCAATTTGCCGGCAGCCAATTGCGTTTATCGCCTTGCCGGCTACCAGCATTCCTGGGGACTCCTCACGGAGAATCGCAAATCCATAGAGCTATCCCCCGCCGGGAAATTGGTGTTGTCTGCTGTCAGCCCTAATGCGATAAACGCCAATGTGTCGATACCATTGCTGCTCCAGACTTTTCAGACGATAGTAAATTCTTGCAGATATAGTAGATGCACATTAAGGATTTTCCTTATTGACAATTTGTGCGGCCTGGTGTAAATCCACTAGACGTTTTTCATGGATGTTTTGTGGATTGGCTTAGTTAGGAGACGCTTGATATGAATAGAACAACAATATCGATGGCCTGGTGTGTTTTGCTTGCAGCACTCGTTAGCCTGTCCTTCGCTCCGGTCGGATGCTCGCCCACACTCGTCGGCGAGAATACCGCCGTTTATTCCATGGGCAGGCTCCACGCGCGCCTGGATCGGGACATGACTTCCGTATACCAGGCATCCGTCACGGCTCTAGAGGAGATGGAGGTCACGGTCACCGAGAGCAAAAAGGACGTCTTCGCAGCCAGAGTAGCCGGAAAGACCGCCGACGAAAGAAATATCTCGATAGAGATCGAGCCGGAAGGCGAGTTGAGCACTCGGCTGACAATCCGTACCGGCATCATCGGCGGTGAAACCGAGTCCCGCGCCCGTGCCGTTTTCAGCAAAATACGCGAACAACTCGGCATGACGGAATAAAGACAACGAGCAATGACCCTCTTGAGCCGACTTTCGCGAGACCGAATCGGTCGATAGGATGGACTCTTAAGTGTGTAGAGTAAAATTATACACTTTTGTCACAAAGAAAGTACGACATGAAACTTTCTCAAATTGCTGTTCTCGTTTTATCGATCACAGTACCGGGATTGGCTCTTGAAGTAGAAGGCTTTACTCCGGATAAGACTTTCACCTATAAAGAGATCGACTCGTCCGGGTTGAAGATTCATGTCTTTTTCCCGCCGAATCATGTGAAATCCGACAAGCGCCCGGCGATTGTATTCTTCTTTGGCGGCGACAAGCTGATTCCCGTAGCCACCGCGGAAAGATACCTGAAAGGAAAGCCGACATTGCGTGGCAGTTCGGAACCTAATGACGGCGAAAAACCGCGCGTTATTGTCTCCACGGACATCGGCGGCAGCGATCCCGATGATTTTCAGTCTATGGTGCACTATCTGATCTATGCAGATGTTTTCGATACCGAGGGTCTGATAAGTTCTCCCCCGCACGGCGGCCGGGTGAAAGATATACTGGAGTGCATCGCGGCGTACGAGAAGGATTATACCAACCTTCGCACCTGGTCGGAAGATTACCCGTCTCCGGACGCTTTGCGCCGGGTGACAAAACAAGGAGCGATTGATCCCCAGTCCGGAGATTTGCCGGACAAGAAGATCAGTGAGGGAGCAGAGTTCATCGTCGAAAGGGCCGGGGCCGACGATTCGAGACCTCTGTATGTGCTCGTGTGGGGTTCCATCACCGACGTGGCGCAAGCTGTTCACAAGGATCCTGGAATCAAGAGCATGCTGCGAGTATACTCCATCGGTTCATGGAATACCCGGCAGGACCCAAGGGCACGAGATTATCTATTCAACAATCACCAGGACCTCTGGTGGATCGAGAGCGACTCGACGTTTCGCGGGATGTACATGGGCGGCGTACAGGACAACGATTTGGGCAATCGAAGTTTCCCGGCCAAGCACGTCGAGGGTCACGGCCATCTGGGATCGCTCTTCATGCAAAAGAAGGCGGATATAAAGATGGGCGACACTCCCAGCGTATTGTACCTGCTGCATGGCGACCCGGATAAACCCGAGACTCCTCATTGGGGCGGCGCATTTGTACGACCGGAACCGGACAAAAGACCCACATACTGGCATGACAATCCGGACGCATCATTATCCTTCAATGGAAGGCAAGGTGCAAAAACCGTCAACAACTGGCGCAAAGAATATCTGCTTGATTGGAAGCAGCGAATGGACCGCGCACTCAAAAAGAAATCAGCCTCGGACTGAGAAACTATCGCTTTCCTGACAAACGGTCATGTTTTCTCAGGACACCACAATTTGTCCTCCATTTGGCTCGTCCGCGTTTAATGACTGGCGGACAGTTGCGGAGCCTCGACCAGTCCGGATGGGAAGAATTTGTACTTTTCGGGTGGTTGAGTGGTTCTGCCCGACCATATCCAGCTCCAGATGCCCGGCAGACCGTCGCTGAAATGCGGTCCCATCATGTTCTTAAGATTCCCCGCGACGATCACTTCCAAAGTGTGGCCCCCGGCATCAAGCGGCTTGTCGAGTTCCAGGCAATCCGGCGGCCATGCGATAACACCCACGTCATCGCTGTCGATTTTGACGCGTGCCGCCGAGCCATTCCACTTCGGCAACGAGACGACTACCTTGTTAGTCGCCGCTTCGAGAGAAAATGAGTAGCGGTATTTGACCTTGCCGGCATAGAAGGGCAGGCCCTGATCCTTCCAATATCCGAGGGTTAGCCTCTCGGATCGGGTGATTGAGAAGCCGGATTTTGCCGCATCGAGTGAAAACTCGCCGAGTACGTACAACGGCATGATCTCACACAGGGGATGCATTCGTTTCGCCGTGAGTTCAAGAGTATTTGCTCCTTTGTGAACGGCTCGACCGATTCGTGTTCGGCGAATATTCGGATCGAACCAGCGCTCGGCATCTGAGAAGTCCAGCAGAGTGTCGTTAAGTGTTATTGTGTAGAGCCGCGGTCGTTCAATGGCAACTTCCAGAGTTTCCCGCACGGTGTCAAATGAGTTCGGCTCCACCGTAAAGTGATAGGAGACGTTAAAGCCCGAATCCGGCGGAAACTGCTTGTCGATTAACGTCCGGCGGAACTGTGACGACTGGCTCCAGATGTTCTTATCGCAGCCGTGTGCTTTCCAGTTTGTTTGATCTGCTACCGTAGTGTTTACGCCCTTTGCAACGGTATCGCCAACCTTCAAGTCACAAAAAAGCAGGACGAAAACGTTCTTTTTCAAAGGCTCGATAGACTCCTGGGTTAGCTCCACTTTTCTGAGCTCTTGATCCCGTTTGGCAACAGCCCCACTTAATGCTTGCGGGCTCGCCACGAACAGTGCATGGCCGTAACGGGGCAATTCCAGGGTGAACGTTTGCCCGTCGTCCGTACGGCTGCTTGCCACTTCCGACATCGCACCGTTGACTGTGTCGAGTTTGTAAAGACTGTGCCCTTCAACTCGCACCTCAGCTCGAAAAGACTCATCCCAGGGATGGCAGAAGAAGTAGATGATTGAGCCGTCCGGCCTGACGCGACGCTGCCAGCAGAGCCCATTCGGCAAAGGCGAGCCGTCAGATCGGCTGATGAATGGTCTGTAAGCTTTCCGAAGTGCGGAAGTCAGTTCGCCCGCATCCGAAAATGGTTTCCATTGATCGGCGTGTTTGCGAGCGAGTGCTTTTGCTTTGGAACTGCGGCGTCCGTCGATATAGACCGGCGGTTCCGAACAAGCATACACTACGCCGCCCACGCGGAGGTACTCTTGCATACGTCGGTATGTGGCGGTCATCCAGTTGTCCATGCCGGGTGGAATTACGACCGCCTCGTAAGTGGCCTTTCCTACTCTCAGGCGATTGCCGTCAATCGAACCCAGTTCGGCAATAGTAAGCTCGTCGCCCAGATCGAAGTCAATCTGCCCGGAATGTAGTTTACCCAGGAACCGGCACTGGCTGTCTTTGAGTTGCTTCAACTTGTTTTCTTTGGGTTCCCGTCCGAGAAGGAATCCTTTGTGTTGATGATGTATCCAGCCCGATGTGTCCGGATGGAGCACGAGGAACCTGTTGTCCTCTTTTCCCTGTGACAAAGCGTAAACAACCCGGCCGACGTGTCTGCTCTGCAAGTCGTAGCTGTCCCACCACGGAGCGTGATCGCTTATAGTTTGCGGCCAGTCGTATTTTCTCGACCCGGCAAGAGTTTGATAGCTCAAATGCGGCGTCATTACACTGACGCCGTTGGCCAGCAGAAAGTCCTCCAGCGGTTTGAACTCGCGCAATGCCATGCCGTAACCGCCCGCCCCGGATGATTCACACAGCAGCTTCTCGTAGCCCAACTGATTGCCGATGCTGCTGAGTTCCTTTTGGTTCAGGTACGCGAGCAATTGATCTTCAAATTTAGTTGGAAAAAAGTGAAAACCCAGAAGATCCGTTCCCGGCGCCTGCATCCAGCGATAAGTGTGCATTACAACCGGCTGCTTCTGCGGCGTGGGCCATTCATGCTCCCAGAGATGGCCGGTAAAGGCCAGATCGTGCCGTTCGCACCATTGGTAGATAGGCTTGATGAAGTTGTCTATCCAAAGTCTGGTAACGGTCTTGTAATAGTCGAATCGCACAACGGTCGAACCTGGGCCGCCGAAACACAGAGGGCCAATCTTGGACAGAAGATCGTAACCATGCTCGCGATTGAACTCTTTGAGCAGGTTATCCGACCACGGCAGCCCCTTCGCGCCGGGCATGTCCGGTTCGTCTGTGAATACGTACTTGATAGTCTTGTCGAAGTCGCTCTCGAAGTGGTCCGCATACTTGTCGTGCGTTACCTCAATAAACGCCTCTGCCGTCTCCCGCCGCAATACATCCGGATACGGAAAGCCGCCGTGTTTGTGACTGGCTTCTAACTGACGGACTACAATGGCCCAGACCGGGTTTTGCGGCGTCGTCTTGTCGATGGCTTCTTTCGATACTCGTCGCGGCAGGGTGTTAGGATCCGTAAGCACAAAGTATGCCAAAGCTTTTTCGCTCGCAGGCCGAAGTGGTTTCGTAATCTTAAGAGCGGTTATGTAATGAGCTGCCAGATCGGGATTTGCAGCCATCACTTCACCGCTCGCAAATCCGGACGGAAATCCGTTCTCGTCGTAAATGTGGCATTCCATCCCCAGCCGCTTGCATTCATCGAGCGTATATCGCCACAACTCGAACCATTCGGCCGACAGGTATTCCGTTATCAGTCCCGGACGGGGATGGATAAAGACACCGCCGATTCCTTCTTCTTCGTATTGTTGAAGCATTTCGGCGACTCGTTGTTTGTTCACATTGCCGTTCCACACGAAGAAAATCTGCGGACGCGCCCACGCCGGCGTATTTTCAAATTCGGCGAGCCAGGAGGGAAAAGTCTTCTGCCCGGCAGCAGGCACAGCCGAGGAATTGAAAGTGTGCAGAATCATAAACAGTATAAGCAAAGTCTTTAGAAATAGTATGCTATCCTTGGTCTTCATGATGTCTCAACAGTGTTCCTCAAGAATCAATCTTAGCTCCTGACGTTAGGATAATGTGCCGTTACGCGTAATCACCATTGACGGGGGCCGGAAGACACATTGCTATTTTGATTATCTTTCGATATATTGTACTATAAGCTACCACCAAAGAAAAGATCGTTAGCGATTATGATCGAAAGTGTGTTGACTCAACGTTGAAAGGAAGTGTGATGAGAAAGCGTAACATTGCGTGTGCAGCGATTCTTTTGATCGCCGGCTTTTCCAGTGCCCCTGGCGCAGTTGAGCCCTGCAATCCGGATCTCATACAGGAAGCAAGAGTTGTTTTGAACTACCTGGAGTCGACCTATGGTGAGAAGACGCTGGTCGGGCAGGATAAATTCGGCGACGCCGAAAAGGCCTTCAAAGCCGGCGGCAAATGGCCCGCTATCATCAGCTCGGACCTTTGCGGCTGGCAGAAGGAGCGCTGGAATAAGCAGTACCGGCGAACTATCCAGAAAGCCGTCGATCGCTCAAAAAAGTGGTGGCACGACGAAGGCGGCATAGTTTCCTTTGCCTGGCACTGGGCTAATCCGCTGGGCGATGAGGGGACTTTTCAGGCTACGCGCCCCAAGTTCATGGACATAGACGTGGGTAAAGTCACAACTGCCGGTACTGAAGAACACAAGGCGGCCATGGAAGATTTAGCAAAGCACGCCGATTACCTCGAACAACTGGCCGAAGCGCGCGTTCCGGTCCTGTGGCGTCCGCTGCACGAAATCGAAGGCGGATGGTTCTGGTGGTCTGACACTGAGACGCCCGAAAACACTGCGGCTCTATGGCGGATGATGTTCGACTATCTCGTCAAGGAGCGTAAACTTCATAATCTGATCTGGGTGTACAGTTCAGCGCTCAAGGCGGGCAGTCACGGCAAAGACGTCGAGGTTATAGACTATCGAAAGCGCTTTTATCCGGGATCGCAGTATGTCGATATTGCGGGAATTGACATCTATACGAACAGTTGGTTCGGCTGGCCGGACTTTCGCGAGAGCGCTTATCCCAAAGCTTACAAGATCATCCACAGTATCGCCCCCGACAAAATGCACGCGCTGTGCGAATGCCAGGGCATCCCCGATCCCGATATTATGATGAGTGAGGGGCCGCGATGGCTCTACTGCCTGCCCTGGTACGTCGGCAAGAATGAAAAATGGAATCCGTCCGATTGGGTCGCCAAAGTCTATCAGCACGAGCTTCTGATCACCCTTGACGAGCTGCCCGATTTTAACGGGGCTTCGCAACAGCAATAGAAAACAGGCTTTTGACAGGCGCTAATCCGTCATAGAAAAAGCCGCCGCCCGGAAACAAATCAGTAGCTTGTTTCTATCGATTGGCGTCCAGCAGTTTGTCGGATACGAAGCGTGCGACGCCGGGCCATCCGTTGTAACGCTCTTCTTCGCATTTGACGTTGTCCGCCCAGTAGTAGCTCTCGACGCCGATTTCGCTTAGGCGCCTATGAAGATGTTCACCGAATTTCGGATGGTGAGTGGCGTTGCCGCGGTCTTTGGCGGGAATCACGTCCTCCTGGCCGCCATAGACCAGCAGCATCGGCGGGTCATCGGCACTGGCTTGATGATAAGCCGAGAAGTCTTTGATGTACGGCATCACCTCATCCCGCCGGGAGAGCCAGATTTCGAATCTTTCGGCCTTATCTTTCGCCAGTTCGCTACCGCTGAAGAAAGCATGCGCGCCGTAAGTGATGGAGGGAATCCAGCGCCGCATCTGTTTCGGGTCGAGCGATGTCTGCGCCTGAAGCGGCGTCGCACAGGTAACGCGTGTGGAGATGCGGGCGATAGGATCGGGGCTGTGCGGATCGGCGAGATCGTCGACCATCGCCAGCCAGCAACTGGCCGCACCGCCGGCGCTGCCGCCGGTGAGGCATATCTTATCCGGATCGACTCCCAGTTCCCTCCCATGATAGCGGATGTATTGAATGCAACGCACGGCATCCAGCAAACTTGCAGCAACCGGAATTTTCATCCTGGGATGCGACTCAAACGCACTTACATAGCGATAATTGATGGAGACGAAGGCGATACCCCTTTCATTCCAGCGTGTTGCCTCGGAACCGACTCGCTTGTTCTTCTTGTCCAGCGCGCCCCAGCCGCCGCCGTGGATCATGATGTACATGGGCAAAGGTTTGTCCACCCCCGGCGTGAAATCCTCGGGATAATAAACGTCGAACGCGTGTTGCGCGTGCGGCCCGTATTGTCGGGAATGGACCTGTGGAATTCGCCCGACGTCCTTCTGAGCGATCACGCCGACGCGGAACGGCAATTCGCCAGAGGCCATTTCTACGGTGCATTCGAATCCCTTGCCATCAGGAAAGACCTTGTTTACGTTGCAGCCGATCAGCACGTTTTGGTCCTTGATCTCCGACAACTGGTCGAAACGCACTTGTTTCACATGGACCAGCTTACGCGATGGAATCGGGTTGTCGCCGGCCGGCTCTTTGCCTGTAAGGGTAAAACGGTACGTGAACCTACCGACAACACTCATGGGGGTGACGGTAAAAGAATCATCGGTTACTTCTTCGAGCCCTTTACAGTTCATCGAAAACTTTCCGGGCTTCAAGTCATAAGGAGTAGTAAACCACGTCTTCTGCGTGCCCTCCACGGGCTCACCCTTTTTCGGGATCGGATAACGAGCCAACGGATCCTCGACAAGACAGTATTTATCGAAAAGAGATTCTGCTTTAGCCGGTGCCGGAATCATTACAAAAACAATCAAGAATAAAACATATCTCTGCATTATACATCTCCCGTTTAATATGTGTCTTATGTCACAGGTCCTTTTGCCGTCGGAGCAGGCTGCTATCAGATCACAGGCGGCTATTGCCCGACTTTCTGATTCGCTTGAGCAATCCCGTCAGATATTTGACCTTTTCGGGATATTTAGTGTAAAGATTTTTCGATTCGGTAGGATCCCTGTCGAGATTGAAGAGTTGGCCGGGCGGCAGAGCCGGGTCGTTTTCTTTGTTCATCCCCCCGATCCCGCCTCCGTGCTGAGCCAGAATCAGTTTCCATCGACCTCGTCGTATCGACATTTCGCCGGTGTAGCTGTCGTTGACAATAATATTTCGCATCGAGCTTTTGGCCGAACGACCGAGTAATGCAGGTAAGAAGCTGAAACTGTCTTCCCCTGCTCCGGCCGGAAGCGATTCACCCAAAAGCTCGGCCGTAGTTGCCAGCATATCCGTCGTTGCGAGCAACTGGTTGCTCTTGCTCTGAGGTGCAATCTTTCCGCGCCAGCGAACCAGGAAAGGCACCCGGTGACCGCCCTCGTAAATCTCGGTTTTCTGGCCTCGCCAGGGTCCGTTGGCACGATGTCCGTCGTAATCGACAAAATCAGCCGGCTTATAGCCCCTGGCCACAGCTCCGTTGTCGCTCGAAAAAAACACGATCGTATTTTTGCCCAGTCCTTTGCGATCCAGCGCATCGAGTATCTTTCCCACGGACCAGTCAAGTTCGTGGATAAAATCGCCGTATGCGCCGATCTCGCTCGTGCCGCGAAAGCGAGGATTCGGCCTGATTGGGCCGTGGACGTTGCGATGGGCGAAATAGAGGAAGAAAGGCTTGTCGGCAGTCTGTCCTTCGAGCCAATTCACGGCTTCCCTCGTCAATCGGATCGCCAGGTCCTCGTGAGAGTAAGAGAAATCCTCGGTTCCCTCGAATCTGTGCCACGGCGTGCGTCCCACTCTCGGCCGTTCGGTGTACGGCAGACGATAGCGTTTATCCTTATCGAGAATGAGCTTGATCCGGTCATCGGGTTTACGGCCGACGATCTGGTGATCCCGGATATACACGTGCGGCAGTTGCCCGACGTGCGGGATGCCGAAGAAGTGGTCGAATCCGACCTCCAGCGGCCCCGGCTTCAAGGGCTTGTTATAGTCGGGACCGTATACGTCGTCCCAGCCCTCCTGTCCGGGCTTGCCGAAGCCGAGGTGCCATTTACCGATGCAGGCTGTGGTGTAGCCGTTGCGTTTCAGCAGCTTCGGCAGCGTAAGCCGGTCCGTATCGATCAGCAGCGGATCGGTCGACCATACGCAGCTTGTGCTGGCCCAGGTTCGCCAGCAATAGCGCCCCGTGAGCAGATTGTAGCGGCTGGGTGTACAGACCGAAGACGGCGAATGCGCGTCCGTGAAGCGCATACCCTCGCGAGCCAGCCGGTCTATGTTCGGCGTTTTGACTTTCGTCGCGCCGTAACAGCCGATGTCCCCGTAGCCGAGGTCATCGGCAAAAATGAATACGATGTTGGGACCTTTCCCGGTATCCGCCGGCATGGTCGAGTGACTGACAGTCGCGGCGACAGCGCCGAGTGCCGACATTCTCAGGAAGTTCCTGCGAGTCATATTCTTCATGGCTTTATTCCTCAATAAGAATCATTAGTCCATTAAGCGAGCGTTGTATTGTCGCGCGGATGCTCGGTATCCCTCGAATGCATTCGGTTTTAACGGCGCCGGTGTATAGATGTAGACCCATCTGTCCCAGGGATTATACAAAACCAGTTCCTCTCGCTCGTCACAGCATACGTTAGCGGGTATGCAATGGTACCAGCCCATCTTCGCAGGGCCTGCCGGTTCGGGCAGTTCTTCCATAACGAATACTTTGTTGCCGTAACCGTCGAAGAGGATTCCACCATTATATAATAGTGCCACGTCATTCGGTCCGTTCCAGTAGACTGCTTCCATCCCGGTATTGTTTGGAGAATAGCTCAAATTGAATTTGCGGCGCACTTTCCCGTCATTGCTCACCAATATAACACCTGTATTATGACCGTTGTTCCTGATAATCATTTCCGGGCCGTCCAGTTCCGACAGGAAATCGGCTATCCTCGCTTCCTGCCCGTGCGGCACAAGGTCTCTACCGAGCTTCAGGACGATGTTGCCCTTGTCATCCACCACATGCCCGAATCCGGAGCAGATCGCTCTGATATTGCCGTTGTCCCACTTTGTTATCGCCACCGAATCCATGTGACGCCCAAGCTGCTTTTCCCATTTTGGGATTCCATCGGGATCGAGTAGGAAGTATCCTCCGTTCACCTCGTCTTTTCCATCGCCTTCGATGTCGCCTACCGCAGGGATGTACGCCGAGCAGAAGCTGTACTCGTTCCACCGAGTTCTGTAAGTCCATAACACTTCCAGGCTATCGGCGAAAGCGACAATGGTATCGCCGAGCTTCACGACAAAATCCCGCGGCGTTTTAGCGCCGCGGAAGTTCGCAATCAGAATTCGCTGATGCACCCAGTTGGGTCCTCCGCCGCTTCGTGATGTCAGTTCGAGCGCTGAAGCTTGCTTCTCCACTTCGCCGGTGAGACCGCTGCGGATTTGTACTGCTATGTCCTTTAGTTCGTGTGCTCCGCTTTCCACGCCGGGTTTGTGGAAGAAGCAGATGACTTCGCTGCCGCCGTCGCCGTCGATATCATGGATGGCCACCGGGCCGGGACGAAGGGGTTGTCCGCCGCTCTGACCCACCTTCCACAGGACTTCGCCGTCCATGTCAAAAGCTCCCATGAATACCGGTTTCGTGCCGTCCACATTTCGGTAGACAACGAAATCAACAGCTTTATCCCCATGCAGATCGCCGATGCGAAGGTCCCCTCCGAAAGTCTGCATGTTGCCGTTCTCGTCTTCCGAACTGATAAGCAGCTCTTTGGGTATACCCAGCTTCTTATACAATATTGGTTCGCCGTGCTCGCGTGATCCCGCTGTCGTGGGCTCCTCGGTTCTCGGTCGAGCAGGACGCATCGTGTGTGCTTGTTCGCCATGTCCGGCTGCAGAAAGTAAAATTAGCACGGCAGTTATTACGTCCATATCAATCTCTTGGATTAGATAATTAATCCTGGATGACACATTGACACGGGATCATTGTCCGTAACAAACCACTTCGCCGTTTTCGGCGGCGAGAAAGAGACGGCCGTTGGCCGCGGCCATTCCGTTATAAACGGGTTTTGAATCCAGTTTGTTCTCGGCGATTATTTTGCCGTCGGCCCGAGAGACCAGCAGCAGCGATGCGCCATTACGATTCTCATACGCGCCCCAGGGATTTCCTCTGGGACTTTCATCCGGAGTGCCGGCAAGGACGAGACAGTTGCCGGTTAATACCATAGACTGAGCCCGGACGTCGACTTTGACATTTTTCCATTTGCTTTTTCTCTTACCGGTGCGTTCGCTGTCAATAATCCATTTGCTGAGCCGATAACCGCTGCCCGGCCTGTAAACATCGTGACTGAAGGAGCCGCCCCATCCTACTTTTGAGGGGCCGCTAATGCCGTAAGCCGTGTGTTCATCGAATACGAGCTGCTGAGCCCTGCACCCCTTATAAGACCAGAAGCAGCAGTTCAACCACGAATCGTCGAGCATTCCCGTCGGGCACCTTAGCATCTCTTTCGGTTCTCCGGCCACACCTCGTCTGCGGGTCTTTCCCTTGAATTCGTGGCTTGTTATGTCATTGGCGCCAAATTGAACTGATTTCATCCAGATTTTCTCGCCGTTGCTTACAAGCATATCGGCAAGAACATTATTGGCAGTTTCTCCCTTCGGTTCAGTATCGGTCTGAAGGTTGGTTTGCTGCAACAGCTCACCCGTTTTCGCGTCGAGTTTGTACAAATAGATGCCGGAATCCAGGCTCATCGATCTTCCGGCTGCGCAAAAGACTTTGCCGTCCATGACCAACGGACCGCCGTTAAGCGGCCACGGTGATTCGAGACGTCCCAAGGCGGAAATGTACACTCTCGCCGGCCCGATCCTGAATTTCCATATCAGTTTTCCTCTATCGGCCGTTATCGTATACAGAGTCCCCGTCCGCGTGCCGAAAAAGAGGCGACCTTTGTAATATGTCGGAGGGGCATTGATCGGACCGTCGGCGGCGAATCGCCACCTGGTCCCGCCATCGGCAGCATCGAGGCAATAGACCTGACACCCGTCGCCGGAGGCAAGGAATACATTTTCACCTACTATCACCGGAGGGGTAAGCTCGCCCCCGGGAGAGACTTTCCATTTCTGCGACAGCTCATCGGGCAGTTTGACGGGTGTGCTACAGCTTCTGGCGGGATCGCGGCGGAACATCGGCCAGTCCGCCTCGCCGGCTGCCGCGGCTGAATCGAGCCTCGAATCGTAAGCCGGACCTTTACGAAAGCGGTCGGACATTTCGTTCTCAGTTGTAACCGGCGAATCCGCTTTCAGGGCGAACAGCCCATGCAGCAGGGTTCCCAGGTAACATGCGCAATTGTGCGGAGGTACGTAAATCAAGCCATTGGCCGGCATAATGCCATAACGGCAGGCGCCTCTGAGCCAGTAGTGAACTTCGCTTTCGCCGTTCCGGAAGTCGACATACTCGATTCCTTCCTCGCCCATCAGGTAATATTTTTCTGTCGCCTTATTACGGTAGCAGCGATGATGATGGCCGTGCGTGATATTCTCGAGCAGATACGTTGTCGCTACTTCACCGGTTTGACAATCCAGACCGATGAGACGGGCATCGCAGTCGCCGTTCGCCTTCAGGGCCGGGTCCAGTGTCCAGACTTTTCCGTCGTTGACAAACAGGTCCGGCGGAGTGACGTGCGCCAGCGTGCCGCCGGTATAGTCCCATTTCAGCTCCCCTGTTTCGGCGTCAATGGCCTCGATCTGCAGCTTCTTCATTTCCCATCTGTTCAGATTCTTCGTGCCCGGATAAATCTGACTGAAGAACAAGGTTCCATCGTGATATACAAGTGTGCAGAAATTGCTGTACCTGTAATCAATGTCGCCTACCGTCTCGTTGGTCAGGGACATCTGCTTTTTCCACGACTGGTGCCCGTTCTCCGTATCCAGCGCGACGATATCATTTGCATCGACAAGAAAGAGGTGTTTTCGACCGGCCGTGATAAAGGCATTTGTGTGTTTTTTCTGATAGCCGATTGAAGCGGCTATACCCTTGTAGTCTGGATTTCTCCAAAGCGCTTTTCCTGTTCGACTATCGACGCCCATAATTTCCTTGCCGGGCTCGGGTTCGTAGGTATTTCTGGCCACATACAATATTCCATCGCGATAGATGATCTCTCCCGCATTAGTCGTGTCCGCATACACCTTCAGGACCTTTCCCGTCCTGCCGTCCATACAGGTGACCGGCGCATTGAAGCCCAGCGTCA
The DNA here is from genome assembly GCA_964598225.1 of uncultured Pirellulales bacterium. Taxonomy (GTDB): domain Bacteria; phylum Planctomycetota; class Phycisphaerae; order Sedimentisphaerales; family Anaerobacaceae; genus SG8-4. Next base: position 30,816 of record CAZRBG010000033.1, read on the forward strand.
CAAAGAGGCGGTCGCCGGCGGCTATTATCCTGCGCGGGGCCTGATAATCCGGGGCTCCATGGAAGCGTCCGATCCGCCCGCCGTATCTCTTTTCGGCGCCCCATGCCTTCATGTGCCAGTCCCTAATATCTTTGCGCCACAACTCCAGGCCGTTGAAGGCGTCGCGTGCGATCAGCAGCCACTTGCCCGGCCCGTAAACGGCGTTAGGAGCACTGTCAACCATATAGTAGATCTTTCCGCCGCCGGTTACCATCGAGTTGAAACCGGCGGGGAGATTGTGGTGCCTGGTCCAGTTTGGAGGCATCTGCCACTGAAGGCTGCGGCTGAAGCCCACTCTTTTGTCTTTCGACACGGCATTGTTGTCGGGACCGTGCAGCCAGTGCGACCATTCATCTATATCTTCAGGCCGGGGCTTGATCTTCTTTATCCATCTGCCGTCGGACTTCATGTATGCCGTGCCGTCGGGAACAAGGACCCGCATAACCTCAGCCAAAGGCAGGCGGCCGATATCTTCGGCCACAACAAGGTTCACAAGGTTGTCGGCATAGGGCAAACGCTTGCCGTCATAGCCGTCGATTGACACAGGTCCGTAAAGGTTAAGGGACTGAAGATGTTCACGTGCCTTCTCAATATTCTCGATACTGGTATCAAGTCCGTGCACCAGACAGTTTTCACCCGAATGCAAAGCTCCCGTGAGCCTTCCATCACCACAACCTAAATGCACGATAAGGCCGCCATTTATATCCGCGGCATCGAGAATCTGCTTTGCCTGCCGTCGGTGGGGAAGAGGTTGAGCCACTACGGCAGAAAGAGTACATGAAAGAAACAAAAGGAAAGTTGACTTCTTTAAGCCCCGGAACTTGCTCATGAATATCTATCCTTCTCAATTTTATACTTACGCTGACGATTTCACGCCATTGTATTGAAGATGTGAATTGAGAACAACCGTCTTTTCCCGATGGTGCAAATCATGAAAAGCTGGTGCTCACAAAAAGTTGAGCAATCACATTTTTGATGTTACAATTGACATCAGCGCAACAAATAAGCGTGCAGGCGTCAATATTGACTTCGAGAGATTAAAGGAGAGCTCAATGTTACGACACACAGGACACCCCGACCGGTCAATCAGAGTGCTTTCGACGATCATACTGTGTTTACTGATTCAAACGGCAAATGCCAAAAAGAAAGGATTCGTTACAATCGCTACGATTGGATCTTCACCGATAACGGTGCGTTCGGATACGGATCCTCAGCAGATTGTCAACAGAGTAATTGCGCACTGGAATCGCCATTTCTCGCTTGTGTTGCCGGACAAGCCCGACCTGATCGTGGTCCCGGAAGCTTGCGACCGGCCGCGAGGACTCTCACTCGACAAACTGCGAGAATACTACCTGGTCCGCAAAAATCAGGTGCGAGACTATTTTGCCCGGGTGGCGAAGGACAACAATTGTTACATGGTATATTCGGCTAAAAGAAAGCTGCCGGACGGTACATGGCGCAACTCCAGTATTATGATTGACCGAAACGGTGAAATTATCGGCGTTTATAACAAGAACCACCCGACTATCGGAGAAATGGACAAGGGAATTCTTGCCGGCAAAAATGCTCCTGTAGTTGAATGTGATTTCGGTCGGGTTGCATTCGCCATCTGTTTCGATCTGAACTTTGACGAGATTCGCTCGGAGTACGTCAAGGCAAAGCCGGATTTGATAGTTTTCTCGTCGATGTATCACGGCGGAATGATGCAGGCATACTGGGCCTACTCCTGCCGCAGTCATTTCGTCGGCGCCATCGCCGGACGCGCAACGCCTTCGCAAATCCGCGATCCTTTAGGCCGGGTCGTCGTCTCCAATACCAATTACTTCGACCACGCGGTCGCCACTGTCAACCTTGACTGCGCCCTCGTTCATCTCGACGGCAACTGGGGACGTCTCAGGGCCATGAACGCCAAGTACGGCCCGAAAGTTAAGATTACCGATCCCGGTCTGCTCGGCGCGGTATTAATCGCCAGCGAACACGGAGAAGTCAACATCGATGAGATGATCGAAGAATTTGAGATAGAACGTTTGGATGACTATTTCGCCAGGTCTTTGGCGGATCGACTCAGGCCCGATAATATGGAAGAATAGCCCATTAAATCAAAGCCGGGGAAATTATTGGGTTAGAGCACATGCAACTTGCAGGAAGGATGTTTGTTACGCCGTAATTCTTCGAAACTTATGCTTGACATGACTGTCCCGAAAAGGTATAATAACAGTTACAGTCGGGGATTGTAAGCATCTTAGAGAGGGAGGTCGTCCTGTGGACTGCCCCGTACGGAGTGCACGTGTTGTCGACAGGAGGATAGGAGGGTATTAGGAAAACAGGAAGATAGGAAGATGGGAACGGGTGTACGCTTGTCCTTTTATCTTCATATCTTCCGACCTTTATAAAGGGGATTGGTGATGAAAGCTGTCATATACTTTCTAACGTTCTGTCTGGTGCTGAATACGACATTGCCGACGGCGATGGCTCTCGAAGCGGGCGATGTGACAAACTCTTCAGGTGCGACTCCAACACAGTGGGGCGACCATACGATCATAGACACAGATCACGGCGCCATCATCAACTGGAACAATTTCAACACGAGCGCGGGGCAGAGCGTCACTTTCAACCAGTATGACGGCACGGTGCTCAGCGAAGAGTCGGCGGTTTTGAACAGGGTAAGTTCGGGGGCGGTCCCCACAGAGTTCAACGGCGCACTTAACGCTAACGGGCGCGTGTTCGTCGTCAACCCCGCCGGTGTGATCTTCGGCGGCGGCTCGACGGCAAATGTCTCTCAATTGGTGGCTTCCGGTCTGAATATGACCGACGAAGCGTTCAATGCCGCGATAGCCGATCCGAGTAACGAGATGGTTTTCGCCGGCGGCGACGGAAAAGTAGTAAACGGAGGAACAATAGAGGCGGATAAGATCTATCTCGTCGGCAAGAAGGCGCTCAATAATGCTACGCTTAGGGCTCCCGACGGGCTGATAGTATTGGCCGCCGGCAGCAACGTGTATATGGGTCAGGACGGCAGCAACGTTTTGGTCGAACTTGCGGGTGCATTTGACAACACTGACGACGTTGCCAATCGAAGCCTGATTTTCGCCCCTCGCGGCAAAGTAGTCCTTGCGGCCGGCGATACTCTTTCCAGAGCCATAGGCACAGCCGGCTTCATAGTAGCATCCAGCGGCACGGTAGAGGCTCATGCGGCCCGTATCGACTGCAAGAGCACCATAACCGCCCACGGAACCGGCGGCAGCATCAACCTGACCGGCACCGAGAGTGTCGATATTGATTACTTCGACACGACGGGAACCGCCGTTGTTACCGCCAGCGCCGGAACCGATGGAAACGGTGGTACGGTATCGATAGAATCCCAGGGTAAAGTCACTATCGGCGAAAACGGCTCCGTCCAGGCGGCCGGAGGCACTAACTCCGGCAACGGCGGCTCGATCAACATTACTGCCGATACATTTTCCATTGCCGGAGATATTGATGCATCTCCGGGAAATACGGACTACGAGCCCGGCACGTTCCAGATCAATACACCAAGTGTAACTATAGCAGACGGCGTTAACGCAGGCGCCGCTAACACCATCTACGAACAGGGCATCGAATCTCTTTCCGACAAAGGTACAAGCCTTGTGGTCAATTCTGAACAGGGCATAACAGTGCCCGCCATCACCGATGGAGAAATCAAGGGCAGGTACGGCAACATCGAGTTACATGCTACGAACGAAGATAGCTTTATCACTTTTGAGGACGCGACGAATACGATAAGCACTACACTGGGCGATATCATTATGGGAGCCGGATCCGGCGGCATCTCCATCGGCAACATCGAGACAGCTAAAGACGTTTCGGACCTGAATCCCACCCCCGGCCGGATTATCCTGAGCACTTCCGACAGAGGGAGCATCAAAACCGGGAATCTGGTTATCAAGGACGGATGGGGTCACGCCGAGATCAATGTAAACGCTTCCGGTGAGCTTCTCGTTAACGGCGACGTCACAGTTGGCTTGGACAGCCCGATACTCAATATTCCGGAAAGTCAGCCCGCCGAAGCCATGATTTTCCTCAAGTCCGGCGACAACCTGACTCTCGACGGCAACGTCACCGCCAGCGCCCACGGCCTGCATACGGGCATTGCAGGAGGAGTAACCAAAGCTTATATCGGCGTATTTTCCGGTACGAATGAGGTCTGGTACGGCGACATGACCATAAACGGAGACCTTACAGCCCGGGCGATTTCCTCCGCCGTCGGGACTTCCGACGCCACGATAGAGATAGACTCATGGGGTACGCTGACGTGGGGACCGGACGCTGCTGATCCCGTGGCCGACGCAGATTCGGGCGAGGTTCACGTCCAGAGCAAGGAATCCGTTTCGGACACCAGCGCGGACGGCGACGCGGCAAAGATAGTAGTAAACGCGCAGGGCAATGCGCCTGCAACCGATGGGGTGCCTGACTTTGCAGAGACCCATATGGGTACCACCGTTGAAGGGAACGTCCTGGATAACGATGCTAATCCACAGAATGAATCATTAAACGCTGAACTCGTTGAAGGTCCGGAACATGCCGAAGAGTTCATGCTGTTGAGCAATGGTTCCTACAGTTACAAACCTGAGCCGGGTTTCGTCGGAGAAGATACCTTCACTTACAAGGCGGTTGCACCCGGCGAAGAAACCGATCCGGTTACGGTCACTATCACCATGACCAACACGCCTCCCACAGCCCAGTCGGAGACTTTTACATCTTCGATGAACTTTCTTTTCGGAAGCTCCGTCACCGATAACGTTTCAGATCCCGACGGCGATCCGCTCACAACCGCTCTCGCTACCGATGCGGAACACGGCAGCGTGACGGTGAATCCGGACGGCACTTTCGGCTATACTCCCGATCGTGGCTTTGTCGGGCAAGACAGCTTCACATACTCGGTAACCGACGGCCAGACAGGGGCCGAGGCTGTCACAGCAACTGTTACATTGACCGTGCGGAACAATCCACCAACGACAGCAGAAGATGAAGTGGCCGTCGGCCGTGGCGCACCGATTGCGATTAACGTGTTAGGTAACGACTCCGATCCCGAAAACCATTCGCTTAAAATTGTCTCTTTTGACTATAGCGGCAGCGGAACTTTAAGAATTAATAGCAACAACACAATTACGTACACATCATCGAAGAGCTTCGTCGGTAAGGAAAGTTTCACCTACCTGGCAACCGACGGAGAGATCGGAGCGGCGCCCGTTGAAGGAACGGTCACGGTTGTAGTCGCTCCGGCAACAACACCGCCTCCGCCGTATTTCATGCCGACAGGCCCTGATCTGGACAAGACTGAAGTCGATGTGTCCGGTTGTCCGGCTCTGACCAAGTGGGCGGCCGAAGAGATCGGGATCGAAAAAAGAAAAATGGACGTCTGGATTGCAAACGGCCTGGCGCTGGCAAGAGACGTCCAGCCCTGTGAAGCTTGCCTGAACCTTCGAAAGGCCGCCAAAATTCTGTCCGATCCCGAGGGCATATACGCCGACTCTATTGGGATGATTGTCGATGAATTCGGTTCGCGACATAATCCCATGACGGAAGAATTAGCGGCATATATCACCAACGTCATGTCATACGACGTCAAAACTAAAGAACATTATGCCAGGGCGGAGGAATATTTCGACGCTCTTTCCGATTATATGGCGACACTGCACCACGATATGGGCTTCTCGCCTGAAAAGGCGGCTCGTATCGTAGCACGAAAGTACGTCGACCCGTTAGCTGTCAATGGTAACGTAGGCGTAGCAAGCTATGTTTCCGCGCGACTTGAGTCGGTAACAACGTTCTTAACAGTTCTGCAATTGAACGGGCCAGAAGTGAAATAACAGGCATAAGACCGAAAAATCCGCCTTGAAATCGGACCTTAATCGCGCGCATGCCGGTCTACTACACATATAAGCAAGGCGTTTTCGGTCCCGTGAGAGAAGTATATACATTTCGATTACTCACCGCGGCGGGAATTATGTTGCCGAATCCCACCGCTTTTTTCGTATTAAATTTGGATTCTTGCCGTTGGTGCCGTATATTATAAGAGGAGGTATTCGCCAGAGAAGATACGAGGATAGGAAGATACGAAGATAGGAACAGGTGTACTCTTGTCCTCTTATCTTCATAAGTTCTTATCTTCATATCTTCCGGCCTTTATTAGCGTAACCGAAGTGGAGGGACTTGAATGGGTATTCGATTATTCTCAGATGACGTCCTCGTTGTCAATTTGCCGCCGCAGCCGCAGCAGAGCGACGAGTTCGAAGCACTGAACGGCATGTTGAGCGAGGCGATAGATCACGACGTTGTAATGGACTTCTCACAAGTCGGGATGCTGACTTCGGAGAGCATTTGTGGTTTACTGATTTTGTCAAAGCTGCTCGAGGGAGCCGGGCGCAATTTTGTATTGTGCAGCATCCCTCCGGCCATTAACGACATCTTCAATCGGACCGGCCTTCTATCGGTCTTTGAATTCGCCGACACAGAAACGGACGCGGTTGCCCGGGTCATGGATTTGAGAGCGTCGCTGGCCGAGGCATGAGGAATCCGGCATCAGCCCGGCATCACGCGAACGAGAGTCCGATTTCTGAAATCTTGCACGGCCCCTGTTGTTTTCGTCCTCCTTGAAACAGGGGCCTTTTTCTCTGGGCTCTCACTGAAGCTCAAACCTTGTCAATCCCGACCGTTGTGCGGGCAGCGGTGCGATGCATCGCACCACCTTCCTAAGGTTCGTACTCCACCAGGACGATCTCAAACACATGCAAGCGCGGGAGGGAAATTCGCATCTCGTTCGACGATGTTCTTGCACCAGACAGTGACTTACCGTTGGTTAATGAAGTGATTCTATTGATCGAGGCAGAAGGCTTTAAGTTGAGCTTGATGTTTCTAATAGGGACCGGCGGATGGAAAGAATTTTCCAGTCGTCCGGAATGATTGTAGAGAGCGATCCATTCGAACTTCCCTTCGGGGCCGCGCCTGTGTGTAACTTCGACCAGCGGTGAAGACTCAACCTCAAGCCTGCGCCCGCCTTCCAGCAGGTTATCCAGCGTGCCGACTGCCAGCATAGAATGGCCATGATTGCCCCACTCGCGATACATCGCGCCGATACGGAACGGCAGGCAGGCCGCAATACCTTCACCGTGTTCACGAAGGAATAACGCCGGGATGTCCGAGATTGATTTATAGTAACATTTCTCAGGTGGTCCGTACATAACATCGTGAATCAGACGCAGCATCTGTTTCGTACCGGAGGTCGGTTCGTATTCGTGGAAGTCGCCGCGCAGGTGAACAAGGTCGAAATCTTTCAGTCCGGCTAAGTCCAGTTTCTCCTTATCCTCCGGACGGATACGCACGTACATGGAATGCCGCTGCGGCCAGGTTTTCTTGTGTGCGGGTCGCCCCAGGCAGGTCAAAGCATCCGGGATTCGGCCGCTCAGGAGCAGCTTGCCACCAGCCTTGACAAAGGCATCGAGCGCGCGGCAGTCGTCTGCATCGACACCGCCGCTCTTCGGGACTATCAGTGTTTTGTAGCGATCCAAATCCGAATGCCTGAACGAAACAAGATCGAAGGGGATATGATTTTCGCTGAGTATCTGAATCCAGCCCCAGTAATCGTCGCTGTCCCTGCGTACGAGGCCCACTTCGGCGGCGGATTCAGTGTTCAGAAGCCATTTTTCGTTAGCCGCGTGGAACCGGTATATATCACTGAGCGGGCCAAGGGCAGCTCGATCTTCCAGACGTTGCAGCGGACCGATGCAGTAGAAATCCAGCCAGGCGCCGTTGACCATCTGCTGCCACACACGCCGTGAGTGCAGATAAGGCGCCGCGCCCGAATGGCGGAAAATCATCTGGTAGAAATGCACAGTTGTATTTGCCAACTGTTTGTTCTCGGTTGTGAGCAGCGTCCACTGTGCACGCTCGAGGTCGTCCCATGTCTCCCGGCCCAGCGGCGCGCCGGATTCCTTGCGAATCAGGTCGATATATTTTACCGTATAAGTGCAGATGACGGTCTCGGACCGAATCGATTTGATCGTATCGCGCACCCGGCCGAATTGCCGATCAATTTGGATGCGTTTCCATTCCTGATACTTGCGGAGGACTTGGGCATCACCATCATGCTTAGGTATATCGAGTCCGCAAAAATCCTCGAACGATTTCTTGCAGTTTTCGCACTGGCAGATGCCGTGAAAGTTTCGGCTGTAGTCCACCTGCGGGAAGCCTATCATGTTAAAGAATACGCCGTCCAGTGGGTATTTGGTCAGTGCTTCCCTGAGAATATCCAGGAGATAATGCTGCTGGTATCCGCCCATGACGCAGGTGTGGACCTGGCCGTTATAGTTGACGCGCTCGCCCTTTTCGCTGACGTAGAGCCACTCGGGATGCTCGGCGGCGAACTTCTCGTTGATCTTGCTGAAATCGAATCGCCCGATCATCTTGATGTCGTTCTCGTGCAGCTTGCCCAGAATCTCGCCGACCAGATCACCCTCCATGAAGGTATTGCGCCAATGGTACTCAAGCTCCGTCGGGTAATTGGCAACAATGCCGCCGACGTTGAACAGCACAATGTTGGCGCCGAACTCTTTGACCTCGCGCACGTACTTATCCCGATCCATCGTGGCGTCGATTTCGCGCAGATTCGTCTGAAGCAACCGGTGCGGCGTCAGCCACCAGGTGTCACTATCAGTTGTCTCTGCTTGTGAAGCGGACGAATCGATAACCGCTAAAGTCAGAGCAAGAGACAGGATAACTTTCAATACAATTTTCCGACTCATATCAAAGTCCCCTTCTAATACTCATTTCTCGGTTATATCAAAAACGACAGGGATCCATGCAAAACTTCGACGATACTTATATCTCGCCCCGGTCCCATTTCTCTGCCAGCGTTTCGAGACGGCGAATCACAGGGGCATACTCGGGCTTATCATACAGGTTGACCTGCTCGTGCGGGTCTTTCTCGAGATTATATAGCGCTCCGTCTTTGTCCTTTACGCGGTTATCCATGAAGTAGATCAGCTTCCACTGTTTCGTCCGGACCATGACGCGACGGCCGGTCCCCTGGCGCAGCTCTTTGTACATGCTCCGGCTGTGATCGATTTCTGAGAAACAAGCCGGACGCCATTTCTTAACCCTGCCCTCGATCAGCGGCATCAGACTCCGGCCGCGGATATCCTCCGGCACGTCCAGCCCTGATAACTCCATCAGTGTAGGCAGAAAATCAATCATCTCGACAGGCTCGTCAATAATCTTGCCGGCCGGAAGTCCTTCGGGATAATGGAAAAATAGCGGCACTTTGACGTTGTCGTCGTAGAAGACCCTCTTCTTCCAGAGTCCGTGCTCGCCAAGCTGGAAGCCCTGGTCCGACGTGAACGCGATTATCGTGTCGTCAAACCTGCCGGATTTTTTCAGCGTCTCGACGATGCGCCCTACCTGCACGTCCACGAGTGAAACCATGCCGAAATAGGTCCCCCGGCACAAATCAATCTGTTCGGGCGTCAGCTCCGCCCCGCAGTACGTGCGCAAAGGCCCCTGCTCGAATTCAGGCTTGCTTTCCAACTCCTCTTCTGTGGGCAAAGGCAGATCGATGGTCTTCGGGTCGATGTAATACTCCCTCGGCACATAACATGCCACGTGGGGCGCATGGAAAGATACTCGCAGGAAGAAGGGCTCATCTTTCGCGGCCAGATCGCCTAGAGTATCGACCGCCATATTGCCCAATCGCCAAGTCTCGGTCTCTTCCGGAGGAACGTCCAGCACCCCGCCGATCTGCCAGTGATGTGTCTTGGTGAACGCCCGCGGAGCGTTTAAAATATCACTGTCGGCGCCGAACTTCTTTTTGAAATAGTTCGTCGGCCTGCCGCCAACATTGAGCAGCATCGGTGCATCTCCCCGCAGGTCGAAGCTTCGGCGGAAGCCGTGCACCTTGCCGACGTTGACCGGCTTTGTCCCAGCCTGCGTCCAGGCGTCGAGCAGGTTAGGCGATTCGTTGATTCTCTTCATCTGGTCGCTATCGACGTAGTCACCTTTTGTCTGCGGGGGCCTGCCCATCGCCACCGGGCCGACCTGATGCGCGTACATGCCGGTCTTCATGCTTTTTCGTGAAGGTACGCAAACGGGATTTTGAACGATGGCGACGTCGAATCGCACGCCGCTATTTGCCAGAGCGTCCAGGTTCGGAGTCTTCGCCCATGGCGCGCCGTAACAACCGAGAGTATCCGTGCGGCCGTCGTCCAGCATAATCCAGAGTATATTAGGACGCCCGGGGTTCTTATTTGTCATAATGCTTGCCGCTTCGCACAATTTTGCCCCCGCCGCACCGGAGGCCAGGCCGATAGCAGCTTTTCGCAGAAAGTCTCTTCGTTTCATCTCTTGTCCTCTGTCATCTTATAATTTGGAATCCTGTCAGATTTTCATCTCTGCAATATACTCCGATATGACAGACTCATTGTCAAGGCAGCATTCGCCGAAGTACTATGTTCGATTGACAAGCGCAGTCAGACAGTTATGATTGATTGATCGAATTGGATTTGCTGATAGACAGTAGTCACGTATGAATACCCACGAACGTAATACAAATCTCTTACTCGTCGTATTTCTGTGTGTGACGATTAACTTTTCAACTTTGTGCCTCGGTGCCGAAAACCGTTTCAGTGCCGTCGTGACTTCTGGTTTGTAGTGTGCCCCTATGAGCATTTACCGCCTTACGGCGGCACTACAAACGGACTACCAGCGGAAGAACCTGTAAGGATCATCCCACTCTTGCGGCTCATCAAGGTAGAAGCCGTCCAGCCACCGCTTTTTGGCTTTTGAAGTGGGTACCGCACTGCTGAAGCGCTCCAAAAGCGGGGTTGATCCGGCGGCTCCCATGTTGGCCAGCAGGCGCGTCAGGCAGAAACTGGTGCGGCGGAATATTCTCTTGGTGTTTTGCCTTTGGCGGGCGAACTGCCAAGGCACAAACTGACAAAAAACGACATTGAAATTCTCGGCTTTGCCCAGAACGCCGTCGCCAACGATTGTGACACCCTCCGAGAGCAAAGGAACATTGCGAGGCTCCCGGCTGTGCACGTCGGCGGGGCCGACACCAGCAAGTAGCGAGGTGTAACTGAAAGGCTCGAAACAGGACGAAATGTGCTCCGCCCGCTTCGTGCGGACTTTCAGCGGGAGAGATTCTTTTATCTGCTGTTCATTAAGGCCGATTGCAAGAATGTTGCCGCCGGACTTGAGCCATGCGTCGATAACTGAAGCATCTTCGGAAAGCTCTTTGCCGCCGGCCGGTCCAACGACCAGAACCTTGTCTGTCGACAAGCTGGCATGTAGGGTCGGGCTTGCCCCACCAGGGGAGCACGATGGTGGGGCAAGCCCCACCCTACTTTCTGCATCGAATCCCGCCGATTCGAGATGTTTTCTTCCGGCGTGACCGCCGAGGTAGATGATTTTCCGCCTCGGCGCGGGTCGCCACGCCGAAACATAATTCAGTAAGTTTTGCCTAAGTCTTCGTGCCGCGGGATCGTCTTCCGTGCGACCGGTGACGTCCATCTGGCAGAAAAGAATCATTCCGGCACCTTCGCGATATTCCATCAGGGGGCTGTATTGCAGGCTATAGCCGCCGTCGAGGATCGGCATAAAGTCGCCGCGGGCGGGCTTTTCGATCAGGACCGAGGCGACGTTGCCGCGATTGCCGCAGCGCCAGAGCCGCGTAACACGGATGCCGCACCACTCGACGGTCGGACCGTAGCGGGGACGCAATTCGTAATCGAGTCGCGGCGGCACGATTGTCGCTTCGCCTCGCCAGTTCCAAAAGTGCTCGGCGTCAATACCTGTCAGCAGCGGGTGGTCGGGCACACGCTTGAAAACCCGGCGCAGGCCGTACTCGGCGGTTCGGAATCCGAACCGTTTCTCCAGCACGTCCGCGGTCTGCTCGAACATCAGCACCTTCAGGCCATCTCGGACGCCGGAGATGTCCGGCGCCGGCCCATGTACTGTCAAGGCGGATTTGCCCACGATGAGTATCTCGTACGCCGACAGGTCATCGTCCGCGTCAACGGCGTTGCACGGAATCTCCGTGGCATTCAGGAGCATGGCTGTCTCTCCCTCCGGGTCGAACAGCGCTATCTTGTCGCTTACTTCGAGGGGCTTCGGAGACGGCATGGCTTGAACCTGGAAAGAATCCGTTTGTGTCTCGCCGGCGTCGAATTTGAAGGCTGCATTCATCTGATATGTTCCGGCCGGCAGAGCGGCAGGCAGCTCGAAGCGCAGCGGGATTCTCTGCTGCTGTCCCGTCGGTATGGTAACCTCTTCTGTGCCTTCAAGCGGCTGCGGTAAGTCGAGGAACCATCGGCATTCGCACGTTACGGTTTCACGGGAGTTGTTGATTACGATAAGCTGTTTCTTAACAGTCTCGCCCGGCAGGAAGTTGTGGGCCTTGCTCGTGAAGGCGCCCGGCTTGCCGGCGATATATCCCAGCAGCGGCCGGTTGTTGCGGATCAGGGCCTTTGCCGCAACTGTGGGGACCCAGTCCGAGCGCTCGAAGGCAAGGTCCATGCGTTTGTATCGCCGGTCGAGGTAGTCCGGGCTGAATCCCGGGCGCTGCAGATTTTCCCAATCGACCGGCAGGTCCCTGCGGCTCTTGTCAACGCCGTCGCGCAGGGTCCAGTAGTGGCCGTGAGACCAGGGGGAGTTCGCGGAAACACCCCATGTGCGAAACGCTCGCCAGTTGTCGGTAAGGTACATCGCATAAACCGGAAACCGCTCTGCCAGGGCGCTGGAACCGACGGCGTAGGGATAATCCCAGCGGTGCCAGACTTTGCCCTCGCGGAATTGCCTGGCCTCCCAGCGGAGGTTAGCCTTCTCCATCTCGCTGATCTCGAACGCCCGGTCTCCCAGAAATTGAGAATTCCACTCGGCCAGGCAGAACTCCCACGGCACTTTCGCGCTGCCGAATTCTCTCTCGCCCTTGTACCACCCTCGATACATCGTCCAGTCCCAGGGAAACGGCACGCTGTACTCGCACGTGAATAATGGCTTGACTCCCGCCGTCGCCCAGTGCTCGAACCAGTCGGACATTTCCTGTATCGGTGCGAAGTTCGCGTAGAAGTTGCTCGTGTGCATCGGCCCGAGGTTTCCCGATGCGTGATGATAAACGATCCGGCTCGGGTCCAGTGCTTCAACGATGGCCTCAGCGCGCTCGGCCCTCTTCGAATTGCGCAGGGACCACGTGCTGCGCGGACTCTGCACGCCGTCTATCATGTCTGGATTCATGTCCTCGCTGTATCCGGTCGCGTTGTGGCTCATGGAGTAGAACACAACCGAAGGATGATTCTGCGCGGCCCGCACGTAAAACTCGGCGTGGTGAGCGTAGCCGTTCGTCTTGTCGGCGTCGGGTTTGTCCCACTCATAATGCGAGAAGTGCGGCTGCGAGAGCGCTACGAGCATTCCCACGTCGTCGGCTGCGCCGAGGACCTCCTCGAAGCTCAAATGCGACCCGGGCTCGCAGCCGTAATTGTGAGTGTAGACGAAATTGATGCCGAAGCTTTTGAGGCGCTTCAGACTCTCTTTGGCCGCAGCGTAATTGGCCAGTGCCGCTCCGACCTGGGCGTTATCCAGCGGAACGCCAGACAGAAAGATGCGCGTGCCGTTAAGGTAGAAGTCGCGCCCCTCGATCCAAAGCTCACGAAATCCGAACCGCACGGGATGGAAGACATCCTGCAGCTCGCCGTCTGCTTTTAGCAGGAGGACCTCGGCCTGATAAGTATGTTGGGGCGTGTGTATATCCCAGAGCTTCTCAGATTCGAATTCTTGCGAAAATGCTATGCGGCCTTTTTTCAGGTCGCCTGCCTTGAAAGACTTACTCTTAAATTCCGCTACGTTATGCCCTTGATCTGTGATCCGGGCTTGAAGGCGGTATTGCGTATCGGCGGTAAGGCCGTCGAGTGCGGCATCGAACGTTATCCGCCATTTTCGCACTGAAGTTTCGACTTTTACGTCGCTGATGCGCGCCCCGGCGGGCGTGCCGACCAGGAATACATCGCCGCATACGCCCCGGCGTGCTGCCGAGCCGGCGACTTCTTTTGCCGAGGCGGTATCGGTGTAGGAGAGCATCACACCCTTGAGCGGCATAGCGGCGACAAACAGGGTCAAAACGTGAGTCGTGGCGAGGGCGTGATCGCCCTTTCGTGTCGGGCCCTCGGGACTCAAGGGCGGGACGCTCTCGCCACGCTGTGTCGGGGCCGGACGGCACAAGGCCGTGATGTCCAGCTCTCCGCCAGGAAATACGACGGCGCCGGCTTTCCGGCCGTCCACGTAGACGGCTGCGTGTGAGTTTACGTAATCGGCACGGACAGCGATTCGCCGGTTGCGCCATTCGGCCGGAATCGTAATCTCACGCTGATACCACGCAGATTTTACGCCTCCCATATCGCGGCCGGCCCAATCAGGATGTGCATGAACGGTCTGGCTGTCCTTCTGCATGTAATTGGTGATGCCGGGCCAGCACCCGGGGACCTTGAAATATCCCCAACCATTCGTTGGTATCTTATCGGCATTCTGCCCGGCCGGCTGCCAGCGCCACAGGCCGTTTATACAAATTTTATCGCGAGTAGGCGTCGAAAGGCGATAGGCTTGTTCAATATCCCAGACTTCCTCGACACCCTCCGGCAGTATCTTCTCAGCCTGGCCAAAGCATATCGCTGACGCAGAAGATGCAGCGATACAAGCGACAATAGTGAATGATTTTCTCAACACGTACTTCATTTGTTCCAGACCAGTCCTAATCTTTCATTTCGTTTAGAATATTCATACATTCTTTATTAAGCTCAACTACCCGGTCCTCATCGGCAGCTTCGTTGTAGCAGCGGAATTCGGGGGCGTTGCCGGAGGGGCGCAGGTGTATAATCTCGCCGTTCTCGAATGTCATGCGCACCCCGTCGGTGCGGTTGATATCTTTGCATGTGCCGCAGATCTCGCCGAAAACTTCGGTGGCTTTGGTTTTGTCTGCGGCTTCATCACCGGCGTCAAAAAGTGCGAGGATCGCCCGGCTCTCGTCCCGGGGGAATTCTTTGAGGCGGTCGCTCGCCGTGTAGCGGGAGGGGATTTCGGCTCGCAGTTCGGAGATCTTTTTGTTCTCTCTGGAGGCGAGCAAAATGATGCTCAGCAGCAGGATTGTCGCGTCGCGAGTCGGCAGGGCACGGAGCATGCCGGCGGGCAGTGAAATATCGGAATTGGTCAAAAAGCCGCCGTTTGCCTCATAGCCGACGACTGTCTTTGCCCCAGCCCTGGTTGCTTCGATCATGGATGCGATGACGTAGGGAGAGCCGATCTTCGTACGGCGCACGCTGTCGAACCAGCCGCACTTTTCGACGGCGGTGTTGCAACTGATCGGAGTGCTCACAGAATCCGCACCGAGGTATCTCGCACAGAGTATTCCGGCCGCGTCGCCACGAAGCCATCGACCTTGCTCGTCGGCAATAAGCGGCCGGTCGCTGTCGCCGTCGGTGGAGATTATCGCATCGTATGATTCTTCGGCGGCCCATTTCGCCGCCAGTTCGATATCTTCCGGGCGAATGGCCTCCGTATCGACTGGAATAAACGTATCCGAGCGGTTCAAGGCGACAGCATCAGCGCCGAGGGCCCTTACGATTTCAAGCAGGATATCCCGACCGACCGCCGAGTGCTGATAAACCGCAATCCGTTTGCTATTGAGGCAATCCGAATCGAAGACGTCCAGATACCGACGGATGTACATTTCACGTGCCGCATCTGAATAGGCCCATTGATCCGCGATCGGCGAGGCGAAATTTCCATCGTCTGCGAAAAGACTGTCGTCAACGGTAACAATCTGTTCGCGTATGCCTGCCTCGTCGCTTTTGAGAATCTCGCCTGCGGATTTATTGAACTTTATGCCGTTGCGGTCGGCAGGGATGTGGCTCCCGGTGACCATAATTGCCGGGATGCTTTCGACTATGCCGTACAGCGCCACCGCGGGGGAGGGAATCTTGCCGCAGTTGATCGGCGTGTAGCCCATAGCAGCCACAGCACGACGGCAGGTCTGCATGATCCGGTCCGTGCTTGGTCGCAGATCGCCTGCAATCGCTACTTCTGTTCCATCTTTGTTCAACTCTCCGCTCGATTCGAGGTATTGAAGAAAGCCCCTGGTGTACGCGCAGCAGACGAAATCCGTCATATCTTCGGCAAGTCCCCTCGCCCCGCTCGTGCCGAACTTCACGCCGCTTTCTGTCATTAAATCCTGTACTTTGATTTCCATAACGCTCTTCCTCGATTCCGCGCACATTGCATTAGAAAATATGGACCGACCGGCTCTCAAAAAGCAAATCTGATCACTGGAGGAAGTATAACACAGCAAACAACAAACCGGAAGTCTATTGAACAGGTGGAGGCGATGTCATAATATATGGCAAAGATGAGTATACAAACGGGGCACTCATGCGAAATTTTGACAATGCGAAGCGAATTGTAGTAAAGATCGGCACTAACATCCTGACCAAGGACGAGACCGTGGACGCCGCATACGTCCGTCGGGTGGCGGGACAGGTAAGTTCTCTGCTCGAAGACGGCAGACAAGTCCTTATTATAAGTTCCGGCGCTATCGGGATGGGGCTCGGGCAGCTCGATGGCAAGAAAGCCAAAGGTATCAAGATGCGGCAGGCCTGCGCGGCTATCGGTCAGCCGCTATTGATGGCTCAGTATCGAAAATCATTCCTGCGCTACGGCATAACTGTCGCGCAGGTCCTGGTAACAGCGGAGGTGCTTAGCCACAGAGAAACATATCTTAATCTGCGCAATTCCATCGAGACGCTGCTGAAGCTTTCAGTCGTGCCGATACTGAACGAGAACGACAGCGTGAGCACCGCTGAAATCGGCACTGCCTTCGGCGACAACGACAGACTAAGCGCCCTGGTTGCCAGTAAGATCGATGCTGATCTTCTCATAATGCTCAGCGACATCGACGCCCTCTATGACAAGAATCCGCGGAAGTCGGCCGACGCCAGGCCGATACCGACCGTCTTTGAAATAACCGACAAAATCACGCGAAACGCCGGAGGAAAAGGCAGCGCTCACGCTACGGGCGGCATGAAGACGAAAATCGAAGCGGCTAAAATCGCCTCAAACGCCGGCTGCCGAATCGTGCTGGCCGATGGACGGCTCAAGAATGTCATCAGTCGAATTATTTCCGGCGAAGAGGTCGGGACGATTTTCATGCCTAAGAGAAAGCTCTCCAACCGCGCCAGGTGGATCCTCAACAGCCGCCCTGCCGGGACGATATTCATCGACGCCGGCGCCATGCGGGCGGTCAGGAATCGCAAGAGCCTCCTGCCAAGCGGCATAACTCGCGTCGAGGGGAAATTCGACGCCGGCCAGGTCGTGATGCTAAACGATAACGCCAGGGCCGTTACGAGCATAGGAAGCGACCAGCTAAAGACCCTGGCCGGAAAGCACAGCACCGAGATCAAAAAGCTCCTCGGCCCCGGCCACCGCGACGTTGTAGCGATACCCGAAGACATCGTGATTATTGACTCTTGACTCTCAGCTCAAAATATGCTCTATTACCTGTGGTGCGGACGAAATTCGGTGCGGAGTTTGTGTATGCGTTTTGAATAGCGATGCGGAAAGGAGAATAGCAATGAACACCGTACGACAAATCGTCGTTTTCGCGACAATCACCCTGTCTTTATCTCTCAGTTTAGCAGCGGCACAGGCCGAATCCAAAAACGAATCCAACGCCGAGAAGGAAGTCGGAGACAAATTCCAGCTTGATTGGACACGCATATCCTATAGCAAAACGGTTTCTCTGCACAATACCGAAACTTCCGAAAATCAGGCACAGGATGTATCAGAACGGATGTCTCTCTCCTGTGAGGTTGAAATTCTGGATCCTAACTTTGTTCTTGGGATAAGCCGATCCCCGGTGATTGAGGAGATCCTCGACGACAAAGACAGCAAGATTGAAATCAACTCGAGGGTACCCAGCTCATTTCGATTGCGCTACGAAGCGCCTCGTTATCACCGGAGATTCGTGCGTCCGAAAAAGCCTGCAAAATGGAAAACGGCCATCAGGTCGGCGCTGAGGCTGCCTCCGAAGGAAAGCTCCCAGCCTCGATTGGTCGAGCAAATCCGGCCCATCCGGATGCAAATAGATCTCGATGTCGGGTTGGGGGAAAAGACCCCTGACAAAATAAACTGCGTCAAAGGCTATTTCTATGCTCTGATGGCCGAGTCTTACGAGTATGTTGAGATACCTTTCAAGAAAAGTGACGAGTGGGTGCGTTTGACGCCTGATGTTGAGGTGCAGATTGCCGAGGCATGGCTTAGAAATTCGCGATATTATCTCAACACAAAAGGCCGGCCGCAAGGAGCACAGCCCATACATAATTTGTCTGCCGAGACTTACTTGCCCACCCGCCTCGTGATGAACAGACAACTCCTCGGCCCGGATGACAAACCGGTACGTCAGCACAGAAGCTCATTCTTGCCGTATCATGTTGGCGGAAGCTCATCGGGTGGCGGCGGTGATTTTGACAAGATAACAAAGATTCGCTACGTGATAGCGGTCAATCCTTCGCATTACGAGATTCCATTTATGCTCGAAAACATCCCGCTGCCCAAGCCGTGACGAAGCTACACAACACAGCAATCGCGGTATCGCTCTTTGGAAGAAGGGTAAATACGACGAAGCGATAGACGAGTTCGACAAGGCGATCCAGTTGGATCCGAAACATGCCAAGGCTTACTATTATCGCGCGAATGTGTACCATGACAACGGGCAATACGGCAGGGCCTGGAGCGACATTCACAAAGCAGAGGAACCTGGTTACAAAATCGCTCCGAGATTCCTCAAAATTCTTCGCGAGATATCCGGAAGAGAACGCTGAACCAAATCAAGCCATGTTCTGTCCCGCTACGGCCAGGACCGCTGCATAGACTTTGGTTGCACCGGCCCGTTTCAGCACCCTGGCGCACTCATTGAGCGTTGCACCCGTCGTTTTGATATCGTCCACCAGGCAAATTCTTCGGCCCGTGAACTTGTGGCCGGTACGAACAGCAAAGGCGCCGGCGACATTTCTGGCTCGTGCGGCGGGGCTTGGCATTGTCGGTTGTGCCTTCGTTCGACGTATTCGCACCAGATCTGTGCTGATTTTGGCTCCGGAATATTTGAGTTTCCGCGCCAGAATCTGGGATTGATTGTAGCCTCGTTTGAGTCTTTTGGTCCAGTGCAGCGGCACAGGAACGAATAACTCTATGTTGTTGAAGAATTCGCTTCCCTGTGCGGCCGAAGCAATCAGCAAGCCGAGAATCTTGTCAAACTCCGTCTTGCCGTTCTTGAAAGACAGAATCATGCTTTGCAGACTCTGTTTGTATATCCCTGACCTTGCTATGCCGTCGAAATGGATTTGCCTGCCCTGACAGTCAGGGCAGCTACCTCTGACTATGCCGAATTGGCTTGCATCTCGGCCGCACCTTGGGCAATATTCGCCTCCGGCACAATCCAGAAGCTGATCCCAGCATTTTCCGCATAGATTTTCATCCGCTTCGGAAACACCTTCAAGGCAATTGCCGCAGACCGCCGGCCAGAGAAGGTGGTTGACCCCTTTCAGAGCGAAAGCGGCCGCTCTTTTTGCTATTGAAAACGTAGTTTTACGCATCCCAATAACCATTTGGAGAATTATATTTGGATGGGCTTTGAAAAACCAAAGTAAAACTGCTGCAACGATCATTTTTGAACGTTGCAGATCAAGCATTGCTAAAGTTGATATAAGCAAGCGTGAATACACCTTAAGCCCCACTAATACTATTCGGATTATTCAATGATAAAATTATTAGCGATTTTAACATAAATCCTTAGCCAATAAGACTTTATGGTCTATTTCGACTGATTTGGCCGCTTAATTTTAGTAATGAGGCGTTGACTAATATGCTTTTCAGTGCTATAATTCGGCTTTTTGATGGCAAGAGCAGTGAAAACAACCGGAAAGAAACGAACTAAAAAGTCCTCCTCCAAGCTTGCCAAAGTAAAAACTAAAAAAGCTTTCAGAAGCTATCAGCGGGCAATGAAATACTTGCTTGAGAGGACAGACTACGAGAAGGAGAAACGTCTGCGCTATAATGTCTCGACGTTTAACCTCGACCGAATGAAGAAGTTGCTGTCGTTACTTGGCAATCCTCACCGTAAAATCCGTACTGTCCATATAGCCGGCACAAAAGGTAAAGGCTCTACAGCCACCATGCTGGCAAGGATGCTCGAGGCGAACGGCTACAGCGTCGGATTGTACACCTCACCACATGTAGTTGACCTGCATGAACGGATCACGGTAAACTCAGAGATGGTCGGACGCTCCGAAATGCGTGAACTGCTAAACCGTGTCCACGCCCCCGTCGAGAAGATGTCAAAGACGGATGCCCCCACTTTCTTCGAGATAATGACCGCCCTGGCTTTCATGCACTTTGTCGATAAGGCGGTTGATATTGCCGTGATTGAAACAGGTTTGGGCGGCCGACTCGACAGCACTAACGTTATTAAGCCTCACGTGGTGGGAATTACCAGTCTGAGTATCGACCATCAGCACCAGTTGGGCGAGTGCATCAGCACAATCGCCGAAGAGAAAGCAGGGATCTTCAAGCGAGGCGTGCCGGTTATCACCGTGGAGCAGGAAGCGGCCGCGATGAGGGTATTAAAATCACAGGCTGTCGCGGTGGAAGCCCCGTTCAGCGTAACGGGCAACGATATTGACTTTTCGCATCGGTTTGAGACATCGCGCGAGCACGGCCCGCATACGAGAATCTGTTTGACTACGCCGACCAGTAAGTTCGAGCATTTCCGAGTCCCTTTGCACGGCAAACATCAGGCGATCAACTGCGGGCTGGCCCTGGCTATGCTGGACAAGCTCAAGTCGGTCGGCTATGAAATCGACAACGAAAAGACCAGCCTCGGGCTCAGCAAAGTTTCTTTGGCCGGTCGGATGGAAATGATCTTGCAAGATCCGCGGATCATGATCGACGGAGCACACAATGCCGCGAGCATCCGGGCTCTTATTCACGCAATCGGACAGAACATCCCTTACGACTCGATGGTTGTTATTTTCGGCTGCAACAGCGACAAAGACGTCCAGGGAATGCTCCAGATGCTTCAATATGGGGCCGACAAGGTGATCTTCACCCGAAGCAGTTCCGTCAAAGCAGTGGCGCCGGACGAGCTGGCCGAGATGTACACGGAAATATGCGGCAAGATGTGCCAGACGGCATCCAGCCTGGGACAGGCCCTGCAACTCGCCAAGAGTGCCGTCAGCAAAGAGGACCTTATCTGCATCACGGGTAGTTTCTACCTGATCGGCCAGGCTAAGACGCGATTCAAACCGAACTGAACTTTGACAAATATGCCGAATGTCTGTAATATATCGCGTTTTGTATCAAGAGCAGTTGTTTTAAGTTGCGGTGTGCTGTCCGATGGCCCCCGCCGCAAGGCGTCCCCGAGGGACTGCCGGGGAGCACACCTTACGGTTAGTCCCCGATAGCTCAATTGGTAGAGCGAGCGGCTGTTAACCGCTAGGTTGTAGGTTCGAGCCCTACTCGGGGAGTTTGTTGCAAGTAACGCTGAATGTGCCAGTTGCACATACCCGCCCTGGCTGGGGTGCGGCCGTAATCCTGAGACTAAAACGTATACTGTATACGATTCCAGATGTCTTCACGTCGGTCTTACAATCTATCAATCCTGACGATACTTCAACTCGATGTTTTCATGTTGGTCCTCTTCCCTTTTTTCCTCGTACGGGAAATGGTAGCCGGGGTCTTTACCCGGATCGCCGGCATTGTGACACGGCGTGCAAGATCGCACTCCGGCTTTGTGGAAACCGACAGCCCGAAGCTCAGCGAAAGTGTAGGGCCGCTTGTTCTCCTTTATATCTTCCTGTATTTCCACTGATTTGCTTCCGGGACCGTGGCACCCCTCGCATGTTACCCCGGCGTTGTCTTCTGCCTGATCCTGAGCTTCGGAGTCGCCTTCAGCGGGAATAATATAGCCGCCGGGCATACCATAACCACTCGTATGACAATCGAGGCAAGCAGGATCTTTGGTATAGTCCTTATCGGGGTCGAACTTGAGTTTAGTCTTTTCCTCGCCTCTGACGCCGGGCTTCAGAACTTCGAAGGTCTGCGCCATCTTCGTTTTTCGCCAGCTATTCCATTGCTTGAAGTGACAGCTTTTACATTTCTTGACGCCGATGTAGGTGGCGCCTTTGGCCGAGATAATGCTCAAGGCGTCTCTAAACAGCTTTGCAGCCTGGCCCTGTTTACCCTGTGACTGATAAATGAGACCAAGCTCATATCTAATGCGAGCGGCGTCTTCTTCCTGATTAAGAAGGGCAGTCAGCGCCTGTTCATCTTTTCCGGACGCAGATCCGCCGAAAGCAGCAGAGAGTGAATTCTCGAAGAAGGGCACAGCCTTTTCTATCTCACCGTTTTCGTAATGGATCAAGCCCAGTTCGTACCCGGCCATGACCGTTGCGTCTTTGTCCTTATTAAGCAACGACTTGAGTGCGGCCCGGGCCTGGTTCACCTTGCCGCTGCGAGCATCCACCGCGGCCTGGTCCAGTATGTCATACGCATTGCCGGAGGCGTAAACGGCCGCAGCGGCTGCATCAACAGCAGTTGAGTCCTCGGCCTTCACTGCAGGTTCGATCACTGCCGGTTTTACGGTATCCGGTTCTACAACCCTGGTGTCCGGCACAGCTTCGACTGCCGCGGGCTTGGTACTTTCCGGTTCAGTAATCCTTGTTTCCGGCATTGTCTCGATTACCATGCGTTTATCGTCACCATAGTCTGCACCTCTCACTGTCTGCACAGGACCGACCGAGGCCGGCTTGTCGGTTTTTTGTCGCTCGGTAACAGATTTTACTTCAATCGGCGATGCCGGAACATTGCCTTCGGCCGCGCCGTCACTTACCACGCGAAACCCTACGAGCAGACCACCTTTAGTGGAGTAGCCGGCGCGGTAAGAGCAGCGCAGATAGCTCGCTCTGTTATCCCACGAGCCGCCGCGTACGGAACGGGAAATGCCCGATTCAGGCCCGGCGGGATCGACGTCGGAGCTATTGGAATAGTATCCCTTATGGTAGTAGTCGCTGCACCATTCGAATACATTGCCGTGCATGTCATATATGCCCCAGCGATTTGATTTCTTTTGCCCTGCCGTATGTGCATAATCCTGACGAACCGCGTCGGCATTACCATCAAACCATGCGTAATCACCGAGAGGAAGGTGACTGTCACCGAAACTGAATTGAGTTGCTGCGCCTGCTCGACAGGCATATTCCCACTGAGCTTCGGTGGGCAACCTGTAGGTTTTACCTTCCTTCTGACTGAGTCTCCTGCAAAACTCCACCGCATCATCCCAGCTCACGTATACGGCAGGGTTATCGAAATCCTCCTGAACATACGCTTTGCCCGACCATGGCCTGGCGCTCATTACCGATTCATACTGGCCCTGCGTTACTTCCGTCTGACCTATCCAGAAACCTTTGGATATGCGCACCGGATGCTGAGGGAATTCGCCCTCGAACAGCCATTGTTTTTCGTCGTATTCGGACGACAATGCTTCAACTGAACTGCCGCTGCCCATCATAAACGAACCGGCGGGAACATAGACCAGTTTCATGCCGATGGAGTTGGTTACTACATCGCTTGCTTTTGCCGTAAGGGCGAAGCTGGCTGTCACAGCCTTGTCCGAGTCCATGACCAGTGTGGCGGGATTTGTGTTGCCGGACAGATCGCCGGACCAGTTCGTAAAACTGTAACCGGTGTTCGGCAGTGCTTCCAGAATCACAGTCTGCCCGCGATTGTAGTTGGCCCTGCCGGGAGTTTTCCTGACCGAGCCGTCGCCCGCTGCTATCGTCAGCGTGTAGGTCCTGAGGGCAAAGTTGGCGGCCACTGTTGTGTCCGCTTCCATGACAACCGCTACGGGGTTCGTATTGCCGGACAAATCACCGGACCAATTCTTGAAACTGTACCCAGTATTCGGCGCTGCTTCCAAAACCACCGTTTCGCCGTGGTTGTAGCTCATCTTGTCGGGATTCTTCGTGACAGAACCATCTACCGCCGTTGCAATGAGATTGTAGGTTCTGAGGGCGAAGCTTGCAGTCACGGTTTTGTCGGCTTCCATGACCACGTTAGCAGGATTGGTGTTGCCCGATAGGTTCCCCGACCAGTTGGTGAACCTGTATCCCTTGTTCGGCACCGCCTCTAAAGTCACTGTCTCGCCGTAGTCGTACCTGGGCCGATCAGGCCTCCTGGTAATAGAGCCATCTGTTGCGCT
The DNA here is from genome assembly GCA_964598225.1 of uncultured Pirellulales bacterium. GTDB lineage: Bacteria > Planctomycetota > Phycisphaerae > Sedimentisphaerales > Anaerobacaceae > SG8-4. Next base: position 55,180 of record CAZRBG010000033.1, read on the forward strand.
TGCAGTCAAGCTATAGGTCATCGGAGCGAAGTTGGCGGTCACCGCCTTGTCTGCTTCCATTGTCACTGTGGCGGGATTTGTGCTGCCTGAGACGTCACCCGACCAATTCTTGAAACTATACCCGATGTTCGGCACGGCCTTCAGGGTCACCGTCTCGCCATGACTGTAGGCGTCTCGCTCGGGGCTCTTCAAAATAGCGCCGCCAGCCGTATTAACTGTCAAACTGTGGGTCTTTACAGCAGCTTCGGTGCTTACCGATTCAACCTCGTCCGGCACGACAGCTACACCGGTGTCGGTCTTGCCTTCTTCGCCTTTGCGGGAAGAATCGTCCGGAATCTCCAAATTTGTCTCCGCTCTGTGAATCGGAGCAGGTATCGGCTGAACAGGCTGCACTTGCGGCTGGACCGCCGACACGGTTTCGATCTGTTCGGCATCGTTCTCGTCGGTTCCGGCGATGCTATTGGGTTCTGACGTTCTTGTATCGTCCGCCACGATCCCCGCTTCAGCTAACGGTTCAATACCTGAAGGCTTAGCCAGGTAGATTATAATTGCCGCCGAGCCAAAAACGGCCAGGACTGCAAAAATAATGAATTCCAAATATTTCGGCTCATTTGGAGATCCTGGCCGTTCAGGCCGGGATTTCGGTTCAGACTTCACGGAAACTCTCCTGCACAGTTAAAGTTATTAGTCTGGGATTTTCCACATACACGCTCACGTTCAGTCTTCTCCATAGATCAGTTTCAACGCACGAAAATAGGCCTTCATCGCCTTTTCCGAATCATCGCGTTGCTGGTAAACGCGGCCCAATTCAAAGTAAAGCCTGTGTAACGCGGCGTCCTGCCGGATGCCCTGCTTCAGGAATTTCTCGGCTTCTTCCAGATTTCCCATCTGGCGGTGAGCCCATCCCAGGGTGAGGTTAATTCTGGCTTTGTCCCGAGGATTCTCAACGGGCATATCGCTAACGAGCTCGATGGCCTTTTCAGCCTGTTCGGCGCGACAGAATAACCCTCCCAATTCCAATGCCACTTCAGGAAGATTAGGATCGATCTCATGGGCAATTTTGGCCTGTTCAATAGCCGTAGCTAGTCTGCCTTTTGTTGCAAGCGATCTGGCCATCTGCAGATGACGCTTTGCCCTGGCTGAAATAGTATTGTTATTCACCGTTCGGACGGCCGATCCAACACGGGAGCCGACATCGTAGGGGATTTGCAATATCGGAAAGAGTTTGGACTTAACAACCTCTATAAAATCATAGGTGTGCCCCGCTTTAACACAGAGCACCTTACCCTTTGAATCGGAAATCAATATTGTGGGCGTGGCAATGACGCCGAACTTGCCCCATATGTCGTAACGGTTATCATCCAGGATTTGAACCAGGCAGGGCGCCTCTTTCTGAATGGATGCAGTAAATTCTACATCGTCAACTTTTTGCATAACAAAGGCGACCTGCAGCGACTTTAACTTTTCCGGCGGAATGGCGGATAACACTGCAAAAATATCGTCCACCGCCTCCCTGGATCGTTTCTTCTCAGATGACAAGAATGCCAATACAAGGACCTTGCCCCCGGATCGTGTAAAGGAGAATGGTTTGCCTGTCGTATCAACGGCGGAAAATTCCGGTATCAAAGCACCCTCAGGAATTCTTCGCGGTGGAGTTGAGGCGCCCCTGCATATCACAGCCGATAATGCAAGCATAATAATTAACGGCAAAACCAGGCTCCTTTTCTCTTTCATAGTCGAATTCCTTTCATTCCTATCTGGCTGAGGAGATCTGCCTCACACCGCTTCTGTTTCTTAACCTTGGATTGGGCCTTCGTCTTAAGGGTATGGCTTCATAGTCAACGGCCTTTTCTCTGTCATACGGTTTTGCGAGGTGGCATCCGGGATCACAGGATCCACCTGTATCGGTCTTGGTGAAATTGATAGGCAGATCCTTCCACCCACCGAAAGGCACGGTCTCGCGTATATGCTTGAGCTGGTTGCTGGCATGTATCTGATGGCAGGCTCGACAGGTTCGACCGTGCCGCTCTTTGTTGACGTGCAGGAAATGCAGATTCTGGTTGCCGTTACGAAAATCCGTTAAGCCGTCGGCCGTGGGTGTCAGAACCAGAGTTTTTTCATGACAGCCAAAACACAAGTCATATTTCGTCTCATCAAAAGAGGCGTAGAACCCCGCCGGATACTCAGCGGCCAATATTCGGAAATGATCGCTTCCGTGCGTCACATGGCAACCCCCGCAGTCGTTCTCTTTGATGGGTCCATGGAGATATTTTTTGTCCTTGATCTGATCGATAAACGCCGGCAAAACCTCGTTTACGTTTACCCCCTGGGGCTTGTCATGACAGGTCATGCAGAGGTTAGTAGGCATACTGGCCAAAAGGGGGCGGACGGTTGAAGCATGGGGTGTGTGACAATTCAGGCATCCGCCGGGCTCTGAGACCGCATTGTGCTTATGTTCTGAGGTCTGGGCCATCGTCTGGATTTCCTCGTGACAGGAAAAACACAGCTCCGGAGCCTCGCCCTTGAGCATCTTCCAATTATCCGCCCCATGCGGATTATGACAGCCAATACAGTTGTCGCGTGTCGGCTCATGAACAAATTCGATTCCTTCCAATTCCTCCTTGGTAGTGATATGACAAAAAACGCACAACTGGTCAAGCCCCATGATCAGCCGGTTTTCGTAATCGCTTTCGTGTGCGTTGTGACACAAGGTGCATTCGCCGGACGAAGCAGGTCCGTGGACGTGGATGGTCTGGTAACCGATCTCATGACATTCCGCACACATATCACCAACCGTGCCTGCGACTAACCGAAACTCATTCTCACTTGAGTGCGTCTCGTGACATTGGCTACACTTGCCTTCATCCAGAGCACTGTGAACGAACTTTTTGGTATGTTCATCGTGACATTGAATACAAATTCCAGGCTCTTTGTCGGTCAGCTTGTAGGTGTGTTCCTCAATGCTGAGGGTCTCGTGGCAAGCTTCGCAACTGCCTTCGGTTACCGGATCATGTATAATCGGCTTTGATGTGTGCTCGGCATGACATTCCGCCGTGATGCAGGTTTCCTGCTCGGTTGTCGGCCTTTCCACACAGAGAGCATGAGACGATAAGCAAATGAATATAAGTAAAACCCGGGTAATATTTCTCATGATTCTACACCAGATAGCACCATAGTTAACTCAGATATTTCCAGCCATCTTTTCATTTAGAAAGTCTGCTCACTATGTAGCATGGGGCATTTTGCCCATGCTACTTAGAATTCTTTCGGTAAGAGTTCCAAATCACTACATCGAAACACCGGGCCGTCCTTACAGACGTACAGGCTGCCGACATTACAGCGACCACATTTCCCCACGCCGCACTTCATTCTGTTCTCGAGCGTGGTATACGCCGATTCCGGGGAAAATCCCAGCCCCACAAGGGATTCCAGCACAAATTTGATCATGATCGGCGGACCGCAGAGAACGACCATGGTGTTGTCCGGCTTTGGCTTCATATTATTCAAAACCGTGGGAACAAAGCCTACTTCACCTTTCCACTCAGGTGTTTCGCCGCCGGGATCAACCGTGTAAAGAGTTTGTACACCTTTCATCTGCTGCCAGGTTTCCAGTCTGTCTTTGTACACCAGATCGGCTACACTTCGCGCGCCGTACAAAATGGTTATGTCTTCGAACTGTTCTCGCAAATCGAGACAATTTCTGATCAGTGAGTTCAGGGGCGCCAGTCCGATGCCGCCCGCTACGAACAGTAAGTTCTTTTCTTCCATCTTGTCGATCGGGAACCAGTTGCCGTAGGGGCCTCGAAAGCCGATGATATCGCCTTCATTACACTCGTGCAGTTGGTTTGTGACCTTGCCGGTGCGTTTGACACTGCATTCGATGTATCCCTTTTCCGTGGGTGAAGAGGCGATACAGAAGGTCGCCTCGCCTGCTCCGAACACCGAGTAGAGTGCAAACTGCCCCGCGCGAAATTCAAACTCTTCGCCCTGCTGAGCATCGCAGAATTCCAGGCGAAATGTCTTTGTATCTACTGTCTCCTCTCTGATAGAGACGATCCGCATTTTAGAGGCCACGTAATCCAGCGGTATTAATGTCTGTGTCTGGTTCGCTGAGTTTTCATTCGGCATCGGAAATTTCTCCTCCATTCGCTTTTGTTTCTATGTCCGTCAAAATGCCGACGAGGTTCTGGCCCACACAGCAGGATCTAGCGCACCTGCCGCAGCCGACGCAGGCGATTTGCTCGAAACGCTCGGGAAAATACTTGAACTTGTGCATCAGCCTTTGGCGACATCGAGAGGCCTGATCCGGTCTGGGATTATGGCCTGATGCGTGTTTGGTGAACATGGGGTGAGAACAGCAGTCCCAGTTGCGTCGTCGCCGGCCGGTGTGCCAGTTCGCCTCATCGACTATGTCAAAACAGTGGCAGGTCGGGCAAAGGAAACTGCAGGCCCCGCACCCCAGGCATTTGAGCGATATATCCGTCCAGAAATCGTTCTCGAAATTTTCATCAAGCCATGCTTTGATCTTTTCGGCACTGAATCTTGCCTTGACCTCCGGTGGAGAAGGCGGCTTGATTCCGGCCGGGGCAGGTTTGACAACGTCGCCCAGGCGCTCGAGGAATTGTGCCCCTTTCTCACTGCAGACCTGCATGAGGGCCCGGCCGCCGTCTTCGAGGAAAACGAGCACATCGCTCTGTGCCGTATTGTGCGGCGAACCTCCTACGGATGTGCAAAAACATTGCTCCTTTGGCTTGGCGCAGGCGAAGGTGATCAATGTGGTTCGCTTACGCCGGGCACTGTAACGAACATCATCGTAATCCCAGTGAAATACCCTGTCGAGTGCCTCCAGGGCTGCCACATCGCAAGGTCTGGCGCCGATGACTACAATCTCTCCGGACGCTGCAGTCGGTTCGGATTTTACATCTACGTTACCATCGGTCTGCTTTTCGAATTCCAGCAGTACCTCAGTAACAGGAAAGAAAAAACGCTTAAGTGGAAGTCTGACGTTCGAATAATCCAGCGCAACTGTTTCGGGCGAATTGACTGCGGCAAGCTCGACTGCGCCGCGATCGATTTCGACCGGCGCGATGACCTCTCCACCTGCGCCTTGCACGATATCCACCGCCGACTTCAACCAGCCGGCGGTTGCCTGATACAGTGCTTTCTCGTCCACTTCCACTGACATCATAAAATCCCCGTCTCGGGATCATCCACGTTGAAGGTGGTAAACGGCGCCTTCCGTTCGGATGACAAACCGGATTGAAAATCGTACCATTCTTCCACAAGCTTAGCCATTTTCTGATTGATGGCGCCCAGCGGAATATCCATCGGGCACGCTCGTTCACATTCACCGCAGCCGACGCATCGGCCCGTCAAATGAAAAGCCCGCGCCACATTCCAGGCGATGTTGCCGCGTAAGTGCGCGCTGGTCTCGATCCACTGCGGGATGGTTTTCTCGGTAATGCAGCGTTTGCAATAGCACAGCGGGCACACGTTTCTGCAGGCATAACACCGAATGCACTTGCTCAGTTGTTCACTCCAGAATTCCCAGCGCTCTTCCAGAGACTTATCATCGAGTTCGGCAGCATTTTTATAACGCAACTCAGCGTCAATATTGGGCTGTTCGACTGAGTCGCCAAGAACAACGTCACATCCCTCCGGATTACGCTGTTCACACACGGCACACTTCTGAAACGGAGGATCCCCCTGACCCGTGCAGGGAACGCCGATCAAAACGATATCCTCGCGCTTGATGACGTGTTCTCGGATAAGCACGTTTATTGCGCGAAGGTCACAACCCTTGACGACAATGCCGATTTTGCCCATGCCGCGTATAGCGTCTTTGGACAAATACACGGCGAGATTTCCGAAACAGCGGTCATCGTAAATGAGATTTTCGGCCTCTTCCGGCTTGCGCACGAAAAGCGGAGGCGAAAACGACTCGCCGTTCGAGCCGTAGCCTATGACAACGGCCAGCTTGCCCTCAGACAATAACTCGGCGGCTGTATTGCGGAGAGACTCTGTTATTGTGGTGTCTGTACTCACAGGGCTGTCCCTCCGGTCCGAAGCTTCGAGTAGGTTTCAAAGGGTCCGAGGGCTTTCACCTCATCAGTGATCTCCTTCACCAGCGACGACCACTTGGCCCCCTCTGCGGCAGAGACCCAGGAGATTTTGAAGCGGCGAGGATCGATGCCGAGGAACTTTATCAACTCCCGGAAGGCGAGAAGTTTCCGCCTGGCGTGATAATTGCCGCTTGTGTAATGACAATCGCCCGGATGGCAGCCCGATACTAAAACGAGATCGGCCCCCTGTTCAAAACTCTTAATTATAAACATCGGGTCCACTCGGCCGCTGCAGGGCAAACGCACGATCTTGATAGCGGCCGGATACGCAAAACGGCTCATACCGGCCAAGTCTGCCCCGGCATAGGAGCACCAGTTGCACAGAAAGGCCACAATCCGCGGCTGCCACTGAGATGTATCCGTTGTGTCATCTGTTTTCTGGCTCATATTACCTCACCGATCAATTGCGTTAATTGCGGCAAATAACTGGTCGTCTCGATAACCCTGCACTTCAATGCTCTTGGAGCGACACGTCGCGGCACAGGCGCCGCACCCCTGACATAAGCCTTCATTGATGAAGGCTACGGTAGCGAGATGGTTGCCTTTCTTGTCGGTTAATTCCCGCGGCCCGATAGCACCGTAAGCACAAACGCCCTCGCACTCGAAACAGCCGTTACACGTGGATTCATCCACAATGCCGATCGTCGGTTCCCGGCTGAGACGCGTGTGGGAGATCAGCCCCAGTGCCTTGCCGGCCGCAGCGCCGGCCTGAGCCACGCTTTCGGGTATGTCCTTGGGACTGTGACACGCGCCGGCAAGGAATACACCGGCGGTATTTGTATCCACCGGGCGCAGCTTGGGATGCGCCTCCAGCAGGAAGCCGTGCTCATCGAAGCCCACCCTCAGCTTCTGGGACAGGTCGCGCACGCCGCTTGACGGGACTAAAGCCGACGCCAACACCACCATATCGGCGGCAATTTCAATTTGCGTTCCACTCAACGTGTCGGCGCCGCGAACCATCAGTTTATCGCCACGCGCAAACACTTTAGAAACCCGGCCCCGGAGGTAGGTAGCCTGCTGTTCCTTGACGACTCTGCGCACGAACTGGTCGTAATTTTTCCCACCTGCTCTGACGTCCATGAAAAACACGAATGCCTGGCCGTCGTGCACCTTATGCTTGTACAAAATGGTGTGCTTTGCTGTATACATGCAGCATATTTTGGAGCAGTAGGGTTTTCCGTTCTTTTCACGTCTGGAACCGATGCACTGCAGAAACACGATGGATTTGGGCGGCTTGCCGTTGCTCGGCCGCGTCAGCTCGCCGTTGGTCGGTCCGCTGGCGCTGACCATGCGTTCAAATTCCAGGCTTGTCACAACATCCGGGTAACGGCCATAGCCGTATTCTTCATAGACCGAAGGATCCATGATTTCATAGCCCGTGGCGACAATAATAGCCCCGACGTCCTCTTCCACGAACTCATCGGTCATATCATAGTCGATAGCCCCGGCGGGACAGATTTCCTTGCATGCACCACATCCTCCGGTCTGAAAACGGATGCAGTTTTCCCGGTCGATGAATGGTTTGTTCGGCACGGCCTGTGGGAAAGGAATATGGATGGGCGTACGGGAATCAAACCCGCAGTTGAATTCGTTGGGGATCTTTTCGATTGGATTAGGACAATATTGAGCCGGATCAATCGTGCCTGTAGGACATACAAAAGCACATGCACCACACCCCAAACACACATCTGAACGGTTCTTGTACGGCGTGGATATCTTTCGATCCGGTCCACGTCCATCAAAGCAGATGGACGAAGCACCGATAACCTGCCGGCAAAGACGTACGCACAGTCCGCACATGATGCAATCATCCCCATCTTCACCGGTCTTTTCCGGAAACAGACCTTCCTCTATCCCATGTTCCTTTGCCATTTCCCGGATGACCTCCGAGTTAGGGCTGCGAGCTAACATAAGTTGGAGCGTCATTGTTCGCGACTCTAATACTTGCTCGGAACTTGTCAGTATGTCCATTTCATCTTTAGCCGGGTATGCACAAGCCGGCACAAGACCGGGCCTGTCACCGGCGACAATTTCCACCACACATATTCTGCATGCTCCGGCAGGCTGAACCGCAGGATGATGGCATAGCGTCGGAATCTCCTTGCCCGCCGCTTTGGCCGCATCAAGGATGGTTCGTCCCGACTCTACCTCTACCTGCTGGCCGTCTATAGTCAATTTTAACATTGTTGCCTTCACTCCACTATCACCGCATCGAACGGGCAATCTTCATAACATACACCACACTTGATGCACAATTCGGCGTCGATACGATGGGGTTGCTTTTTCGCTCCGGAAACAGCTTCGACGGGGCAGCAGCGCCGGCACAGATCACACCCGTTGCAGGCTTCGTCGTCAATAGCGAAACTCACCAGCGATTTGCAGACACCGGCATGACACTTCCTGTCCTTAATGTGAGCCTCGTATTCGTCACCGAAGTATCGTATCGTGGAAAGAACCGGATTCGGCGCCGTTCCACCCAATTGACACAATGAGGTTTTCTTCACGTAAGTGCCCAACTGCTCCAGTAGAGCTATGTCACCTTCGCGGCCATCACCGGCGACAATGCGCGTCAGTATGTTGTGCATCTGCGAGACACCCTCGCGGCATGCCGTGCACTTACCACAGGATTCATCGACCAGAAAAGCCAGAAAGTACTTGGCCACATCCACCATGCAGGTGTGATTGTCCATAACGATCAGCCCGCCGGACCCCATCATGGCGCCGGCCTCCTGGAGCTTGTCAAAATCTATGGGCAAATCCAGCAGCGAGGCAGGGATACATCCGCCGGACGGGCCGCCGCTCTGTACGGCCTTGAATGATCGCTTCTTTTGTGTACCTCCGCCCACGTCGTACACAATCGAACGCATGGTCGTACCCATGGGGACCTCCACGAGCCCGGTATTTTTCACCTTGCCGACCAGTGAGAACACCTTTGTCCCTGTCGATCCCTCGGTGCCGATACCCGCAAACTGCTCGCCGCCATTACGGATAATAGCCGGAACATTTGACCACGTCTCAACGTTGTTGATGTTGGTCGGTTTGCCCCACAGCCCGGCCTGGGCCGGGTATGGCGGACGTTGTCGCGGGCTGCCTATATCACCTTCTATGGACGCTATCAGAGCCGTTTCTTCACCGCACACAAAGGCTCCGGCGCCCCGGACGATCTCCACGTCAAAACTAAATCCTGAGCCAATAATGTCTTCTCCCAATAATCCGAGGCGGCGCGACTGCTCGATCGCTATGGATAGATTGTTGATCGCAAGCGGGTATTCCCCCCGTACGTAAATATATCCACGTGTGGAACCAATGACGAAAGCACCAATGGCCATGCCTTCCAGAACGCTAAACGGATCGCCTTCCATGATACTACGATCCATGAAAGCGCCGGGATCACCTTCATCGGCATTGCAAATTACGTACTTCGCATCGCCCGGTGCGGTGCGGCAGAAATGCCACTTACGCCAGGTTGGAAATCCCGCTCCGCCTCGTCCACGCAAACCGGAATCCTTGACCTCTTCGAGCGTTTTCGCCGGCCCCAGTTCCAAAGCGCGCAGGAAACCACGGTAACCGTCGCGGGCCACATAATGGCCCATGTCTTTCGGATCAATCACGCCGCAATTTCTCAGGACATGGCGAACCTGTCCGGTCATCATTGGGTGCTCGCTGAATTTGCCGATTCCGTCTAATTTACCCGGCGTCATTGCCCCCAACGCCCACTTGGCGCAAGGGTCGTTGCCGAGAATATACTTCTCCAGAATACTGACAATCCTGTCAGGATCGACGCCGCCGTAACACACCTGTGGGAAACCGGGCTTATGGATCACAACCAGCGGCTCTAAGCAGCACAATCCAAGACAACCCACCTCAACGACCTTCGCGTCCATCTTTCTGGCGCGGATCTCGGCCTGAAGTCGTTCAATCACGTCTCCGGCCCCTGCAGCACGCCCGCACGTGGCCGCTCCCACATAGAAAACGGGGATCTCGCCGGCCTGCAGCGCCTCCCACCGATTCGTCGCCTCTGAGTAATATTCTTCTAAGGATTTCATACCTTTACGCATTCTCTTTCGTAGCCATATTGTGCAAGTATCGATGGAATTTTGCCCACAGTCACACCGGCGTGGACATGGCCGTTCACCTCTACGACCGGGGCCAGGGCACAACAACCGAGGCAATTGACCCGCTCCAGAGTGAATGAGCCGTCTTCGGTCGTCTCACCGTCCTCAATACCGAGTTCGCGCGTAATCGCCTCAGCAATGCGGGGGCCTCCCTTGAGGTGGCAGGCCGTGCCCAGGCAAACACGGATGATGTACTTGCCCCTTGGTGTTAAGCTGAATGCATTGTAGAACCGAGCCACACCATACAACCGGCTTAACGGTATTTCGGTTCTCCTGCTCAGGTAAGTCAAGGCAGCTTCAGGCAGGTAGTTAAACTCGTCCTGCACATCCTGAAGAACACCAATAACCATTCCTGCCTGATCCGTATATTTCTCGAGAATACCATCGACCTTTTCCATGACCTCATAAGCAATTCCGTCATCAGGAGCGGGAACCGCCTGCACCGTGATCTTGTTGCGGGCCATGCAGTTGTTCCAGCAGTCGCCGCAGCCGGTACACTTGCTCATGTCAACGCTGCGCGCTTTCTTGCGGACTTTAACCTTGAAATTACCGATGTATCCGTCCACCTGCTCCACTTCAGAGTAGCTGTGGAGGGTGATTTTATCGCTCTGCATTATTTCTACCATACGCGGGGTAAGGATGCATTGAGAGCAGTCGAGTGTGGGAAAGGTCTCATCCAGCAGCGACATGTACCCGCCGATGCTGGGTTTGCGCTCGACCAGCGCCACCTCGTAACCCGCCGACGCCACGTCCAGCGCCGCCTGTATTCCGGCGATGCCGGCGCCGATGACCATGACCCGCTGGGTCACGGGCACTTCGATCTCTTTAAGGATCGTGCATGAAATAACTTCCCGATTTGTATATGGTCTGGCGTAATAAC
>CAZRBG010000034.1:0-64209 GCA_964598225.1 uncultured Pirellulales bacterium
AAGGGCCGCGGAGGCGAGCCTGCGAGCCTCAGCGGCCAAAGAAATCGAAACATACGGCCGCTGCAAAACCAAACAACAAAAGAAAATTAGGCCGGTCAGCTACCGGCACGCAGTTGCTCAGCCATCCTGATTTGCTCGATGGCCAACTGAGCGTCAGCTAACGCAGCCAGCTCTTTTTTGACACACCTCTGCTCATAACGCGAAAGGCACTCATCCAGACCGTACCAGGCAAGCAAATCGTCAACAGGCAGAATCTGTCCGAACTGGTCCGTAGGCAAGTTGCCCTGACTCCTGATGAAATCCACAATTTTCCATATCTTATGTTTGTTCATTTTGTCAGCTCCGGCTGAACCACTCATGCGGCGGTTCACCCGTTTTATAGTGAACCGCCATAGGTCTAAGCCAAGGCTCGTTAGCAGACCCTTCGATAAACCTGCTATGAGGCCATTCTCATCAAGTATAAAAGATATCAGAATTCATTTTTTTTCTTAATGCGCAAAATATGCTCCGTCAGAACCCTTTCCGTGGCAGGACTGAACAGCTACTCATTCTGCTATACATGCTTTGGGCTCTATGCCACGCACAAGTTAATGTTTCAAATTATCGCAAATGGGAGCTACTTTCTTCAGACATAATGTACCGTTACGGGTTTATCACATAGTCATCCCATCGCCAAAGTGCTGTATCGAAAGTCCGTCACTAAGAATCGTTCTGTTCATCATGTCACAGCAAACAATTTATCAAGTTGTTTTTTCCTTTTTTCGTTCTCACCCAAAACGGGACGGAAAAAGAAAAAAACAACGGCCCAATCAGCTCAACTCCTAACCACCTTGGCATCATACAAACACCCATCACAAAGCATCCGCCAAAGATGTATCGCTATACGTTTGGCAAGGCCTACTATTGCCTTTTTGCCGTTTCCGGTATTGTGTAAGAGTCGATTATATATCTGACGGGCATGAGGATCTCTGCGATACCATGCCCAGGCAGCCTGGACGAGCATCGCACGCAGTTGCCGCCGGCCGGTTTTTGTAATGGGTCCCTGATGGCAACTCTGACCACTTTGGCTTACCCTGGGGCACAGACCAGTATATTTGCTTACCTGTTTAGACTCAGTGAATCGACTTATGTTGAACATCTCTGCTCGATATGCCCAGGCAACGGTGTCTCCAACGCCAGGATGAGACTTAAAGATTTCTATAGCAGCACTATGACGCTCGCTGCTGAATATCTGACGGAGTTTGGCTTTGGTCTCGCCCATTTTTTTGCAGAGAAATTCGTATTCATCAAGATATTGATCAAGGGTAAATCGCAACTCACTGCAGATATTCAACTGCCGGAGCCGCTCGATGAGAATCTTGTTCCAGTTGCCTCCGGGCCAGCTGATGCCATGCTGTAAAAGGAAACTCTTAATCTGTTGCATGATCCGTTTGCGCTTGGACGCCAACTGGTCACGTAGTCGCGTAACTTGTCTGTCAGCTTCTTGCTGTTCCCTGGGTACCTCTACAAACGTTAGAAGTCTCTTAGCGGTATATTCTGCTAACTGCTGACAGTCAAGACGATCTGTTTTAGCAGATGAATCGATCATACGCGGCGTTTTGGATGCCGCCACTACTTCAGCAGGAAGATTTGCAGACCGTAATAAGCGAACCAAACTATAGCCGGTAGGCCCTGCTTCATACACAATATTTTTCAAAGAGCTGCCCATCTTCTGAACATCTCGCAATAGCCTGTTATTATTCGGCGACATCGAGTAAACACAGCCAATCCGACCATTATGCCATATCGCCACATGATAGTGACGCCTGTGCACATCAACGCCAACGTAAATTTCATCCTCTTTCGTAAAAGCATTTTGCTTGAACCAACTTTCCTTTTTCGATAATCTTCTACCCATGGTCATTCTCCTTAAATTGAAGGTTAAAAACTCTAAGGTTACCAATTTAGGAGAATGGCCTACATATTATCTTGAGGCCGTAAGGCCGACCCCGAAGGGGGAAAGATTTACGATAATGGGTCTGCGTGGGCCGGAGCGTACAGGAACACCTCTGAGAGCAAGGCGTTCAATCCACAGTACTCAATACGACCAACTGAGCACAGTCTGTACAACTCCTGCAACCGCAGCGGAGAACAACTACGTTTGCTGCAATTGTTCCTCGTCTATAAAATCGAGGGTCGGCCGCTGAGGTGGCGTGGGAGAGCTATCCGCAGCCAAAAGACATGACTACATATCCAATATGAGAGTCTCTACTAATACAGTAGGTGTATTGTATCCAAATACTGCCAACAAGCCATAAAAGCACTATGTGCCACAACTCGTCCATGGGTGGAAAGGTTTATGAAAAAAGAGACAGTGTGGCCCGGAGCGACAAACAAAGATGAGCGCGCTGCTAGGCAAATATACCTTGTGAGATGCCCCGTCGTGAAGGCAACGTCACGCTTTAATGCAGATGGGTGTTGGGAAAAGGTTAAAATGTATATATATTCGATTTATGTAAGGGTTTTGTAAACTGCTGATATGCAACACCTTAGAGCTGATTTTAGCTGTTTTCCGCAGGGAATTATGTAGGGGTTTTGACCCCCGAAAAGCCTATTTATCTAAGACTTTTGGCGAATTATGTAAGGGTTTAGGCCCGAATTATGTAAGACTTTGGCCGATTTATGTAGGGGTTTTTGGGCAATTTTGTAAGGGGGTGGATCAACCGCCACGACGCTCATTGCCAGAGACCACCATTGCCCACCAACGACACAGTTGGTTTTTGAAAACTTGATGAATTGGTCTACAAGGAAAGAATGCAAATCTCACCGTGAGTGCGTTTCCGATGGAATTGCGATCTATGATAATAGATATATGGTTGTCTTTAATATATATATATTTTCAATATTGAAAGGTGTCTACACTTGCCGTTACCATTTGGCAGTAGCGCGGCTATTTGGATATCACTCATCATGCTGTCCCGAATTTTCCATCGGAAATCTACTCTCGGTGGCAGGAGCTTGGAATCCAAAAAGCTTATATACCAGCTCTTCCAGTGAACGCAACAGGAGGTGAAATTCCGATGGAAACTACAAAAGTCCGAGGTAAGATCATCGCACAGATTCAACACATGCTTGAGCACACTGTCATTAAGAACCGGCGTTTTCTCGATGATGAGCAACTCATCAAGTCCGAGCAACTGGCGGTCTTAGAAGAGATTTTCAACGCCAATGTGCGAGATACCGAGATCCGTGAATTGAGTTCTCATTTTGCACCGGTACTGCGAAACGACCACCCGGTCCACTTGGCCGTCTGGGGCAAGACCGGAACTGGCAAAACACTGACGCTGAGCTATTTCCTTAATCTGCTGGCGGAAATGTGCGTAAAGAAGAATGTCAACCTGAAATATGAGCACCTCGATCTTTCCACACCCATGCCATGCTTCCGGGCCTTGAACGATCTGGCATGTCTTCTCAACGCCAGCAAGCGGTACAAGAAGGGCATATCCCTTGAAGAACTCATGTTGAGGATTGAGGCCGCTCTGGCTGCATACGAAGGCTACCTCGTTCTCTTCGTGGACGAAGTGGATCATCTCAGGCGAGATAAGGATACATTCATGACGTTTCTCGTCCGTCGACTGCCCCAGAGGATTCCAGCGCGACTTATCCTCGTCTTCGTATCCAATCGTCTCGACTGGCCGGATAATTTGGACCCGCGCGTTAAGTCCTTCCTTAAGCTGAATGAAATCGTATTCAAACCCTATGACGCCTTGGATCTGCAGCGAATTCTTAGTATTCGCGTGGATAAGGCATTGCATAAGGAGGCAGTAGAACCAGGCGTGATCGAGAAGGTGGCCGCGTTGGCCAGTAGGGATCACGGTGATGCCAGGCAGGCTGTTGCTCTCCTGGCCAGAAGCGCCTATCTGGCCGAGAAAGCGGGAACCAAAATCACTCTGGAGACCGTCGACCACGCAGCCTCGGAAATGGAGCAGGATAAGTACATCACTATGATCCGCACCGCGCCCCGACAACTTCAGACCGCCATGGCCGCAGTGATCCAGTGCGTACATAACAAGAGAGGTGATAAAGGCGACACGGGCGAAGTCTATCAGATATACAGCAAGTTCTGTAGCAGAGCGGAGCTGAGGCCTCTTACGCGCAGAGCTTTCGGCGACATGCTCAATGAATTGGATATGTACTCACTTCTGCGAAGCCACGTGATCTCACGCGGGCGGTATGGCAGAAAGCGAGAGATCAGTATCGATCTGCCTGAAGATTTGACAGAGAGAATCTATGAGGAGATTAAGCGGAATCTTGATATGTGATCAGGGCAATGGCGCGCGACAACTGAGACTGCCGAGAATCGATTGAGGTGGGATATCGAGACGGCCACCCCGGGCCCAGATATCCGCCGAGATGCCGTCTTCGAACATGCGGTCTTTCTGCGTCACCCAGATGAAATCAGAGGGTTGCATCTCCCGGGCCAAAGAACATATCTTGCTCATTTGAGAAGAAGTGTCCGTTAGAAATAGCAGGCGAAAACCGTTCAGTTGGCAATTCCACAGTCTTTCATAGCGTTTGTACCCCTGCGCGTCGAAACATATCCCATAATTGAGGATCTTCTGGCGAATGTCTGTCAATATACGCTTTGGACTGGCAAGTATTTCCGTACCCAAATCCACCTCCAGGAAGAACAGAAGTGTTCTTTCCAGGTTCGAATCGTATATTGAGAAGGTCGCGTCGGGCTCAAAACGGATGAGCTCTCCTGTTTTGCTCTGTACTGACACACTCAATAATTCCTTTGGACTAAACGGTGAGTTATGCGGAAGGAATCGTATTTTCAATCCAGGCAAAACGGTCTGAACGCGGTATAGGTGAATGCGTACCCAATTCAACAAGAGCTGGTGATTCTGGCAGCGGGTCTTATCTCCAATTAGATGACCAGTTGGAACTTGGGATTCTATGATTCCCCGTTCTTTC
Organism: uncultured Pirellulales bacterium; assembly: GCA_964598225.1. Classification (GTDB taxonomy): domain Bacteria; phylum Planctomycetota; class Phycisphaerae; order Sedimentisphaerales; family Anaerobacaceae; genus SG8-4. The sequence goes on from CAZRBG010000034.1 coordinate 4,957, forward strand.
AAAATAGTGACGGCCGACTTGCTCAGAAACACGACCCGCTCGGGTCGGCCCCTGTGTTGTCCCCGACCGCGCTTGGTTTCTTCGAGCACACCCTCTGCAATCAGTTTGCCGATCCTGTCTCTCACGCCTTTTTTACTACGGGATAGGAGAGCCGCCAATTGCGGTGATGTCATGATCCGATACTCGGCAACAATCTGGAGCATCTCATAGTCTGATGGTGTCAGTCTAAACGCCATGCTTGAAAACTCCTGGAAAACCCGCAAAGTTTGGAGCGCACCGTATACTCCTTCTTAAACACAGCGGCTGAGCCCACTCTGTCATTTCACAGGAGACGCAAATTTTCAAAAAAATAAGAGAAGCGAGGGAGCAAGGTACATATGGACCTTGCTGCCGATGAAACGAGTCGGTGTGAAACACCGCTTTGAATGACAGAAGAACATGATCAGTAATGTAACCTGAGTACAAGGTAGTGGAAAACGTCACAAGACCCAAATCAGATCTGATGACTGAAGATGAGCTTATTGTCTATCTGCGCATCCCGGAAGTCAGCAATTCTAAAGACTACCACAACGTCATAGCAAACTTAAAACGTATGCGCGGGCTTCCATGTATCCATATCAGCCATCAGCCGTTGTATCCGAGAGATGCGATTTGCCGATGGATAGAACAAGAAACGAAAAAATCGTGAATTGAGGGGTGAACCATGATTTCTCAATTTCCAACTTCAACAGCCAATGTTAGAATGTGCCCGGACCGGTCTTGCCAGTTCGAGAAGAAAGGAGGTTCCAAATGAAGGAACTGGTAAGACTTAGAACAAGACCATCGCGTGATGGTAAGAGATTCACGTACATACTCGATTATGTAGATGAGAATGGAAAGAGAAGGCGTACTTCTCTGGGGCACGCTGATAGTCGTAAGGCTGAGAGACAGCAGAAGCAAAAAGAGCGTGAATTACGGATGGGTATATTGGGGCCGGAGTCGATGAAGCTTAGTGACTTTCTTGAAGACAGCTTAGCAAGAACAGGTGATCAGATTAGAGAGAGTACGGCTTGTGAGACAGAGAATTCTATGCTGAGTTTCATTCAGATTGTTGGCGATATTGACTACCAGCAGGTGAATCTCAGGCACGGAGAGGTCTTCAGACAAAAATCTTTGGATGAAGGCAGTAGTCGAGCAACCGTGGCAAAGAAGCTCCGTCACTTGAAACGATTGTTCCAATTGGCTGTTGACCGAAAACAGCTGGATGAGAATCCATTCCGATTAATCAAGGCTCCAAAATCACCTAAGAAGAAAGTCCATATTTTCAAGCCCGACGAGTGCGAACGTCTTTTACGTGCTGCCAGGGAATATCAAGGCGAGGCCTGTCCGATGCTGAGATGGGATTTGCTAATTGCAGTTGGACTGACAACGGGGTTGAGGCGGGGAGAACTACTTAACGCCACTTGGCGGGACATCGAGATAGCCTCCCAGACCATCGAAGTTAATCCAAAGACCAGCACAGGAGAAACCTGGGAGTGGCATATCAAGGATACCGACCGCAGGACTCTGCCTTTGACTGACGAAGTAACATCGCTACTGGTAGATCATCAGAACAACCATCCAGAAGGCTACCCTTATGTATTCGTGCCTCCGCATAGGTACGACAGAGTGCAGGAATTGCGCAAGAAGGGCGAATGGACTTTGCGTAGTTCGCGGCAGAATCTCATACATAACTTTACCCGCCAATTCAGGATCATCCTCAGACGGGCGAACATTCAGAGACTCGCGCAGTTCCACGATTTGAGGCGCACTGCATTGAGTAACTGGCTTGCAAACGGCATGGGCGAATATGATGTGATGATTTTGGCCGGCCACGGTAGTTTTGATACAACACACGAGTTCTATCTGGCGATACGCGAGGATATGCTGGCCAGAGCAAGGCAAGCCGCGAGCAGGGCGGTCGGCCAAAATTTGGCGCGCGCTTGGCACGCGCCCTGTTTTTCGGGAAAGGTGATTGACACGTGAAATCAGAAATGGTTAAATCACAGACACTTAGATTTGATGCGCCCGTAGCTCAATTGGATAGAGTCGCGGACTTCGAATCCGAAGGTTGCAGGTTCGAGTCCTGCCGGGCGCGTTTTTGTAATATCTTTTTTAAGAGGTCCGAGTTCTCAAGAATACCCTATGCCGGGCGGACTGTTCCGCGCCATAAATAACTAAGTCAACACAACATAGATGCTTACAGGTACGACTGATACGTACGCATCAGCAACGTAGTGTATGCGCGAAGCAGGATATCTGTTGGCTCTGTTAGTCTATTTCGGCCAGTGTTTAATGAGTTCTTCTTTTGTGAAATGTTTTGCTATTTCCGGCGCGGATTCGTCCAGTCTGTATGGATAAACCGTTATCTGCCTGGGCGGAAGTCTGTCAGGCGATACGTCAGGCACAGGAGGTCCCACAGGCTCGGAGTCGGGCGCAGGCTTCTGTTTCTTTTTCTTCGAATTCGATTCTTCTTCGGGAGATTCTATCACTCCGGCGGAGACAACCGGTTTTCCCTGGAGGGAATCGACCAAATCGCGTTTTGCGTATATCGCCTCTTCTTGTGCGAGTTCAAGCCTTCGCTTTGCCGCTTCGTACTGCTCTTTCTGGGCGATTAGCGTATAGTAAGGAAGGATATGTTTCAGGTCGATATATTTGGCAAGAATCGCGGCCGAAAGATCCGCATCGTCCGGATATAGTATTGCGATTCTGTCTTCAATGTCATCGGCATTTTTTTGGCCGTTGATAGCACTAGTGCCGAGTGCAATTAGTACTACAATACAGGGTAGCAGCGTGATCGTCTTTCCTTTGGCTAGTCGCATTTGACACCTCCTCAAAATATTAAATTGTGTCACCCTACTCACAACGAGCAAAACAGAAATCCTGTCCTTTAGGGTCCGATACAAAATAGGCTGTTGCGGGAACAATGTCAACTTTTATTTTTAGAATTTAGAGGAAATAGTAATGAATTTTCCTCTGCTCATCTACAATACTTAACGCTGACGAACTCGCTATCGGAGAGTGAAGATTGTGATTTCGGGCCTTATGCTTAATTTCGCCCTGCCGACTCGGCCGAGGCCGCGGTTTACGTAAAGCTTCGTGCCTTTGACCTCGTACATGCCGGAGTGAAAGCGGCGGCGCGAAAAAACACCCGAAGGATCGCGCCAGAAGCGGGTTCTTCTGCCGTGCGTGTGGCCGCTCATAACGGCATGCGCTGCGTAATGGCAGAGATGCTCAACACCGCGTGGATTGTGCATAAGTGCGATTTTTGCCTGATCTTCAGGCACGTCGGCAAAGGCCTCCTCCGGCCGGAAATCGCCCACCCTCAAATCGCCCAATCCAACCAGCCAGAGCGGATGACCGTCCAGGTCCAGAACGGCTGCCTTATTACGCAGGACAGTTATTCCCCTTGTCTCCATGCCTCTTGTGAGGTAATTGAATAGATGGTTTCGGCGGCTGCTCGAATGGCTGGAAACGCCGTAATCGTGATTTCCCAGACAGGCATAGGTCCCGAAGCGGCTTTCGATATTGCCCAGCAGATTGACGATCTTTCTCCTGAAACTGCCGCGAAAGTCATACGTGATATAATCTCCCGTCAGCACCACCACGTCTACATCGAGCAGATTGATTCGCTCGATGCAACGCCTCAAATATCCGCTGCTGACGGTTCTGCTGCAGTGAAGATCGCTGACGTGGGCGATTCGTTTGCCGTGCAGCCGCCCGTCATGGTTGCGTATATGGAGGTCTGTCTCGACTACTTCGGTCCACTCCGGCGCAAGCCCAGTGGCATCGATTGCCCAGCGAGTGCAGAAACCCAGCGAACCCAGAGCGGCGCCTTTCAAATAGCGCCTCCGATCCATCGTTACTTCTGTTGCTGTCGTTGATACGAACTTTGTACGCATAAAGCTAAATCAGTAGACCTCGACTAAACTATACACTACGTGGGCGAAAGGGCAAGTGTTTCCCGAAAGTCGGCCTGCACACAAAAAACGGAAGGCACGAGTTGTTCTCTCGTGTCTTCGGTATCAGCAAATTGCGAGCTTCTTTAGATGTTCTTCGGCATCACGAACGGCTCGCGGTAAGAGCATGTAACGTACTTGTTCGCTTTTTCTGAGCCTGATCCGACGAAACGCTCGGCCTTGCGGTCGTAAGTCAATTGCGGCCCGAGGACGAATTTCTCTTTGTCAAGATTCACTTCATTGGCTTCCAGCTGTTCCAGCATGTGGTTGAGCGTGTTCAGTGCGTCCTCGTGCTTCTTGACGCTGTCTCGAACCTCGTCGACAGAGGCTTCGGCGCCGGCGCGCCAGGCGACGTTTGCCTGATGACAGACGGCGGTGCCGAGATGGCCCACTTCGATTTCCGCGGCAAGGTCCTGTCGTCGGCCGCTGCGAATAGCCTCGATGAAGTTTCGGTCGTGTCCCGAGCCGCCGGTCCCCTTATACTGATGAATTCGCTCGCCGTCATTGTCATAGGCCCATCCGCCGCCGCGAGAGATTTTGATCGCTCCGTTCTCACACTGGATATGATTGCCGCCGGTACGGCCGAGATACCTCGCACCCCTGTTGCCGCCACGCTGGCCCGGGTGTTGCAGGTTTCGGATATCGACAACCACGGGCAGCCCGTCATAGTAGAACAGCGCGAAGTGCATGTTCGGTGTCTGGCCGTTATCGTCCCAGCCGAAGCGATTACCGGCTGCCACTACTTTAGTGGGCACATCATCCCAGCCCATTATGTGACGGAAGTCGTCAATATAGTGAATGCCCCAGTTCGCCATCTCGCCGTCGCCCCAGTTCCACTGCCAGTGCCAGTCGTAGTGGAAACTCTTTCGCATCACGGGACTCATTGGAGCCGGACCCGCCCAGAGATTGTAATCGATGTGATCCGGCACGGGCTGAGGTGTAGTAACTTTGCCGATGCTGGATCGGGCGCCGAGTTTGGAGCAGTGTATCCAGAGGACTTTGCCGTATCTGCCGGCCTTGATATCTCGCGCGGCTTCCTGTACGGCCGGACACGAGCGGTGCTGTGTGCCGGCCTGTACTATGCGATTGTATTTGCGGGCGGCATTGACCATCTTTCGGCCCTCTTCGATCGAATGGCTGACCGGTTTCTCGACGTACACGTGCTTACCCGCCTGACAGGCGTAAACGGTCATCAGCGAATGCCAGTGATTCGGAGTCGCGATTACCAGGGCGTCGATGTCTTTGCGATCCAGCAGTTCCCTGACGTCGGCATAACCGCTTACATTCGTGCCGTAGTCTTTTTTGAACCTTTTGACCCAGCCATCGAGAACCTTACTGTCGGGATCACAAACGGCCACCACCTTGACGCCGTCTAACTTTTGGAAATTCTTGATATGGGCGCCGCCCCGCCCGCGAATGCCGGCTACGGCAACGCGCACTTCATTGTTAGCTCCACGAACGCCGGTTACGAAGCCGGAATGTGTTGAAAGAGCCAGATAGGAACCCGCAGTTGCGGTAATACTTTTCTTGAGGAAATTTCGACGACTTACTCTGTTCATGATATGATCCTTTACTAAATATGTCCCAGTACCAGATTCACATGTGCCGACCCCGCGGCTCCTGCCGTCAACAGGCCCCGAAAGTCCGACCTGGCTATATTAACGAATATCATTGCTCAGTCAACCTATTTATCGCTGGCGAGAGCTATCGTGCCTGAGATACGATGTTTTGCCGATGCTGGCAGCAGGAATGAGGCAGCGCTGGAGGGATGGTCTGCGGCTATAGTGAGCTCTCGGCCAGGCGGGCCAAGAAGAAGCCCCTGCTTCTCGGAGGGAAAAGAGGTAACAAAAGCAGGGGCTTTCCACGCTGCGAACTCGAGGTCCGCAGTTCTTAGAAACTAATTTTCCATAACATCTTACAGTGTTCTACGTCTTCGTAGGTAACCAACAATGCCAACACCCAGGCTGCTCAAAAGAATCGCACCCGGAGCCGGAATCGGCTGCGGGCATGGCACTTCTACTTCAATCAATTCGACTGTTTCATAGTCAACCGTAAGTGTGGATGACCCAAGGGCTACCGCCCAAAATTTGCGGTCATGCGTCGAGTCAATGTCCATCCAGATGTCTATGTTCCCGTCCAACAAATCGTCCAGGCTCGATCCGGTCAGATTGAAAGCCGCCGTAGACCAGGCGTCGTCACTGCCGCTGAGCTGGCCCAGAACTGTCCCGTCGCCGGTGATAACGTCTGCTTCGGGACCGTCGACGTCGTATGCCCTGATCTCCAGGGTCGCCGAATTGACTACGTCAATCGTTGCCGGTGCTGGGCTGGCGTATGTATGAGTCCAGCCCCAATCACCGTCGAAGAACCGGTAATATACGCCGCCGTCGGCATCCTCAATGTCACTGTCTTCAACACTTGCTGGGACGAAATACGTGTCGGCCTGACCTGAGGTGGCGTCTACTATGTCCACCGCGGTCAGTTGCGTACGTACTTCTTGCTCTTCCACGCATGTTATGGTCGGCCATGCCTGTGCGCTGTTGGCCACAACCAGGACCGAAAGTACAATCGTACTGACCATAAGAAGTTTCTTCATCCCAATTCTCCTTACTTCAATTTGTTGTCCTTCTTCCATAAAGTCCACACTTGTCCATACAACATTATATTCAGACAAGAGTTACGGCAACCTCCGGTCCGAAGGGCCTCGCGCGCCAACCCCTCAGACGGTAGATACCAGTAAGGTCGCCAATCAGGCAAGACTGAACTGACCGCGCGCTAAATGGCATAGAGAGATGCGGCCGAAAAGTAGAGACAGCGAACCATTCCCACCGCCGCCGTCGTCGCCAAAACGAGTCCCGGCGATAGAATCAACTGCACACTATCGTTCCGAACACCACTCCTCCATCTCCTGCCGTATTACCTTACTCCAACTTTGTCCCAAACCTGACAACGCATCAGGCTTTTGCCCAGGAACTGCGGAACCGTAATACGTTGTGAAGCCGCCTTCCGTAAATACCTGCCGGCCTCACAATGTTATTTGTACCATAAATCTCAGGCCCCCGTCAAGCGAAAACAGCCAAAAAACAAAAATTTTTTGCCTATTTTAGCTCTATATGCCGGAAATTGAGTAATTGAGAGGCTTTAGGCTGAATTCGCCAAAAAAAAGCCCCGTAGGAGAGAAAGTATTGTTTATCCGGGAAATGCGGTATAAGGCTATTTTGCACAGATATTAGCATATTACAGAGGTGATCTGTCCACTCGTTGTTAGACGTGCTGTTACAACCTAATTGCGGGCATGGCCTGTTCCGGGCCCTTCGGCGGTGTTCGGCGTAAACTCTGCCGGAATGCCCCCAACACACAGGCGTCTTCGAAGCTTTAAGCACGTTCGCCGAGGGCGTTTTTGACTCGCTCCGGGGTCATCGGTATCTGTTTTAGTCTGGCGCCGGTGGCGTCGTAGACGGCGTTGACGAGGACACCGCCCATGCAGATGATCGCGGGCTCGCCGCCGCCCTTGGAGGGCTGGTCGTCGGCGTCTATCAGCACCATCTCGATCTCGGGCACCCACGAGAACCGGGGCAGCTCGTAAGTGCCGAAGTTCTCGTCTTCGACTTTGCCGCCGGCGAAATTGACTTCCTCGGTTAGCGCATAGCCCAGGCCCTGGGTGATGCAGCCTTCGGTCTGGATCGCGATGCCTTCGGGATTGATGACCAGGCCCAGGTCCTGGGCGCAGACGACACGCTTGACCTTGATTGCGCCGCTGTTTTCGTTGACCTCGACCTCGGCGAAGAGAACGACGGGCACGCCGACGTCATAGCCGAGCGCTACGCCGTAACCGCGTCCGCTCGGACTTTTCTTAGCCGGCGTCCAGCCGAACTTGTCGGCGCCGGCCTTTAGAACCCGTTTGAACTTTTCGTCCTTGACGTTCCTGATGCGGAAATCCAGCGGATCAATACCGGCACGAGCGGCCATCAGGTCGATATGGGCTTCCCGCGCGAAGCTGTTGGTGTTATTGTCAGGTGCGCGCCACGGGCCTGTCTTCAAGAGATGATGCCTCTCGTAGATGGTGATGCGATTATGCGGAACGTCATAGAACAACTGGGCGCCGCGGCCGCCCATCCCGTAGATGCCGTAGTCCCACATTACGACCTTTCCCGAATCGTCTACGCCGGACTTTATCTTGACTGCCGCCGCGGGTCGGAACGTATCGTAGAAGAACTCATCTTCCCGGCTCCAGGCAAGCTGGACGGGCTTTTTCGCGATCTTCGCAATCTTGACCACCTGGATGGCCTGGTCGAAGTTGATCTTGCCGCCGAAGCCCCCGCCCACGAAAGGCGTGATTACCCGGACCTTTTCAGAGGGCATGTCAAGGTCGCGGGTCAACGCTCGCCGCAGTCCGAACGGCGTCTGAGTCGAGGCCCACACCGTGAGTTTGTCGCCCTCGAAATGCGCCACGGCGGTGTGAGGCTCCATCGGGGCGTGGGCGACGTAGCCGTTGAGATACGTTTCCTCGACCACGTCTTTAGCGAGCTTTTCGCCGGTTGCGAGATTTCCGTCCTTGCCTGTTACTCTGCCCTCACCGGCGTTCTTGATATGGTAATCGAAGACGGTTTTGTCGTCGAAGCGGGGATCCGGGATATCGTAGTCGACCTTGAGTTTAGACAGGGCCTTCTCGGCAAGGTCGGGATACTTGTGCAATACTGCAACCAGTTCGCCGTCGCGGACCACCTGATACCCTTCCATTTCATCCACAGCCGACGAATCGAAGCTCTTGATCTTTGCGCCGTGCGACGGAGGTCGCAGGATTTTAGCAAAGACCATGCCGGGAATACGGATATCTCCGGCATACATGGCACGGCCGGTCACTTTCTCCTCGGCATCGGTCCGATTGACAGGTTTGCCTATAAGATCAAACTCTTCGACAGTCTTGAGCTTCGGCTCGCCTTCGAGATGCCGTTCGATTTTCTTGCCTTTGGTCAGCTCGGCGTAGGTCACCTTGCGCGACTTGCGCTGCTTGTCGAACACGACGCCGTCTTCGACATCCAGCCGATCTTTAGGCACGTCGAGCCGAACGGCGGCCAGCCCGACCAGCACTGCGCGGGCTTCGGCCCCGGCGGCCCTGAGAACGGGTCCGAATCTCGGCGTAGTCAGCGATCCCCACGTACCGGCATCGAACGGGCAACGCGCCGTGTCGCCCATTACCATATCGACAGAATCAAGAGCTACGTCGAGTTCATCGGCCAGCGTTTGTGCCAGCGAGGTAATGGGGCCCTGTCCCATTTCGATCTTGCCGGTAAAGCACGTTACTCTTCCGTCCTCGTCTATGTGAAGATACGCGTTGAAATCGGGTCGCTCACCCCCGCGGCGCCGGCCCTGAGCAGGCGTATCGCCCACTGTGAACAGGATCACGACTCCACCGCCCAGACCTTTGAGGAAATCACGACGGCTGACCGAATGTGTACTCTTATCGCTGCCGCTTTCGGCAACTTGCAAAGTTTCCTCACTCATGGTTATTTAGCTCCTTTCATTTCCTGGGCGGCCTCTTCGATCGCACTGATAATTCGGGTGTGCGCTCCGCACCGGCACAGGTTGTACTCCATGCCGTCGATTATATCCTGCCGGTTCGGCTCGGGATTGCTCGTCAAAAAACTGTAAGCACTGAGAATCATACCGGGCGTGCAGAAGCCGCACTGGAGTGCGTCGTGCTTAGCGAAGGCTTCCTGGATCGGATGCAGCTTGCCGTTTTTGGCCAGTCCTTCGATGGTAAGGATCTTCTTGTCCTTGACAGTCCTGATGGGAACTACGCACGAGCGTACGGCTATGCCGTCCATTATTACCGTACAGGCCCCGCACAGAGCCTTGCCGCAGCCGTATTTTGTGCCGGTCAGCCCCAGGTCGGTGCGCAAAACCCATAGAAGCGGTCGTTCGCCATCGGTCGTTACGCTAACGGCCCTGTCATTCAGCGTGAAAGAAATGCTCTCGTTCATACTGGTCCCCTCATTTGTAATAGTTTTCAGGCCAAAGCTTGGATATTAAGAGTAAACACATTTCGGCACAAATGTCCAGAAAAATCTTTAAAATCTAAATACCGAATATTCACCCGGCAATTGCGGTTGATATTCCTCGAAAAACCGGATAGTATTGGCGGGATAATGGTTCAGTCAAGTTGAGGTTAACACAGGCTATGGGCGTTGATTGTTTGAGAATTTCCGTGACCGACAGGTGCAACCTTCGCTGCCTCTACTGCGATCCTTCAGGCGGTCGCGACGTCAACGAGCGCGAAGACGCCCTGACAACGGAAGAGATCAGGCGCTGCGTCGGGCTGTTTGTCGAATCCGGCATTCGAAAGATCCGGGTCACGGGGGGCGAGCCTTTGCTCAAAGAGAATATCGTCAAGCTCATACACGAGTTGGCGGATATTCCCGGCATTGAGGATTTAGCCCTGACCACCAACGGTGTTTTGCTGGAAAAGCTTGCGGCTGAACTTAAAATCGCCGGTTTACAGCGGGTGAACGTGAGCGTTGATTCGATGGATCGTCAGACCTATCGTCGGATCACGGGATTCGACCTGCTGCCAATCGTTGCCCGAGGTATTCAAAAGGCTATTGAAGCTGGCCTGAGGCCCGTAAAGATCAATAGCGTTATTGTTCGAGGGTTTAACGACGGCAACGACCAGATCACAGCCCTTGCGGAAATGAGCCGCCACCTTCCCGTCGCTGTCAGATTTATTGAATACTACCCGACGAACACTTGCACGAGACCCGCGGCGGACTACGTTCCGAACAGAAATATTCGAGCCGTTATCGAGCGTGCATTCGGACCTCTTTCCGGCACCTTGATGGCGCAGGGTAATGGTCCCGCCCGGTATTTCAAGATAAAAGATTCGGCCGGAGTTATCGGCTTTATCAGCGGGCGGTCCTCGAACTTTTGTGGATCGTGCCGTCGGCTCAGGATGACGTGTTATGGGAGACTTATGCCGTGCCTGTATTCGGCCCGGACGTACGATCTTGGAGAACTCATACGAAAACAAGCGCCCGACGCACAGATACGGAATCTTCTGGATAAGGCTATAAGCGAAAAGATTCACTTTACGAAATTGAACCCACTCAAAAAGGAATTTTGCATGTGCGGGATTGGAGGTTGAAAACTGTGGCGGACGATGGCGGCATGGTGGACGTGAGCACCAAGAATGTAACGCTGAGAACAGCAAAGGCAAGCGGCTGCATTGTTCTCGAAGGGGCTTTCCAAACTCTTCGCCAGGGCACGTGCATCAAGGGAGACGTGCTCGCAACGGCGAAAGTGGCGGCTATCAATGCGGTAAAATCGACGCCGGCAATTGTCCCCATGTGTCACGCTATTCTGATTGAGGCGGTTGAAGTGGACTTTGAATTGAGCGAGGCGAATGAGTCGGTTACGGTGACAGTAACAGTTAAATCTTCCGGCAAAACGGGTGTGGAAATGGAAGCGCTTACCGGGGCGAGCGCGGCCTGTCTGACGATTTACGATATGCTGAAGTACAGGAGCCGGGATATGGTCATCGGCCCGATAAAACTACTCGAGAAATCAGGTGGGAAAAGTGGCAGTTACAAGAGGCCGGATTAAGGCCGTATCCATCGCGAAGAGAAGAGGCATAGCGACCCTTGAGCGGATGTTTCCCGGAGACACGTTCAGTGTGTGCCGAGAGAGAATTCGCTTCGACTATTACCAGGGTAATTTGGAGGTTGTTTATGGCTAAAAAAGTAACCTTAATCGTCAACGGCCGGCAAAGAATCGTCGTGACAGACCCGGAAAGATCGCTGCTCGACGTTCTAAGAGAAGAGTTACGTATCACCGGTCCAAAGTACGGCTGCGGTGAGGGGCTGTGCGGCGCCTGCACTGTTTTAATGGAAGGCAGACCGGTTCGGTCCTGTGTGACGCCGGCAGCCGCGGCCGATAAGAAAGAGATCGTTACTATCGAAGGTCTCGCCGACGGAGACCGTCTCCACCCGGTTCAGCAGGCTTTTCTCGGCGAAGGAGCGGTCCAGTGCGGCTATTGCACGCCAGGGATGGTTCTGACGGCTGTGGCGCTGCTTCAAAACAATCCACAACCGACAGACGAGCAGATCGTCGAAGCGATGAACGGCAATATATGTCGGTGCAACGGATACACGAAAATCCTGAACGCGGTACGTCGCGCCGCAACGCAAATCAAAGGGGTGAAAAAATCATGATTGAAAATACGCTCACCGAAAAAATGGCTGAGTCCGAGCCGGAGGGCCGGATCACAATGAACCGGCGCGCTTTCGTGCAAATGCTGGGTGCGGGGCTTCTGATCACGGTGACTCAGCGCGTGTCCCCCGGCCGGCGCCGTCGCAGTCGCAGAGGACGATCCATAACGGTCGCGGCGCGCCTTCACATCAATCAGGATGGCACGATCAGTGTCATGACCGGCAAAGTCGAGGAAGGTCAGGGACCGCGAGCCGAATTATCTCAAGCCGCGGCGGAAGAATTGCAGGTTTCCGTCAAGAGAATCCGCTTGATCATGGCCGATACCGATCTCGTACCGGACGACGGTATCACGGCGGGAAGCCGAACAACTCCCTACAATGTACCCGCTGTGCGCCGAGGAGCCGCGATGGCCCGTGAGCTTCTGAAAGGTCTTGCCGCAAAGCGCTGGAAGGTCGATCCCGGCACTTTAGACGTAAGTGACGGAACCATCACAAACAAGACTACCGGTCAGACAGTGACTTATGCAGACCTGGCCGAGTCAGAAGATATTGAGGATGTATTCAAGAAAGAGGTGCCTTCCGATATCGCTGTGACGCCGATAAGCGAATGGGATGCACTTGGCACGTCCTTTCCCAGACCGAACATGCGGAATATCGTCGCCGGCTCACACCGCTATCCTTCGGATATCGTCCGGCCGAACATGCTTTACGGTAAGATACTACGTCCGCCTTCCTATGGGGCGGCTCTCGAATCCATCGATCTTTCCGGAGCGAAAGCGATGAAAGACGTGGTTGTGGTGCGCGACGGAGACCTTGTCGGATGTGCCGCTCCCTCATCATTTCTTGCGGAAAAGGCTTTGAAAGCCGTCGCCGCAACGGCTTCCTGGAAAACGGTGTCTCATCTATCGAGCGCAGAATTATACCCGCATCTCAAGAAGCATGCCCGGACAGGCGGCCGATCCCGTCCCGGAAGGAGGGGTTCGGTCGATAAGGGATTCGCCGACTCAGACAAGGTCCTCAGCGAGACATACAACGCGGCTTATATTCAGCATACTCCGATGGAGCCGCGGGCGGCGGTCGCTGAGTGGAAGGACGGCCGGTTAACCGTATGGGCGGGTGTCGACTGGCCCCAGCGGGCTCAACGAGACCTGGCGCGAATTTTTGACATTCCGCTCGATCGCGTCAGGGTGATTGTGCCGGATATGGGTGGCGGCTTTGGAGGCAAACACAGTGCCGAAGCGGCGGAAGAAGCCGCTCGTCTGGCCAAAGCGGCCGGACGTCCGGTCCTGGTTCGATGGACGCGAGCCGAGGAATTCACCTGGGCCTACTTCCGACCGGCAGCCGTTATCGAGTGCAAGGGAGGGCTGGATACAAACGGTTCACTCATTGCCTGGGATTTCACGACCATCAATCCCGGCGGAGCGGCCATGGATACGCCCTATGAAATCCCCAACACAAGCACTCGCTCGGTCGGCTCCGATTCTCCTTTACGCCAGGGTCCTTATCGATGCCTCGGTGCGACCGTTAACAACTTTGCCCGCGAATCCTTCATGGATGAGCTTGCCGCGGCGGCTGGTGCGGACCCGCTGGTTTTCAGGCTGGCCCATCTCGATAATCCGCGCATACGGACCGTGCTTGAGGCGGCTGCTAAACAGTTTGACTGGTCTTCGCGACGTAAAAAGGTTACGTCCGAAATCGGTGTGGGGCTGGCATGCGGCACGGAAAAGAATTCTGTCGTAGCCGCATGTGTCGAAGTTGAGATCGATCGCAAACGACGCCGGATTAAGGTGCGTGAGGTCTGTGAAGCGTTTGAGTGCGGCCCCATCATTAATCCAGCCAACCTGACTTCCCAGGTGCAGGGATGTATCCTCATGGGTTTGGGCGGTGCGCTGCGTGAAGAAATACGATTCGAGGATGGAAAAATTTTGAACGCCGGCTTCTCGGGCTATCGGGTCCCGCGATTCGAGGACGTGCCAAAGATCGACGTTCATCTTATTAACAAAACCGACATCCCCTCGGCCGGCGGCGGAGAAACGCCCATCATTGCAATCGCGCCGGCTATCGGCAATGCCGTCTTTGCCGCAACCGGTATTCGCCTGCGATCCATGCCGATGCAAAACGCCTTGCGCGAGCATCTATAATATCGATAGACAACTTCTTGAAATCCGATGGACAAAATTCAGCAAACGACAGACGTTTACGAAAAGACTTTGCAATTCATCGACAGCGGTCAATCCTTCGCGGTGGCCTTAGTTTTGAGAACCGAAGGTTCTACACCTCGCCAGGCGGGCGTCAGAGCCGTCATCGATCGGACCGGCAGGATCTGGGGGACGATTGGCGGCGGCGCCGTGGAAGCTGAAGCCCAGCGTCTTGCCGTCAAGGCCTGTCAGTCGAAACAACCGATTATCTTCGATCTGGAATTGCACGGTGCGAACAGTACCGGTGAGACACCTATCTGTGGAGGATTGATGCGCATCCTGATCGATCCGACAGCCGAGAAAGATAGAGCGTGTTATTCTAATGTGACTGAAGCCATCCGGTTGCGACGACGCGGCGTCATACTGACGACTGTGCGCAGCACGACGAATGCGGAAGTCTCTTACCGGTGGTTCGAGCAAGGTGCGATTCCACCGGATGTCGCCTTTCCCGGGCTTGAGAATATCCGCTCTTGTCTGGATCTCGAAGCCGTCCGGCTCTTTACCGAAAGTTCGCAAGCACTCACAGAAGTTTTGGTCGAGCCGGTGATTCCAAAGCCGCTTGTACTGATTGCAGGGGGAGGCCACGTCGGACAGGCGCTGGCTTGTCAGGCACATCTCGTCGGCTTCGACGTGGCCGTTATAGATGAACGGCCCGAATTCACGGATCCCGCTCTTTTCCCGGAACGAACACGAACTTATTGCGGCAACATGGCCAAGCAGATTGCGACACTTGTCGGAGACGATACCTATGTCGTCATCGTCACTCGCGGGCATAAGCTCGATGCCGAGACCCTCGAAGCTTGTATTCGTCGCCGAACCGCTTATATCGGCATGATCGGCAGTAAACGTAAAGTAGCTCTGATACGCGGGCACTTCATCGAATCCGGACTGGCCACAGAAGCCGAATTCGACCGGGTCTTCACGCCGATCGGGTTGGATATCGGCGCCGTTACGGTACCCGAAATCGCAACGAGCATCACCGCCGAGCTGATCGCAGTCAGGCGCAAAGGGATTGCTCATAAAGCCCCGAACAAAAAGGAGTTGTCATGATTTGCTCGATCGTACTGGCTGCGGGAAGCTCGCGCAGAATGGGTGTCCAGAAGCTCTTGCTTCCCTTCGGTGGAAAATCAGTTATCAGCCATATTGTCGATCAGTTATTGGCAAGCTCGGTGGATAGAGTCCATGTAGTAGTCGGCCACCAGGCGGACCGGGTAAGCCGGGAGCTTTCCGGCAGTAAGGTAACTATCGTGGCGAATAGTCAATACGAAGACGGCATGCTCTCATCGGTACGTGCCGGCCTGCGGAGCCTACCCCGACAGTGCCGGGCAGTTACGGTTGCGCTGGGCGACCAGCCCTCTATTAGTTCCGGACTTGTTGACCGGATGCTGCAGGCTTTCGCAGAAAATGACAAAACAATCTTAGTGCCCCTATACGAAGGGAAAAGAGGCCACCCTGTTTTGTTTTCAATCACTCACCGCGACGAGGTTCTGCAGCATTACGACGACGTGGGCTTGCGGGGTCTTTTACGCGCCCATCCGGACAAGGTTTTTGAATTGCCGGTGGCTACACCTTCCGTCCTTTCGGACATGGATGTTCCGGCGGACTATATACGGCAACTCAAGCTGCGCGAGCAAGACAAAACAAAGGCCGGTCATAACTATAACGCACGTATAATATGAAAAGAGACGATTGAAGTCTTTCTCAACGAGGAAAGGTTTTCTGATGGCTCAAACAAAACGAATTGCACAAGAGCATATAGAGCTTACCCGCCGGTACTGCCTTCAGGTCGGAGCGGGCATGGTTGCGGGGCTGGGAACCGGTCGACTTTGGGCCGGGGCGACGGAGCGAGATGCCGATTTGCGACTCGCCGAGGTGATTTCAAAGCTGGAGTATTTGACCGGAGACGAAGATTTCAAGACATACGGTCGCGGCAAACCGAAGCCGCACAAGCTCCCGCCTGAAAAGCTTCGCGAGGTGGGGTTGGCCCGCGATACATGGTGGCTGGAGGTTCTGCCCGATCCCGAGAGCAATTCCGAACTGGAGAACCCCTTGTCAAGGGAGACGGGAACGGCTCTGGACTTCAAGGGGCTGATGAAGCTCGCCGAGAAACACGCGGTCCGTTTTATGAGCGTAATGACCTGCACGAACGGCCGCGCTCCCTGCGGCATGGGTTTGTGGGAGGGAGTTCCCATGCGCGAAGTAATCTGGATGGCCCGCCCGAAGCGAAATGTCCGCCGGGTCTTTTATTACGGCTACCACAACAACGACCCGGCGCAGCGGTTCCAAAGTTCTCTGCCGATAGGCCGGGTGCTGGAAGACCCGCCGGGCGAACATCCGGTGATGCTCTGCTATAAGCTCAACGGCAAATGGCTGAGTCCCGCCCGAGGCGCCCCTGTTCGCGTGATAGTTCCCGAAGAATACGGCAACAGGTCCGTCAAATGGCTCCAGCGGATCATGCTCACTAACAGCTTCAAGGCCAACGATACTTACGCAGAGTGGAACAACGACACCGTTAGCCATCTCAAGACCTGCGCACGATTCATCCACACGCCGCAAAAGGTCAAAGCCGGCGAGCCCGCGGCCGTAACGGGAGTGGCGCAGGTCGGTATGTCGGGACTGAGCAAAGTGCAGTACTGGCTGTGTCCGCAGAGCCGGACTCTGTCGAAGGACGATCCGTATTTCACCGGGGGCCAGTGGAAAAACGCTGACATACTGCCGCCGCCGAAGCATTGGGGCGGGGGTCTGCCGGATGGCAAACTGCCGCAGGCGCCGAGCCAAGTCGATCCGGCAACGGGCAAGCCGCACGAGTGGCCGATGCGCAACACAATCGCCCACTGGGCGACGCTGATCACTATCCCCCGTCCGGGCAGGTACGACCTGCGCTGCCGAACAATAGACGCCAACGGCATCGCCCAGCCAATGCCGCGACCATTCCCCAAATCGGGACACAACGCGATCCAAAAAGTCCGGATAATGGCCGAAGCATGAGCGAGTCCCTGTTACTCCTCCGACGTTGCTCGGTACGGACGGAGTCTGCAAAACGCGCGGCTGTATTTGACCGTTCAGATCATTTTTGTGTAGCCGGGTTTGGGGACGGGGTAGCTGCCGTCGGGGCCGAGCTTGACCGGCGGGTCCATGTCGTCGCGGCAGTCCTCCGGCAGCGGCTCGTAGTAGAAGTCGGACGCATTGATCTTGTCCCAGGTTACCTCTTTGCCGGTGTAGCAGGAAATCTGACCCATCACGGTGGTCATGGTGCTGTCGGTCATGTACTCGCCGTTATTGACCGGCTCGCCGGAGCGGATAGCTTTGAAGAGCACGTCGTGCTCGACCTGGTAGGGATTGCAACGGCCTTTCCATTTCCACGGATTTTCCCCCCAGATCCGGCAACGGGTAATAGAGGCGCTGCCCTTGCTGCCGAGGACGGTGCTGGATGATTCATTATAGCAGCCCTTCGTGGTCCGGCAGAAGGCGTAGACTCGTACGCCGCTGTCGAATTCGTATACGACCGAATGGTGGTCGAAGACGTCGCCGTAGATCGGATCGGTCATCGAAGACCTCCCGCCGAGACCGTGGCACTTGCTCGGCACGGCGTCATGGAGCACCCAGCGGGCGCGGTCCATGTTGTGCACGAGCGATTGCGGCACGTCGTCGCCGGAGAGCCAGCGAAAATGATACTGTGTACTGCATTGCCACTGAAGCTCTGAAAGTCCAGGCGCGCGGTTGATGACGACGTAGGGTGCGCGGAGGAAGTTCTCCTCGATGGAGATAACATCGCCGATAGCGCCGTCGTAGATTCGCTTTACGGTTTCGGCGTATCCTTCGTGGTATCGGCTGTGCAGGCCCGAAACCAGGCACAGGCCCTTCTGCCGGGCGACTTCAGCCGCCTCTTGCATGAGCTTGACGCCTCGCGGGTCGATGCCGTGAGGCTTCTCGACGAATACATGCTTGCCGGCTTTGAGCGCGGTCATAGCGTGAAGCGGGTGAAACTTGGCCGCATTGGCGATCACGACCACATCGGAGGCTTCGATGACGTGTTTATAGCCGTTGAAGCCGGCAAAGCAGTGGTCGTCATCAACGACGACCTGTTCGCGTTTTTGCTCTTTGAGGATGTTGCGTTTGCCTTTTACACGGTCCATGAAAATGTCGCACATCGCAACGAGTCTGGCGCCGGGGTCGGCGGTCAGTGCCTGAGCGGCGGCGCCGGTGTTTCTCCCGCCGCAGCCTATCATGCCGACGCGGATGATATCACTTCCACGGGCGTATGCGGTGCTGCCGATGCCCAGCGCGGTGGCCGAAGCAGCTACAGTTGAACTTTTCAGGAAATCACGCCTCGTTGTGCCGGAGCTGTTGTTGGATTCTCTTGAGATTGCCATTTTCTCTCCTTCTTTCGATGTGCCGTTTCTTGGCTTGGACTGCTCTTCTCGCTATTTTTCGTCGTCTTCTACGGATCGAACCACACGAAAACCGATAATATCCATTTCAGGCAGCCACCAGATGCTCTTTGGTATCTGCGGATCGCCCATGCGCCACCATTTCTGCTCGAAGTGCCGCGAGGCGCAGCGCAGCTCATCGACGGGGCTGCTGTAGTCGCCGCCTCGGGCCACGTGCAATTCGCCGGTCTTGGGGCCTTTAGGATTAACCGCGGTTTTTTTCTTGGCCGCTTCGGCGTATGCCGTCGGGCTGTAGAAGTCCACGACCCATTCGCGGACGTTGCCCGACATGTCGTATAGGCCGAATCCGTTTGGTTTCTTCTTGCCGACCTCGGACGTTTCGCTGTCGGCGGTGGCGTCGTACCAGGCGTAATCCTTCATCTGATCCGGGTCGTTCGTCGTGCCGAATATGTCGGGCTTTCCCGCTCTGGCGGCGAACTCCCATTCGGCTTCCGTCGGGAGGCGGTACTTTTTGCCGGTCTTTTGGGACAGCCAGAGGCAGAAGTTGTTGGCGTTGTGCCAGGTCATGCCGATCGCGGGATGCTTCGGGCCGTACCCCATGGAAAGGTCTCCATAGACGGGCGTCGGGCCTGATATCGCGTCGACGCCTTCGGCTTTCTCGGCGTCCTTCTTGGCTTCCTGAGTCTCCATGAAGTCTTTCTTGGCGCTTACCGTCTCCTGGTAATACGCCGAGAAAAGGTCAATAGTCGTCTCAGTGCTGCACATGTAGAACGGACCGACGCGTACTTCATGCTGAGGGCCTTCATCGTCTTTGCGGCCGGGCTCGCTGTCGGGGCTGCCCATCATGAACGTGCCGCCGGGTATCGGGACCATTTCAAATGAGATTTCCGCATCGTTTGCCGTTTTGACGGTCTCGGTATAGGGAGCAGGCTTGGCCGCATTAGCCGAAACACTCAAAAGAGCGACGGCAACAACGGACATGACCACCAGACACCTGACTTTTATTTCACATTTCCTCTCCACCTTTGGTACAACACTTAACACCATATTTCAGACTCCTAACCATACCAGAATTGTATTGTTCTACTACAAATCGCCATACGGAGCGAAACCGACCGGTATTCTACCATAGTGCGTTTCGATCTGCAAACACGAGTACGGGAAAAGATGCGTCAGCCGGAGGAAAATGGAATTCCTCAAGGGCCATCAAAAAAACGGCTGCGTTCAGCATGACAGAGGGACACACCAAACGGTTACTCGGATAATCTCTCAGTCCCTTATTTTTTTCGAAAGGTTGCTTTCTCGGTCAGAAATGGGCGGTTGCGCAGGCAAAAATACGTAGTCACCACAATTGTTCTTATGAATCGAAACTTGTAAAATACATATTGTTTGTGGTGCAGCGACAGGAGGATGCGGCCGAAGTTGAAGCCTTGTTTTTGTGAGTTGTTCCCGTTGTTGCGCAAGGGTAAATACGTATTTTTATATTTTGACATGTTTTTTTCAGATTCCTGCTTGACATCAGGTGGGGTAACATGGTATAAATGAACATTCTAAAAAGCAGAGTGGCTTGAGTGAACTAAGTTGCCTTTTGCCTCTTCTGTGGGGGTATATCGTGGAGAGTGTGTGGTATTAGGTACCAAGGGTTGGGTATTTAGGTGGATGATGGATGATTGAAGTTAGGGATGTATTCTCAGTTCTAATCGGCGTATTGGCTCTCGGTGTGGCCACCCGGGCTGACATGATGTCTGTGTCCCCCATGGACATTGAATGTCGGCAGACGGCGCGCCTGTGCAGTGAAGTTAAAGTCCCGCCCGCGGATTCTGCCAGTTTTTTTGAATACCAGGGCGTTGTCAATCTGGCTCTGGACCTGGGGGGGGGGGGGTTGCCCAGTTTGTGCCTGGGGCCGGTGAGGATTTCGAGCAAACATCTGAGACACAACGTCCGCACATCTTGACAGATGGACAGACCAACCTCAGTTTATGCCTGTCCGCCCTCATAGGTCTGGGGTTGTGCAGTTCCGCCCACTATGTGAAAAAGCTCTCTCTTGGTTTTATCCCGGAATGGTACCACAATGGTGGTCCTTTCCAAATCGGTCATAGCCTTGCTGTTGATCCCGGTTCTCTCTGGCCTGGGTCGGTTTGCTGCTTCATTCAGCCGGTCTACACGGCAGAGGATATCACACCAAAATATCGCTCGGGGATAGTTTTGTCTCTGTGGCGAGAATCACAATACACACCAGATGTAATTGCACCCCGCGGGCCTCCGTTGCGTTCCTGCTAAGGCGGCTTTTCTGACCTTCCTTGTGGTGGTCAGCTTCCGCCTGCTGTTGTGTTGTATGCTCTTGCGCGACTATCTCGCGCAGGCACATAAACAGTATTACGGACTTTAAGGAACGAATGGAGCTTAAATTATGAAAAAGTTAATAATAACAATTTGTGCGGTAGTGTTAATGATAAGCAGTATGGTTTCAGCCGATCCCGGTTGGGAGACTTTCGTAATTCGAAATTCAAGTATCTCGGGCGATTCTCCAAGCATAGTTGAAGATCCAACAGGTTTTCCAGGTTGGACATTATTCGGCATTACAGAAGGTGGCCAAAAAGCCGGATGGGGCAATAACAATATGAATGGCCAAAATGTCGGGAATATACAGGCGTTAAGCATAACCCGCCATTCAAGTGTTACTGGTTGGGGACCCTACTTCAATATCTGGATTACTGATGGCTTGGGAGGTTATGCAGTGCTTGCAAATGAACCCAGCCATCCATCGGAATACACTGATTACGGTGAAACTGCTTATGACATGACTTGGGACGGTGCGCTTAAGAATGCAACCACCTGGGTTTATGAAGTTGATAGTGGTGTGGGATTCAAACTGCCCGACGGCAGTACAACTCACGCGAACTTGCCTGCCGGTACATCTGATCCGTTTGATTTTGAAGATTTTGCCGGCTATACCATCGCTACCCCGTCGAGTCATTGGGGCGGCAGCGGCGCACCGGATGATCTGGATGCTAGTCCTTACACTGCCTATGGTTTCAATTGGGTCTTTGGTGATACTCAGTCGAATTACATTGATCCTGCTGGCTACGGCTACTTGGTATCCGATCCGACTGTGGTTCCGGTCCCGGGCGCTGTGTTGCTTGGTATGTTGGGTTTGAGCGTAGCCGGTGTGAAATTGCGCAGGCGTGCATGACAAAGCCTTTGCCGGATTGGCGGAGTAGCAGGGTCGGAAAAGCAAGTTGGCAAGTTAAACCAGGGCTGTGAGTTTGGTGCTCGCAGACGGTCACTTCGTTGATCGAAAGAGACATAGACAATGTGAACCAATCCAAAAAAACTGCCGGTCTCGGTTGGGCCGAGACCGGCAGTGGAACACGTGTCCCAGCGTTCCTGGATTCCCGCTTGCGCGGGAATGACAAGTCGCAGGATTCATTGTGACAGAAGACTACATCACTACGCGAGCTCTTTGTATTCGCGGTCCTTCAGGATGCCGGGCTGCGGGAGCGGATATTCGCCTTTGGAGTTAGAGAGCAGCGGGGCGGCAGAGTCCATCGTAAACTTGTCAACCTCGGGAGCGAATTCGTGCGGGCAGTTCATCGCCTGTTCGTAGGTAATAACCTGACCGGTGTGTGCGGCCATGCGGCCCATGGTGTTGACCAGGCTGGCCTCGGCGCCTCGTTTGACTTCGTTGTAGGGCTTGTCGTTGCGGATCGCGTCGATCAGGTCGTCCCATTCGAGCTGATACGGACTCGGCTCCGGCTGCGGGAACGCCCAGATACGGTTCTCCCTTTCCATGTTGTGGCCCTTGTAGGTTCTGACCTTGCCCGGATAATGGCTGCTCGTCGAGACGACGCCGACACCCTTCGTGCCGTGAACGTAGCTGTCGAATCGGCCCTTGCAGCCCTGCATGGCTCTGCCGTAATAGAAGAGCCTGGCGCCGTCGGGATAGACGTATTCGACCGAATAATTGTCAAAGTTCTGATCGACGTAATCGCCCCGATAGTGGCGGCCTCCCGACGCGTATGCCACGGTCGGCCAGGCGCCTTTCATCCAGGAGCACTCGTCGATCTGGTGGATGTAGAAGTCGTGGTACATGCCGCCGCTTGCCCAGAGGAAGCTGTGGAACCTGCGTATCTGGTACATCAGCTCGCTCATGTTGTCGGGCTTCGGGCCGGTCACACACGCCCGGCCGCCCATGCGGTAGGCTCTCATCGCGATAATATCGCCGATTTCGCCGTCGTCGATTCGCTCCTTCAGTTGCTTGCGGCCGGCGCAATGCCGTATCATCAGACCGACGCCGCATTTCAGGTTCTTCTTGTCCGCCTGTGCCGCCAGATCTATCATTCTGCCGGTCGTCGGGCCGTCGACGGTAACGGGCTTTTCCATAAAGACGTTGAGATTCTTCTTGATGGCATAGGTGAAATGCACCCACCGGAAGGCCGGCGGCGTTGCGAAAATCGCGACATCACCCGGTTTGAGGCAATCCATGGCCTTTTTGTAACCGTCAAAGCCGATGAATTTACGATCTTCCGGGACCTGGACCTTGTCGCCGTGGCGTTTTTTGAGGTTCTTGTAGCTGCGTTTGAGCTTGTCCTCAAAGACGTCGGCCATAGCGACGAGCTTGATCGGCCCGCTCTTGACCGACAGGGCGTTCGATGCCGCGCCGGTGCCTCTGCCGCCGCAGCCGATCAGGACGACCTTGATCTCGCTGCTGCCGGCTGCGTGGACACTCGATCCGAGACCTGCTGCAATAGCCGATGTAGCTGCAATACGCCCGGTATTCTTAAGGAAATCGCGACGGGTTGTACTCGGTTGATTGGAACTTGTCATACTGTCTCCTTTTCTGTGTAAGCTTGTAAGATCGAATTTTCTGATTTCATGATGCGGATCATCATAATCGCTCAAGCGAGCGGATTCAAGTCGTTTCCGGATGAGCTCGGGATACTGCCCGCAGATTTGTAGTGACGCCGTAAGGCGTTTCCGTGGCGAGGGCATCTTGCCCTTGTTTTAAATTATGAGGCCGGGGCGGCCTCGAGACACAAGGGCGAGACGCCCTCGCCACACAAGGGCTATGTCATTCCTGCGAAAGCAGGAATCCAGATTTTCGTGAACAAATGGATTCCTGCTTTCGCAGGAATGACAACCTGCATTAAGCCAGCGCCTCCGCATGGGCAACAAGTTGCTCATCCTACATGTTCAAGGCTGCTTATGCTACTCTCTCTATATGTTCATTTGCAGCTTGATACTATGCGAAATCCTTGTACTCGCGGTCGGTCACAATGCCGGGTTGCGGGACGGGATACCTGCCTTCGGAGTTGGGTTGCAGCGGAGCGGGAGAATCCTCCGTCAGCTTGTCCAGACCCGGGGCCATCTCGTGGTCGCAATTGAGAATTTGTTCGTATGTGACTTCCTGGCCGGTGTGCGCGGCCATACGTCCGAGGCTCGTCACTAGGCTGGTCTTAACGCCTCGCTCGGTTTCGTTGTACGGTTTATCGTTACGAATGGCATCCATCAGATCGTTCCATTCGTTCTGATACGGGCTTCGCTCGGCAGGGCTGACTTTTGATTTCCAGATCATATTCGCTTTGTTCGGGTTCTGGCCCCTGTATGTGCTGGAGGGCATCCCGCAGTCACCGCTCTTGGAGACAATTGCCATGCCTTTGCTGCCGTGAGCGGCGCTGGAGTAGATGCGGTGACAGCCCAGAATGCAGCGTCCGTCCATGAAGAACTTGCTGCCGTCGGGGTACGTGTACTCCACCGAATACGTGTCGAAGTTCTGATCGACGTAGGTTACGCCTTCGGGGCTCTGTCGATAGTGACGGCCACCGACGGCGTGAGCCTTTACGGGCCAGTCGTCCTTCATCCAGCATTGGTGGTCGATGATGTGGATGTTGAAATCGCTGAAGTTGCCGCCGCTGGCCCAGAGGAAGCTGTGGAATCGCTGTATCTGATACATCAGGTCGCTGATGCCGTCCGGCTTGGGCAGTGAGTGAAAGTATCCAATCGGTCCGTGCATCCGGTAGCCGCGCTGCAGGATGATATCGCCAATTTCGCCGTCGCGGATTCGTTTGTATAGTTGTTCGAGCGACCGCTGGTGGCGGGACATGAGGCCCACGCCAACCTTGAGATTCTTCGCATCGGCCTGTTTGGCGAGATTGAACATCCGCCGGCTCGTCGGACCGTCGACGGTGACGGGTTTTTCCATGAAGACATTGAGGTTCTTCTTGATCGCATACGTGAAATGGACCCAGCGAAACGCCGGCGGTGTTGCAAAGATAGCGACGTCGCCGGGGCGCAGGCAGTCCATCGCCTTCTTGTAGGCGTCGAAGCCTATAAACTTGCGATCCTCAGGTACATCCATCCGGTCGGCATGCCTCTTTTTGAGGTTGGCGTAACTGCTCTTGAGCCGATTCTCGAAGACATCCGCCATAGCAATGAGCCTGGTCGGGCCGTTATTGACCGAAAGGGCGTTCGATGCCGCTCCTGTGCCGCGACCGCCGCAACCGATAAGGGCTACGTTGACCGTGTTGCTGCCTGCGGCGTGAACGTGAGGGGTCAAACCCACCACGGCCGATGTTGCCGCGAGGCGTCCGGTGTTCTTAAGAAATTCACGACGCGATGTGTTCTTTTCGTTGGACTCGTTCATGATTGCTCTGCTCCTACTGTCTGACATGTGTTGGATTTAGTGTTTGTTACACAGCCTGCCTCCTGCTGTAGAGCCAATCGCTCTCCGGAGGTCATTTACTGGAGGTGAATGATACCATATTGCCGCTTCGCGGGCAAGCCGGCGGGATTTAATTTCATTCAGGCATGACGTGCGTAAGCACGATAGAGAAGCTCCAGTTCCTCTGTCTTGGCGTCGTAACCACTCTGCAACTCGGCTAACTGCTCCGGATTCTTGTAGATCGTCGCGTCGCCGAAGCGTTCTTTCATCTCCGCCAAATTCTGCTCCAGATCCATGATGAATTCTTCGATCTGCTCGACCGAGTATTTATTGAATCGCTTGAGTTCCTCGGGTGTCTTGGGACGGGACTTACTTTGAGCGCTGGCGGGGCGGCGTTTTCGCGATCCGGCTGTGCGGGATTCCGGTTTTTGCTCGGTTTCCATGCGCCTTTGTACGAGAGATGCGTACTGCGAATATACGGGTTTGATTTCCACGAACTCTACTGCACCAAGTCGCCTGCGCCCCAGCTCGTCGGAGCCGACGACGATCAGCTTATCGACAACGCGGTCCAGAAAGTAACGGTCATGGCTTACGACAATCATCGTGCCGGTATAGTCGGCCAGAGCCTCTTCGAGCATCTCCCGGCTGGCGATATCCAGATGATTCGTGGGTTCGTCCATGACCAGCACGTCCGGCTCTTCCAGGACCAGCTTGCAGAGCATCAGGCGGTTGCGCTGGCCGCCGCTGAGATCCCCGCACTTCTTGAAGACATCCTCTCCGCTGAACAAAAATGCGCCAAGTCTGTTGCGGACCCGTTCGGAGGACATTTCGGGATTGGAACTCAATGCTTCATCCAGAACAGTGCTCTTCGGATCCAGCATGTCGCCGTGCTGGTCGAGATAGCCCACTCGCAGGGATTTGCCCATTCGGATGCTGCCCGCGGTCGGTTCGAGTTGACCGAGAGCCAGCCGCAGCAGGGTGCTTTTGCCTGTGCCGTTGGGACCGGTGATGCCGATGCGTTCTCCGCTGAGAACGTCGAATGTCAGGTTCTCGAACAGTTTCAGGCCGTCGAAGGATTTGGTTAGTCTCTCACAGCGCAGCACCAGGTTGCTGGTGCTTCCTGTTTCGCTGAATGAGAAACTGATCGTTTTTTGATCGATTGGCTTTTCGAGATAGTCGGGATTCTCTTTGAGCAGGCGATTGAGGCGGGTCTTTCTGCCGCGAGCGGTCTTGCGCATACCCTCCTGGTCTTTATTGCGAGCGATGAAGTCACGCGTTCGCTCGACCATTTCGACTCGCCTGGTGTGCTCTCGCTGCTCGTGCAGACGCCTGGTTTCTTTGGTTTGCACGTAGTTGCTGTAATTGCCGGGCCATACTCGGGCTTTCTGTTTCTCAACCTCTACTATTTTGCAAGCTACCTTATCGAGCAGTGTCCTGTCATGGCTGATGATGACAGCAGCGCCTTTATAGCCTTCGATGAATCGCTCCAGCCATTCGAGCGCCTGCAGGTCGAGATGGTTGGTCGGCTCGTCCAGCAACAGCAGGTCCGTTTCCAGCATCAGCACCTGGGCCAGTCCCAGGCGCGACAGTTGTCCGCCGCTGAGTGCCGAGGTCTTTGCATGGTGCAGCTCCGGCTCGAAGCCGAGACCGGCCAGCGTGGCGTGGATGCGCACTTCGTAGTCATATCCGCCGGCGATCTCGAAATCGTGACAGAGGCGGTCGTACTTTTTCATCCTGGCCTTCAATTCCGAACCGCTGAGGTTCTCCATCTCAGCCGAGACTTTGTGGATCGAACGCTGCAACCGCAGCAGATGGTCGACTCCGGCGTGCATTTCCTCCATGACGGTGCGGTCGCCGCTAAAGCTCGTCTCCTGCCGCAGGTGGCCGATCTTCAGGCCCTTCTGCCGGACCACCCGCCCCACGTCCGGAGTCACCTCTCCTGTAATCAGCTTGAGGATGGTGCTCTTGCCCGCGCCGTTAGGGCCTACCATGCCGACTTTCTCGCCGGGATGCAGCGTGAGATCCATCTTGTCGAGAACGACCTCTGGGCCGAACGCCACGTGGATGTCATTCAACGTCACTATTGCCATAGACTACAGACTCTAAAGAAACTGCCCAAACTGCGGGATATAAAAAGGCAGATCACCCTTCAGCGGTGTCTGCCAAATCTCCTGCCTATGATAGCGTCTGGATTCAAGGACTTGTGATTTTGTAAGAGTGTGTTCTTATTGGATTACCCTGGCTGCCGGAGCGGAGGCGTAATACCTGCTCGACCGAATCTTGTCGATGCGGCCTTGAAGCTTCGCCAGTGCTGTCTTATCGCCGCTTTTCCGAGCCATCTGCACCTGAGCTTCCAGCACCTTGAGCAACCGCCCGGAGTCGGTCTGGTTCTCCGCCACATGCAATGATTTTGAGAGCAGCGCTTTTGCTCGGCTCAGGTCGCCTCTTGCCTGATGGATTCTCGCCATCGCCAGCCAGGCCGGTACGAGGAAATGGTGGTTCAGGCCGTATATTTCTTCCTGGATCGGAATCGCTCTGGAAATGAGTTCTTCGCCCCGGTCGAATCGGCCCTGAAGTACGTAAAGCGCAGCTACGCTTGTGAGCACCTTGGTCGTATAGAGATGCTCAGGTCCATAGCTGTCTTCGATCACAGCCAACGCGGCGTCGAAATATGACTCGGCTTGCTCCAGTTCGCCCCTGGCGACAAGCAGACGCGCCATATCCACCTTGAAAGGCGCCAGCTCAGGGGCGTCTTCGTTTTCAACGGCCCGCATGATAGTCAATGCCTGCTCAAGGGATTCGGCAGCCTCCTCGAATCGTCCCAGCCCTTTGTAGATGTCACCGAGTATTCTCAACGTAAGAGCAACGTAAGGATGCTTGCGGCCGTAAACGTCCTGCTGCAATTCCAGACCGGTCAGGCACATCTTCTCAGCCTTGATGAGATTTCCCTGATTCTTGTACAGATAGGCCAGATCGAGCGTGCAGGCGCAAACGTCCGAATCCGGAGCTTTCGTGGATATTGCCACTTCGAGCGCACTTTCGAGCAAAGGCTGAGCCTTTTCGTAGCTGCCTGAGGCCATGTATACCCTCGCCATGGCTCGCAGCGAAGTGTGCGTATAGGTTTTTCCCGCCGGATCGACTTTGCCTCCCGTGGCGCTTTGAGGCAGAACAAATGAACTAAAAAGCAATACCAGAACGATGACTAAGATTTGCAAACCTGTAGGTCTTTCCCTCGCTAATAGCATTAACAATACTCCCCCTTCAAATCTCGATGTCAGCTTATCCCTCCGTAGGATTTAGTTTATTCCTTTTGAGCGTACAACTAAAATATAGTAACTACATCGCGTTCCTGCAAATCCGGCAGCTTTTCCGGGTTATCGGCTCAGCAGGATCGTGCTTCACGAGGAACGGGGCAAGGCGGCTGGGAATGAGGATTTCAGGTTTGCTTCTGTTGCCGATTAGCAAAGACATTTTCCGGGAGGGCGTTCATACAACCTCTATGTCCACCCGCCGCACAACCGGGCCGAGGGCGCACGTGGATTCTCAAGGCAACGAAAAGATCAATAAGCCAATCCGGCGAAATACCGAACAGCTATTCTTTCTTCTTGCACGTGCATTCTTTTGCCGGCTTGCCGCATCCCGAACAAACTTTATTCTCGATTGGCGCTCCACAAACCTTACACGGCGTACATCCACATTTCTGGCACATAATTTCACTGCCTTATAAAACATGTTCCATTGATTTCGTACAAACTTAATCAATCTCAAAATTAAGGTCCCTCTCCGATCACATCAATAAGGAAAATACCTAATTGACGGCAGCGAATTGCTTATAACCCGATAATCCGTATTTTTAATGTGGGGACACCATACTTATTTCCATGTTGCACTTGCGTGGCGTATGGGTTAGAATTGCGGCATGGCAAGGTTAGCACGAGTTGTGGTTCCTGATGTGCCGCACCATGTTACTCAGCGTGGTAATCGGCGACAAGAGACGTTCTTTAATGATGACGACTACAGGGCTTATCTGGAATTGATGGCCGACTGGTGCGGTCGCTGCGGCGTAGCCGTATGGGCGTATTGTCTGATGCCCAACCACGTTCACCTGATCGTGGTGCCGAAATCGGAGGACGGGCTGCGGCGTGGGATCGGCGAGGCCCACCGGCGCTACAGCAGGCGAATCAATTTCCGCCAGCGCTGGCGAGGCCACCTGTGGCAGGGTCGGTTTGCGTCGTTTCCGATGGACAGGCGGCACCTGATGCTGGCGGTGCGGTATGTGGAATTGAACCCGGTGCGGGCGAAGCTGTGCCGGGCGCCGTGGCGTTGGCGATGGTCCAGTGCCGCGGCCCACGTGGACGGTCGCAATGACGTCTTGGTTGACGCCAAGCCGATGTTGGAGCGAGTGGAGGATTGGCGAGCGTATCTGGCGTCGGGGCTGAAGCCTGAGCAGGCGGAGTTGCTACGCCGGCACGAACGTACGGGCCGTCCTCTATGCGACGGTGCTTTTCTCAAGCGACTTGAGGCCAGGCTCGGGCGAGTTCTACAAAAGAAACCATCCGGCAGAAAGCCAAAGAGTAAGAAGAAATAAGTATGGTGTCCCCGGGATTTGGGGATTTGGGATTTGGATTTGGGGATTTGGGATTTTCCCCGGGATTTCCGGGATTTTTTTTCGCCGTTCGCCGGATTTCGGATTTAAGACTCAACGAGCTTGAGCTGGCTTCAGACTGTCCCTGTGAACCAAGACCATGTCCGCCGAGGAAAACACCAATACCGCCTTTCGTTCCTTTAGCATCTTCTTGAGTAAGCGCAACACCGAAATGGACTAACTCCGTAACTCCTTTTTCTCTGCTCCATTGTTTCCCGTTAAGAGAGTGTGGGTCGAAATTGCCGCCAACAGGATTTACGTCAGCATTCTTCTGGATCAGGTTCTGCCTTGCTTCGACGACACCATCGACAATTTGAACCAATGTGTCTCTTACGAAATCTTTCAATTCCATAAACGCTCACCTCCTATTAAGAATGTTGGAGTATAGCAGCATATTTTACGATTTCCAGACAATAGACCCGCGAATTTAAAGCATCAACCGCAGGGCACTCTTTTAAACATCTTCACAACTAGCTTGCGAATGTCAAGTGGTAGATTGTCCCACCGCTCGATACGCTTGCTCAAATCCTGCTCGATTTCCGGCGTTAGAATAAGTCGTTTCAAGCTGAGAATTTTCCGACTCTATCTCAAAAACGCAAGCCACGGACAAGCCGTGCCCGCCCGTGGCTTTGTTGCTTTCGGGCGTGCCCTCGTAAGTCTACTGTTTACCTATACTTCGCTTAATACGCCTGGGAGGATTCGAACCCCCAACCTTCGGTTCCGTAGACCGACGCTCTGTCCAATTGAGCTACAGGCGCTGAATAATATTGATGCATAGTATAATCAGGACACAAACGCAGTGTCAAAGGAAATAGCACACATACGGCGAAAAAAGCGGGTTGGGTTCCTGTAATATTAAGTCGTCGTGGCCCTTGCTATTGGCAATCCCGGCATACGTCGGGGGCCGGCCGGCCGCCCGGCATGTCCATGCGGGGATTTTGTTTCAGCATTTGTGTGATCGGCTCGAAAGTTGCCAGGATGGTGCGATAGTCCGGATCTGTGGTGTCGGCGAAGACCGCCGTGCCGCACTTCTGGGTTCCGCCGACAGATTCGGCAAGCGGGGCGAGCAGGAAGTTATTCATTTCCGGTTCGGTTATGCGGGTCCAAGCGCGGCGGGGGATTTTGCCTTTATCGTGGCATTGGCTGCAACGCCGTGCGGCCACATCCGCCAGCACCCGATCCAGGTTCTGGGGATAAATTCTGCGGCAGCCCACTTTTCCCGGATAGGCGGTTTCGCTGCTGCCGTAGTAGGGGACGTTAAGATCGATCCATGCCAGAATACGCCGACGGCTCTTGTCGTCTAATTGGATTCGCGGCCGGCCGTTTTCGTCGGGATGGCCGGAGAGAACGACCTCGGCCAGCCTGCTCTTGGGAGAGCCCCAGGCCATGAGGGATACTTCGAGAATATTCTGCTCTTGGCCGTTGTAGGTCGGGATCCAATTGACATAAGGGCTTCCCTTTCCGCCCTGGTTTTCCCGGGCCAGAACGTCATAAGATACATTGAAGAAATCTGTCTTGCCGCCGGTAAGGTCGATCCCGTCTGGTGCATCCTTAGGGTTATGACATTCGGTGCAATGCTGATCCAGTATTGGTTGTACGATACGAGAATAATCGAAACCCGTGACTCCCCATTCCGGTTCTTCCATTTCCCGGGCAAGCAACGCGGCACGAATTCCGCGCTGTGCCGGGGGGCTCTGTCGCCGGGGCTCGTGACAGCCGACGCAGCCCTGAGTCTCTCCGGGCATCAGGTGTGTGAAGCTTCGCATCCGCTGCAGGGCTCTTCCTTTGCCATCAAGCACCATGAAGTAGATGGGAACTCCGGCCGGTACGCGGAAGTAAGCCGAACCATCCGCTTCGACCGGGACTTCGCCCAGGACCTTCTTGCCGGCATAAGTTGCGCCGCAGGAAATCACAGGAAACTGAAAGCCGAAGGCGCGCAGACTCGGATCGATCCGAACGGATTTGGACAATTCCTGTACGACGCGGATCCGCTTGACTTGTCCTCGCTTCACATATGGTTCGAGGCCTTTATAAACATCCTGCAGGTACACGAAGGCATGATCTTTATTGCGCCCAGAACGGGGTAATCCCGAAGCAATTTTCGCCGGTCGCAGCCGGGGCCTGATCGGTTGTGCGCAGAAGTATTGCATACCGTCGGCGGGGCGGGGCAGAGTGGTGGATTGGCAATCGCCGGAGAGAGTCCTTACCAGTACCGGGCCTCTGGCTGAGACCAGGAATCGCGTGCCGTCGAGCGGCAGCGGGCAGCTATAGGGTTTAGGTTCGGGAGTGTTGCCGTTTCCCTTATCGACCGGAGGGATGCGTACATCGGGCGTGATATTCTGGATGGCCTCCTGGGCGTTAAGTCCTTTTGATCGGTCGATGATGCCGATGGCGCCGCGGGTGGGGCCGTTGTGACCGGTCATCGTGCATAAGATCTTATTGGTGGCGGGGATTTGTCGGGGCTCCATGAACGTGCCGGGCGAAATAACGCCGTTGCCGAAATACATCGACAGGTTTGTGCCGTCCGGATTTATTGTCCAGAGGCTCTGAATTGGTATGGCGGGCTTGTCGACATATTCCCAGCGGCTGTATATAATCCGGCCGTCGTGCAATGGGTAGGGGGTAAAATCATTCAGGTAGTTTGAGGATATTTTTTGAACGTTGCTGCCGTCCGCGTTCATCCTGTAGACCACGCCCACCGGGGCGTGCCAGCAGTAGGCGAATTGCGGCGAGCGTGAACTCAAGAAAGCTATCCCGCCGTCGGGAAGCCAGCAGGCGTTGTAGTCGTGCCATATTCCGTCGGTGATCTGTTTCAGTCCGGTCCCGTCTGTGCGTATTGTCCAGAGGTGGTAGCCTTCGTCTTCTTTCCTTCGCCAACTGAAAAGAATGAGTTCACCGTCGTATGAGAGGTCGCAATCCAGGATTTGGCCCTCGTCGGAGCGGACCAGCTCAAGCGGCTCGTCTTCAGGGTTATGAATGTCGAAGATATAAAGTCCACCGCCGGGTTTGAAACCTTCATAGTGGTACGTATACACGTGTGAAGCCTTGATTTCGTGCCGTTTGATGGCCACAAGTCGATTAACGTCGAACAAAAGAACTTCCCTCTGGAGTTGGGAAAGTTCTGTTTCGTTCTGCTCGGGCCGGCGTCGAAGGCTCTGCAAGTCCGATAAATGACTTTTGTATTGCCGATAGTCTGCTCCGTGTTCGTGCCGGCATTCCTGAATGAGCCGATGTAATTTGTCGCAGTCCACATGATCTATCTGAGGCACGCCGCTCAAAGGCATATTCGACCTTGCCTGCAGTTTACGAAAGGCTTTTGTTGTCAGCTTAGCCGGATAGACTTCAATCTCCGAAGCCCCCGGATTTGAGCCGCCATAGGAGCTTGTGAACCGTATGATAAGGCTTTTGGTTTGTGCCGGCTGGGGAAGGCTGATTCTTTGCGGGCCGTGCAGCATCTTCAATTCACCCGTCAGGACCGGCTTATCCGAATCAGACAGGAGTATTTCGTATCCCCTCCAGCATTCTCTCATTTGAAAGGCCGTCCGGCCATAGTACACAATTTCAGCGACTGAAACAGGCCGGCTCCATTCAAAACGAACGTGTGAATGATTCCTGTGGGTAGCTCCGTTCACACACCACGCCCGGCCCACATCGTTTTGGCCGTCTGCGGCCGGGATCTTTCCATCGGCGACATTTCGGGCCTGATATTGGTGATTGTATTCGGAGTCGGCACCGATTGACGCCTTTGGCGCCAGATTGTCCGGCTGAGCCTGTACCGCCTCCGAGTGCAGAGCTATGAGCGTCAGCAAGCAAAATGTACGCAGGTGAATTTGATAGCTCATTTGGCTTGATCTCCTGCAAAACCAGTCAATTTCTATTCTAAAAACATTATATCGTTATCGTGGCCGTTCCGCCAAGATAATCCTTGACAGATGGTTGTTATGAGTGGATATTCAAGCAGATTGAAACATGCTTGTAAGGAGACTCAATTATGGCGGGCTATACTGGACAATTCTTGCGGATTAATCTCACCACAGGCCGGATCGACAAAAAAAAGCTGGATATGGATTTGGCGATGAAATTCATAGGAGGTCGGGGGCTGGCATCATATTTTCTCAGCCGGGAAATCGAAGCCGATGTCGATCCTTTAAGCGCGGCCAACAAGATAATCTTTGCTACCGGGCCTCTTACCGGTTCTCGCGCGCCAACGGCCAGCCGGTACATGGTTGTGACTAAGTCGCCGCTCAGCGGCACGGTCGCCAGCTCCAATTCGGGCGGATTCTGGGGCGCCGAACTGAAACGCGCCGGTTACGATTTCATCATCGTCGAAGGCAAAGCCGACAAACCATGCTACATCTATATCAAGGACGGCACGGTCGAGATAAGAGACGCTCAGAAGTGCTGGGGCAAGCTGGTTTCTGAAACAACCGATTTGCTGGTGGAAGAGACAGGCGAAACGAAGGCTCGGATCGTGACTATCGGCCCGGCCGGGGAGAAGCAGGCGCTGCTGGCCTGCGTAATGAACGATAAATACCGTGCCGCCGGAAGGTCGGGAGTGGGCGCTGTGATGGGCAGCAAGAACCTCAAGGCCATTGTCGCCCGGGGCACCGGTAAGGTCGCGCCCGCCAGGGACGAAGAGAGCAAGGCGGTTTTGAAGAACGTGCTGAAGAAAATCCGAGAGAATGACGTCACCAGCAAGGGCCTGCCCACTTACGGAACGTCCGTGCTCGTCAATGTAATTAACGAGAGCGGAATATACCCGACCAACAATTTCCAGGAGGCTTATTTCCCGACGGCCGATAAAACCTCGGGCGAGACTTTGGCAGAGAAATATCTTGTCAGGAACGTGGCCTGTTTCGCATGTCCCATTGCCTGCGGCCGATATTCCAAAGTCGGCGATATTGAAGGCGAGGGGCCTGAATATGAAACGATCTGGTCTTACGGCGCCAGTTGCGGCGTTGACGATCTGGAGGCTATAATCAAGGCAAACAAGTGGTGCAATGAGTACGGTCTTGACACAATCTCTGCCGGCGCGACGATAGCCTGCGCGATGGAACTGTTCCAGAAGGGGCATATTACGCCGGATGAAGTCGGCGGTCCGGCTTTGGAGTTCGGTTCCGGCGAAGCGATTGTCGAATGGACCCGCAAGATGGGTGCCGGCGAAGGCTTCGGAGCCAAACTGGCGCTTGGGTCGGCGCGGCTCGCCGCAC
The DNA here is from genome assembly GCA_964598225.1 of uncultured Pirellulales bacterium. GTDB lineage: Bacteria > Planctomycetota > Phycisphaerae > Sedimentisphaerales > Anaerobacaceae > SG8-4. The sequence continues at coordinate 40,240 of CAZRBG010000034.1, forward strand.
AGTACGGGCAGCCCGAATTGTCGATGTCGGTTAAGAAACTGGAGATCCCGGCGTATGATCCGAGGGGCGTGCAGGGACACGGTCTGAATTACGCCACCTCGAATCGCGGCGGCTGCCACGTGCGTGGTTATATGATCGCTCCTGAGATTGTCGGCCTGCCCGAGAAGCTGGACCCTTTTTCGCTCGAAGGCAAAGCGACCTGGGTGAAGGGGTTCCAGGATTTGACTGCGGTGATAGACTCGCTCGGGCTGTGCCTGTTTACGTCATTCGCGCTTGGGGCGGACGACTACAGGGACATGTTCAATGCAGCGGTGGGCCGGGACTTGACCACCGAGCAGTTATGGAAAACCGGCGACAGGATATGGAATCTTGAGCGAATGTTCAACCTGAAGGCCGGCGTCGGCCCCGATCAGGACAGGCTGCCGAGGCGTCTCGTGTCCGAACCCATACCGAGCGGCCCTGCCAAGGGACAGGTCCACAGACTGCCGGAACTGCTGCCGGAATATTATAAAGAACGAGGTTGGAACGAGCAGGGTCTGCCGACGGAAGAAAAGCTCGCCGAACTCGCGATAGGATAGGGAGCCGGCAATATGGTGGTGGAGGTAAGGCTTTTTGCGTCTTTCAGAGAAGGCCGCTTCAAGGAAAAAGAACTGGAAATACCCGAAGGAAGCTCGCTGAGTGATTTGCTGGCTCATCTCGACATCGACCGCAGGGATGCAAAGATCACCATCGTCAATGGTTCGGCGGTTTCAGCCGAACACAAACTCACCGAGAAGGACGTGATTGCAATCTTTCCTCCCATAGCCGGAGGTGGAAGCATAGACTATTGAATATCCGCACCGTTAGTAGTGACGCCGTAAGGCGTTATTCTTTAGCAATATGCCCTGGCGGGCACACTACAAACAGCATGTCTTCCGATATTCTATTCAATAGTCAATCCCTAAGTGTTCTCGATTGATTTTCGAAGCTCGCGGCAGGACTGGAAGAACTCTTCAGGCGTCATTTCTTTGAGAAACACCAGGCCTCGCGTTGCACGAATCAGGCCGCTTGTATGGTTATAAAACCATTCCCTGCCAAGGCACGTTTTGATCTGGCGGTATTGACTGACCTGAATGCGCTGAGCGAGTTCCGAGAACGGCCCGTCGTACTCGTGGCTCGGGAAAGACGCGTTCTTCTGGCTGGAGAATGAATTCATGAATGCATCATGAGCGGTTGCGAACATTGCCATCGTCACGGGCACGTAGACATTGGCTTCGGAAGGATCGAAGCGGAACCAGACATTTCTGTAGCCCCACACCTTCAAGTCGGTTCGGCCGCTTCGTTTCAGATGGATGCGAAGCGCTTCAGCCAGGGCCTGCATTACTTTGTAATGAGTATCGGGGCCGCTCGCCTCGGGATCGAAAGCAACGGTGACCACGTCCGGCCGGACGCGCTGAAGTTCCTCGACGATTGGGCGGACGTCCTCGTCCATGCTCGGTTCGCTCGTAAAAATGTCCCCCGTATAAAAGCCCAGCCGCAGATGCCTGATGTTTTGGCACTGCCAGCCGTAATAGCCCCAGAGACACTCAGCCTCCCACTCGCGGCACATGCCTTTGAGCTTCTGTATGTATTCAGGATCTTTCTTGCCGGGGTAAACCGTTAAGAAGTAGTCTTCCAATTCGGATATGCGAACTTCCATGTTGTCCAGAAAGCTCTCGTCGAACAATTCGACAAGGTTGCGAAGCATCCTGCGCGCCCGACCCTCGGCTTTGTTGTACTCATTCATCGCGGCCACGCCGTCGAGATACTCCCACACGTCGCGATTGCGCTCGGTATCACGGCCGGGGGCAAAATAGTCTTCCTCGATCAAGGACCTGAATTCGTCCCTGGCCAGAAATTGCAGAAGATTGCTCATCTGAGACGCCATGTAGTCATTGGTTACGGAGGTGAAGCCGCTTGTGAAAGTAACGAAATGATGCGTGTTGGTATGCCGGCGAAAATGACGCACGACCTGGGCGAAGTAACCCAGCGTAATATCGTCATGATGAGGCTCGGTATGCAGGAAACATTTATTCTTATAGACTTCCACGCCTTTGTTGATTCTCGCGATAAGGTTGCTGCGGACCATTTTTGCCAGCATGTGTAATGGTTCGGGCCGTCTCTCGATCAGCGCCGAGACAAATCGGTCGGACGTTGCGTCGCGATCCGTCAGATCATGTAGCTTTCTGTTTCGTCTGACGGCCAATCGAACGAGGGCCTCCTCGACGTCTGCATCGCTTATCTCCGGCTTGTTTCGCAGGATTTCTATCCGCCGCTCAATAAGACATCCGGCCGCGCCGCGCGTGATATAGAATCGAGCGTTCGGCAGTCTTCTCAGACTGCTTGCAGGGACGCGAATGTGGTTATCTGCTTCAATTGCCTGTGCGATGAGTCCGGCTTTTGCCTGACCGGCGGCTATGATGATGGCTGCGCACTCGGGATTGAATGTAATTGTTCGCAGTCCGATTGTGATTACCAGGCACTTGCGTGCGGTTTCGATTCCTCCGAGGTCGGTGGCGGCGGCGGCCTGAGTCTCGTAGTTGATCGGGCAAAGACGTGTTGTGGAATTGTGATCCGAACCTTTGATATTGAAGCCGATGTGACCGTCAGGACCTATGCCGCCGAGGAAGAAGCCTATGCCGCCGAGTTGGCGTATTCGATGCTCGTACTCCATGCACCATTGATCGACCTGTTCGAGAACACCTTTCTGTTTCCGCTCAAAATCATTGGTCGGCCGGCGAAATCGCAAAGTCAAGTCCACATGGTTGTCGGGCCATATATCCTGAAGCTTTTGTCCCGGTTTCAGACCGATTGTGGCCGGATCCATCAGAAGAGCCTTGTTAGGATCCAGGCCGAATCCCTTTATATAGAAATGCTTGACGTAGTAGTTGAAGCTGTTGTGCTGAGACGAATCCAGCGGGTAAAACTCATCTATCTGAACGAAATGAAGACTTCTCATGTCCGGTCTGTTGGCCGGATCAACGCCATTTTCCTCAAGCAGCTCCTGGCTTTCGGGCTCATGCCAGCTACCGAGCAGATGCGTGACCCACTTGATGAAGTGCTCCGGTGTTTTACCTGTGGGGAGAGAGAGCACTCCGCCGGGATTGTTCTGGACCCACTCCAAAAATCGCATAGCGGCCAGTCTCCCAAGCAAAGGAAAGCTCTCGACTACAATTGTCGGGATTTTCTCTGTCGGCGAGTACAGTGTACTGAATCGCGAAGCCTGTATGGCGACTTTCTCCACGGGTGTCAAGTTCACATCCATATTACTCTCGTGCTGCGTGCCGCGTACTGAGTGCTGCGTACTTCGCAGAACGCAGAACGCGGAACGCGGAACGAAATCTATTCCGACGACAGGTCAATCAATCCCATGGCGGCCGCTCTTCTGATCAGGGCTACGATGTTGTCAGCGCCGAGCTTACGCATAATATGGTTGCGATGCACCTCTACGGTCTTTTCCGAGCGGTGGAGCATTTCTGCGGTCTCTTTGTTACTCTTGCCTTGCAGGATGAAGTGCAGAACTCTTCTTTCGGCTTTAGTAAGCTCTGTGCCGGTGACCGGATCGGGCGGATTCTGTTCCAGAGCCAGGTCTATTGCTGAAAGCAGGCCTTCCTTGCTTAGCGGCTTTTCAAGAAAGTCTGCCGCCCCGGCTCTCAGCGCCCTTACGGCCATGGGGATGTCGCCATATCCGCTTACTACTACGACTGCAATCCAGGGAGCAATACGCCGGGCGTGATCAATCAGCTCCAGCCCGTCCATTTCGGGCATTCTAATGTCGGTGATTAGTAAGTCGCACTTTTTGGAACGAAGATATTTGAGGCAATCTTTTGCCGAGGCGAAACAACTAACTTCCGTATCAGGTCCGTCGAGTGTTTTGCGTACTGTCTCCCGTATACCAGCCTCGTCGTCAACGAAGAATATATGTCGCGTAGCCTCATTTGTCATTGGCGTTTGGCCTAATCTTCACCGCATCAACAGACCTACTGAATCCACCACGGCAGCAAGCTCATTATACAGCTTTCGGACCCGGAAACAACTTTGGAATATATTATATATTCATCGCCGACACGCGGCGAAATATTCCTCTTGTCTTTTAGTAGCGATAATGATCGGGCTTAAACGGCCCATCGAGGGGGATGCCGAGATATTTGGCCTGTTCCTCAGTGAGGCGGGTCAACCTGGCGTTCAAGTGGGCCAGATGCAATCTTGCGACCTCTTCGTCGAGCTTCTTGGGCAAAGTGTAGACTGCGGGTTTCAGGTCCTGCTCGGCCAGCATTATCTGAGCCAGGCACTGGTTGGTGAAGCTGTTGCTCATGACGAAACTGGGGTGACCGGTTGCACAGCCGAGATTTACCAGTCGACCCTCGGCCAGGAGTATGATCGATTTGCCCGATCTTAGTGTCCACTTGTCCACTTGGGGTTTCACGGGTGTTTTGATGCAGTCCGGCGTGTCATGAAGATAACTCGTCTGAATTTCGCTGTCGAAGTGTCCTATGTTGCACAGGATCGCTTCGTCGCGCATCTGCTCCATGTGCTCTCCCGTAATGACGTCGCAGTTTCCTGTAGCGGTTATGAAGATATCCCCAATGCCGACAACGTCCTCCAGAGTAATGACTTCGTAGCCTTCCATTACCGCCTGGAGCGCACAGATCGGATCGATCTCGGTGATCAATACACGTGCGCCGAGGCCGCGCATTGACTGGGCACAGCCTTTGCCTACGTCGCCGTAGCCGCAAATGACGACGACTTTGCCGGCTATCATTACGTCGGTTGCGCGTTTTACCCCATCGGCGAGTGATTCGCGGCAGCCGTAAAGATTGTCGAACTTGGATTTCGTTACAGAGTCGTTTACGTTGACCGCCGCGAACGGCAACTCGCCCGTTTCGGCCAACTGATAGAGCCGGTGGACTCCCGTCGTGGTCTCTTCGGAGACGCCGCGCAGGTTCTCCGCGACGCTTGTCCACTTTTTGGGATTGTCCTTGTAGCTCTCGGCAAGGCGATTCATTACGACCTGGAATTCCTTGTTATCGTATGTCTTTTCGAGCAATGAGGGATCTTTCTCGACTCTCACGCCCTGAACGACCATCAGCGTGGCATCTCCGCCGTCGTCTACGATCATATCGGGACCCGAACCGTCCGGCCACGTAAGTGCCTGCTCGGTGCACCACCAGTAATCCTCGAGCGTCTCACCTTTCCAGGCGAAGACGGAGCTTCGTCCGGCAGCGGCAATGGCAGCCGCGGCGTGATCCTGAGTCGAAAAGATGTTGCAGGAGGCCCATCGTACATCGGCGCCGAGGGTCTCAAGCGTCTCGATGAGCATCGCTGTTTGTATTGTCATGTGGAGCGATCCCATCACTTTTAGGCCCTTCAACGGCTTGGTCGGGCCGTACTTGGCGCGGGTTGCCATTAGGCCCGGCATCTCGTTTTCCGCCAATTTCATTTCAGTCCTGCCCCACTCTGCCAGTGAAATATCCGCAACTTTGTACTTGAGAACCGATTCTATTTCTGTCAGTGCCATGACCTTTTCCTTTGCTTTTTTTGGCCACCAAGGCACAAAGGCGCCAAGATTTTCTATTTATTCTCTCTTGGCGTCTTCCTGTCTTAGTGGCAAATTACTATTTCCTGCCGCTAATTCTTGACATCAGTTCCTGAAAACTGCATCATAAATACCAGAATTAACACAACCTGTCAATTATCATTACCCTCATCTAAAGGAGAAATGATGAACCTTAAAAAATGCGTCCTGTATGCTGCTCTAATGCATTTCTTTGCTTCGCCGGCGCACTCGCAGTCGCTTTCACCTGAGAATCTCGTACTCGACTCCGGAATCTCCGGAGGCCTCATCGTGCACGTCGGATGCGGCGACGGCATATTCACAGCGGGTTTGAGAGTGAATAATCGCTACATAGTCCAGGGGCTCGATACGGATGCGGCTGACGTCGATACGGCCAGACAAAATATCAGATCGCAGGGCAAATACGGACCGGTCACAGCGGCCACATTCGACGGAAAACGCCTGCCGTATGCAGAGAATCTGGTCAATCTTCTGATTGTTGAAGATTCTGTGAAGCTTGCTCCTGATGAGATTACAAGAGTAACGGCCCCCGGCGGTGTAGCCCTTGTGAACAAGAGAGGCCGATGGACCAAACAGGTCAAGCCCCGGCCCGATGATATCGACGAGTGGACTCACTACCTGCACGGCCCTGACAACAATGCCGTCGCAGATGACCGGCAAGCAGGTCCTCCCAGACGGCTTCAATGGAAGAGCGACCCTATTTGGTGCCGTAGCCACGACGGTGTTTCGTCCAGCATTGCCTTGGTTCTTTCGGCCGGCGGAAGGCTGTTCAGCGTTATCGATGAAGGGCTTACAGGCCAACCCGGCTTGCCCTATAAGTGGACACTGGTCGCGAGAGATGCATTTAACGGCACATTGCTCTGGAAGAGGCGGCTTACGGGCAAGGGGTCTCAGAAATCCCTTGTTGCAGTCGGAGATAAGCTGTTCATGGCGCCGAGACGCGGTGAGCCTTTGACTGTGCTCGATGGCGCCACGGGCCGAACGCTTCGCACTTTGAAGGACACGGAGCGTGCCGACGAGATCGTTTGCACCGGCGATATTATAGTTCTTCATCGGGCAGGTGCAAAGCGGTCTAAGGACCGCAAGGATGACGCGATCATAGCACTGAACGCCGACAACAGCGAGATTCTCTGGCGCGCAAAGTCGAAACATCTTATTCCGCACTCCCTTGCCGCTGCCCATGGTAAAGTTTGCTATCACGACGGCGAAGAGATCGTGTGTCTGGATCTTGGCGATGGCGACGAACTCTGGCGGGCGGAATGTAAGAGCTCCCGACGAGGGAATCTGTTGATGATATATCATGACGTCGTCTTCTACACCGCCCCGGGCGGCTTGCAGGCTTATGACGCCGATACCGGAGAGCATCTCTGGAAAGGTCCCGGGGTAAACCATAGGCTGAGCCTTTTCGGAGCCGGGGGGCTTGTTTGGATTAGTGACATCCAGGAGCACGGCAGAACGTTCTTGTGGATTCCGCAACCTGTAATCGCTAACGGCCACAATCCGCTGACGGGCGAGGTCGAACGGACTGTAAACGTTCCGCGTCTGGTCACGCCCGGCCACCATATTCGCTGCTATCAGGCGAAAGCAACGGAGCGTTACCTGATGCTGCCCAAACGCGGCATAGAATTCATCGACCTTGAAGGCGAAAACCACATGAGAACCGACTGGCTGCGAGGGCCTTGCGGTCACGGAGTCGTGCCGGCGAATGGATTGATCTACGTGCCGCCGCATCAGTGCTTCTGCTATCCGGGCGTGAAAATAACAGGCTTTAATGCAGTTTCGGCCGAGCCAACGCCGATACGAAAAAGCCAACGACTTTATAAAGGCTCGGCCTACGGTGAAATCTCAAATCTCAAGCCTGCCCTGAGCAAAGCCGAAGGGTCTCAAATCTCAGATACAAGAGATTGGCCAGTCTACCGTCATGATGCAGAACGTAGCGGAAGAGCCGGATGTGAACTGCCCGTTAATCTCCAAACACTTTGGGAACATCACTTCAGCAGCGCAACCACCCAGCCGGTTGTCGCTGACGGCAGGCTCATCCTGGCCGAGGAAGATACTCATACGGTGTTCTGTCTGGACTCAGACAGCGGAAAGGAACTCTGGCGATATACCACCGGCGGCCGCATTGATTCGTCGCCTACGCTCCACGACGGCCTCGTCCTCTTTGGCTCGACCGACGGCCACGTATACTGCCTGCGAGCTGCCGACGGCCAACTTGTCTGGCGATTCCGTGCCGCTCCGGATGAGAGGCGCATAGTCATCCACAGCCAACTGGAATCGGCCTGGCCCGTACACGGCAGCGTGCTGGTTCAGGACGGTATCGCCTATTGCTCTGCGGGTCGCTCGTCCTATCTCGACGGCGGCATCTGGCTGTATGCCCTCGATCCGGAAACCGGCAACGTGCTCCATAGCAAACACCTCGAAAGCCCGGGACCGGATGTGAAACGCGAAGCGGGCAGACCGTTCGACATGGAAGGCGCGCGCACCGACCTGCTGGTAAGCGACGGCAGGGATCTGTACATGTTTTTCAAGCGATTCGCCCCCGATCTCACTCTTAAACAGGCACCCAGGATTACCAAACTGGGTGATCGCCGGGTCAGCACGCATCTGATGTCTAACGCCGGTTTCCTGGACAAGTCGTGGTTCGACCGCAACTACTGGACGTATGGCGACCGCTGGCCGGGTTACTACTTTGGCTACAACGCTCCCAAGTCCGGCCAGTTGCTGGTATTTGACGAGGAAAGAACCTACGGCGTAAAAGTATTCAAGAGCCGGCAGGGGCACAGCCCTCGATTCTGGCCCGGCAGAGACGGCTACGAGCTGTTCGCCGACACCAACGCAAACCAACTGATGCTGCGACCCACCGCTATCGGCAGAGAAAAGGGTGACGGCTACTCAGGTACTTTGCCACGCAAGTGGTCCGTCCATATCCCGGTTCGCGTCCGGGGGATGGTTCTTGCCGGGAAGCGACTTTATTTCGCGGGGCCGCCTGACGTTGTTCCGAGAAATGATCCAATGGCGGCATTCGAGGGACGTCTCGGCGGCAAGCTGTGGGTCATCTCAGCATCAGACGGCGAGAAACTGGCCGAATACAAAATGGATAGTCCGCCCGTGCTCGACGGCATGATGGCCGCTCAGGGACGCTTGTATATCGCGTCTAAAGACGGTCAACTTCTATGCATGGGAAAGAACAAGTAGGTATACGAACTAAGGAGACGCCCGGATGGCTCGTAAGAACTCCATAGAGTGTGTTAAGCACACCGAAAAGCATGTTAACAGGCGACAGCTACTCGGCGGAGCTGCCGCAACGGCTGGTTTTTTCATTGTGCCGCGGCACGTGCTGGGCGGGCAGGGCAATCAGCCGCCCAGCGAGACGCTCAACATCGCCGGCGTTGGCCTCGGCGTAATGGGATCCGGAAACCTGTCGGCCTGTCTCGACACTAACATCGCAGCCTTGTGCGATGTGGATTGGGATATGGCTTCGACAACGTTTCGGAGATATCCGAAGGCCGGCCGATATAAAGATTACCGCCGGATGCTGGACAGAGAGAAGAGCATCGACGCCGTTGTTGTAGCTACTCCCGACCACAGCCATGCAGTCATCACAGCGGCAGCGATGAAGCGAGGCAAGCATGTTTTCACCCAGATGCCGCTGGCGCATGACGTATGGGAAGCCCGGCAACTGGTCGAGATCGCTCGCGAAACCGGCGTTGCAACCCAGATGGGCAACGATCGCTATTCAGGGCCTACGATCCGCAGCATTTGCGAGTACATCTGGGATGGTGCGATTGGTCCGATTAGAGAAGTCAACTGCTGGACGAACCGCCCTCAATGGCCTCAGGGAATAAACCGTCCATCGGACAAACCGAAGGTGCCTGCTGATTTAGATTGGAACCTCTGGCTCGGACCCGCCGCCGAACGTGCGTATCATTCCGCCTATCATCCCTACAACTGGCGCGGCTGGCGCGAATTCGGCACGGGCGCTCTCGGCGCGATGGGCTGTCATGTCATGGACGGCGCCTACTGGGCGCTGAAATTGGCAGATGCAGAAACGCTCACCATCGAAGCCGAGTCAACCGGTCTAACGGACGGCAGCTATCCCAAGGCCGCGACCGTTCGCTATCATTTCGGCCCGCGAGGTGATATGCCGTCCGTTACGGTAAACTGGTACGACGGCGGTCGGAGGCCGCCGCGCCCGGAGGATATGCCGGATACGCGAGAATTCATCGGCAGCAACGGCACCATCTTCGTCGGTGAAAAGGGCAAACTGGTCTTCGGAGCGCTCACCGCCGGGACACATGGCGGCCAGGCCGGCCCAAGGTTCCTGCCCGAATCTCTGGGGCGCTCCTATCGAAAACCAAAAAGGACCATACCAAGGCTCAAGGGCAAGCGCGAATGGAGAAAGATGAGCCGGCACGAGGAAGACTGGCTCACGGCGTGCAAGGGCGGCAGGCCCGCATGTTCGAGATTCGAGATCGCAGGCCCCCTTACCGAGATTGCGCTCCTGGGCAACGTTGCTATTCTCACAGGTCAACCCATTGAATGGGACAGCAAGAGCCTGAGAGTCACCAACAACACGGAAGCAAACCGGCTTATCCGCCGAGAATACCGTCACGGATGGACGCTGTAGGAGATTGACTATTGTCTATTGACAGACTGCTCCCCTCTCGGCCAGGCGCTCCTTATGCAAATAGTCAATATTCAATATACAATAGTCAATAGCCTCAGACTTCCGTCCACTTTCCCGGGATGGGGAAGGGGAACTGGCCGTCTTCGTCGGCCTTGACCGGAGGCGGGCTGTCGTAGTAGAGACTGTCGAGATAATCGCAGAACTGGAATCTTGAATTCATTATCTGATCCCAGGTTACCTCCTGGCCTGTATGACAGGCGGCCCGGCCCATCAGTGAAGTCAGGTCGGAGTATACGGCTCGCTTGATTTCGTTGTGCGGCCTGTCCGTGCGGATGCTCTCGATCAGCTCATCCCACTCGTAATCCCAGGGACTTTTTGCATCTTTCGTCGGCGTCCAGGATATGTTTTCCTTGTTGATACGCTGGTCCTTGAACATGTGCACCGTTGCCCGGTGTGTTCTTCCGGAGAACTGTGCTGCGCACTTGGTGCCGTGAATGAATGTGGCGAATTCCCTGCGAGTGTTACTCGATCTTCGGAAACCGCAGAACGCCTTAGTACCGTCGGGGTAAGTATATTCCATGGAGTAAATGTCGAGATTCTGGCCGAGATCGGTGCTGTGAGGCTCGCGCCCGCCCATGCCTACGACGGAGACGGGCAAGGCGTCCTTGATCCAGCAGCATTCATCGATCTGATGGATCAGGTTATCGACCATGTGTCCCGAGCCGACCCAGAACAGATGGATCTTGCCGAACTTCAGTTGATTCATGAAATCGTTGGGATCGTTAACTCGCCCGAGCCAGCGGCTGCCTCCCAGGCGATTAGCTCGGATCAGCGGTATCTCGCCCATTTCGCCGTTGCGTATCTTTTCGATCAGGGCCTGGCGGGCGGGCGAATGACGGCATTGCAGACCTGCGGCGACCTTCAGGTTCTTGCTCTTTGCTGCTTCATAGCATTTGAGCATGCGGTTCAGGCCGCCCGGATCGGACGCGAATGGCTTTTCCATGAAGACGTTGATGCCTTTGCTGACAGCGTACTCGACGTGCAGCGGGCGGATGTAAGCTCTTGTCGTACACATGGCGACGTCGCCCGGCCTGAGGATGTCGATCGCTTTCTTATAGGCATCGAAGCCGGTGAACTTGCGATCCTCGGTAACGTCGACCTTTTCCGAGTACCTTTTCTTGAGGGCTTTGTGCGACGAGTCCATCTTGGCCTTGATAAGATCGGCCATAGCATAAAGCTTTACCGGTCCCTTGCCTTTGACCGAGAGAGCGTTGCCCACGGCGCCGTTGCCGCGTCCGCCGCAGCCGATCAGGGCCAGACGGATCGTATTGTCCTCACCGGCGTAGATAGAACTCGACCGGAAGCTTCCGATTACTGCCGCGCCAGCGGCGATCGAGCCGCCTTTCTTCAAGAATTGGCGGCGGTTGATATCGGGTTTGTCGGCAGATTTACTCATGTTTGCCTCCTGAGTTGGTATTTATTTGATGTATATTACTTAACGTTGGCATAGCATGATATATGATCTTATAATTCAATTCAACTGCTTTTATTGAACACAAAAGGCCCAAGAAACCAAGAATATCGCCCGTGATGCGATATCGGAAAGTAGAAGGTGTCTTGCAAAACTCATCAAAATCTAACTTGACAACAAAAATCAGCCGACATTGAATCTGGTATGGTATACTAAGGTTTTATGAGAGTTTTGCTGTATGTCGGTCAGGTCGCTCGTGATGTAATGGCCGTGATACGTTCGACGGAAAGGCTACGCTCATGGAGACTATCTTTAACGTCTTCGAGGTTCTCCAAATTGCCGAAAGGATCGAGCATAACGGCGCTAAGTTCTATCTCAAAACCGCCGAGAGATTCGAGGACCCGGAGGTCCGCGACACCTGCTATAAGCTGGCAAACTGGAAGGCTCGGCACGAGAAGATTTTGGCTCAGCGGAGGAAGCGCTTTTCCGAAAAGAGCGGCGAATTCGGGATTTTCGATCCCGATAACTATGTGCTCTCTAATCCGCGCGTGATGGCCGGACTGGCTGTTTTCGCAACCGAACCCGGATCGCTCAGAAAGCCGCTCAAGCTCGAAGACAGGCCGCAGATATTCAAGGATGCGATCAGAAGAGCAAAGCAGGCCATCGTCTTTTACAAAGGTCTGCAGGACTTCACTCGCGATCCGGCCTGCAAGGATGTGCTTGATACCATTATCAAAGAGGAAACTCGCCACATTCGCCTGCTGACCGAAGAACTTGAGCAGAAGTGAGTGGAATTTCAGCGGCAGCGTATCAACTGCTCATGGCTGAATTTCACATCGGGCAAATTGGCCTTGACGTCCTCTACAAAACGCAGCCCGTCTTTCCAGTAGCCCGCCGTCGGTCTCAGTTCGGTGCCGAATCCGTTGAAATAACGATTAATATTGTAGATCAGCAGTTCTCTCAGATATTTACTGGTCATTGACGCCAGTGAGACCGGCAGGAAACGCTCATCGGCGCCGACAACGAAATGGATGTGCATTGATCTGCCGTTGGCTGTCAATTCATAACTGCTGGTCGTTGAACTCTCGCGCAGGATCTTCAATCCCATATCGTAGAACATGCGTTGCAGGTTTTTGCGATAGTGCATCCGGCCGCCTTGCCTGTCTACCACGATATAAAGGTCGCCATCGCCGAAATTGTCGTAGGCCGTCTTTATTAGACGTGAAGTCGCCGAAAAGAGAACGTTGGCTTTGTTTTTGACGTTAGCCACCATCTTGTTGTAGTAAGCAACATCCAGACAGCAGCTTTCTATAGCCAGTAGTTCCATCGCGTTTGACCTAAGATCATCGGCCAGAACCGCCGAAGCAATCGCCTTATCGGCGCCGTCGATCAGGAGCTGGTGATTGCCGATATCCGCGTACCAGGGATAATCATTCCACCTTTCAAGACAGTTCGGGCACAAGAACGAAGCAAGTTCCGTCACCGTAGTCGGTTCTTTGCCGAGGCATTGAAGTGCGGCCAGCACCGTCCTTTCCAGATGTTTGGTTCCGATTGATCTGCTGTAGGCCTTTTTGCTGTCGGCGACGAGGAGCCTGCCGGCGAGCCGTTTTCGAGTCTTGCTCAGACTTTTTCTCAGAATCTTCCAGAGATTGGCTTTAAGAAGATCACGCGGTAATGAAAAGGTGCTTGAGGAAACGACCAAAGGCCCGAGAATCGGGCCGAAACCGGCTTCGTCAATTCCTACCAAGATCGCCATCCGTGCGACTCCTACCATCCGTGTCGAAGGTCATGAACCAAAGATTCGATACCAGTTAGAGATTATAATGGCTGATGCTGCCAAATCAACACAAAAGAAGGGCCAGTGGTCTTGTCGGTTCGCCGAGGGAAGTGGCAAAACGTTCACTGGCCCAAATTTGTTATTCAGGACCCGAGCCGTCAGCTTTTCGGCTGAGTCTCAGGTACCCAAATGAGTCAAGATATTTTAAATTACCAGAAAAACCGCCGATTCGTCTATTGTGGTGACTACGTATTTTTTGCATTTTCTTTAGACTTTTACATTTGGGAGGAAAATACGTGGAACTCGGTGTTAGATTCGATAATATGGCAAAAGAATTAAGCCACAGTCATCCTGAATCGGCGTAAGCAGAAGTCAAAAAAAATGAGAGGTATCGATCATGCCAGAGACGGTAACCAGACGGGATTTTCTCAAAACTGCGGCCTTTTTCGGGTCGGGAGCGGCATTTTCGGCGGGTCTCTGTTGCGCACGCGGCGTATCTTCTGAACCTCCGAACTTTGTATTTATTCTTGTTGACGACCTTGGCTGGGCCGATGTGGGCTGTTACGGCGGCGATCTGCACGAAACGCCCAACATAGATCGGCTGGCCCGGCAGGGCATGAGGTTCACCGATGCCTACGCTGCCGCGCCGGTTTGCTCACCGACCCGTGCTTCCATTATGACGGGTAAATATCCGGCACGGCTTAATATGACTATCTGGTACGAAGCCTCAGCGAATCCGCCTCGCGGCCGAAAGCTCATCCCGCCGATCACGCAGGGCAATCTGCCTCACGAGCAGACAACCATTGCAGAAGTGTTCAAGAAGGCGGGCTATTTCACCGCTCACGTGGGAAAGTGGCATCTTGGCGACGCGGCACATTATCCGCAAACGCAGGGCTTCGACGTCAATATAGGCGGAACTTTCTGGGGCGCTCCGTATACATTCTTCTACCCCTATAGTGGCGGCTCACGCAACAGGTGGGGCGGAGAGTATCGATACGTGCCGCACCTGGAATTCGGCGAAGACGGCGAGTACCTGACCGACCGCCTGACCGATGAGGCGATCCGGGTGATGGACCATGCGAAAGACAAGCCGTTCTTTTTGAATCTCTGTTACCACACGGTCCACACGCCCATCGAGGGCAAGACTGAGCTTGTCGAACACTACCGCAAAAAGCTCAAGCCCGGCATGTACCATCGCAACTGCGAATACGCCGCGATGGTCCATAGCCTGGATGAGAACGTCGGCCGGCTCCTCGGCAGGATTGAGGAACTCGGCATTTCCGACCGCACCATCGTCGTGTTCTTCTCCGATAACGGAGGGTATATAAACAAGTACGAGGGAAAGACTGTTACGGATAACTACCCCCTGCGGTCGGGCAAGGGCTCGTTATACGAGGGCGGCACGCGCGAGCCGCTGATAGTCAGATGGCCCGGCGTAACGAAAGCCAACAGTGTCTGTGAGCAGCCGGTCAGCTCAATAGATTTCTATCCGACTATGCTCGATATGGCGGGCCTCCAGGGCGATGCGAAGCACAATGCCGACGTGGATGGAATCAGCCTGGCGCCTTTATTGAAAAATCCACAGGCA
The DNA here is from genome assembly GCA_964598225.1 of uncultured Pirellulales bacterium. Taxonomy (GTDB): domain Bacteria; phylum Planctomycetota; class Phycisphaerae; order Sedimentisphaerales; family Anaerobacaceae; genus SG8-4. The sequence goes on from CAZRBG010000034.1 coordinate 55,299, forward strand.
AAGCTCAAACGGCAAGCTTTGTACTGGCACTATCCACATTATTACCCAACAACGAGCCCGGTCAGCTCGGTTCGCATGGGCGACTGGAAGCTGCTGGAGTATCTGGAAGACAACCATGTCGAGTTGTACGACCTGAGCAAAGACCTCGGCGAGAAAAACGACCTGGCACAGAAAATGCCTGAAAGAGCGGAGCAATTGCGAAAGAGCCTCCACGCCTGGCGCGAGTCCGTGGATGCTCAAATGCCCGTTCGTAGTGACGCCGTCAGGCGTTAGTAGCGAGGGCGTCCCGCCCTTGTTTTGTGGCGAGGGCATCCTGCCCTTGTTCCGTAGCGAGGGCATCTTGCCCTTGTTTCAAATTACGAGGCCGGGACGCCCTCGCGACACGAGGCCGAGACCCCTCGCCACGATTTATAGGTAACAGGTAGGGTGTGCACTCCGTCAGGAGTCCCTAGGACTGCACACCAAAGCATGAAAAAAGGAGTGTCAAATGAGCGAACGAATAATTTTCGGAGCAACCGGACTTGAAGTCTCACCTGTATGTTTCGGCACGTGGCAGCTCAGCCCGCGATTCTGGGGCGACCAGTCCAAGAAGGACGTACTGGCCGCGATGGGCAAGGCCTATGATGCGGGAATCAATTTCTTCGACACGGCCGATGCCTACGGCGACGGCTACGCGGAAACGGTTCTCGGCGAGTTCCTCGCCGACAAGCCGCGAGATTCCGTTGTCATCTGCACCAAAGTCTTCAACCACTTCAATCCGGACGGCTCGCGGTATCCGGACCTGACGCCGGAGCATATCCGGCAGCGCTGCGAGCTGGAACTGAAGCGCATGGGCCTTGAGACGGTCGATCTGTACCTTCTCCACCTGTTCGATCCGTTGACGCCGCTTGCCGATATAGCCGAGACTACGGATGATCTGAAAAAGCAGGGCAAAATCCGCAGCTGCGGCGTAAGCAATCATACCGTCGAGCAACTGCGCGCCCACCGGCGTTTCGGCGCTTACGATGCAGTTCAACCGTGCTACAGCCTGTTGGACACAAAGATCGAGAGCGACCTGATACCCTATTGCCAGGCGGAGAACGTCGGTGTGATGGTCTATTCACCCCTGCACAAGGGCCTGCTCACGGGCAAATACACAGGCGATGAAACTTTCACCGATTTCCGAAAGCACCTGCCGGACTTCCAGGGCCAGCGATTCAAAACAATCGCCGAAGCCGTCCAAAGCCTCGCCTCTCTGGCAAAGAAATACGACCTGACAATCTATCAATTGGTCCTGACAGCCACACTAATGCACCCCGGCATAGACGTAGCTATCGTCGGCATCAAAAACCAGAAACAGATCGAAGAGGCAATCGGAGCAATAGGCAAAACAATTTCCCGTGAAGATTACTTCGTCGTCCGCAAATACCTCGCCATCGACGCCGCAACAAAAATCAAAGACGCCGGCGGCACGCAGAAATGAAAGTGCTATTTAACGAAAAAATACCATCTATGCATAGCGACATTGCGCTAAAGCTCCGGCCACACCGCTCGTTGGTCGTATTTGTCTTTGTAAATGAGATGGGTATTGTTAGGATCATTCAATAATCGTCTTGCGACAGGAGCGTTGAGTTTGCGGCAGTGTTATGCACAAGACCACATATAAGACGTTGTCGCCCAAACAGCATAATGGAAAAACAAGATATAATCGAAAGATTCAAGCAGGTATATATCCGCAAATTAGGCTATTATGGCGTACTGGTGGGCTAATTGTTTTCTAAATGTAATCCGATAAAATATTACACGACCGCCGACGAGACCGGAAAATGAATCTTTCTCCGGTATTCGGCCGGTATTTGCTTGAACTGGAGCGGGTTTTCTGGTACAATACTTTTGTCAAATCGAAAGCGGGAGAGGGTATCAGCGGAAGCGGCTCTCTTTGAGACTGAACATCGAGATATTTTTAACTGCTGAGGAGGGAAAATAATGCACGAATGGATCTTTGAGAATAGTGACAAGCAGACACATGAGGCCGAGAAGCCGGCTTCGCTCAAGGATAAGAACAAGCTTGGCGCGTTGTCCGAACGCGTCAGGAAAAACCATCAACAACTTAAAGAGAGCCTGGATAAGCTGCAAAGCTCGCTGGACAATCTCAGGCTCGTTACCAAGTACCGGGTCTTCGACCTGGAGGCGACGCGAAGAGAAAACGCCCGCTTGAGAAAACTGCTCGAAGGAGACGACGACAGAGAGATTCCATAGTTTCCGGCGACAAAACTATATCGACTATCAAAAACATAAAAGCCCTGAAAGGTGTCTTAGCAATGTAAAAGCTCATGCCGCCTTTCAGGGTTTTTCATTTAAGTGCGTTTTGCGCTTTATTGGCTGCCAGCAGTTATGATAATCCTTTTGAGACAACGGTTGTGTTGGAAGGCCGATCGTCTGCTGGAAGCCAAAAAGCGAAAAACGCATTTCCTGGACTCATACAACTTTCTTTTAGAGCACAAGCAGTGTTGTCGTATTAAGGCAACCTTCGTCGTGCTACGCTGTTCATGTCTCCGAGTTTCGGCGAGTAAGGCGTCAACCGGAAGCTGTACTTGTACGGTTTTGCCGGCAACGTATATTCGGGGTGCGTTCTCGCTCCCCAGCTATTGTCGCCGCCGACGCCCATTTGCTTGTAGTCGATGTTGACCGTTATCGTGTCGCGCCTCGGAAGCTCGTGGATGTGATCGGCTTTCTCCAGGTCTTCCATCGTATAAGGCCAGGCGCTGATGTCGATAGTCGGCATCCCGACCGCCATCAGTCCGAAGCCGCCGTCATCGGTAAGAGCCATCCAGCGGACGTCCGACTTATTGCCGTTCTCCTGCGGACGGACGTAGGTATGTATGTTCTCTTCTACAGAGCCCGAGTAGAGCCCGAAGGCGGCGCCGGTCTTTCTGTCCCAATACGTCTCGTGCGGCCCGCGCCCCAGCCACATGAGCGTATCGAACCGTCCCGGCACGGCCATCTGCATCCCGAACCGCGGCAGCTTCGGCAGGTTATCGCCTTGCGGCGTAACGGTCATCTCAACTTTAATGTCGCCGTTGCCGTAAACGGTATAGACCGTGCGACAAGCGGAATTATGCCCGACGCTGATAGCCGCTTCAGCAGTGATGCGCACAATCTTCGGCTCGATCTGCTCGGCTTTAACGGTTTTGATCTTCCTGTTCTGTCCGGCGTTCCGCCAGGCGCCGAGACGTCGCGGCATGCCGTTGCCGTTGTCGTTGTCGATTGGCACGCGCCAGAAATTCGGAATTAGAGGCGAAGCGATAAGCTGCTTGCCGTCGAAAACGTAAGATTCGAGCGCGCCGGAGTCTTTGCCGAATGTAACCTCAAAATCCTTGCCGCTCATAGTGATTTTCTTTGCTGTTTGTTTCAACTCAAGCGGCGGCATTTCATTCACGCTGACCGTCTCGGCTTTGGGGGCTTTGAACGGAATCTTAAACTGATCCCACGCAACGACGTGCCCTTTCGGAGCCCAGCTTGTACCTTCGGCAAGGGCGAATGTTATTTTCAGCCAGCATTCGGTGCCGGGTGGAAGCTCAGGTTTCTCCAGCGGGACTCGAATATTTTCTTCCGCTCCGGCTGCAACGGCAAGCTTCGACAGCGTGCCGTCCCGGACCACTTTCCCATCCACCGTCAGTTCCCAGGTCGCTTTAGTGAAGCTCAGGTCTGAGAAGTCGTATTCATTCTGAACGCGGAATCGGCCTGCCTTAACATCGAGCGGTATCACGTGGATTCGCTGGTAGACCTTCTTGACCTCGTACAGCGATGGGTTGGGCTTGCGGCCAGGCTGGACCAGGCCGTTGCAGCAGAAGTTGCCGTCGTTGGGGTTGTCGCCGTAATCGCCGCCGTAGGCCCAGAATTCCTTGCCGTCCGGGCTTTTCTTGCGCAGGCCCTGATCGACCCAGTCCCAGATGAATCCGCCGATCAGTCGCTTGTGCGAGCGGATGGCGTCCCAGTATTCCTTAAGGTTGCCGACGGAGTTGCCCATCGCGTGCGCGTACTCGCATAGCACCATCGGCCGGTCGTCGTCGGTTCTGGTGGCAAGGCGGATAATCTCGGGAATCCTCGCGTACATCCGGCTCTGCATATCCACGTAGCTGAAATCCCTGGGGCGGGCCGCGGCGCCTTCGTAGTGGACCGGGCGCGTCGGGTCGTAATCGTGAATCCAGCCGGCCATACTTGCGTGGTTCGGGCCGCAGCCGCTTTCGTTGCCCAGCGACCAGATGATCACGGATGGGTGATTCTTATCCCGCTCGACCATGTGAATCGCCCGCTCCATGAATGCCGCGTTCCACGCCGGGATGTTGGAGAAAAGCCCGCCCACGCCGTGCGTTTCGAGATTTGTCTCGTCCATCAGGTATATGCCATACTCATCGCAGAGGTCGTACCAAACCGGATTGTCGGGATAATGCGATGTCCTCACGGCATTGATGTTATGGTTTTTGAGGATCTTGATATCCTGTATCATCCTGCTGACAGGAACGGCACGGCCGTGATCGGGATCGTGTTCGTGGCGATTGACGCCGAACAGCTTTATGGATTTGCCGTTTACAAAGAGCTGCCCGTCTTTAATCTCGACCTCGCGAAAGCCCACCCGGCAGCTCTCGAGCTCGACGGTCTCACCGTCCGAATCTTTCAGCGTCAACGCGAGCGTGTAGAGATAAGGATCCTCTGCCGACCATTTACGCGGGTTCTCGATCTCTGCTTCCATCAGGGCGAAATCAACGTTGTTCCTCTGGGGATATTTCTCGTTAACGATGGACGATGCCGACTTCGACAAAGGCTTATCCAGCACCGGTTTCTTATCGTGATTGTAAAGCTGGGCCTCGACGGTCCACCCGTTGAGGTCCAGGTCGCCATAGTTGGCGATCTTCGGGCGGATCTTCAGCGTAGCATCAGTGTAGCTGTCGTCGAGGTCGGTCCGCACGGCGAAATCGCGAATGTGCACCTGCGGAGCGGCACAAAGATAGACGTTGCGATATATACCACTGAGCCGCCACATGTCCTGGTCTTCGAGGTAGCTGCCGTCCGACCAGCGATAGACCTCGACAGCCAGCGTATTGTTGCCGGGCCTGAGGTATTCGGTGATGTTAAACTCGGCCGGCGTCATGCTCCCCTGGCTGTAGCCGACCTTGCGGCCGTTGATCCAGACGTAGAAAGAGCTCTTGACTCCTTCGAAATGCAGAAATATCTGCCGACCATTCCATGGATCGTTGATTTTGAAATCCCTTCGATACGAGCCGACGGGATTATAGTCATGCGGCATAAACGGCGGATCAACCGGGTAGGGATAGCGCACGTTCAGATAAATCGGTCTGCCGTAGCCGTGCATCTGCCAGTTCGACGGCACGGGAATTTCATCCCAGTCGCTCACGTCATAGCCAGCTTTGTAGAATTCGGCCGGCCTGTCGGCGGGCTTCTCGGCCCAGCTGAACTTCCATTCGCCGTTGAGCGACATGTAATAGCGCGATTGCGTTCGGTCGAGCTTCAGTGCCCGGCCCAACCGCCCATACGGCACAAGCGTACAATGCCCCGGCTCCTTGTTAATACCTAAAACCTTCGGCTTCTCCCATTCGGGAGTATCCGGCTTGGCCGGACGGCCGTGACCTGGTGATGCGAGCATAAAGGCAATTAATACGCCGCCTAAAACGTATTTCTGCTTCAGCATTTAAGGCTCCTTGTCATTTAACTTCTGAAGCAGTTTATATTCAACCGGCGGTCGCGGCAAGTGTTTTTCAAGCCTATTCGGGAGTCATCACAACCTGCTCGGGTGTCAGGTCGACTTTAGTTTTCTGCCGATTCTTCCGAGCAAGGTCGGCGACGCCGGCTGATTCTCCGGCGGCGTAAAGCAGCAATAGCCGATCCTGTCGCATTCTTTCTTGAGCTGTACCCATATCGCTCTCTCGTCGATCACCTTCAGGGCCGTCGGGTAGAGAATGTTGTTCTCTTTGAAAATATGATCCCGCAGCGTTGGCACGATATAATCAACGACCTCGGCGAGCTGTCGTTTAAACTCCTCAAAATCCATTTCACTGACGTTGTCGGCGAGCATTTCCAGCTCCTGCTTCCGCGCTCGGAGCTGGGCGTGCTCTTCTTTCATTATCACCGTTGGGCCGTAAACGCCCCTCTCTTCAAGGGCCGGAAAAAGTATATCCTCTTCCCGCTGGTGATGCAGCTCGGCGGCAACAAGATGGCTGGCTATGTGAGCCAGTTTCCGAAATTTATCGTCCTCAGGATTGTAAGTCTCCATCTTGCCTATACACTCGTTTAGCCACCATAGCTCGTCGAGAAAGCACAGAATCGTCTCGTGTTCCCCGACAAGCGTGGAAATGACGTGGTCGGGCGGCAACGACTCGGTCATCTTACCGACCTGATCGCCGATCATCTGGAGATGGAGCGTGCAGAGATTCTGCAAATCAGCCTTGCTAAGCCCTTCATCCAGCAGTTGCTGCTCGGCTATCGACAGATCGGACGCATCGACAGAGGAAAGAAACTCCTGAGCCTCTTTCTTCACAGTGACAGGATCCTCGCCCGAGTTCAAACGTTTTAACAATTGTGTTAGTTCTTGAACCTTGTCCATGGTTATACCCCCTTCACCCCGAAAATTCGGGATTCAAAGACATTCTTAATTTTTCTGTACTGAAGTCCTATACGATTCGATCTATGTCGTGTTTGGTATGACCGCGGTCAAAAAACAATTTACGGCTACAATCGTGAACGTCGCAGGTTTGTTATATGTGAGATGTGCGTTCCTCACTTACTATTCGAGTATACTTGCCGCCCGTGTTCGTCGTAAAAAGTGTACGTTGCCTGTGCAGTCGAACCGGTCGGTGCGACGGTTACCAGCAGGAAACCGCCGGATGGTTCGCCGTTGAGCTTGCAGTAGAACTGCTTGATTTTGCCTTCGGGATCGGTCGAGCTCGGAGAGCCGGCTTTGACGCCGAAACGCGAGTTGGCGTCAACGAGAGCGCCGCAGGAGAATTCCTCGAAGCCGGAAGGATGCTTTGCGTGATATTGCCAATGGCGGTCGCCGCACAGGATGTAGAAGTTCTTGTCGAGAAAGCCGTTTTGCCCGAGCCAGTCGAAGAATTCCCGGCCTTCGTGCCGGAAGCCGTTGATGTTGCAATGGCTGTCCCTCTTTCCTCTGCCGTCCGGGCCGACCAGCGGCGTCGGCGAGATGAGTATCTTGAACGTCGCGTCGCTGGCGAGTAGTGTTTCCTTGAGCCAGCGTTTCTGGTTCACACCCCAGATGGTCTTGCCGGGGCCGTCGTCCATGCGATTCGGGTTGCGGTAGAGCCTTCCCTCGACGAGCCATATCTGCAAGTCGCGGCTGACGCGAAACGTGCCGTATGTCAGCGCCGCCGGATCCTGCGGATCGACGACGGGCAGTTGCTCGCGGAAATTGCGGGCGCCCATCTCCGGCGTGGGCATCCTGTCGCCCGTGTTGTCGCAATCGTTGTAACGATAATCGTGGTCGTCAACCTCCCAGTATGTCGGGACATTTGCGAACAGCTCCACGTATCGCGGCTGAACAAACTGCTCGTGATATTTGCGGCGCATCTCTGCTTCGGTCTTTGCCCGGTCGGACCAGGTAAGCCCCGTCCATCTGTCGCCTTTTCGATTCTGCGCAGGATGATCGAAGTAGACGTTATCGCCCGTGCCGATAAAGAAGTCGGGTTCGAGCTTGCGGATAGCTTCGAGTGCCGGGTAGCCGAGGTGCTTGTCGGCGCCCTTGTAGGCGCGTTTGGGGTTGTAGGGGCCTTCGTGGAAGAAGAAATAATTCATGCCGGTTACGACGATGAACTTGGTTTGCCGGACGGTGTTCCCGCCGCCGAGAGTTCTGAACGAACACGTCCGGCCGGTCGAGATGTCGCGGCGATTCGGGCCGTACAGCAGGCGATAATAGTATTTCGTTGCCGGTTCGAGGCCGGCGACTTTGACTTTGACGATGTAATCGTGTTCGGGTGATGCCTCGATCCAGCGAGTCTTGCGAGAATTTGTGAACTGCGGATCGATCGCCAGCTCGAATTGAGCAATACCGGGGCAGCCGGGCAGATCGCCGTCAATCAGTTTACTTCCTTTGGTGAGTCTGGATTGAAGGATCACGCTGTTTTCCGTAACTCGTCCGGCCATTTCCCCCTGGCCGTGATCCGGCGTCGGAACCGCGCCGGCCTGCAAATTGGCGAACAGGCAAATAAGGATGCAGACTATGACAGGCAAGTGTTTCATTATTGGCTTCCTTTCTTTTATCACGATTTGACTTTTGGTTCTAATGGCCGCATATTCTCAGTACCGTCTCTCGCGCCTCTGTTTCCAGAGGCCCGTCGTAATAGCCGTCGTTGAGGTACTCGGTTACGTATTGTTCGAGGAACTCGCTGATGCCGCCGAGTCTTTCGTACTGGCTGACGTGGACCAGCTCGTGAACGATCAGCCGTCTGTCCGATCGGGTGGCAGCCTCATCCCGATTGTTGTTTATCGGGATGGGGCTGGTTGTTTTCGACTTGATAAATATGCCGTAACCGATTGCAAGTCCTTCCGTATCATCCGTAAAAAAGCCCGCCTGCTGGCCAATCGACAGCAACATAGGATTCTCCGGCCAGGGAATCCGGTCAACTACCAGCAGCCGAACCTTTTCCGGAGACGACACAGGGACAAGCCTTGCGTCTTCCAGTTGGGAGCCGGTCAGACTTATGCCGTTCTGTAGAATATGCTCCTGCTGCCGCTCGGCCCATTCACAAGCCAAAGGTAACAACTCATCAAGAAGTTCCATAGGACGCTCCACCTTCGTTTTTGCTTTAGGGTATGTTTTGGTTGTTAAATGGTCAAGTAGTTTTCACTGCTGTGGATTAGGGATACTATCGAGCAGTGTCAAAAGGAGTCGGCTATTTTC
>CAZRBG010000035.1:0-61030 GCA_964598225.1 uncultured Pirellulales bacterium
GTATTTTGACTCCAGTACACGGGTGATGTCGGTAAAGGCGTCAAATGTTGCTTCTTTCATCTCGACCATGATGTACATTAATTGGTTTTTGTAGATTTCTACACCCAGTCTCTTTATGATTTCAGAGTCTGTTTGCACGCTGTAAGATTTCGACAATTCATTTGGATTGTTCTTTAGGGTTTTTAATTGGAAAGATTTTTTTATGCTATCAATTGATTGCCCCAACTTAAGGCCGGAGAATTCCTTATCGACAACAGGGTATTCTCCTGACTTTAAAGGAATAGGTATCCCTTGATAATAGCAGAACTCTTTGAGCCAGGCCAACTGTTCATCCTGTTTGTCAATCTTTAATCTCAACTCTGCATTCTCCGCCTGCAGACGCGCGATCTCTTGCTGAAGCCCGCCCTTCTCCTGCTCAACAGACAAACCGCTTGTCCCTAAGATAGTCAAGATCGTTATAAGCACGTTCGCTTGCATTTAATTCTCTCCTTTCGATTTCCCCCCGTTATCATCTAAACATCTTATTTCAGGATTTGTGTAGCAATACGTCAATAATATCCGAGAGTTCTAGGCGGGTCATGCCGTTATTCTTCGCATGGTCCTTGCTTCCTCTATTGCATCAATCTAACCATAATTCCTCTTTGCTAATAATCACGGCATACCGCTTAAGCTTCCACGAAATCAGAACTTTGGCATAAAAACCATGTTTTGCAAATAGGGCTTTACATTTAAAGGTGGCATGCTTACTTGATTTAGAATAACGCTGACAATACAATAAAAAAGAAGCAACGATTGTTCCGTCGGATATGATATTAGTTTTGATCCGGGTTCAGGCAATGCGGAAATGAAGCCGCTTCCCAGTTGATTGAGGATGACTCCCTTGTCCAATACGCATACTGAGTCAATTCGTTGATGTATTTCACCTGAGGAATTATGGTGATTCAGAATTGTGACCAAAGAATCCAGGCTTACCGAATCGAATGCAAATACAAAATAGGTAAGTGGACAGTGCGGCCATCCCTTACCAAACAGGGTGTGCGTTTCTTTAATAGAGCCTTTCTTGTAAAAATATGCATTTTTGACAAGAGACTTGCAGCTTGTCATGTTATTTTGACATCGATCAAGCTCCTTCTTGTCTAAATGTGCTTTAACCTCAATTACGGAATATGCACATTCAGCAGGAATGACACGTGCTTGTTCTGATCGGAAAAAGATTGGCGTTTTAGCCGGATCTGACAGGATAATGTCTAGTTGCCTTGACTGTCCCCCTGATGAATCTACAATTGTTCCGGTGACAATATCTAACGTTTTTGGCAGGTATTGCCGAAGGAACTTATGTACTATATCTTCATTTGCCTGACCTTTTAGCCCTGAATGTAAACATGCTTCCTGGGCTTTGCGAAAATCAGAACGCATTTGGGCAGAGACTTCATCAAAGATATTGCTGAGTTTCATACTAATTACTCATTCATTGGTTGCAGAACGCCGAGCATGAGGAGCTTCCGCGGGGCGTAGCGTAACAGAAGTCTCACTCGATGCTCATGTCAGCATATTCTAACATTGCCGCTATTCTGTGACTACTACTAACTAACAACATAATTCCGCCGCCTTGATTTTGTATGATACTAATGGGCTTTGGTTTGTCAAGATAAAACGAGGGCAGAATAAATTACTTACTCAAGACGTCCTGGATCCCCGCTTTCGCGGGGATGACAGCGAGGGGCCCGGTCGGGATGACAACGAGGGGCCCTGTCGGGATGACCGCTGGGACTCCGGCGGCGCGCTAAGCCACCCTGCAATTGGTCCAACCTGCACGAATTAGCTCAAAATCCGCATAATTGTACTTTTGCTTCATGCCGTAAGCTATTTTGTTATAAGGAATAGAGATTTTCCAACTTTTTTATTTTTGCTCCGGGGTACCTGCGGTTTTCAACCGGAAATTCTAATCCTGCAACGCTGCTCGTGCTCTGATAATGAGTTTTACACGTCCTCAAAATGCGTTTATCGCTTTATTTGCTAACAGCAGTACCATGTGGGCTTTTGTTTGTAGTGTGCCGGAGATCGTGGCGAGGGCGTCTCGCCCTTGTTCTTTACAATAACGAGGCCGGGATTCATATCGCGACGGCAATGGCGTGACCATCCTGCGGAGGGCAGGATGCCCTCGCTACAAATGCCTCACGGCATCGCTACGAACGGGCTGTTTCCCCTGCCTGATAATAAAAATCTGTATTTCGGCTGTTACCGCTGCCAGAACCGGGCCACTAACCCGGTAGATCAGATGAACAGGATTAAATGAAAGTAAGCCGAAAGGAAGTAAACGGTTCGTCAAAGAGGAGTAAGAAAATGGCAAAGCAGGTACCATTCGAACAGGAAGATAAAATTGCAGCGGGTAAGCCCCTGATTATGCAACGAGGACTTGTAGAACGCATGAAAAATGCGATCTCGACAAGTATCGACCTGTATGAGATTCGGATGAATACCTTCCTCTGGGACTTGTTCAGGACGGCGAGGCAGAAAGAGAACTGACCCGATTGAGAATTCGGAAAGACCAGAGCAAAAGAACAGTTTGGTCTACTACATATTTTTACATCTTTTTCTTTGAAAGGAGAAAGCAAATGTTGAGAAAAAAGACAATTTTGGGAATCGCAGCGGTTGCCGTAATTGGATTGTTGCTGGCGAGCCAGACACTATCGCAGCCGGGACAGCGAGGCCAACGCGGACAGCGAGGGGGCGCGCCACAGGCACAGCGCGGCCAGAGAGGCGGCTTCGGCGGGCGATTCGACCCCGAGCAGTTCCGCCAGAGGATGGAGCAGCGCCTGCGACAGCAGCTCGGCGCCACCGAGCAGGAGTGGAAAGTCCTCGGCCCTCGCGTCTTGAAGGTTCAGGAGCTTAGCCGACAAGTCGATGGCCGCGGCGGTATGTTCGGAGCTTTCGGCAGGCGAGGCAGGTTCGGCGGAAGAGGAGGTCCCGGAGGCAGATCCGGCGACAGACCCGGCGCACCGGACAGAGAGCCTACGGCAGTGGAAAAAGCTCAGGAGCAACTGCGAACTGTGCTGGACAACAGCGAATCTACGCCGGAGCAGATCAAGTCGCAGCTAACGGCTTTGCGCTCGGCCAGAGAAAAGACCAGGCAGGAACTCGCCAAGGCACAACAGGACCTGAAGAAGATCATCACGGTTCGTCAGGAAGCCATTCTGGTAATGATGGGAACTCTGGACTAAAGACACGGTTATTGCCATGAACGTTCTAGTAGACAAAATGGTTCAAGGGGGGCTTATAGACGAAGGCGCGGCCCGGGATTTAAGCGGTCTGCTCGCCTCAGGCGAGCGACCGGCTCGGGCGTTTGCGGCCTGCGGACTGGACGAGGAATCGCTGCTTCAATTCTGGACGAAACAGTTCGGCTATCCTTATGTGGAGCTCGATGGGTGTTCGTTCTCAAGGCAGTTCCTCGCCCGGTTCCCCGCCCGCGTCCTTCTGGACAAGCACGTAATTCCCGTCGAAGGAAGTAACGGCGACGTGCTGGTCGTTACCAGCGATCCGTTCGACACTTCGGCCATCGACCAGTTGCGCATGGCCACGGGACTCGACGTACAGACGGGCCTGGCGCCGCTGGCCGAGATCGACCGATGCATCAAACGTTATTTAGGCGTCGGCGCCGATACGGTCCAGTCGATGATCTCTGAGGCGGGGGAAAACGGCCTTCAGGTGATCGATACGGATGCCGAGGACGATATGGATCTTACCGACGCCGCCGAAGGCGCATCGATCGTGCGATTCGTCAATCAGATCATCACCGAAGCCATCGAGCTGCGGGCAACTGACGTCCACATCGAACCGTTCGAGGATACGCTGCGCGTGCGATACCGCATAGACGGCGTTCTGCAGGAAGCATCGGTAGCGACGGAGGTCAAGCAGTTCCAGGCGGCGATAGTCTCACGTTTGAAGATATTGAGCAAGCTGGATATCGCCGAGAAGCGCGTTCCTCAGGACGGCCGCATCAAAATTCTCATCCAGGACCACGAGATCGACGTCCGCGTCTCGGTAATCCCGATGCTTTACGGCGAAGCAGTTGTTCTGCGGTTGCTCGACCGCTCGTCTGTGCTTCTCGGCCTGGACAAACTCGGCATGTCCGCTCACGACCTGAACACGACCAGAATGATTCTCGAGAGGCCTCACGGAATCATCCTTGTGACCGGCCCGACCGGCAGCGGCAAAACGACATCGCTGTACGCATGCCTGTCTCGAATCAACGATATCCAGAGAAAAATCATCACGATTGAGGACCCGATTGAGTATCAGCTCCACGGCATAAACCAGATACAGGTCTCGCGCAAGGCGGGATTGACTTTTGCCAAGGGGCTGAGGTCGATCCTTCGCCACGACCCGGATGTGATTCTCGTCGGCGAGATTCGAGACGTTGAGACGGCGGAGATCGCCATACAGGCGTCCCTTACCGGCCACCTCGTGTTCTCAACCCTGCACACAAACGATGCGCCGACTGCGCTGACGAGGCTTGTGGATATGGGTGTCGAGCCGTATCTCGTCGCGTCATCACTTGAAGCGGTTGCAGCCCAGCGTCTTGTGCGCGTCATCTGTTCCGAGTGCAAGGAAGAGCTTTCGGCAAGCGATATCGAGCCGTTGAGACGCAGGTACGGCGACAAGCTGCCGGAAAAACTCTATAAGGGAAGGGGCTGCCGTAACTGCCAGAACACAGGCTACCGAGGGCGCATTGGAATATTCGAGATGATGGTCGTAACCGATGATATAAGATCGCTCATCATTCAGAATGCCTCTCCTCGCGACCTTCGCGAAGCATCGGCCAGGCAAGGGATGACAAGTCTTCGCGACGATGGGTTCAGACATCTGGCCGAAGGCCGGACTACCGTCGAGGAAGTATTCAGAGTTACCAAGGATGACACATTCGCGGCAAGCCTTCCCGATCAAACGGTATAGGAAGCGCGAGTAAGTAATATGGCAACGTTTGCATACAAGGCGATAGATTCAACCGGCAGAGAGGTGGCCGACAAACTCGTGGCCAATGACAGAAGCACGGCTATAGAGCAGCTCTGCGGCAAAGATCTCAATCCGGTATCGATCAAGAGAATCGAGAGAGTTGAGGACAAAGCTGCGGAAGGTTTGTTGGCTCGGGTAGGCGGCGTTTCCAAGCGTGAAGTCGACGCCTTCACCCGACAGTTGGCTAACCTGCTTGCAGCAGGCGTTCCGATCAGCCGGGCGCTCGGAATCCTCAACCGTGAGGCATCGCGATCAGCGTCCAAGAAGCTCTGGGCCGTCATACACGATCAGGTCGCAGGAGGAATGTCGCTGGCCGATTCATTGAGTCTGCACCCGCAAGCATTCTCATCCGTCTATGTTGCAATGGTCCGCGCCGGTGAAACCGGCGGATTTCTCGAATTAGTGCTCGGACAAATTGCTACGTTCCGGGCGCGCGAGGACGAACTGAAGGGCCGTGTAAAAGCAGCGCTGATCTACCCGATCATTCTCGCCGTCTTGGCGACCGGCATTCTGGTGTTTCTGCTGACGTACTTTATCCCTCGGTTCTCCGTGATGTTTGCCGAGTTCGGCGGATCGCTGCCTACTCTGACAAGATACATTGTTTCGGCAAGCGAATTGCTTCTAAAATACTGGCTTATCCTCGTTCTTGGAATCGTTCTGTTGATCTTTGCCGTTCAGCGAACGCTGGCCGACGAGCAGGGCCGGCGCACCGCCGAAGGACTCTTGTTGAGAGCGCCCCTGTTCGGCACCGGAATGGCGAGGTTCGCGCTGGTGCGGTTCTGCAGAATGCTCGGAACACTCGTCGGCGCGGGAGTGCCTCTGATTTCTGCGTTGAAGGTAGCTAAGGAAGCCATAGGCAACCAGGTGCTTGCCGACACAGTCACCGGCGCCATTGAAAACGTTCAGAAAGGACATCCTCTGGCCCGCAGTCTGGAAAGCTGCCGTTTGTTGTTCCCCCCGGCTGTGATTGAAATGATCTCCGTGGCCGAAGAAAGCGGGGGGCTGGATCAGGAATTAACACGCCTGGCCGGAGCGTACGAAATGGAACTCGATCGCCATTTGAAAATGATGGTAGCCCTGGCCGAGCCACTCTTGCTGTTCGTGATGGCCGTTCTCGTCGGCACGGTAGTGATCGGAATGCTCCTGCCGATATTCAACCTGCAAGAGTTAATAAGGTAGGGTGTGCACTCCGTCAGGAGTCCATAGGACCGCACGCCAAAAAGGCGAAATAAGTGTTAGTAAATAAGTAATTGAACGGACCTTGAAATGAAATCATTAAACAAACACAAGAGAAAACAAAGGTACCGCAAGAAAGACGCCCTGAGAATAAAAGGTTTCACACTGATCGAGTTGCTGCTGGTGCTGGTGATACTGGCGACGCTGGCCGCTGTAGTTACCCCCAAGTTCACGAAACGCTCGGAGCAGGCGCGAATCACGCAGGTAAAGACACAGATTTCTCAGTTCGAAGTTGCTTTAGACACGTTCCAGATCGACGTGGGCCGCTTCCCGACGACGGCCGAAGGTCTCAACGCTCTGGTGGAAAAGCCGGCAAGCAACGCCGAAGGCTGGCTCGAACCGTATCTGAAGCGCGACATCCCCAAAGATGCGTGGGGCAATGAGTACGTCTACAGATATCCGGGTCAGTATAACCAGGACGGTTACGATCTGTATTCGCTCGGCCCGGATGGCAAACAGGGTGGCGATGACGATATAACAAATTGGTCGGAAGAGCAGAGACGCTGAGATGGGAAGATAAGAAGATAAGAAGAGAACAAGAAGATAAGATAGGAACAGAGGAAGACCCGCATGCGATTTTTCTTAGCTTCATATCTTCCTGCATTCTTATCTTCTAAAAGGGACGCACAAACACTATGATTTCGAACAGAACACATCACGGCCAAGACAGGGGTTTCACGCTCCTTGAACTGATTCTGGTGATGGTCATTTTGTCGACCGTGTTGGCGATGGCTGCGCCTTCACTGAGCGGGTTCTTCGGTTCGCGGCAGACGCACGATACGGCCGCACAGATTCTAGCGCTGACTCAACTGGCCCGCTCCCGGGCAATCAGCGAGGGAATTGTCTACAGACTCAACTTCGATACGACCGAGCGAAGGTACTGGCTAACGGCACAGCAGGCCGGGACCTTCGAAGAGCTTGAAACCGGACTCGGACGGAAATTCGCCCTTCCCAAGGACATGGTCATGGAACTGGAAGAAGTCGAACGAGAGGATATGAAGATGTTCATCGAATTTACACCGCAGGGAACGATGACGGCCGGGACAGTCCGGCTCATCGACAGACGCGGGCTGGCACTTGAAATCACCTGCCCGACCGTTACGGAATCGTTTTCAATTACAGAGCTTGAATATGTCAATGGCGGTTACATCTCGAAACACAGTAGCTGAACATCGCCATATAGGCGGTTTTACCTTTATCGAGCTGCTGGCGACGGTGGTTCTGATCGGTATCATCATGCCTGTAGCGATGCGCAGCATCGCACTATGCACCAGTCTGGGCGGTCGTTCGCGAAGACAAATTGAGGCGGCATCGCTGGCCGGAACCAAGCTGACCGAACTGACCGTGTCGGAAGATTGGAAAACAAGTGAAAAGGCGGGAGATTTCGGAGACGACTGGTCGGGCTATAGGTGGACGGCCGAGGTATCAAGCTGGACCGATTCGGCTCTCAGACAATTAGATGTGACCGTATACTGGCAGTCGCAGAGCAAAGAACGCTCCGTCACGCTCAGCACGCTTGTCAACCCGGAGGATAGTTGAGATGACTCGTCACACGCCAAAAGAAAGAGCCTTTACCCTTCTCGAACTGCTGGTAGCCATGAGTTTGATGGTGGTTGCCGCGTCGTGTTTGTACTCTGCTCTTTATACGAGTTTCAAAGCTCGCCGCAGCGCAAACTCGGCTGTGGAGCCGACGGCGACGGCAATCAGCGCCATCGAATTACTCAAACAAGACATTAACGGTGTCCTGCCGCCGACCGGAGTTTTAGCCGGAGCGTTTATCGGCGTCGATTCGTACGGTATGAACGGCGTGGATTCGGACAGTCTCGAGTTCTACACCACGCACGTATACGCAGATGATGATTCTCCGGCAGGTGGAGTGGGCAAGATCGAGCTGGCGCTGGAAGAGGATACGGACGAAGACCGCGAGAACTACCGCCTCGTTCGCCGGGTTACGTCCAATCTCCTGCCTCCGAGATCAATGGAGCCTGACGAGCAGGTTCTTTGCCGCAACGTTACGTCGCTCAACCTGACATACTTCGACGGCGAAGGCTGGGTGGACGAATGGGACTCAACCGCCGACGCGAACAGTCTTCCGCCGGCCGTTCAGATCGATATTAAGATCGCGAACAAAGCGACGGCCGGAACGAGCACAACCCGGGAACGTCGGCTCGTGCAGAGTTTTGCCATACCATGCGGCGTCTGGGCAAAGCAAGAGGACCAAAGCGCCGGCTCCGAACAAGGCGGGAGTTGATGAATCGAATGAACAAGTTAAGCAGTAAACATTTTAAGATGTGGTTGGCCACGTGTCGCGGACATTCCGTCGGCAAGCTCGGGACAGGCTTTGCCCGCCTTGCGCGGGCGGGACGCCCGCGACACATCAGGCCCCCGGGTACGATTTTGATCGTAACCATCTGGGTCGTCCTGGTACTCGCGGGTTTGGCGCTTGTCTTTGCGCGATCGATGCGGGTCGCCGCGATAGTGTCGGCCAATCACGTGGCTTCGCTGAAGGCCGAATCAATTGCCGCCGGCGCCTCGGAGTTTATCATGGCAAAGTTGGCCGCGGGCGAAGAAGAGGTCGGAGACTTAATGGAGAGCGAACCCTATGAGGCTGTTGAGTCGGGAGAGGATTACTTCTGGGTCCTGCGTTCGAACCTGGGAAGCGACGATGAATTCGACTACGGTCTCACCGACGAGGCGGGCAAAGTCAATCTCAACTCGGCATCGGAAGAGATGCTGCTTCGATTGCCCGGCATGACGGCAGAATTGGCTGCCTCGATTATTGACTGGCGGGACGAAGATGATGAGATTTCCGCAGGGGGAGCCGAGGATGAATACTATCTGCTGCTTTCGGAGCCGTACAACTGCAAGAATTCGGCACTGGAAACTGTCGAGGAGATACTTCTGATTAAGGGCGCTTCGGAAGAGCTGCTCTACGGCGAAGACACCAACCTGAACGGCGTGCTCGACGACAACGAAAACGACGGCGATCTCCGCGAGCCGGACGACAATCGCAACGGCCGGCTGGATACGGGTTTCTACGACTATGTAACGGTCTACAGCGTCGAGGAAAACGTCGACAGCGAGGGCGACCGGAGGATTAACATTAACGACGCCCGCGCTCGGGGAGAACTCCAGAGCTTATTGCAGGAGATATTGAAAGAGGAACGGGTTCTGGAGGTGATGGGGCTCATCCCAACAAATCCATCATTCGAAAATATTCTTGATTTCTATTATATGAGCGGACTGGAATTCGCAGAATTCACGCAAATCGCCGACCGGCTGACTACGAGCGGCGAAGATACAATGCCCGGCATGGTTAACGTCAACACTGCATCGAAAGGGGTATTGCTTTGCCTGCCCGGCCTTGAGGAAAACGACGCCGAACAGTTGATGTCCTATCGCAGCCGCAACAACGATCTTGATTCGATCGCCTGGGTGACAAATGTTCTCGACCGCAAAAAAGCGGTCGGTATCGGCAGTTACATTACGGTTCGCTCGTTCCAGTATTCAGCCGATATAGTCTGTCTGTCGGGCGACGGGCGGAGCTACAAGAGATACAAGGCCGCCTTCGATATTGCCGGCGGTACGCCTCACGTTGTGTACTGGAAATCGCTGACACATTCGGGCTGGCCGTTGAATCGCCAAATTGTAGCCGCCCTCAGAAAAGGCGAACCTCTAACCAATACCATCCTGGACATGAATTGACCGGACGAAATAAATGATAGGAACTCAGACAATATTGGGACTTGCCATTGACGATTCCGGCGTGTTCGCCGCCGAAGTGAGTATTCGCGCCCATCGGCCGGAGGTCCAACACACAGGCTTCATGCAGTTCGATGAAAAACTCAGTTCCGACAATGCAAAAGACCTCGGCCGGCGACTCAGGCAATTCCTTCACGAGAATCGCCTGTCCTCAAAGAAAGCGGTCGTTGGAATCCCAACCAAGTGGATTGCGACCAAAGAAATCGTCGCTCCTCCGGTGACAGCCGATTCGTTGCCGGCTATGTTGGGCATACAGGCTGAGCGGGCGTTTTCTCTCAATGCCGATGAATTAATATTCGACTATTGCGGCAAGACAAGCACCTCTGAGAAGAGCGACATCTTGCTCGTCGCCACAAAGCGTCAGGTCATCAGTCAGATCAAAGGACTCACGGCTGCCGCCGGATTGCAGGTCCGAGCTATCACCGTTTCAACTCTATCCCTGGACAAGCACTTACCGGATAACGAGTCACAACAGAGATATGGACTCTACACCAGACCGACTTACTGCGAATTCTGGAGCAGGTCGAATGGCAGGCTTCGATCCATACAGCATGTTCCCATGTCGGGAACATCCGACACCACAGAGCGGAGGGAACGACTAACCTCCGCGATCCAACGTCTCGTACTATTGGCTTCCGAACAGAATCAATCGCCGCCGTATGAAATCACAATGTACGACGCATCCGGCCTGCCCGACGGCATCGTTGAAAAACTTGACAAACATCTCAAACCCCAGATTACCATCAGCGACGGCAAAACCACAATACTGTCAAAAGGTGCCGGCTCAAAGAACAGCACAGAAAATTCTCAGTCGATTGCCGCCGCGTCTCTGGCAATTACCACCCTGAGCACCGGCAAGTTGCCCGTCGATTTCCTGAATCCCCATATAGGACGGAAGCAAGCATCCGAGCGCAGGCCCGTCACCAAATGGATCGTTGCAGCGGCAGGTATCCTTATCGTGGTTGCAGGTGCGGTTATTGCGGACCTGCACGGAAAAAACGCCGACATCTCCGCTTATTCGGAGCGGCTGGAGTTGATCGAGCAGGACGTTGCCGCCGCCCGCGAATTGGTCGACCGCATTTCCTACGCGGGCAGTTGGACTTCGCGCAACGCGGAGTTTATCGAGAGCATTAAACAACTGACGCTGGCGTTTCCCGAATACCCTCGTGTCTGGGCTACGAGTCTCGCACTGAGCGAGCAGGCCGAAGGCTCGCTGGTGGGAAAGGCTTCCGATGAAATGAGTTTCTATGAAGTCCTTGACAAGATGAAACAAAATGAAGCGTTCTCCGATGTTATGATGATGCATCTGAGAGACGCCGGGGGCAGTTCCACAGAAAAAGAATTTGCCGTTACATTTAAGTACAGAGGTTTGAAATAGAATGGGTCTGTCAAAACGAGAACGAATTATCCTGATTGCCGCAACCGCTTCGGTTGGACTTTTTGTGGCGGTCAAGTTTGTCATCGATCCGGTCCAGGCGAAACGCGAAGAGCTGGAATCGCAGAGGCAGCAGCTATTGGGA
The DNA here is from genome assembly GCA_964598225.1 of uncultured Pirellulales bacterium. Taxonomy (GTDB): domain Bacteria; phylum Planctomycetota; class Phycisphaerae; order Sedimentisphaerales; family Anaerobacaceae; genus SG8-4. The sequence goes on from CAZRBG010000035.1 coordinate 11,532, forward strand.
GACCTCAACGAGGCGGAACTGCTGATCGGCAACCACGCGCGAATGCGGCGTAAATGGAATGAGATCCTGTCCGACGGTCTGCGCAATGAGACCGAAGCCGAAAGCAAAATACTGGCTGCTCTCAGGCAATGGTCCGGCGCCGCGAACATGGCGCTGAGTTCCATCCGGCCCGAGCGCATCTCAACCGACAGAGGACTCCAGGAAATGATTTTCACCGTCGCGGGCAGAGGGAACCTCGAATCCGTCGCGCGTTTTCTATGGCAGATCGAGACAGCCACCGTCCCGGTGAAAATCAAAGATATGCAACTTGGTTCGAGCAGTGAATCAGGCGACAGCATATCGCTGCAGCTTCACTTATCTGCGCTCTATCTCGGGGATCAGCAAAAACAAACGGAGCCGGGACAACCGGAAACGCAAAATGAAGAAACACTATAGATATCTGAGTATTTTCGTTTTAGCTGCAGTGCTGCTTGGCCTGAGCGTTGCCGCATGGTCGGATTCCGGAGATGATCGGGAACCGAACGTTCCAATACAAGACCAGGAATTCTCAATTCCGACAGAAAACTCCGACTCGCCCGGCTTGGGAGAAAATCAGGGACCGACTGATCCGTCGGCTTCGTGGGACAAATATAAAATAGTTATAGAGCGAAACATATTTTCCAGGCAGAGAGGTCCGCGCGTCGAACGCACAAGGCGGCAGGCACCCGCCGCTCCTCCGGCTCCTGATCCTGAGTCATATGTCGTCCTCAAGGGGATTGTTCAGGAGGATGGAGCATTCATTGCTTTTCTCGAAGACACGCAAACCGGCCAGGTACTCAGAGTTCGAGAAGGAGACAGCGTGGTGAGGGGCAAAATCAAATCTCTGACACTGGATTCGCTTGAGTACGAGTTCGAGGATCGCACAATGACTGTCACAATGGGATTGAATCTACAGGGCGGGCGGGAAGGCGCCGACTTCACTGGAACGTATGACTTCTCGCCGACATCTTCAACAACCACTTCGGCAACAACGGAATCATCTGCGCCGCCATCCGAAGATGAAGCGGAAATTTTAAGACAGTTAATGGAGCGACGAAAACAACAGGTCGGGCCATAGAACCACGAAAAAACAAATATAAAGAAGACATAAAATCTTAAGGAGACAGAATCATGCGAGCTTTTGCATTAACCATCATAATTGCGATATTGGCAGGGCCGGTCTTGCTTACCCCGGGTCATATTTCCGCTCAACCTTCTTCGGCTGGCGGGAGCGAACCCGTAGAAGTTGTACAGACAAACGGGGATATGAAGGTTAAGCTCAATTTTCAGGATGCGCCGCTGCAAAGCGTGCTGGAGTACCTGTCCGAGACAGCGGGCCTGACGGTTGTATCCGATGAGCCGATTATCGACGGCCGAATGACCGTTATCAGCCGTCAGCCGATCCCGCTGACTGAGGCTCTTTCACTTATAAACTCCATACTGAAAGAGAAGAACCTGACCACAGTGTTCAACGGCAAAGTCCTCAAGGTTGTCGCCCTGGAAAAAGCCAAACAGCAGAGCGTCCCCGTACTTTCGGGGCGCGATCCGAACGCAATTGTGGCGGGCGACGACATAGTAACCTATGTTATCCCGGTAAAGTATGTAACCGCTCGAGCGCTGAGGGAAAACCTGCTGACACTGATCCCGGAATATGCCAGCCTCGAGGCCAATGAGGACGGCAACGCCCTGATAATCACCGATACCACGGCCAACATTCAGCGTCTGATGAAGATAGTAGCGGCATTGGATACGCACATGGCCTCGGTGACGGAAATCAGAGTCTTCCGTCTGAGCAACGCCGACGCCAGGAGCGCGGCGGATATGATCAATACTATGTTCGAGCAGAATCAAAGCGGCGGCCGAAGTGATCGCAGCAGTCGCCGAGGGTCGGACGGCGGTTTCAACCCATTCACCAGGTTCGGCGGAGGAAGACGCGGGGGCTTCGGCGGACGCGGCGGCCCGGGCGACTAACGTAAATCAGCACAGAGCCTGAAGCGCGCCCGACAGAATAGTGAGAGTTCGGACATATGAATAAAAGACAACTCAATAAAGCACAGATAGCTCGAATACCGAAGAGTTTCCGGTGCTAAGGAGACCATGGCGATGCAAGTCATAAGAATATTGACCGTAAGTATGTTGCTGGCAGCCGCCGGAGCGATGATGTCCCGCGACAGCTTTGCCCAGAATACCGCTGACTCCCCGCGAGAAAACGCATCCGGGAGCTCTGCCGCTTTTCCCCCCGGCTTCGGCAGAGGACAGCGCGACAGCGGCAGGATCCAAAGCGAGGATGCCGAGGCAACCGAGGGCGGCGGCAACATCAACGTGCAAGTGGTAGCTACCTATGACGAACGGACGAATTCCGTGATCGTAAGAGGGTCCGGCGAGATTCTCGACCTCGTAGCTCAGGTGCTCGCAGACCTCGACTCTACCACAACCAAGATCGCCGACGTTAGAATTTTTCAGCTCAGATATACGGATGCAACAACAACCGCCAATATCATTAACCAGATTTTTGGTAGTGAACAAAGTTCATCGCGAGACAATGACCGGGGTTTTGGTCCCATGATGTTCCGAGGTCCCGGAGGGCGCAGGCAGACGGACGAGCAGGATGCCGACCAAGCCAAGGTCGTTGCGGCCGCAGACACTCAGACAAACAGCGTAGTAGTCGCAGGGCCGCAAAATGTATTAACCGTGGTCGAAGACGTAATCAAGACTCTGGACAGAAGGGACTCCGAAGCAGCGGACGTCAGAGTATTTCAGCTCAGATACGCCGACGCGTTGAACACCGCTCAGATGATTAACGATCTGTTCGGCGACGATGCCCAATCCTCCCGCTCGCAACAGGATCGCGGGCCTATGTCTTTTATGAGAGGCGGCGGGCGAGACAATCAACAGGACACTACCAGCTCGATGCTAAAGGTAACTGCCGCCGGAGACAGCCTGACGAACAGCGTCGTTGTAACAGGTCCCAAAGAAATTCTCGATCTGGTGGCCGACGTGATAAAGAATGTGGACAGACAGCTTTCCACTCAAGCGGACGTGAAGGTCTACCATCTGGAGTACGCCGATGCCCAGGATACATCTGAGCTGATAAACGAAGTCTTCGGAGAAAGCGGCAGCTCTTCGCGATCGACGAGTTCCAGGAATCAACAGAATCGGACAGTCTCATTCCGGGGAGGACTCGGAGCCTTCGGAGGGCAGCAGACGACTGAGACCGCTGGCGGCGGTATTGCAAACGTACCGATCATCGCTTCAGCCGATTCTCGCACGAACTCGGTGGTTGTCAGCGGTCCGGCCGAGACGCTGGAGATCATTACGGGCGTGGTCAAAGAGTTAGACGAAAATCCCGAGCAGGAGCGCCAGATTTTCCTCTATCCGCTCAAAAATGCCAACTCCACGAATCTCATGACTATCTTGAACAATCTCTTCGCTGAGATGGCGGCATTGAACGACGCAAGCAGGGGCACCACAGGCCAGCAATTCCAGGGCAACCAGAGAACGGCCCAGCCGGCCGTAGGCGGTGCAGACGGAGATTCATCGGGTGACCGCGGTGATCTTTCGGAGGAGACCTACATCGAGGCGGATGTCGACACAAATACCCTGCTGGTGATGACTTCGTCCAAGAACTACGATAAGATCAAGCCCATTCTTGACGAACTGGACAAACCGATCGGCCAGGTCCTTATCAAGGTCCTGTTCGCCGAGCTGAGCCATAGCGACTCGGTCGATCTTGGCACTGAATTTTCCATGCTGAACCTCTCCAAGAGCGGCGACAGTGTACAAAGTTCCCAGGTCTTCGGCGCCCCTTCTTCGCTTAGTTATCAGGGAGGCGCCAGTTTTCCGACAGGGGTGGCGGTCAGGACCATCGAGGGAGATCTCGACCTGACAATTCACGCCCTTCAGGAGTCCGGCCGGCTGAACGTTCTGTCGCGGCCGTATATTCTGACCAGTAACAATCAATTAGCCACAATCACTGTCGGCGAAGAAGTCCCGATTCCCACTGGCACCGTAGAGGTCGCAGGCCAAGCACAGACCACTATCGAATACCGTGACGATATCGGCATCGTGTTGAATGTGACCCCGTCTATCAATCCCGACGGACTGGTGAATATGACAGTAAATCCCAAGATCACGACACGTTCGGCTGAAAGCGTCAACATAACCGAAGCCCTGAGCGCCGAGGCATTTTCGACGCGCGAGGCAGAGACAAAGGTCGCCGTTCGTAACGCCCAGACCATCGTCATCGGCGGCCTCATCGAGGACCAGCTAACCGATACGATCAGGAAGGTCCCGCTGCTCGGAGATATTCCACTGGCGGGCCATTTGTTCAAGCGGACTATCAAAGAAAAGACGAAAACAGAGCTGCTAATCTTCCTGACGCCTGTTGTAGCTGCCGACTCGGACGGCCTGACGCCTATCTCCGAGGCCGAGCGGGCCAGAAGCCACTTGAACACGGACGAGAGAGCGGCAGAAATATTCAAGAAACACATGGATGCAATGGACGCAACCGAGAAACGCCCGGCAATACAGAAATAAATCCGACTCCCGGCGGCACGAGTCGGTTTACAACCACGCAGTGAAGCATCTGTGAAGACTGCCATATATCGTATGCGAAAGCAATACCGTGAGTTATTGCGCGCTGAGGTTGCCCAGACTGTTGCTACTGACGAACAAGTGGAAGAGGAGCTTGGAGAACTTTTTTCAGCATTCTCTTCCTGAGACGCTTCCACCACACAACAAGGCTCGGATCAGTCGCGTTGCTCACGCCCGCCGAGAGGCCGATCAGCAGAGGGAAAATACATATCAAAAAGCGTGATTTACAGTACATAATATTCCTCCTTCTGAATATGCATCATTGCCTCCAGTATGCAGGATATTCGATTGCCAACGAAGAAGAAAGTGAGAAAAGAGGTTCTTTGGCAAGGCTTCCGGTTATGGTATTATGGTATTATGTCGAATGTAGCATAAAGGAACTCATATTATGAAACTAAAAAAGCAATTTCAGATTAGAGGACGCTTTTCGCAGAATGGCTTGGCGAGACACTTAATTTGCCATCTGTTCTTTGTGCTTGGGGCTCTGGTATTAGTGGAGGCTTGCCTCGAAGCCGCCGACTGGCCGACGTATCGGGCCGATGCAGCCCGTTCGGGTTATTCACCCGATCCACTGCCGGACAACTTTGAACTGCGATGGATCTGTCGCAGTCGCAACGGAGTTACTCCGGCCTGGCCGAGTTCGTCGCGAATCACATTCGATTTTGCCTTCCAGCCAATCATAGCAGGTAATCTCGTGATATTCGGCAGTTCGTCCGAGGATAAGATCGTCGCTGTCAACGCCGACACCGGGAAGGTCCACTGGATATTTTTCACCGGCGGCCCGGTGCGTTTTGCTCCGGCGGCGTGGCGTGACAGAATCTTTGCGGCCAGCGATGACGGGCATCTCTACGCAATACGAATGAAGGACGGCAAATTGCTCTGGAAGCATCGCGGCGGTCCGAACGAGAGAATGTGCATGGGCAACGGGCGCATTATTTCGCGCTGGCCGGCTCGCGGCGGTCCGGTCGTAATGGATAACACCGTCTATTATGCAGCGGGAATATGGCCGAGCGACGGCGTCTACGTTCATGCGCTTCACGCCCGCACCGGAGAGACGCTCTGGACCAACGACCGTACCGGGCGTTTGTATATGCCGCAGCCCCACGGCGGAGCGAATGCTCACAGCGGAGTTGCTCCGCAGGGCTACCTAATTGCTACAGAGTCACGTCTCTTTGTACCGACTGGTAGGGCTGTGCCTGCTGCGTTTCGACGTTCGGATGGGAAATTCGAATACTACCGCTTGCAGAAGAACGGATCAATCGGTGGAGCCAGGGCATTGGTTACCGACCGTTTCGTCATTAATGGCGGGTGCTTTCTGGAAAGAGACTCAGGGAATCTGGGCGCACGGGCCGGAAGGGGCGTATTCTCAGCTATGCCCGACGGGATTCTGCGAACGACCGGGGAAAAACTGCTGGCATATCGCTGGAAGGAGATGGAAAAACTCGACCGGAGAGGAAATCCCGTCCGGTATCGCGGTCTCGATCGAATTGCTGAAATAACCCTGGAGGCCGAATCCGGGCCGGACTATGACAAAGAAGCGATTATTGACAAACTGCCTTTTCTCGGGACACTGTACGGGACGGATGTTAGCTTTGCAGAAGTCGACGACAGCGTGGCAAAACAGACCCGACTGGAACGTACCTTATCGCAGGCCAGACCGGAAGTTGAAGCGCTGGGCTGCGACGTCGAACCGTTCCTGGCGACGACTTACGAGCGGCAGTATGAAGTGATCTGCGCCGGCGAAGAAGCAGTATGTGGCGGGCCGGGTATTGTACGGGTTGTTAATCTCAAGGACGGCCGGGTCAGATGGTCGCATAAAGTTGAAGGTAAAGCTCTCGGTCTTGCGGCGGCGAACGACCTGCTGATAGTTTCGACTTCAGAAGGGGTCATCTATTGCTTTGCGGCTGCAAGTTCTCAAGCCCCAGGTTCACCCGTAGGATCGTCGGCTGCCGGTCAGTCAATCAAAACCGACTATGCCGAAATTGCCGGAGAGATTCTCGACAAGAGCGGCGTCACGGAAGGAATCTGCGTAGACCTCGGAAGCGGTACGGGAGAATTGGCGCTTGAGTTAGTCCGGCAATCTGGATCGTACGTCGTAGCGATTGACTCAAATCTCACAAACGTTCGCAAAGCACGACGCATGCTGGATGAAGCCGGCGTTTACGGCAGCCGCGTGACGGTCCACCACGGCGATCCGGGCAAAACGCCTTATCCGCGTAATTTTGCTAATCTTATCGTTTCGTCGCAGTCTCTTGCCGGAGAATCCAGCGCCCTGAACGAATCAGAAATCGCCCGTTTGCAGCGGCCGTACGGAGGGACGGTTAGTATCGGATCGCCCGGGCAAATCCGGGTTCACCGCCGCGGCCAACTGGAGCGGGCGGGCCAGTGGACGCATCAAAACTGTGATCCGGCCAATACGATTTGCTCAGCCGACAATATTGTCCGCGCGCCGCTGGAGATGGCATGGTATCGTGACGGCGTCATCGAGATCGCCGACCGTCATGCCCAGGGACCGGCGCCGTTGTTCAGTCGCGGGTATCTGGTTGTGGAAGGCGTCAACGGGATCTGTGCTCTGGATGCATACAACGGCCGCACGGTGTGGACTTATCCGATAGATAGTATCCTTGCCGACTGGGATGGCGCGCATCACGACGTCGGAATTGGCGATACAGGCAGCAACTTCTGCCTGAGCGAGGACGCAGCCTTCGTGCGTACCGCCGAGAAGTGTCTGAAAATCGACCTGGCAACGGGCAGGAAAATCCATGAATTTAAGACGCCGGTCGGACCGTCCGCTCAGAATCGCAACTGGGGTTATGTGGCCTACATGGACGGCATGATCTTTGGATCGGTGCTGAACGACGAGCATACGATCAGTCCCAGATACGCGAACATAAGCCTGCGCAATGAATCCGTTTTGTTCTTTGCTATGGATGCAGAGACGGGTAAATTGAAGTGGCGGTACAAGCCCGATCATTCCATTCGCAATAATGCCATCGCTATCGCGGAAGGACGAGTATACCTGATAGACAGGCCCATAGCGCCTGCCGACCGTATTACGAAGCCCAGGCGGGACGGAAAGCATCGTCCGGTCCTTGAACCGGGTGAGCATCCCGGCGGCACGCTGGTAGTCATGGATGCTTCTTCAGGTTCCATCCTCTGGAAGAACGAGGAGGATATCTTTGGAACCCAGATTGCTGTCAGCAGCGAGCACGGCATTCTGCTTTTGCACTATCAGGCGGTAACGCACAAGTTCTTCAAGTTGCCGTCGGAGGTCGGCGGACGAATGGCGGCTTTCGATGTAAAGACCGGCAAACGCTTGTGGGACGTTAGCGCAGATTGCAAGACCCGGCCGATCATAAACGACGATATGATTTACGCCGAGGGCGGCGCCTGGATGCTGAAAACGGGCGAGACCATCCCGTGGCACTTCGAGCGATCCCACGGCTGCGGCCAGATTGCCGGCAGCGTACACATGCTCATATTCCGGTCGGCAACTCTCGGTTATCTTGATTTAAGCCGAGACAGAGGCGTAGAGAATTTTGGAGGTATGAGACCCGGTTGCTGGTTCAACGGGATTCCCGCAGGCGGAATGGTCCTCGTGCCAGACGGATCGTCAAAGTGCGCATGCAGCTATCAGATGCGATCGTGGCTTGCTTTGCAGCCCCTTGGGGATGGCCTAGCCGCCGCGCCGGTAACTCGAATCCGTTTGAACAACAACAAGACAACAGTTGCCTGCAATGGTTCCTCATTCGCCGGCCAGACAGGACAGTTTTCCAGACGCCGTAGACACATACAATCGCTCATTCGCCGCGATCATTCCGTCGAAGACGGGTGGAGCTTCGAGCGCGTAACGGCCGAGGACTTTTCCCGTAGCCGCCGATGCCGCCCAAAGACAGCCGTCAGTCCTGGCCTCCAGCGCCATTAATGGATCGTTGGCGTAGACCACATCCGGCGGTCCGGCCACGAACAGCGTATCTCCGGCCAGCACCATTGCGCGCACGAGGACCGGTATCCGCTGATGCCAGGAAAACCCTTTCGTCTCCCTGTCGAAAGGAATCATAGCTCCGAGCTGGTCCTTGCTTTCCCTGCGCTCATCACGAAACAGAAGGTATCCCTCCCGGTTCGGGAAGAACATCGGGCTGAATTTGACACCGGGCACCCAGTCATAAGCCAGGACGCCGTATGTGGCAGATTGACCGAAAACCAGAAGCCGGCCTCGGTTGTCGCCAAACGACCAGAACGTGCGATTGAACATCGAGTCGTCGAGGAAGCCGGAAGAAGCGTACAGACGCGGCCCGGGTCCCGGCATAGCCCAGATGCGGCCGACGTTTTCCTTGCGACGATCCGTTGCATCGACAAAGCCTATTTCTTTGCGTATCTCTTCGGCTTTAAGCTGCCAGTCAAATTTGACATGCCGCATGTAGAGCGACTTGCCGTCGCTGACGAGGACATCTGATAATGCGCCTGCCATGCTGTGCGGATGGTTCCTCTCAATTTTAGTCGCATCAAGATGCGGTCCGTCGAGGACTGTCTCATAGAGTTTCTGTCCGGTAGCAACGTCGAGGCCGTAAACACGGATCCCACCGTCGAGAAAGGACGAGCGACCGGCCGCAAAGTAAGCAACGGCTTGCTCAGAATCCGTCGTAAAATCGTCCTTTACCAGAATGTTGCCGTGGATCGGCCAGGCCGATTCAATCTGGCCACAGGCTACGACACGTCGATCCTTCTGCGCGCCGCGGAATCTCCAGATCAGTTGGCCATCCACGGGACGGAGACAATACGCCCAACCATCGGCGCACCCAAACAGAACTCGGCCTCGGCTTATCGTCGGAGGAGTGTCGATGCGGCCGCCGGCGGTGAACGACCACTGCTTAGTTCCGCTGTTTGAATCCAACGCATACAGCGTGTGGCGGTCGACAACTGCGACATACGCGCGACCGCCTGTAACAACGGGACTGGTCAGTTTGCCGCCAAGATCAACGCTCCATGATCGTTTCAGGTTTGCGGGAATTCCAATTGGCGTTGTGCCGCTGCGAAGCGAATCGTGACGATAAGTCGGCCAATCGGCGCCGGTGCTCGATCGTGAGGTCTCAGTTTTAAATTTGCCATAAGCCGGGCCTTTATCCAATTGCTGCTGAGTCGTTTGACTCTTTTGTTGCTCTTCCATCCTCGTGGCCAGCGCATAGAACCCGCTCAATTTGGCGTGAACGTAGCAGCGGCAGGGATGAGGGGGCGCGTAGAGCAGCCCGTTGCACGGCAGCACTCCGAAGTAACAGGTTCCCCGAACCCAGTTATGAATATGATTTTCGCCTCCTTCGAGATCGATAAACTCGACGCCACGCCGACCGGTGAGAATGTACCGTTCCGTCGCCCGATTACGATAACAACGATGGTGATGGCCGGTCGTGAGCACGTTGGAAGCTGAAATCTCCTGCCGAACTTCGCCTGTTTTCAAATCAAGACCGGCAAAGGACATGTCTTCACGGTATACCCAGACCAGGCCGCGAGCGACATAAACGTCGGTCGGCAGTTGGCGGAACTTCAGGTCAGCCAGCGGCGAATGCCAGCGTCGGGAGCCGTCCGTTTTATCCAGGGCGGCGAGGTTGCCGGTGGGAGCAACAAACAAAACCACTTCTTCCGTGATAATCAGCGGCGCCCTCGGCTCTCTCGATCTCTTTCGACCCACAGGCGGCTGCTCCGCGCGCCATAGCTCCTTTCCGCTTTCCAGCTCGATACATACAACTGCTTCGGCGTCGAGAAGACAGACCCGACCGTCTCGAATAGCGTGCGCAAATTGCTTGGCACCGGAGACAGTTCCGACAACCGCGTCCACGCCGCGATAATTTGACCTTGTCCAGAGCACCTCTCCGGTATCCGCTTGCAGAGCCACGATCTGTTTCTTTTCCCCTGCCGACCCTGCGTCGTCGGGACTTCGTGCAGCCCTGTTGACCGACAGTACCAGGATACCATCGCAATAGACTATCTCGTCGGTGAACCGGGTATTCTTATATTCTCGCACCGTCTTTCCCGTTGCGGCATCGAGAGCTGCCAGCGGCGCATTGAATCCGAGGGTAACGTAGACACGATCATCCGTGGCAACGAGCCGGCGGGGCAGTTGAACGGGCGCTTTCTTCCAGTCATGCCAGGTTGTCTTCCACTCGCGCCACCCCCAGGCTTCGATCGGTCTTTTCCAAAGGATAACGCCACTGAAAGCATCCCGCGCGATCAAAGCCCACCGGTCAGGCAGTCTCTCATCCACAACTCCGGTCGGCGCTTCATCCACAATCGTAAATATCCGCCCTCCGCTCGACACGACCGCGCTGACACTTGCGTCGGTCTCGTGGTTCTTGGACCAGCGTGGCCCGGCTACCCACTGCAGACGCCGCGGCGGCCCAACGACCGAATCCTTCGCCACAGGATTTCCATCCGAGCCATGCAGGAAGTGCCCCCAACAGTCGATCTCCCGAGGCCAACGTTTAACTAACTTCACCCATGACTGTTTGCCTGATAAAGAAACCTCCTCGACATGAAACAACTCGTCGTTCGCGGGCAAATCGTTCAACATGGCGCGGCCATTGTCTGAGGGGCTGCCTCCGCGAAGCATCGTCACGCCTCCGGGGCGCAGCACACGGATAAGCTCATTAGTGGACGTCGCTTTCGGATCATCCACAACAATCAGACTCACGAGATTGTCCGCATACGGCAGCTCACCACCCGGCCAGAAATCAGCAGATACAGGGCCGTAGTTTCCTGCCGATTGGATTTGCTCCCGCATCTCGGCCAAAGTCGCCCGATCCCGGCATAATCCGTGAACCAGATAGGCATCGCTTTTGCGCAGTACGGTTGTGAACTCCGCATCTTCGCAATCCAAATGCACAACTACTCCTCCCGCAACGTCGGCGTAATCAAGTATCTTCTGCGCCTGCTCCGAAGCAGTTGAATTCGATGCGCTCGATGCTACAATCATCCCCATAACCATCGTCAATCTATGAGTGAGAAGGCTTTTATTCATGAGTGTGATTTCCCGTAAACGAATGAATCTCAGTTAGATGTCAGGTGGAATTCAATCCCACCCAACCAGATTGTATTTACCTCCGGGTTGTTGTCAATTCAGATATCCTATTCGATTTTATGAATCAATGACAGTTGAAAATCGATGCTGAAAGAAATAGAATCTATTTTGAGAGCGGCTTGAAGGCGCGCTCTGATAAAGGACGGTCAATTGATGCAAACAACCGGCAAAAGTGAGTGACGGACATGACAATGGATAGAAAAACCGTATTAGAGTATCATATTGTTATTACTGCAATTATTGTTTTGAGCGTATTTGCAGAACCGGTGCGGTCGAATGCCGGCGAAGAGTTAAAGGCCGTCCCGTACGCCGACGTGGTTATTACAGGATCCTTTTGGAAGGCTCGCCTGGAAACAAATCGAAAAGTCACTATTCCGTATGTCTTCAAAAAATGCGACCAGCTCGGCCTGATTGACAATTTCGCCCGGGCTGCCGGGTTTATGCACGCCGATACGTTCAAACCCAACAGCAACAACCGGCCGTCGCGTGAGTGCGATGTTTACAAGACTATCGAGGCTGCTTCCTATGTACTCGCTAAACACTCTGATGAGATACTTGATCTGTACGTTGACAGTTTGATTTTTGACATCGCCGCCGCACAGGAACCCGATGGCTACCTTTATCCGTCCCGAGGCTTTTTGCCGCCGGAGAAGATGGGACGCGGGGGTAAACAGCGATGGGAAAGACTCGGGCGCAGCCAGGAACTGTACGCTGTCGGCCACCTCTACGAGGCGGCGGTCGCTCACTATCAGGCCACCGGCAAGCGTTCGCTTTTGAACGTGGCGATCAAGAACGCCGATCTGCTCTGCGAGGTGTTCGGCCCCGAGGGGTGTCAATATCCGCCCGGCCACCAGGAGATCGAGATCGGTCTGGCTCGTCTCTATGACGTCACCGGCAAGGAGAAATATTTGAATCTGGCCCGATTTCTTATCGAAGTCAGAGGCCGAACGGAGACGCATCGTCTCTACGGCCTGTACCATCAGGACCATGTTCCACTGGCGGAGCAAAATGAAGCCGTGGGGCATGCGGTTCGTGCCGCTTACATGTATTCGGGCACGGCCGATATCGCGATGGCAACGAACGACCGGGATTACGTGGAAATTCTCGACCGCTTATGGAATGACGTCGTTTCCGGCAAACTGTACATCACCGGCGGCGTCGGCGCCCAGAGAAAGGGCGAGGCATACGGCGAGGCTTATTCTTTAGGCAACGAGACCGCCTACTGCGAAACTTGTGCCGCGATTGCCAACGCCATGTGGAATCAACGCATGTTTCTGATCCACGGCGACGCGAAGTACGTAGACGTAGTAGAGCGCGTCATATACAACGGATTCCTTTCAGGCATTTCCCTGACCGGAGACAGATTCTTCTACGTCAATCCTTTGGCCTCCGACGGCAGCCACGAGCGATCCGAATGGTTCGGCACGCCCTGCTGTCCCACCAACATAGTGCGCTTTCTGCCCTCTCTCGCAGGATATGCCTATGCCCGGCAGGGCAGAAATTTGTACGTGAACCTTTTCGGCGGCAATGAAGTCTGCGCGACGATAGACGGCACAAACGTCCGTTTGGTTCAGGAAACCGAATATCCGTGGGACGGGAATATAACAATGCGAATCGAAGCCGATCGGCCCGAGCAGTTTGCGATCCACGTTCGTATTCCCGGCTGGGCCCGGAACAAACCCGTTCCGAGCGACCTCTATCGCTTTGCGGAACCATATACAGAAGAGGTAACACTTAAGATCAATGGCCGGCCAGTAGAACGGCCGAGAATGGAAAAAGGTTTTGCCGTGCTTCGGCGGAAATGGCACCGCGGCGATACCATTGGTCTGCACTTGCCCATGCCCGTTCGCCGAGTGAGGAGCCACGAAGAAGTCGAACCCAACCGTGGTAGAGCGGCGCTTCAGCGCGGTCCTATCGTTTATTGTGTCGAGGGCGCGGACAACAATGGTCGGGCCTCGGATGTTGTTCTGCCCGATGATCTTTCTCTCAAAGCCGAAAGGACAGACCTTCTGGGTGGCGTAACAGTCGTAACGGGCCAGGCAAAGGCCTTACGCAGGCAATCCGACGGTATAGTAAGGCAAGAGCCACACACATTAATCGCAATCCCTTATTACGCGTGGGCACATCGGGGCAAGAATGAGATGGCGGTCTGGCTGCCCACTACCGCAGAATTCGTAGACAAATAGTGGACTTAAGAACAAAGGTATCCTCATGCCCAAACGAGTGCTTGTTGCAGGCATTCTGCTATTCGCCGTAAATACCCTCGCTGCGGATACGTACAATTGCAAGTGGCGGCAGGATGTGACTCGACCATGGATCGGGCCGCGATACTGGGCCAATCCTATGATGGACTGGCGCCTCCGAGACGGGCGTATCGAATGCCATACTTCCGGCGAGAATCACGACGTTCATCTGATGACGTACCAACTCGGCCCAGGCGACGGCACGCTGACCATGACCGCGCGGCTCAGCTTTGATCCAACTGCCTCGGGCGAAGCGTTCATCGGTTTCAAATTTGCCGTAATCGGCCACGATCCCACCGACTATCGTGCGAACCTCTTCCAGAACAAAGGCATTCGCGCAGGCGTTACCGCCGAGGGCCGCCCGATTATCGGAGACGATCAGGCTCCTGTCGCACTGGAAAAGACGGTCCTTGAAGATATACAACTCAGGCTCAAAGTCGAATACTTTGGTGGAAAAGCGGCATGCCGAATTGAGATCCTCAAGGGCGGGGCAACTGACACTTCACCTCTTGCATCATTCGAACGAAATCTCAAAAGGTCTTCATTGCGCGGCAACCTTGCTCTTGCCTGCGAGCAACTCGAATCCGGCGAGAAGGGCAGCGCCACCGGCGGGTTCTCCTCATGGGAGATTTCCGGAAGCAAGGTTAAATATTATCCGGAGCAGACTTTCGGACCGGTGTTGTGGACGCAGTACACGCTCAGCCAGAAGATATTGAAACTAATGGCTCACATGGTTCCTCTCGGCGAGAACGATAATCGCCAAGTCCTTTTCCAAGTAAAAGATGCCGATGGCTGGAGAACCCTGACCACGGCCCAAATCGACCCGCTCACGAGGACGGCACTGTTCCGCTGCGAGAAATGGGACGATACGCGAGATACGCCGTATCGTGTGTCCTTTGAATATATCGGCGTTGATGGGCCCAAGACCCATGACTGGGCAGGTATGATACGAAGTGATCCCTACAAGCAGGATAGCGTCTCGCTTGCCGTGTTCACCGGTCTCGCCGGCGGCAGAGGCCATACATTCCCCAGCCGCGATCTCACCGCCACAGTATTCAAACATGATCCCGACATCCTCTTTTTCTCCGGCGATCAGATATATGAAAGCAATGCCGGCTATGGAACGGTGGCAAATAGTCGCAAGGGGGACGTACCTCGTGCGATGTTGAATTATCTGCCGAAATTCTGGATATGGGGCTGGACGTTCCGCCAATTGCTGCGGGACCGACCTGCCATCTTAACCACCGACGACCACGATGTGTACAGCAACGATCTTTGGGGACGCGGCGGCGTGCGAATGACCGGCAACCGCTGTAATGGCGGCTACCGAGGCCACCCCCGGTGGGTGAATGCCGCTGAGTTCGTACAGATGGGGCATCTGCCGGACCCAGTGGACCCGGCTCCGGCGAAGAATGGAATAAACGTCCATTTCACGCAAGTCAAGTACGGCGGCGTCAGTTTCGCCGTGCTGGAGGACCGTAAATTCAAATCCGCTCCGTCTGAAGTTCTAACGCGGCCTGTCGGCCACGAGCGGATGAACGATCTCGAATCCATCAAGAGCAACGATTACGACCCGGCCGATCTCGATAAACCCGGCCTTACTCTCCTCGGCGACAGGCAAATTGCATTTCTGGAGCAATGGGCGGCCGACTGGGCCGGAGTTGAATTCAAGGCGGTGCTGTCGGGCTCGCCCTTTGCCATGTGCACTCACGGCTACGGCGACATGGTTGCCGACCTCGACAGCAACGGCTGGCCTCAGTCGGGGCGCAACCGTGCTCTGCGTATAATCCGAAAGGCTCATGCCGTCACGGCCCACGGCGACCTTCACATGGCGTGCCTGTTCCAGAACGGCATCGACGCGTTTCGCGACGGCCCGTGGAGCTACTCCTGTCCGTCTTCAAGGGCTAACAGCCTTCGAGTATGGAGGCCGAAAAAGCCCGGCATGAACCGCGAACCCGGCGAACCTGATTACACGGGAGACTTCTTCGACGGTTTCGGAAACCGCATGACGATTCGGGCGGTTCTCGATCCGGACGGTTCATTCCCGAAAACCTATCGTAAAAAAGACGGTTCCATTCTCGACACCCATCTTGCTTCCTGCTCCGGCTTCGGGATGCTGCGTTTTAACAAGCCGAAACTTACCATCACCTTCGAAAGCTGGCCCATTTTTGATGCCGAAACGCCGCTGGGCGACCACCGGCAACATCCCGGCTGGCCCCGTACTATCTCAGTGAGCGATAATTACAGCCGCAAGCCTTTTGCATACCTGTCCGAGATCGACCTTGCCGGCCTTTGCCGCCCGGCGCTAAAAGTGATGAACCAGGAAACCGGCGAATTGGTCTACGCCCGTCGCATCCTGAAAGCAAAATTCGCACCGCCTGTCTTTGAATCAGGCACATATACAGTCGAGATCCTCGATCTCGACGGAAAGCGAATCGACGGTTTCAGAAATCTCGAACCACAAGCGAACAAACAAAGATTGACAGAATGTAAGAAAGACGGCATTGTTCAAACTCAAGTATCCCAATAAGAATAACTAAATCGACCGCAATCCGGCGGCTCTATCGGTAGCCGATGATCAGAATTGTGCAATTCACAGACCATTACGAAAAGCATCGACCTCCACAAAGCCTCGGGCAAGTCGTAAAAGGCCGCAGAGCGGCGAGCAAACTGCTCCAAAATACAAGCTGCTGAGAAGTGGCAAGACACACCCGATGTTGTCTTTTCCGGGAGCAAAAAATAACGCCACGGCATGATGACAGTCTGACTCCATTTTGACACTATAGAATCCAATTTTTCAGAAGTTGGTCCGAAAAAACGCCCTCTGTTTTCAAAAAGCAAGGAATCTCAGCCATAAAAATAGTACGTCATAGTGTTCAATGTGCGAAGTCAAACAGCAACGGCAGTTCTTTAGAGTGCACAGGGGGTGAAGTTCCTTGGGATCAGATCGATGTCTTGGCCACCTCAATTGGATTGGTATCAAACGCCTTACCATCAACCGTCAATTCAATAACAGTGGCGATCTCATCGCGATCTGGTGACGTAAGGTAAATCTCGATACTATCTTTGTTTTGTGTCTTTAAAACCTGTCCATTGCTAAGCGAACGGCAAGAGATCACCTTCTGGTCAATGTTGGGGAGCAATAATCTATTGTTGTTGGGCCAGTTCATCACGTACAGGTACACTTTATCGTCCTTACATGTCGATGCGCCCCACTTACCCGGCTTGAAGGGCCCCCCGCGGGTACCGTACACACCGTCACCGTATTTCTTAAGCCATTGTCCCATTTGCCGTAGTCTCTCTACCTGCCTTGGCTCGATTCTGCCATCCGGCATAGGGCCGACATTGAACAAAAGATTGCCGTCTCCACCTACCGTACGGAGCAGTGTCTGGATACATTCCTTCGCGGATTTCATCTGATCATTTGGTTTCCATGCCCACTGCCGGCAAATTGTCATGCAAGTCTCCCAGGGCCTCTTCCGGTTGAACCCGCCAATCTGCTGTTCCGGCGTGTCGTAGTCGCCTGAATTGAGGTTGGACTCTTTTGTAGTACCGGCCATTCCCTGACGACCCTTACTCACCCGATTGTTGATTATCAGAGTCGGCTGGATATTCTTGAGGTATTGGTAAAGTTCGTTCCCGTACTGGCGCGTCCATGGTTTCTCCCACTCACCATCGAACCACATGATCCCCAGTGGACCATAATTATCGATAATTTCCTTTGTTTGGTCCTTCAGGTACTGATAGTAGCGTGGCATATTATGAGTCGGCTTTTCAGCTTTGCCACCGGGACTGGCCAGCGGGTAGTCCGGATGGTACCAGTCGCAGATCGAATAGTACGTACAGAACCGGATGCCGTGTTTCTTGCAGGCCTGAGAAAGCTCCTTGAGCACATCCCGTTTAAAAGGGGTGCTGCCAATATGGTAGTCCGTATATTTAGAAGGCCACAAACAGAATCCGTCATGGTGCTTGGAGGTGATAACCAGGTACTTCATACCGGCATCTTCGGCAACCTTCACCCACTCCTCGGCATCGAACTTCGTCGGATTGAACCGCTTGTAGAGTTGGTCATACTTATCGATCGGCACTTGTCTTCCTCGCGACCATCCGATCTCTGTACCTTTTAAACTGACCGGTCCCCAATGAATAAACATGCCGAAACGACTCTCACGCCACCACTGCATGTTTGCATAGCGTTCTGACCCGGTCTCGTTGATCGAATCAATCTTGAGGCCTGTAATCCGGGCCCAGTGCGGATTCTCTGGATCTCCCTGATAACACTGAATGCTCACGCGCGCTCTCTCGCTGCTTTCCGACGGCTCCGGTTCCGTGCAAGTCCCGACATTCGTCCATTTATCCTCAGGATTAAGACGGTAGTATCCTTGCACTTGTCCTGCCGTAACCTTGAGCCGAACCGTAACCTCGTTCCTGTCTATGGGAATTATCTTGATCGTGCGTGTTCGATCATTCTCTTCGCGTCCCATTATCACCGAGTTTTTTCCATGCTCGAGTTCCAATCCTATCTTTACCATGTGGCTGTCTCGGTAGTACCACACAAGGTCAACCTGTTCCCATCGCCGCGTGGGTGAATTAGCGAATGTCACCTGGACATCGGTACCTGATTCCGGCAGACCTCCGGCAACAGGGATCAGCACAATGTTCTTGGCGTTATTCCTTCTGCCCCACATGTTTCCGGGCTCGATCTTTATCTCAAGTCCTCCGTCTCGCAATCGCCATGCTTCCGGATTCTCCCGCTTCCATACCCATCCTTCCGGCAGTGACTCCCCAGCGAACGGATTCCTCTCTTCTGCGTCGTTTGCAGGGACGTTGCCGATTAAGGCGATTAGCACGACAATCGAGAACTTTTTGGCTCTTTTGTTCATAACAGACTCCACAGTAAAAAAACTAAACCCTAATACTCTATCTTTTTCTATCCAGTGCGATGGTGATAAGACATGATAGCAAACCGAATTCGTGATGTAAATTGGCGTGGCGACAAAAGTGTTTATCTTTTCGCAATACCTCTCACAACTTCAAAGCAAAAGCTGTCCGGAAAAGCGAGGCGTGGTCGACAAACCGGAACACGGATGCCTCAAAGAAAAGTTCTGTTAGCATCAGGGATTTTGGCATTTGACTTTGAGTTTGTGATGCGTGGACGAAGAGAATTCCTTGGTATTACGCCGCAGGTACATCTATTTCTGACTGGCAAAAATCCACCCATCCCCCTGCGCTGCGGCCGCCAAGCACAATTCTCCTCAACTGGTTTCGTACCCCTATTCTTCATCCATGATTGCGGCCAAAATCTCCGCCAGCCGTCCTCTGTGTCCGTTCCAGCGACTCCATAATACTCTGGGAAAGTGGGCGGTACTGGACTTGAACCAGTGACCTCCTGCGTGTCGAGCAGGCGCTCTAGCCGACTGAGCTAACCGCCCCGGTCAATACAGGCATAAGATATAAACTAAACAGGCCGAATGCAAGCTTTTTTTGCAGTCATCAGTTCAAATTTCTTCTTATGGCCGCGGCAGCCGAAACCGTGCGCTGCTCATTGCCTCCGGAAACGGTTATTGAGATTTGAACACTCTTACAGTCTAAGCCATCATCAGTTGGCGTTTTGCTGAAATTCATGGCGACGACATTTTCACAGAGAACGTACTCCTGACCATCACTGTTTGTCCTGAGATATAACCTGCCCTGTCCGCTGTCATATCGATAGGTGATATCATCCATGGCGGATGTGAAGAAGCTACATTCATTCGCAGGAGCGTTGGGGTCCACCGCGGCAGCGGTTCTAAGCTGGCTTGTTATTCTCGTTAACGCCTGCCGAGCTGCGTTGATCGTCGTGAAAATTTCCTCGTTTTCGCGATAGTTCGTGGCCGATGCATTGAAGGCAACTGCAACCGCAGCGAGCAGCATGCCTGCTATCGCCACAGCAATCAAAAGCTCAGCAATCGTAAAGCCTGATTTGTGTCTTGTTTTTTGCATTCTGATTTCCAATTATTCGCTTGATTGTCAGTCACACAGAATTCAAATGGTCCGGTTAATAGCGAGCACGAAGCCAACTTTCGGAACTGATTAGTCGTGAGTTCAAAAAGACCCTTACAGTAACCCGGACGAAGTCGCTGCTGTGATTGCTCATGACTTGTTCGAAATCCGATGCACTGACATTTTGGACCGTGATCCGCTGAGAAAATCCCGCTGCACTATTGATTGTAGCTCTCTCAGTGTTTATCGGCGGTGAGAAATTTGCACCGCTAAAATCATCTAGGTCGTCATAGTCGGTCAGAGTTTCGCCGGTTTCGGGACCAAATGTGGAGGTTCCACTTTCCGGATCCACTACCGGCAGCAAAGCGGTAAGCTCGGAAATTTCTCCAATGAGAAACTCGGCGGTCGTCAAATCGGTTCCGGCCCCGTTAGCCCTGGTCAGCGCGCTGTTAGCCGCCACCAGAGCGGCGATCGCAAGTCCCACAAGTATTACCGCTATCAGCACCTCAATCAGTGAAAAACCGTCGCTGTAGGGTTTTGTCCTCACTATACTGTTTCCCCAATTATTACTGCTCACTACTCTTTCGTGCCCGGCAAGGTTCCCGGATTCTATTTTCCCATCACGGCGCTGGACATTCGGAAGATGGGCAGGATAATGCTCATTGCAATAAAGCCAACCAATACACCCATTAAAACAATCATTATAGGCTCAATCATCGATGTAACCGTTTTGATGACGGTTTTCAGTTCTCTTGCGTAGAAATTGGAAACATCTCTGAGCACATCGGCCATCGTACCGGAATCTTCGCCCGCCCTGATCATCTGGACAACGTTGTTCGGCATCAAGGTATACGGGCTGAGGCTCGATGCAATCTTCTTGCCCTGCCGAACTTCCTCATGGACGCCAAGCCACATTTTCTTGTATAGCGTGTTTCCTGCGATCTGGGCTGTTATGGCAAGCGTGTTCAATATTGGCACACCGGCCTTTGTCAACACACTCATTGTGTGCATACTTCTGGTTATATAAAGACTCTCACAAAGAGTTCTGATCAACGGAATTTTGAGCTTTGCCCTATCCCACCATTGCCGGCCGTCGGTGGTGCCGATAAAGTACCAGAAGACCCAAAACATAGCACCGACTCCCGGCAAGATAAAGTACCAGTACCCGCGCATGAACGCACTGCTGGCCATGAGAGCTTTCGTAGGAGCCGGCAATAAATGCTCCTTTCCCGCGAAGATAACTGTGAACCTCGGCAGGACAAAACATAACAGGAAAATAGTCACTCCAACGGCCATCACGGCAATAATGATCGGGTAGACCATTGCTCCTCTGACCTGTGAGCGAGTCTCGGCCTCCGAATCCAGATACTCAGCCAGCTTTTGCAGCATATCGCTTAGCGAACCGCTGATTTCGGCGGCACCGACCATATTTATATAGAGGTCGCTGAATACCTCCTGATGTTCCGACAACGCCTGCGAGAAACTCTGGCCGGCTTCGATTCGGTTCTTCAGGTCGATGATGATCGATTTGAACTTCTGATTGTCGGTCTGCGCCGCTATAGACTCAAGCGAGTCCTGGAGACTTATCCCCGCTCTGACCATGACGGCAAGTTGATTAGTAAAGCCAAGAATATCTTTGGCGCCGGGCCCGAATTCAATTCGAAATTGCCTCACGCTTTGCAGCCCGCTTTGTTTTTTCTTTCTCTTAACCGGACGGTCTTTATTAGCCTCGGACTCGCGGCGCCAATCTTGTTGCTCCCACGGCGCTTGCGTCTGCTTTTGCCAGTTCTCTGCGACGGCCGTTGCCTCTTTGCTGTTTTGCGAAGATTCTTCAAACATATTCTTATTCTCTGTTTTTCTGCTTAACTCGGTAACGGGGTCATCGTTTTACGACAACGGTATCGGCCCCACGGCAGATACAACTATTTTAACGCCGGCTCCTCTTCTTCCTCGGAGGACCGAACGGCTTCGATTTCATCCATGGGCGCGAGTATTTTTTCCATTTTTGCCGGACTGCTCGAACGCATGATTGCTTCTTCCCTGTCTATGTAGCCTTTACAGTACATATCTGCGATGCTGTTATCCAGATTGACCATTCCCAGACGACGAGAAGTCTCGATTATGTTGGGTATCTCATAGATTCTGTTTTCGCGAATACAGTTTCTAACCGCCGAGGTACACAGCAATATCTCAACGCAAGGCACCATTCCCGGCTCATCAACACGCCTGAACAATGTCTGAGAAATAACAGCCTGCAAAGTATTAGCCAGCATTGTCCGGATCTGATTCTGTTGACCGGCTGGATAGATATCTATAATACGGTCTATAGTCTGCGCTGCGTTGACAGTGTGCAAGGTGCTGAACACGAGGTGTCCCGTTTCAGCGGCGGTTATTGTCGAGCCCGTAGTCTCCAGGTCTCGCATTTCGCCGACCATGATGATATCGGGATCCTGACGCAGCGCGTGTTTCAAACCCGATGCGAATTTCGTACAGTCGGCGCCGATTTCACGCTGCTCGATCATACTCTCCTGATTCTCGAGCATATACTCAATCGGATCTTCAAGAGTAATTATACGTTTCCTGTATTTTTCGTTTATCAACTCCACCATCGCAGCAAGAGTCGTACTTTTACCCGAACCGGTATGGCCGGTGACCAGTACCAGGCCTCTCGGAAGATCCGTGAGCTCTTTGGCTATGAGCGGCAGATGCAGGTCTTCCAGAGCGGGAATCTGATTCGGAATGACGCGGAACGAGATTGCGATCGTATCCCGCTGGAAATGTGCATTGACACGAAACCTGTGACCGTCATCGAGATGCGTCGAAAAGTCAAGGTCCATCTTCTGCTCAAATTCCTTGAACCTGTCGGGGCCTATCATCGAAAGAACCATTTCCTTTGCATCCTCGTTGCTGACCGGAGGAAAATCTAAATCCAAAAGTTCCGTATTTCTGCGCAATATCGGCGGCATGCCAACGTTAATGTGCAAGTCGCTCGCATTGTTTTCTATAACATTAGCCAGTATCGTGTTAATGTCTACCATTTCAAGTTTTCCTTAATGATTTGCCCACGAGGTACTTCTATGAGTCAACACAACAGTATTATTTTGACATCTGTAGAACTATTTCCATGCTTTCGGTTCGCCCCCCGAACCGTATATCATCGGGCTTAGACTCCCATTCGAGTTTAACGAAATCATCGCCAATCTGAATGACCTTGAATCCATCGACGGTATCACCCTCGTACAGGATGTCGCTGCCAATCATACAACAGTCGCCGCGGTCTGAGTCCGAGTGCATTATGCTCGAAAGTTCGAGTTTCTCGGCCTTCTTTCTGATTTGCTGTCTCCACAGCTCTTCAACATCAATCTCCGGGGCGGCGTTCTCGCTATCTTCTTTCACGCCGTCCAAAAACAGCTCCAGCCTGAACGGATTCCTTACGAGTTCGCCCACCTGAACCTGGAGGACATCTGAGAACTCATAGAACTTGTTGACAATTTGATCCATCCTGCCGAACACTTCTGTTTTAGCGCCGGTCAGCCTTGCGATGGCCGATTCGAGCTTGACCTCTTCTTCATCTTCAACACCGGCCGAGGCCGTCTCCGGTGTGCTTTTCTGGATCATGAACCACAGACAACACAAACCGGTTATAAACAGAACGGCAAGGACTATCGTGCTTCTTCTGGTGCGCTTACCGTGCTCAGCAACCGTAAGATATTCCTGATCGTTAGATCTATTAACACCGCTCGGCGGCTCGGCGCCGGCTTCGTTAGTCTTTTGCGCCGGCAACTCTCCACTACTCTGTTCTTGTAGAAACGACAACATGGCGTTGACTCCGTCGAATTCTTTCTCGATTTAGATTTCGCGACCTCTTAACCGGTCACATTCTGGAAGAATATGCTGACTATGAAATCGGCTGCTATCTGACCTTCGCTCTCCCTGTGCTTATCAAGTTGGAGTTCACGAATTTTCATGATGCGAGGGAGTTTCTCCAGCTCGAGAAGAAATGAATAGAAAGAGCTGAAATTGCCTTCAAGCTCCATTTTTAGCGGCTGTTCTATGTAGCCACTGTTATCCTTTTTCTTGAGCGTGCGAATGGTCTTGGGGTTAAGGCCCTGTTTCTGAGCAATCACTGTGACCTGCTCCAGCACCTCGTGAATCTGGCTCTTGGGCGGCAGCTTGCTCTCGAAAAACTCAATCGCCTCCTGCAACTGCGCAAGCTGATTGGTCATGTCTTCAGCCGCTGCCGTGGCCTTCTGGAAATTGGCCAGTTGCGTCATCTTTTCTTCAAGGCGACCTTTCGCCTCGGCAAGATTTGCGTTGGCCGGTTTGATCATGTATTGGTAGCCTGCTGCCGCTACGCCCACCAGTAAAACAAAAAACACAGCTTTTCTAAAAGTACCCGTCATGATTATACCCTTTTTTGTTAGACAACCGATTTACACGTCCCGACCGACGGTGACGACCGTCGGATTTAGAAATTCCAGACTGACTCGGCTCCCATGCCTCTAATACTCTCAACGTCATCTTTGGTAAGGTGGACGTCTTTCTTTAACATTGCCGTCAATTTGAATTGCCTGAATGTATTGTCTTCGATTTTGCATTCTTTCGATTCCACCAATGCCACGTGATCCAGGAGACTCGTACCGCTCAACCGCTCGATATAGGAGGCGACCTGAAGATCGCTCGGAGCGGTGCCGCCTATGCTGATGTGAGTCTCCAGCAATTTCTCAGGGTTCTCCTCTTGCGGTTCCGAGTCGTCCCCGGCAGTCGCAGTTCCCGACTTTGCCGCCTGGTACTTGCTGCTTCTTGTTGCCGAGACTGTTCGGGAGCTTTTCCTGGGCTGTTTTTGAATCAGCTCCAGTTCCACAAGAGAGACACCTGACGGCAGACTGTTCGTCAATGACGCCAGAAGAACACTTCTCGGCACGGGCTCAAGCAGCTCCGCCGTGGTTAAGGCGGTCTTCATCATTTCTCTGCGTTTTGCCTGAAGCTCTTCGAATTGATTTATGACCTCACGTATTTCGGCCATTCTTTCATTTACGATTTTCTCGTTTGTGCTGCATGCACGCTGGCGCAGTTTGATAGCAACAAAAGAACCGCCCAAAGCCGTCATTACTACGGCAAAAAGCACCAAATAGACCAGATTAGTCCTGCGTGATTCGTTTCCCTGGACGTAATCATCGGGAACAAAGTTTATATTTGCCATTTTTCGTGTACCTCCACATTGCCGGTATCAAGGTCGCGTCGCAGGCGCCTACGACAGACTGAGTCCGAAAGCAACGGCCCAGTTCAGATGATGATTTCTTCTGTCTATGTGATCGCCAGCTCCATCCTGGGCGTAATCTTCCCTGGTCATACGGCAGGATTTGTCAATTTCGACCGCCGCCAGACAATCTCCCATTTGAGCCGGCATTTCCAGTTGCTTTGCTATGGTCGCATAAATGTCTTTGCAGACCGACTGGCCGGAAAGAAAAATCAAACGCTCAATCTGTGCATTTCGATATATCAGTCCGAACTGCCTTTTGCACGCAGTCAATTCCATCACCAGTCTCTTCGCGGCCTGCTCATCATCGAGTCTTTTTGCGCCTATCGGCAGCGAGCGAGCGAGTAGAAGATGGCAATGGCGACAAATGACAACATTAGTGCAATCGGCCTCGACGCAGATCAGCATCACGACCGATTCAAGATCGGATCTGCGCCTGCCGAAGAATTTCACATAACAATTTACCAACGCCGTCGGCCAGACCCCTATGGACTTTATCGAAAGACCGGCCTCCTCGTATATTGCAAGGTGCCTGTCAATTATTCTGCGCTCGGTCGCCATGACCAGAACGTTGTCCTCTTCCGTCGGAACGTATTGCATCATCGTGTTCTCTTCCAGCGACTCGAACGGCAGCTTCTGTTTTATTTTTGCAAATATAGCATCCTGGACGTCGCCGCCATTGGCTTTCGGCATCTTCATGTGATCGATGAATACGTCGCTGGTTGGCATCGCCGCTACCACCTCTCTGCCGTGAAACTGGCCGTACGTGGTCAACAGGCGAATGGTTTCGATCGCCCATTTCTGCCAGCCGCTGCCACCCGGCTGCATCTCTTCGGGCGTGTTCTTACTGTTGCCGGCAAGGAGATTCGCGCCTCTTTCCTTGTTTCCGAGCTGGGCCAGCTTGAGGCTGTCGTGTCCGAGGTCTATGCCGATCGGACATGTGTGGTTTTTCTTTATTCTAAACATCTCTTGAATCAACACCTGCAATAAAACTATATCCTTGTTTTCTCGCTAATCCCGCTTTTGTCAGGGCAAACTTGCCGCTACAAAAGCCGGAGACGGTGATTACAACTAAAATATATGAAACAGAAGCTAAAGGAGCCAAATCCTGGCGCGAATTAAGAACAGATAATTTGCAATCCATGGTTGAAAATAATGAAGATATCAGCAAGGTCCTATAAAATAGGGCTGAATACGAAATGCAGGAGGTCGGAGAACCTAACGGAATCTATCAGAAAATCAGGCCATCAGGATGTACTGCCAACAATATCGCTTCAATTCTCCGCTTTTAGCTGGCGCGTCATCAAGTCTGAGATTGCCGCCTGTACGGGCTTGTTCTCGAAAAGCACGGCATAGATCGCCTGCGTAATCGGCATTTCTATGTTGAATTTCTCAGCTAAAGCGACTATTGACCGACAGGTATCCACACCTTCGACAACCGAGTCCGTGGCGTTCAGCGCCTGCTTTACGGTCATACCACTGCCAATTCTTTCTCCGAATGCGCGGTTCCTGCCGGTAGGGGAAATACAGGTGGTTACCAGGTCGCCCAGTCCTGTCAGGCCCGAGAAAGTTTGCGGCCGGGCGCCCATCGCGATCCCCAAACGCGATATCTCTGCAAGCCCTCTGGTCAATAGAGCGGCCTTGGCATTATCTCCGGCCCCTGTGCCGTCAATAATTCCCGCCGCTATTGCTATCACATTCTTCATAGCGCCGGCCAACTCGACTCCAACGATATCTGTGTTGGTATAAACACGAAACCAGGGAAAACTGAAAGTATTCTGTATACTCTTGGTTAACTCTCGATTGGTTCCGGCGACACAAGCAGTCGCCGGCAGCTTTCTTGCCAGTTCGTCGGCGATGGTCGGCCCGCTGAGTACGACGAGTCTGTCGCTCGGGTCCGAGGTAAGAATATCGGACATTATCTGCGTAGGACGCAGCAGTGTGTCGTTTTCAACTCCCTTTGTGACTGAAACAAGGGGCACTTCGTCCGGAACATACTCTGCAAGCCTGCTCCACACAGCACGAGTGAACTGACACGGCACGGCGGAAATAATCAGATCGGCTCCGGCCATTATCCGCTGGTCATCCGGCTCAAACGAAAGCCCGGCGGGGAGTTTATAGCCCGGCAGAAATTTTTTGTTCTCCCGGGCGCGATCTATCCTCGCCAACTGCTCGCGGTCATAGCCCCATATTCGCACGCCGGGTGTTTTATCACTTAGCAATATGCCGAGAACAGTTCCCATGCCGCCATCGCCGATAATGGATATACTATTGTACATACCGGCAGATTAAAACAATCGACAACGGAAATGTCAATGATGTCTCGCCTGTCTCATAGACAATGCAAGTCTACTGCGCCGAATCCTGCCGCATTGAGATCAAATCAAGGATCTTTAGGACGTTGCGTCGTATTTGAGCCCAAAGAAATCAGCATCACTTTTCGCAGATAACTGCAAAGACGGGCAATCTTTTTCATTGACACCGGCCTGGGGGCTGTGTATAATAAAACTATAATTGCAGGTGTGCTTTTTGTGCCTTACTGGCAAAGACACCTACCGGCTGATAGAATAAGGAGCAATGATGAAGAGTTTTTCTCTACGCAAGGTTAGTATGACTATAGTTCTTAGCGCCCTGTTCCTGCTGCCGATCGGCTGTAATTCGTACGATCAGCTCGGCGAGACGACTGCCGAGGGGCACAGAAGGCATGATCGCGTCCATAGAATCAATCAGGACGAGTTCATGGCTGATATAGACACGTTTTTGCTAACCGACAAGCCCAGTAAACTCACCGATAAGAGAATCCCTTAACCCGCGGTCTGAGCTTAAGCCGCTGATTCCGTTGCCGAGGATAATCTGAGTTCCCTTCTCATCGCCCGCCTCACCGGGAATCCCATCATAGGCACCTAAATAGACGTGAGCCCCATCATCAGACCGAAGCGATGCAACGAATGCCACAGAGCTCGTGGAAAAAAATGGAAGGGGAATTTGAGACATGTCGGGAGAGATAGCGAACGAGCTGTTGGCAAGGCGACTGGCCGAACCTGCCACAAGCAGTAATATCGGAGCGAAAAATCGAAGTTGTTGGCCAATTCTACTTCCATGACCGGACTATTCATGTTTATGCCGCTTAGCTGCAAGTCTTATAGCCTGGCGAACTCCCGCCGCCATAGCCCGACATGAGATAGTCGCCCCAGTCACTGCGTCAACGTCCTTTCCGATCTCAACGGCATCTTCCGGACCTTTACCTTCAAACTGGCGTGTAAAAGAATGTCGCGCGACCTCTCTTCCACGCGGCCATGGATAAGTTAGCACAAACGCTCGCTTTACTGTGAGTTCCTCATCGAGCAACACCGCTATATCGAATGGTCCCGAACGGCCCGCGACCTGACTTTCAACCAAATAGCCCAGCAGACGCGAAGCACCCCTGATCTCACTCACTGAGGACTGGCTGGGGCGACGTGATCTCTCATCGTCGCCCCCGCCCGGTATTTCAATTATCTCCGTCGCCGAAGGGAATACTTCACGAACCGTATCCATCTCCACCGAATGGGCAGAGTCGGGCCCGGCACAGCCTGTGAAGGCTATCGAAATAGCCGCTCCAACGACGCCGGTTATCGTCAATTTCATGTAAAACATTATTCTAAGCATACTTGGATTTACCCACTTAAACAAATCAAAAGGCCCAGCCGACACCGAGATTAAACAGATCGTCCCGGTCGCTTGAACTGTCATCATCGCGCACCTGATAATCCGCCTTCAGCACGAGATTTGGCGTCAGGTAGAAATTCGTGCCGAAGGTCCAGTCGGTTCGATCTCCGGCGGGATTCTTCGAGACGCCGGAGGGCATCTCATATTGAGTATCATACTTGTCGAAACGCAGAAAAACTGTAGCGTCTGCTTCAGCAAGTTTTCCCGTTCTCCATTCTTCCGGCAACCAGTGATAGGCACCTTCGAGATACCAGCCGAAGATTTCTTCTGCTACGTTGTTGCCGATCTGTCTCGCGCCGTCGATGTTGATATGAGCGATCACGCCGCGAAAATCGAAATTACGGACCGAGTACTCAAAGTCACCCGAAGTTATCCCGATCTCGCCGTCGATGCCGGGATTCGAGCCCTGGTCTCCGTTGTCCAGTCCGCCGAAGTAACCGCTGGCGCCGAGCCGTAACGATTGATCCGAAGTACCCCCATTAAGCGAAGCCGGGTAATAATCCAACCTTCCGGTAACCGCCGGCTCGTTAAGACTCGGCCTTTCTTTGATTCGGCCGCCTCGAATACCGCTCGTGGAGCTGAACCCGGACCCGTCAAGCCCGCCGACAACGTATGCTTCGTAGGTCAGCGATGGATTGATGCTGCCGAAGATTCCGACGCCGTCGGAGGACCACGTCGTGGGAATAATCCTGGATGCGAAGGAAGGCCGCTCCACACCATTGAAGGTGGTCGGCTCGTGTTTCTTGTTGATGATGCCGATAGGGGTCAAAATTCTGCCGGCTCTGACATTGAACTTGCCGGTCAGCAGAAAGTCCACGTACGCCTGTTCGAGCACAACATCACCATCACCGTCACTGACAAAAGCATGTTCAAGTTCGGTTTCTGAGTGAAACACAATCCAGTCGGCAAAATCATAGCCCAGATACAAGACCAGTCTGTGAAAATCCACCTGGTCGTCTTCACTGCCTTCAGTGAAGTTGGCGTGCACTTCGCCGTACCCGCCCCACTTAAATTTCTCCGAAGCCGACCCAAGTCCGTCCAGCGGAGAGGAGTCGGATTCAGCAGCTTTGAGCTGCTCGACTTCGGTGGTCAACTCACCAACCTTGTCCTCGAGCTGACCGATGCGGCGCTGCGCGGCCCCAGGGTCACCACCGCTCTCGGAAGCGGTCGCTTTGGCAGACACCAACATAACCATCAACGGCAACGCGAGCCGTACAAGCACTGAGCAAGCCGCCCTCTTGAATCCTCGCGACGCACTTCTGTTTCTGACATCGTCTCTCATACTTCGCTCCTTTCGGGGCACGTTGTATAATGTGCCCTCTTAAAAATAGTAATGATTATCCGGAGTAGCATCCGCTTACCCCCATTTAACTTCTTCTCATTATTTACCACCAAGGCTTTCAGCTTGGCACTGTCGATTACTCAAAATGTCATTTGCGCCCTTACCCCGAAGACAACCGAATCACTGCCGGCGTCGGAACCGCCCGGATTCGTTAAGTATTGCAGACTTGGACTAAGATTGAGCCGGGGCGTGATGGACGCGTTGTAATAAACCTCCAGCACGCTTTCGTGATTCTCCGTATACGTGAAATCGGCAGAGTCAGCAAAAATTCCCCGAGCAAAGCCGACGCCCAGCACGTCTTGGTCCCTTGGCTCTATCAAGCCCTGATACTGCAAACCGAAACTAAAGAAATTGGTCACATCGTTTGTCTCACTTGGGGCATAGCCGAACCTGGCGAACAGGCCAAGTCCCTGGCCGTCTTCGGGATCGGCGTTCTCTTTGAAGACCGCCTGATCGCAACTGAGATACACGCCGATGTCATCACGAGAGCTTCGGGACTCGTCGGAGTTGGCTTTAGGTTGCGGGTCGTTCCAAAGTCCTACGCGGTAGGCGCCCTGCAGCAACCCTCTTGGACTGCCGAACCGCGGCGTCACCCCCGTTTCGAGTATGTAAAAGAAATAATCTTCGCCATGGAAAGCGGTACTGAAGCCGGTTTCACGGGTATCGGCCTGTGCATCCGCAGCACCCACCGAGGCATACCACGAGTCCTCCGGCTCATAGAGCAAGACCGCTCCGATACCGTATGTCGGGAACGGAATGCTCGGATTGTTGATCAGAGCGCCGTTGAGAAACTGGCTGGTTTCATCGTTGGCATAGTTGCTGCCGTCGAAAGAAACGGCGCAGCCCCGGCACTCGAACCCGCCTGTGAGGTCGAGTTTGCCGACGCGCAACAACGCCGCACCATCGGCAAAGGCCTGTTCCCACCAGAGCTCGGTGACGACCAGTGCGTCGCGCGGTCCGGCATCGCCGTTGACACCGAAGGTGCTGCCTACCGAGACCTCGTCGATGCCGACCGAGTCGGGCCACCAGCCTTCGGCATGGACGTACAGCGTGCCGTTCTCGATACCAAGGAGCTTTTGCGTATCGCCAGTTATTTCAAGATCGTAGCTGCCGGAATGCCTGCCCCTTCGCTTGTGCGTACTCAGGCCGCCTCTGACGTTTGCCTGGTAGATGCTTGTCAGGGAAAGCGACGATTCTATGCCCGACTCCGGCAAATCGTCGTGGTGTTCGTGACCGGACTCGTGCGAGGGAACGTGATCCGCCGCTGCGAGACTCGGTTCGTAACTGCCAATCGTAATTGCAATCAACGCAAAAACAACAACGCCGAACTTACTAATTACTTTGTTACTTCTTGCAACTAATGGTTTTTTCGTTTTTGCCACGCCAGACCGCATTACAACATACACCTTCTTACGGAGTCTGGCTGGCTAAGCCTCGAGGTCAAGGTCGGCTGGCTACATGCTCCTAAACGGGATTTAATATACGAAGTCTATTTAGTGAGTATCAGCTTATTGCTTTTCGTTCGCAGGAGTCTATATTCCTCGTTGCAATGCCGTAATCTAACTTCGTTAGACCCGGCAAAGATATCCCGACTGTCCAGGACAGGAACCTGTCGGCGACACTTGCAACATCGTTCATCAACACGCACATTCGTTCTATTATGGACACTTTTCATAAAAGCTTTCCGTCTCCATCCGATTAGCTGCTTTCATCATCCCAACGGACATAAATCACCGCGGCCAGCGGGCGATCAACGGCGAACTGGCTGTAGCCCACCTGAAACACATAAGAAGGAAAATTGCGAATCACTTTAATTTCCGCTCCCGGCAAGATCCCCATGGCCACAAGCTTTTGAACCTGACGATTATCCATTGTAGCCAGGTAGGCTACAGCCCCGCTTGATTTAGGTTTTCCGTCACAGAGCGGCCTGACCTCGTTGATCATATCTCCCTGTGCGGCACGACAACATTCGCCGGGAGGAATAAAATTGCCGTGCGGGCAGGACGTGGGATGTCCGAGAAGTATGCAGACTTTATCGTCCACTCCGTCCTGCAGAACGTGCTCGAAACGGCACGCATCCTCTTCGATATCGGCCGGCCCCACAGCCAGAACATCCTTCAAAAGTCTCTCAGCCAGGCGGTGCCGCCTGACTACATTTTTGCCGGCCTGTTTGCCTTCTTCGGTAAGCTTATATTCTTTGGTGTGAATTTCGGCCAGCCCGAGCGAAACGGCCTGTTCGCCTCCCTTTTGTACGATATCGGCCGGCGGATATCGACCATTTTCAACTTCGAAAACGTACAAACCTTCCAACAGTTCTTCGACGTCGGGATTAATCATTTCATTTTGTCCTTTATTCTTTTGAGCCATTTCAACGAACGAGGCTCCTTTGGGCTTTCGTAGCCGCAGTAAGGGCACTTGACCTTTCCGCACTCAGCGACAAGAGTGCACCGGCTGCATTGCTTCCAGGCCGTCTCCTCGTCAAATTCTCTGCCGCAAAAAGAACAGATCATAGCACTACCCCCAGTAGATTGAATACAGAATTAGCAACGAATCCGGTACCAATAGCTATTAAGAAAATACACACAGAAGTTATAACGGCGATCTTGAAGCCGCATTCTTTCTTGAAGATCAGGAATTGTGCGATACACGGCAAGAACAAGGTCAAAGTAATTGCCGCAACGGCCAGTTGATTGCCCGTCATCAAACCTTTGTCCTGCAAAGCGTAGAGGCCGGCGGCACCGTAGTCTCTTCGGAAAAAGCCGAAAAGAAACGCAACGGAAGCGCCATCCGGCAGGCCGATCGCATTGACCACAGGCTCCAATGCACCCGTCAGGAATCCGAATACGCCTGTGATTTCACCTATCCAGATAAGCGCGCTTGCGAGTATAAACAAAGGGAGTATCTCCTTGAAGTACCATACCATCCTTGAGTAGGTTTTTATGAGAACGTTGCCGGGCCGGGGCAGGCGCAAAGGCGGCAGCTCCATATAGAAGCTCGGCGCCTCGCCCGGAAACAATCTCGCCATAAGCGTTCCGGCCAAAATAAATACACAGCCTACAAAACCCGCCCAGGCCAGGAGAGCGTAAGGATGGCCCGCCACCAGCCCGAGTATAACACCGAGTTGTGCCGAACACGGAATCGCCAGCGCCAGCAAAATGGACGCTATGATCTTTTCCCGTTTTGTCTCCAGCGTGCGCGTGACCATAGTGGCCATCGTATCGCACCCGAAACCAAGTACGATGGGGATCACCGCCCTGCCGCTGAGGCCTATTTTCTTGAATATGCTGTCGATCAGCATTGCCAAACGCGGCAGATAGCCGCTGTCTTCCAAAATCGAGAATGCAATGAAGAACGCTCCCACTATAGGCAGAACGAGCGCAATCGCGTATCTGATTCCGAAGGTTACAATCCCGTACTCGCCCACGAAGAGATCCTGTACTACCTGCCAGGGAATGAGGGCCGAAAACGCTTTAACCATAAAAGGATTAATGTGTAACTCGAAGATGTTACCTTCGAGAAAGTCCACCACCGTACCGGCGCCGATGCCTCCGACAAATTTATAAATCCCGAAGTACATGACGGCGAACAATATCGGCAGCCCCCAAACAGGGTGCATGCACACACGACTCAGTTTCTCGCGAAAATCTCTCACGTGGGCGTCCGGGAAACTCACAGCCTGCCTTACTATTTCCTTGACTTTCTCCTGTATTGCAAGAGTAATATGGTAATGTATCGAATGATCGAGTTTTGAGGAACACTCTCGGATGGTGTCGGCGATCAAATCCCCGCTCGGCGATTCATTATCATCCACCCTCTCTTTTATAGAATGGGTATCATCCTGAAGCAGCATCAGGGCTCTTGTTCGAGCGGAAATTCTCGTAGGTCCATCGAGTTTTTCTGCGATGGTCGATATAGAGTCTTCTATGACCGGCCCGTAGTCGATCCGAACGGACGGCGATGCTTGAACAGTGGAAATTCTGTTGGCCAGCTCCTTGATTCCCGAGCCTGTGGTAGCCGTGGTCTGGACGACAGGAATCCCGAGGATGCGTTCGAGCTTGTCGCAATCTATTTCAATATTAAGCCGGTGGGCCTCGTCTGCCATGTTTAAGACCAGTATTACCGGAAGGCCGGCTTCGACCATTTGTAACGTCAGGCCAAGCATCCGCTCGATATTCTTGGCGTCCACTACATGCAGAACTGCATCGGCCTGTTCGTTCAGCAACAGATCCGCTGCGACCTTTTCCTCCTCAGTTATCGCCGAGAGCGAATACATGCCGGGGGTATCTATAATCTCATATCTGCTGTCGGAAATCTCAGAAAAGCCCCTGGACAGCTCGATGGTGGTGCCGGGGTAATTCGATACCGTTACATACCGGCCGGTGAGCCTGTTGAACAACATGCTTTTGCCTACATTCGGGCTTCCTACGAGCAGAATCCTTCTAACAGAAAGGTCAGTTTTCGACTGTGCCCCTTCGGGATTCTTCTTCTGATCTATTTTCAACATTGTTTTTCGTGCCGGCATGTATTTACGCGCCCCCGATTGTATTTGATCTACGTCAATGCCTGCTCTCAAGCTGCCCCAACTCATATCGGAGCAAAAAGTAATTGATATTGGTTTCCATTATCATCGTAACGCCAAAAAAAGCGGAGTCGTTTACGTACCTTGCCTTGGGTTTCCCTTGGCACATTTCGGACAGAGGCCGAAAATATCGAGTTTGTGGCTTTGCTGAGTGTAGCCGTGTTGCTTCACAAGCTCACGCTGAAGCTTTTCGAGTTCCGGACTGTAGATTTCTTCGAACTTTCCACACCTGGTACAGATAAGATGGTCATGGTGCTCATGGTTGTACTTGTGTTCGTAGCGCAGGGCGCCGTCTCCGAAATCAACAGATCTGCACAAGCCGGATTCGCACATGAGCTTTACTGTCCTGGCAACGGTAGCATAACCTATGCCGCTGTTCTCTTTTCTGACCAGGTCATACAACTCCTGGACCGTGACGTGCTTTTCGGTATTCAGAAAAGCATTGAGGACTTTTTCTCTTTGCTCTGTATGCCGAAGGCCTTTATCAGCTACATATTGAAAAAATTTTTCTTTAGTACCCACAATTCTCTATTTCTGTCTAACTTTGTCAAATCCCCAGCCAGCTTCCAATGAACCGAATCAGTTAAGAGCAAGCAGATAAGCATTGATAACGATAATCATTATCTTATAATCCCAAATCTTCGAGCCCAAGTCAACCCTTTTATCAAAAAAAATGTGAAAACGCAGGAAGTGGAAACCGCGCTGCCTCCGGGCATAAATCCAATTACACCTAATTGCCTTATTAGCAGCAATTTACACGGATTAGAAAGAGAATTATTTCAGGGCTCAGGTAGAATGTAATCCTATAGCGGAAACATAAGCTCCAGATCAATAATCCCTCATCACCCAAGTTTTTTGAGGATTACATCTACAATCCGTGCGGCGGCTTTTCCGTCCCATAGGGGTGGAATTTGCGGCTTTCGCCATTGTCCGGAGAGAGCATTACGGTAAGCATTGAGAATCCTGCGCGGAACGGTTCCGACAATCTGATTCGAACCTATCTCAGCCGTGACAGGCCGTTCGGTATTTTCCCGTAAGGTGATACATGGGACCTTGAGCACGGTCGTTTCTTCCTGGATGCCGCCGGAGTCTGTGAAAACGACCTTTGCACAGGAGTTCAATTTCAGAAAATCGAGATATCCGATGGGGTCGACAAGATGCACGTTTTTCAACGTATCCATGCGATCTCGCATGCCTAATGCGGCCAGATTTTTACGCGTTCTCGGGTGAATCGGGAACAGGATCGGCATGTCCTTCTGAACGACCTCCAGGGCATCGAGGATTCTCGAAAAGGTCACCGGATTGTCCACGTTTGATGGTCTGTGCAGCGTTAGAAGAGCATACTCATCGCCGTTGAGGCAAAACTGATCCTTCAACCGGCTCATTATTTTCGATTCTCTGGCCTTTTCGAGATTTCTCAGAAGCGTGTCAATCATCACATGGCCGACCAGGTGAATCTTTTCTTCCGCGATACCTTCCTTTATTAGGTTGTCAACGCCGCTTTGCTCGGTGCAAAACAGCATGTCGCTGATCGAGTCAGTCAATATGCGGTTTATTTCTTCCGGCATGGAGCGGTCGCCGCTGCGGAGCCCCGCTTCCACGTGAATGAGTTTCGCTCCGAGCTTGACCGCGACCAGCCCGCAGGCGATCGTACTGTTGACATCGCCGACAACAAGCACGGCATCAGGCTTGTATTCGAGCACCACAGGCTCGAAGGCCTTCATAATTTCGGCCGTCTGAACAGCGTGAGAACCCGACCCGACACCCAAATTAATGTCCGGTTCCGGAATCCCGAGCTGCCGAAAGAAAAGATCGCTCATTTTCTCATCATAATGCTGGCCCGTATGTACAAGCATCGGCTCAATAGCAGCATGGCGATTGTACTGCTCCATCAAGGGAGCAATTTTCATGAAATTCGGTCGGGCGCCAACTATGTTTAGTATCTTCATCTTTGCTTTCCCAAACCAATGTCTTTCCTGCTTCGCAGTTCCACTACCGCCTGCTTTTTCTTTCGTCTACTGCCTGCTTTATGATGTCGTAGGCATCCCGGCTCGTCGCAATTACTCCATCGACCAGAGTGTCGGCCTGGTTGAACTGATGCTGCTTTCCGGCCAGATCTGTGACTCTCCCACCGGCCTCGGCGACGAGAAGGACACCAGCGGCAATATCCCATTCGTTCTTCGGTGTGACGCTCAGGGTTCCGTCTGACTTGCCCGCGGCCAGCCGAGCCATCTTGTATGCGATCGATCCACAAGGCGACAAATTCAAAACTCCATCATAAGCTGAGAAATAACCTTTCTCGATATCGGACCGGCTCACCTCTATTTTGGGCCTGTCGGCAAGGCGGTGATCGCAAAAGACTTTCTCATCATTGAGCCTGGTTCCTTCTCCTTTCACCGCTTCGAATAGATCGCCGGTGGAAGGATTCAGAATGACAGCAAGGATAATCTTTCCCTCTTCAGCGAGGGCGACCGATACGACAAATTCCGGCACCTTCATCACAAACTCGCGAGTCCCGTCCATGGGATCGACGATCCAAACACGCTCACGCTCGAATCGGCGGTTATCGTCTTTGGTCTCCTCGGAAAGCCATCCGTAATCGGGGAATCCGTCTCTGAGATGTCTCTGCAGGATCTTGTCGGCTTCGATGTCGGCTTTTGTTACCACCGAACGGTCGGCCTGAGAAGCTGCTGTTTTGTAGTGCTTTTCCGCGATGCTGAGTATTGCTTCACCGGCTTGACGCGTTGCTTTCTTAACTGTTTCCATTTCCTGTTCGAGCATTTCTTACTCCATAGTGCGTTGATATTCATTCTCGGAGGATTAGAACGACCAGACCATAGGAATTAGAACAGCGGCACAAATCAGCAGCATAATGTTTAGCGGCAGGCCTACTTTGACAAAATCAGAAAAACGATAGCCACCCGGCCCGAAAACCATCAGATTCGTCTGATAGCTCAGCGGGGAGATAAAACTGGCAGAGGCTGCAAAAACGACCGCCATCACAAATGGGCGGGGATTCAAGCCGGTTTCCACAGCCGTCGCAACTGCCAAAGGAAAAACCAATGCGGCTGCGGCGTTATTTCCTACAGTAGCCGCGGTCAAACTTGTTATAAGATATACAACAGCTAACAAACCGTACCCGCCAGCATGCGTTGCGAGTTGCCCAAGATAGTCGGCCACGGTCGGAATCAGTCCCGAGTTGACCAGTGCTTTACCGAGACCGAATGCGGCAGCAATAGTAATGAGCGTCTGCCAGTCAACACTGCGACGCGCATCGGCAACCTGAATACATTTCGTCAATACCATGAGCCCTGCAACCAGGAAGGCAGCTACGACAATCTTCACCACCCCGCCTACCATCAACACCACCAGAAGCAAGAGCAAAATGAGAGATACCACGGTTTTGTCGTGCCGGACCGGACGAGAATCATCCACACCTCCGATCAGCAGAAAGTCGGGATTATTCCTGTTTGCCCGAGCGAAGTGAGGACCGACCTGCAAAAGCAGTGTATCACCCGCCCGAAGCACTATATCGCCGATCTTGCCCGAGAGTCGTTCGCCGCCGCGATGAACGGCGACCACCACTGCGTTGTAAGATGCGCGAAAGTCCGAATCGCGAATCGTTTTATGGATGCTCGGAGATGTTGGCGATATAACAGCTTCGCATAGCGTCCTGCCGCGGCGTGCGGTCAAATCTGTTACAGACTCATCGCCGGGAACGGCAACAAGGCCGGGTATCCGTTCGAGCTCCACGATTGTACCGACTACGCCCGTGAACGTAAGGACATCATTTGGGCGGAGGATGTGATCCGGCGCCACGGGCGATATTACCTCATCGGCGCGAGTAATTTCCATCAGAAACAGACCCGGCAATTGACGCAACCCCGCTTCCTGGACGCTCTGGCCTGCGAGCCGACAATCCGGCCGCACCTGCATATTAACAAGATACTCGCGGGCAGATTCCGACATTTGCTCGATAAAGCCCCTGCGAGAAGGAAGCAATCGCCACCCCACCAACAGCAGATAGGCGATTCCGATAATGGCGTAGGGCACACCCACGTAACCAAGCTCAAAGAAGCTGATCGGGGCAAGACTTTCACTGAACGAAGCATCGGCCTGCGATTTTTCCTGCATCAGGCCGTTGACCACCAGGTTGGTGCTCGTGCCAATCAGTGTGCACGTTCCGCCAAGGATCGACAGATACGAAAGCGGTATCAACAGCCTGGATGGTTCCGTACGGTGCTTCTTGCACCAGTCGACAATGACGGGTATAAACATGGCCACTATCGGCGTATTGTTCAGAAACGCCGACATGCCGGTTACCGAACCGGCCATCCGCATGAGTACGCCGCGTTCGGTCCTGGCCTTTCCGAGCATCCACGATCCGGCTATATCCAGAGCGCCCGTTTCACGGAGGGCAGCCGCTACCACGTACAGAGCACCTACGGTCAGCATCCCGGCATTAGAAAAGCCCACAAGGGCCTCTTCCGGGCTGACAATGTCGGCGACTGTCACGAGAACCAAAGCGCCTAAAAGAAGTGCGTCAGGCGCGCGATTGCGAACCAAGCCCCAAAATACAAGGGCAAGAACCGCGATGCAATAGAAAGCTTCCCAACTCATAATAGACAATCGCCGACGTTTCCGGGACCGGGACTATTCGAGGCTTATAAATCCTTCCTTCTCAAGATGCAGGATAACGTTTTGTACGCCCTCTTGCGATGACAACTCGGTTGTATCGATGGTAATTTCAGCGTCTTTCGGCTCTTCGTACGGGTCCGATACACCGGTAAATTCCTTTATAATTCCCGCCCGCGCCTTTGCGAAAAGTCCTTTGCGGTCACGCTGCTCGCAGACTTCAACCGGTGTCGATACGTGGACCAGCACAAAACCACCAGCCGATTCCACCATTTGGCGAACCTCTTTTCTGATTCGGTCATACGGCCCAATCGGTGCGCAAACGGCAATGCCGCCGTTCTTGGTGACTTCCGAAGCGACCCAACCTATACGTCGAATGTTGAGATCGCGATGTTCTTTGGAAAAACCCAACTCGGAGGAGAGATGCTTGCGAACCAGGTCACCGTCCAGAAGCGTCGTCGGCCGGCCCCCGATCTCCATCAGCCTGGTGATCAGAACGTTGGCCAGCGTTGATTTGCCGGAACTCGGCAATCCGGTGAAGAAGACCGTAAAGCCCTGTTTCGCGCGAGGCGGATAAGTTCGCCGAAGCTCATCGATTACTTCCGGGAACGAGAACCAGGATGGAATATCGCGCCCTGCCGTAAGCCGCTCTCGCAGTTCCGTTCCGGATATCGATCTGGTCTTCATTCCTTCAGGGACCTCGTCCACCGGCATGTAGGTATCTTTGTCTTCTACGTATACCATCATCTTGAACGGCACCATCTGGATGCCCAACTCATCCTGGTGCTCCGTGAGCAATTCCTGGGCTTCGTATGGTCCATAGAACGGCTTGCCGCAGGAATCGGAGCCGGGACCGGCGTGGTCGCGCCCGACAATCAGGTGCGTACAGCCGTGATTTTTACGGATGATGGCATGGAACAGAGCCTCGCGGGGCCCTCCCATGCGCATGGCCAACGGGAGCAAACTCAACAAGGCCGTATTCTTGGGATAATGTCTCAAGACCGCCTGATAGCAGCGTACTCGCGTGTAATGGTCTACATCGCCCGGTTTTGTCATTCCAACTACAGGATGAATCAAGAGATTTGCCTCAAGATCGGCCGCGGCTCTGAACGTAAGCTCCTGGTGAGCCCGGTGCATGGGATTGCGCGTCTGGAAAGCCACCACTTTCTGCCAGCCGAGAGAGGCAAACTTCGCGCGCAGCTTGGCCGGCGTGAGACGCAATTCGAGAAAATCATAATGACAGGGAGGTGTCACGCCTTCGAGCTTGCCGCCGACATAGCACGGATGCATCTGCTCGAGCAGATACTTTGTGCCGGGGTGCTCGGTGCTGTCCGTCCCGAAAACTTGTCGAGCCTCGGCAGACCGATCAGCCTGCCAGAGATGCTCAACGTGCAACGCTGCGAGCATCGTACCTTCCGCATCGCGCAACGCCAGACTTACGCCTTTATTGAGTCCGCCAGCCACGTCTTCGGGCAGATCGAGAACAACAGGCAGCGGCCATAATGTGCCGTTTTCGAGCCGCATCTTTTCGCAGACGCTTTCATAATCGGCCTGGACCATAAAACCTTCAAGCGGGGAAAAGCTGCCGTTGAGCAACAGCTCCAGATCGCAGATCTGTCGCGGAGACAGGTCCCAGGAGGGCCAGTCCCTGGATAATTCCTTCAATTCGGCAGCTCGTGCATCGTCTGCCATAAGATTCATCAGCTTCCCGCCGTGGGGCTCAATCAAATGGTGTTGCATGTAAAAATCTCCTTTTCTCGAATATTACAGGTTTGTTAGCAATCAAGTTCTCAAGGTAGCGATCAAACGTTTTGGGTTGAGCAGTAACTCCAGTGCATCCTCTGCCCTTTTGCAGACGACATCGCAGGCAACCAGGGTCTCAAGTGCGCTGCCTTCGTCGCCGATAACCGCTATTCCAAGGGCTGCTTCCTTGACCATCAGGCGATCGTTTCGACCATTTCCGATCGCAGCTATCCGGTTGCTGCCGAGGTTTTTGACGTACTGTTGTTTCGCCAGGGCCTGATCCTGCCGACTCAGTATAGATAGTTTGCACCGGATTCGTTCTATGCCGGACTTAACCTTGCCGAAAGTATCGGCCGTAACAATATGCAGCTCAACGTGTTCAGCGACCTTGTTAAGGAGCGATTGGATACCTTCTTGAAGTTGACCGTCCGTAGCGAGCGTTCCGTTATAATCCAGAACCACATGCTCCAACGATATCTCACCATATCCTTGAACGGCAATCTCTATCATTTATAGATTTACTCCCGCGATCTGAATTGATCAACTGTAACCGTAAAGGCGCTGAGTCCTCCCGGCTATCCCTTCAAAAACCGCCAGATCCTCATCTGTCAGATAGTTCTTCCACTTCTCATCAAGCTTGATTTCTTCAGTTGATTTCAACCTCATTTCATTGCCCAGGATATGATGCTCGGACGACCTGAATTCGAGATTGCTCAAATCGCAGTCCAGTTCCAGGAAATTAAAGATCTTCTCGAGCGTCTCCTTCGTATTTCTGCACAAGTCCTCATAATGGATTGTAATAACTTTTTCAGTTCCGAGTTCCCGGACAACTCTGTCGCATTCTCTATGGACGCGGCACCACTCTCGAGCCGCTGTTTCCATAGGAACACTATAATGGCGCATGTAAGAGTTGCAGGCACCCCGGCCGTCACGAACAAGATATATCGCTTTCGGATTCCAGTGCCCTGCAGAATTCAGAAACCTGAGCCTGATCGCATCCTTCGAGCCGTCCAGGAACACCGAACCTTGCTGTAAGTCGCAAACTATATCAATAAACTGCCGATTGCGTTCCAAAACGTCATGAAATCGACGACGACAGTTCGGTATTACCTGCAATAATGTGTCTCTTATAACCTCGAAGTACACCGGTCTAACTCCGGCACGAAGCAGACGATTGCAAAACGAAGAATCTGCGCGGAAATGCGTGCCGAAATCGTCAAGTGCAAAACTGTGGCCCGCCCGCTGCATTCTGTCGGTGACGCTCTTCCAAAACTCGCAGTCGCGCTGAAGAACACCGCAGGAACAGAGATACTCGTCGAGGTTCGCGCGTGCCGTCGCTTTCAACTCCCCTATTGTTGCGATCTCTTTATGCCGTGACAAAAGAAAGGTTAGCAGCGTGGACCCCGTATAGCTGGGAGCAAGTATATAAACCAAATCGCGTGTTTCTTTTGCTTCGGCCATTTGTCGGTTCGTCAAAAAGCTATTGCAACATCAGGGATTCGAACGCTGCTTATACAGACATCGGGACCGGACCGTCATTTAATTAATCGGTCAATTTCCGACCGTTCTTCAGGAGTAAATACACCGATTTTCTGATCGATTTCCAGAGCTTTGGTCAGGTGCTCTTTCGCCTG
Source organism: uncultured Pirellulales bacterium (assembly GCA_964598225.1). Taxonomy (GTDB): domain Bacteria; phylum Planctomycetota; class Phycisphaerae; order Sedimentisphaerales; family Anaerobacaceae; genus SG8-4. Next base: position 54,341 of record CAZRBG010000035.1, read on the forward strand.
ATCGGGCTGGTTGAGTTTGGCACACGTGCGGCCCAATTGCAGAAGGGCCTTCGCCATACGCTCGCTGTCCCGAGGCGATATGCTCACAAGGGCCTCGAAGTCTTTCTTTGCATCGGCAAACCGCTCCATATTGAACAGGATTGTTCCCCGAGTATCGAGAACGTGCAGCTTCTCAGTGTCTTGCCGCGCAGCGTTTAATCCTTTGTTTGCAAGCTCTAATGCAGTGTCGTAGTCCTGATCGTGCTCCTGCACTATCCACGCAAGATCGTTGAACATCCGTATGTTTTCCGGGTATTTATCCGCATAGTGATCTCGCAAATGCTGGTAAATCCGCTTCGCGCTTTCGGCGTTGCCTTCTTGATAGTAGGCCAGGGCAAGACTCATGTATGCATTTATAACTGCCGGATTGTTGGGATCTAATTGTTCGGCCTGCTCGATCCTGTTTTCGGCCGTTTCCATATCGCCTGTGATACGATAAAGACCGGCAAGCGTCACAATTGCAGGCACGCTGTCGCTTCCGTCCTCGCTTTCACAATAGGCTTCGAGATCGGGAATTGCCGCATCAGCCCGCCCCAGTTCAGCCAGAACGTGGGATCGGTAAAGCACCAAGTTTTCATCCGCAGGATTTTGATTCAGGCGGGATTCAATCAAGCCGCGAGTTTCTTCAAGAAGATTGCGATCCCCGCTGCGAAGTGCAATATTAACTGCCGGACCAAGTTCTGCGATACTGTTCGGATCGGTCTGTATCGCTACTCGCGCCAACTGCCCCGCCAATTGAACGTCACCAGCCTCGATTTCAATACGGCTTCGCGTTAGCAACAACGCCGAGTTATTCGGATTGGAGCCAAGGGCTTGAATCACCAAATCGCGAGCTTCTTCCAGGTCACCGCGCTCCATCGCCAGTTCTATCAAGGTTAAATGAGCATTAATTGCCCGTGGCTCAAGTTTAACTATCTCTTCCAGCTTCTTTTTGGCCTTCTCTTTCGATTCCGGAGTTGCCTCGTTCAGCAGTTGAGACGCTCGGATCCTCATCAGTTCGATGTCCTGCGGCACTTTTTCCTCGAGTTCACCAAGAATGCTAAGCGCCTGTTCTCGATCCTCTTCGCTGCCCCGGCGTAACAATGTCTTCATCAACGCCCGTTGCAGGTTCAAGTCTTCGGGGTGCGCCTCAAGGCCGTCCTCTAATGTCTTTGCCGCTTTGTCAAGATCCTCGTTGGCGCTGTAAAAATTACTTAGAAGCCCGTATCCAACGGCGTTTCGGTCGGCAAAGGTTATCAGCTTCTTATAGTCCCTCTCGGCAGCCTCGATTTCGCCCTCACCGGCCAGATATGTCGCACGCACCAAATAAGCGTTGAAATCGTTCATGTCCGCTACATAGTCGTCGAGTACTTTACGAGCTTGCTGCTCTTTACCATCCGCCTTGAAGATTGCCGCCTTCGCAGTGGCGAGCGCCATTGAATTTGGGTCTATGGCCTCGGCGGCCTTCAGATGCTCTTGAGCCTCGCTGAAATTTCCGTCTTTCTGGTACACTAATCTCGCCAGAGCAATCAGCTCGTTGGCGTTGTCGGCCCCGTCTGATATTCTTTCTTCGAGTCTTCGGATCGCCAGCTCGAGATCGCCGGAGCCGAGAGCCGTTCTGAGTTCCAAAGCGTTCTTAGCCTCCGAACTCGCTCTGACGAGGTTGAGAACTTCGTTGGGGTCCGAGAGCTTGTTCTGAGCCTGGAGAAGACCCGTCAGACGGTCTGCAACCTGGATGGCTGCGGGATTTTTGGCTAGCGCTCGCCGGTACACGTCCTCGGCACGACTCAGTTCGCTCAGTCTCTCGTGCATTCTTCCCAGCAACAGCACAGGAGCCGACCAGCCGGGCTCGGCATCGATGCAGTACTCAAGATTATCGACGATCTCGCTCTGCTTCGAACGCCAATCATCAGATGCCAGCCACAACCGAGCCTGGTGGAAACGCCACCGATATCCGGTCTCGCCTTCTGCCTCCCTCAATTCATCGACGAGCTGCTGGGATTCATCCGAATCCTCCAAAATCTCACGAGTACCCAACAGCAGCGAGCGAACCTGCATGTCCTCGTTGTCCTTTGCCGCCAGGTCCTTCAACCGCTCAATTCCTTTTTCTCGTTCTTCCCCTCCTTGTGCCAGCTCCAGTCTGGCAAGTTGAATGCTGAGAGTTCGTTTCTCGCCTTCTCCGGCAACTGCGTCAAGTCCTTCATCCAGAGTGGTCCGGGCGGCGTTTGGATCGCCGTCGGCCGCATGAAGAGTCGCCAAAAGCGCCCAGGGATCGGCAACGTTCGGATCGCGAGCACAAGCCTTCTCGCATACACTGACAGCATCTTCTACACGTTCTTGCCCGTAATAGTGCCTCGCGAGCTGCATCTCGGCCCTGAGCTTAAGCCGTCCTTCAGCCTTATCGATGGCCTGCTTCAACTTTTCTTCAGCATCAACCTGTTGTCCCACATTTACGGCGATGATAGACTGCAAGGTGCGAATATCGACACGTTCGGGGTATTTCTCTCGCAAACCAGCTAATTCGCTCGATAGCTCCTTAAGCCTTGCGGTGTCTACTGCTTCTTCCTGTTCGGTAGCCAGATGTACGGCGGCCTCAATGCGCAACAGCCGGCCAACAATGTCGTTAGGATCGAGTTCTTCGGTTCGTTTGGCATATTCGTATACTTTGTCCCAGTCTTTGAGCTTGAGATACTGATCGGCTAATTGCAGGGTCGCCTGCGAATCGTCAGGATTGAGACTGAGATATTGCTCGTAGGCCTCGATTGCCCGGCTGGGCTGGCTTGTCCTTTGATAAGCCTCGGCAAGCAGCCGCCACAATCTTGGATTAGAAACGTTATCAACAAGAATCGGCTGCAGGATATCGATGACGGCGTACGGGCGTTCCTGGGCTCTGGCCACAAGAGCCCGCAGAAAGGCAACCCTGAGCCTGCCCTGAGCGTTCAGCCCCACAGTACGCGTGGCATCAATGTATTCATCAAGGCAGTCATTTGCATCCTCAGCTCTGCCCGTCGATACGTACGCAACGACAGCAGGATCGAGAACGCGGACTCTGTGTCTTCGATCCGTAAGATCATCCAGAACCTTGTCGGCTAATTCTGCCGCTTCGTTCGGATCCCCCCTTCGCATAGCCAGGTCCGAGGCCAGAACAAATCGTGTGCTCGTCCAGTCATTGACGTCGAAAAAGTGCTCGTCTATCACTTCCTCGGGCAGATCGTCAACGGCCTGCAACTCCGCGTCGGCCTTCTCAAGCTCGCCGTGTCCGATCCACTCGGCACATAACGCCGAGCGAATCCTGGGATCTTCCGGACCAATCTTATCGGCCGCTTCAAGATCGGCACGGGCGGCTGCCATTCGATCCTCTCTCGTCATGTCGGGAATATCGGAGTTTGTTCGATAGAATCGAGCCCTGGCAACCAGCGCCTCGGCCGAATCCGGTACGCCTTCTACAGCTCTCTTGAGCAACCCGAGGGCCTCTTCTGCCTGTTCCCGCCTGTCTGAAGTCGTATCAACAGAATCATCGGAAAGGATGATCTGGCCCATCAGAGTACAGGCCTGAACGTACTCTTCCGGCTTTTCCTCGACCTTCTCGAGTTCTGCGATGTAATTTTCAAGCTCTGTTTTGGCCTCTTCGGCTCCGTCCAGCCGGACCAGCGCCGTTGCCAGCCAAAGCGGCGCCTTCCGTTCGTCCGGGAAATCCTGTTCGAGCCGTTGTTCGGCGATGTACTTAAGCTCTTCGGACTGGCCCGTGTAGGTATAGATCTCGGCAAGCTCCTCGTACGCCTCTCTGTCGTTGGGGTCCACGCGAATTATACGGCGGTAGGCCGAAGCCGCCCCGCTTATTGCTCGTGCGTCAAGCGGCCGCATGTTCATCCGAGCTTCGGCGTATTTCTTGAGGATTTCCAGGTCGTCGGGGTTCCGGCCGAGGTATTCCTGGAAATGCTTGAACGCCGTCGGCCAATCCTCCTTCTCATAGGCGGCATTTCCGGCGTTGTAATCCATCCGCGACAGAATCCTCCTGCGAGCGTGGCGTGCGACAAACAGCGATGCTCCGAGCGCAACCACTATCAAAAGCAGTATAACTACAACCTTAACATTTATCTTACCAGCTCTATTCAAGCTAACCATGAGCAACCTCCCTCATATACCATCACTTATCTGCTACCGACCGGAGTCACACGTAGGGGGGGGGCTCGCCCCGTTCGACTTCGCTCAGGGCAGGTCCCACCCTACATTCTCATGTGGCTAACTTCCCTCAGCACAACACCGGCGCACCGACCACCACATTACATCGGCTAAAACGGCATTATAAGACAAAAGAAATGTCCTGTAAACGCCCGGAAAATCAGCCTCACACGTGGCGAGGGCATCCTCCCCTTGTAACGTGGCAAGGGCATCCTGCCCTTGTGCCGTGGCGAGGGCATCCTGCCCTTGTAATACCCATAACGAGGCCGGGACGGCCTCGCGACACAAGGGCGAGACGCCCTCGCCACGAACGGGCGGGAATCCAGAAACTCGATTATGATTACGGAAGAATTATCGGAACAAAAGAAATGATTGCGCACAAGTGGAATACTTGTCATTCCCGCGAAAGCGGGAATCCAGAAATTTGATTATGATAAAAAATTATCGGAAACGCAGAAATGATCGCATGCGGATTGATTAGAACAGATACCCAACTAACAAGGGCGAGCCTGTCCCCGCCGTAAGGCGTCCCCAAGGGAGAGCGAAGTCGAGGGAACGCGCGCCACGTACTTTTAGCGCGACGGCTTGCTCAGCCGCCACGCTAATCGTAGAAAGCAAGACTGCAGGGTGAAGCCTTTGCTTCAAGGCTCCACCCCTCCTCCTAAGTTTGTTATTAGATCAAAGCTTCCCCGCCCCTGGTTATGCATACTTGCGCAGCTTGATGCCAACCGCACCCAAGCCGAGCATACCAAGCAGAACAGCACCCGGAACAGGAACCGGAGTAACAGATTCGACCATAACTACAAACTCGTCGAAATCGTCGTACCCGCGAGCACTTGCGCTATCAAATCCCTCAAAAGCCAAAATGAACTCGTTATCCGTCCACAGGCCGGGTAACTTGCTCGGCAGTTGCACAGTATCAGTATCCGTACCCTGATAAGCATACATGTGGTCCTCGCCGTCGGAATTCAAGTCCGTGTCACTGTACCACATTCCACCAACCCATTGTCCCGGCCAGTCCCGTGTGTCCAGATAGTAACCGAAGAGGTTGTTCGCAAAATCCACACCGGTATCACCGCCAGTGACACTGCCGCTTGAAAAGTCAGTAAAGGTACGCCAGACGCTTCCATCAGCCTGAATAGTCAACTGAGCCGTATCACCAGGATCAGCATCCAGGCCATTGAAAAGCGAAACACGCCTTGACGAATCAGCAAAATCATAAACTCCAAAATCCTGTACGGTTTCGAGCGACGTATTTGCAACCTCAAAAATGAGCGTTGATAAAGAACCGCCACTACCTGTAATGCTCCAGTACGAATCGTAAGGTGTTCCGTCCGCCTCCGTATCTGCCAGCATATCTGTCGCTACATCTACGCTGCTCACACCAGGATTGGGTCCAACAGTAATGTCATCAACGATCCCCTGCAAAGAGGACAAATCTGCCATGGCCGGTGCTGCGCTTAAAAACAAACTTAAACAAAATACTACTAACAGTTTTCTTTTCATCGTCTTTTCTCCCATACTAGCAACATTACTTTTTGTCATGCTTTCTTACCTCCATGACTTGTTATCACATGAATTTGTAGTGAAGCCCCGCTATTCCGGCGGGGCTTCACGTTAATCCGTTTTTGTGAATCCCAATGATTACCCGCAACGAGCGGGCTGTTCATTTATGCACGTTTACGCAATTTCACACCCACAACACTCAAACCAAGCATCCCAAGCAGAACAGCGCCGGGGACGGGAACAGGTTGGGTTCCGACGTAGAACTCGCCGAAAAACTCATTGTCGATACCACCGACTATCTCGCGGATCTCGACAGTATCAAAGCCCTGGTCTGCCGTGCTCCAGACCCCTACAAATGCGGCTTGGTCGTTTGGTGCGTTGAACGTAAATGAGTTGACAGCCACAACCCCAGAGTACAGCGACACTTCGAAAGTGGAATCCACAAAGGTAGCGTTAACATTGTCATCGGACTCGGGCTCTACAAATTCAAATCCAAACGAGAAAGCTTCGAAACCCAAGTTGATATCCACGTCCAAGTCCTCGCGGTCACTAATCGCGAGTTCTTCGTTATCGAGGCGCGAACTCCAGTCCAAGACCCACAAGTCGCCGCTTGCTGAAGTGAACGTCAGATCTCCGAGAGAGAATCCAGCGCCCCTGTTGCCCGAAGCCGTGTCATCAAAATCCGCCGCTTCGCTAGCGCCTGTTGCACTAAGAAAAACTGTTTTGTCACCAAAAGTTGTGATGTCAGCTCTAATCGGCATAGCCGTACATGCACATATTACTAAGATTAACGTTGCTTTTTTCATTCCTCTCTTTACCTCCATGACCTGCTATTATATGAATCTCAGGTCCTTTTCCGGCCCGTATTCGTACGGGCTTTTCATGCATGCTTACGCAATTTCACACCCACAACACTCAAACCGAGCATCCCAAGCAGAACTGCCCCGGGAACAGGAACCAGGCTGATATTGTCGAAGTACGCAT